>NZ_JBIWPF010000008.1:0-318425 GCF_044768125.1 Streptomyces sp. NPDC101166
CGTCCCGTGCGGCCGCTCGGCCGTCCCCTCCGACCGCGGGAAGAACTCGTACCACGACCCGTACAACGCCCGCTCACGCTCCACCAGCAGCGGCAGGGTCTCCGACGCGGTGACCAGCTCCCGCAGGGGATGACGGGCCAGGACGGCGTCCACCTCCGGGGCCAGGGCCCCCGCGAGCCGGGAGGCGGCCGGGCGGTCCTCGTCGCGCAGGGCCTCGACCGCGGCGAGCAGGACGTCCCGCCCGCCCTCCGGCGCCTGGGCGGCGGCCCGCTCGTAGAGGCGGACGCCCTCCTCCAGGACGAGGTCGGTGTCGATGCCCGCCGGGATCTTGATCTCCGCGTGGTGCCGCCAGGTGGCGACCGGGTCGCTCCACGCCTCCACCGTGTAGGACCAGCGGCCCGGCGCGTCCGGGGTGACGTCGGCGCCCCAGCGGTCCGTGCCGGGGGCCAGCTCGCGCATCGGCGTCCAGGGGCCGGGGCGCCCGTCGGGATCGCGCAGGACCACGTTCGCGGCGACGGCGTCATGGCCCTCGCGGAACACGGTGGCCGAGACCTGGAACGTCTCCCCGGCGACCGCCTTGGCCGGCCGGCGCCCGTGCTGGACCATCGGGCGGACGTCGAGGACGGGGATGCGCCCCACGGCGGTCGCGGCGGGGGCGGAGGGCCGCTCCGGGGCGGGCGGTCCGGCGTCGGCGGGGCGGGCCCCGGGAGCCGGCGCGGGATCCTTCGCGGAGCCCTTGGCGCGTGGGGGTGTCGGGGGTGCTGACGAATGGTGCCTGGCGGGCATGACCGCTCCTGTCCGCATCAACGAGGGGTGGGCGGATGGCTGTGGGGAGGTGGGTCCTGCTGTGGGGGTGCCGAAGATGTACTGGTACCCGGAAACGGCCCGGTCGTACAGCTGACCGGATGTCCCGGGGTTCCGCTCGGGTCGTGCTCGGTCTCGTACCGGAGGAGCCTTCCCACCCTGTTCGGGTGAACAATCCGGCACTTTGTTAACTACTCGCGCGTATGTCCACACATAAGTCCGGCCGTGTTTCCCCTTTCGAACCGGCATACGACAACCGTGCCGTGTGCGCCACTGGGCAGCCTCTCGTGCCCCGTGGAGGGCGACAAGGTGGCCCACGGGGGTGAAACCGGCCAGAACGGGGCGTGTCCCGGCCCGGCGGGGAGAGCG
The DNA here is from genome assembly GCF_044768125.1 of Streptomyces sp. NPDC101166. Lineage (NCBI taxonomy): Bacteria > Bacillati > Actinomycetota > Actinomycetes > Kitasatosporales > Streptomycetaceae > Streptomyces > Streptomyces sp. NPDC101166. The sequence goes on from NZ_JBIWPF010000008.1 coordinate 1,174, forward strand.
CGTCGTGCCCCCGCAGGCCCCAGGACCCCGCTCGGCCTGCCCTCAGCGGCGGCCACACCCGCACCGGTAACGTTTCAGAAGACGTGGACGCACACTGCCGTGCGCCTCCTTCAACCGCACGCCGAGGTGGAATGTGAAGGCGATCCGTCGATTCACCGTCCGACCCCTTCTGCCCGAACCCCTCCGGCCGCTGAGCGACCTGGCCCGCAATCTGCGCTGGTCATGGCACGCGGAAACCCGTGACCTGTTCCAGTCCGTCGACCCCGAGCGCTGGTCGTCCTGCGGCGGCGACCCGGTACGGCTGCTGGGCGGCCTGCGCCCCGCGCGCCTCGCCGAGCTGGCCGGCGACCGCCGCTTCCTGCGCCGGCTGACCGCCGCCGCCGACGACCTCCACGACTACGCGACCGGCGACCGCTGGTACCAGACCCAGCCCTCCGGGCTCCCCGCCGCCATCGCCTACTTCTCACCCGAGTTCGGGATCACCGCCGCCCTGCCCCAGTACTCCGGCGGCCTCGGCATCCTCGCCGGCGACCATCTCAAGGCCGCCAGCGACCTGGGCGTACCCCTGATCGGCGTCGGGCTGCTCTACCGCCACGGCTACTTCCGCCAGACCCTGTCCCGGGACGGCTGGCAGCAGGAGCACTATCCCGTCCTCGACCCCAACGAACTGCCGGTGACCCTGCTCAAGGAGCCGGACGGCACCCCCGCGCACGTGGCCATCGCCCTGCCCGGCGGCCGGCAGCTGCGCGCACGGATCTGGCTGGCCCAGGTCGGCCGCGTCCCGCTGCTCATGCTCGACTCCGACGTCGAGGAGAACGACCTCGGCGAACGCGGGGTGACCGACCGGCTCTACGGCGGCGGCAGCGAGCACCGGCTGCTCCAGGAGATGCTGCTCGGCATAGGAGGTGTCCGGGCGGTGCGCACGTACTGCCGGCTCACCGGCCACGCCGAACCCGAGGTCTTCCACACCAACGAGGGGCACGCCGGCTTCCTCGGCCTGGAGCGGATCGCCGAGCTGTGCGCCGAGGGGCTCGACTTCGACTCGGGCCTGGAGGCGGTCCGCGCCGGCACCGTCTTCACCACCCACACGCCGGTCCCCGCCGGCATCGACCGCTTCGACCGCGATCTCGTCGCCCGGCACTTCGGCCCGCACGCGGAGCTCCCCGGCCTGGACGTCGGCCGCGTCCTGGGCCTGGGCAGGGAGACCTACCCCGGCGGCGAGGCGAACCTGTTCAACATGGCCGTGATGGGCCTGCGCCTGGCCCAGCGCGCCAACGGCGTCTCGCTGCTGCACGGCCAGGTCAGCCGGGAGATGTTCGCCGGTCTGTGGCCCGGGTTCGACGCCGACGAGGTGCCGATCACCTCCGTCACCAACGGCGTGCACGCCCCGACCTGGGTGGCCCCGGAGGTGCTGCGGCTCGGCGCCCGGCAGATCGGCGTGCAGCGCACCGAGGACGCGCTCAGCGTCGGCGGCTCCGAACGGTGGGACTCCGTCGCCGACATTCCCGACCAGGACGTCTGGGACCTCCGGCGCGACCTGCGCGAGCAGCTCGTCCAGGAGGTACGGGCGCGGCTGCGGGCCTCCTGGCGGCAGCGGGGCGCGGGGACGGCGGAGCTGGGCTGGATCGACGGGGTGCTCGACCCGGACGTCCTCACCATCGGGTTCGCGCGCCGCGTCCCGTCGTACAAGCGGCTGACGCTGATGCTGCGCGACCGGGACCGGTTGCGCGACCTGCTGCTGCACCCGGAGCGCCCGGTGCAGATCGTGGTCGCCGGCAAGGCGCACCCCGCCGACGACGGCGGGAAGCGGCTCGTCCAGGAACTCGTCCGGTTCGCCGACGACCCGCGAGTCCGCCACCGCATCGTCTTCCTCCCCGACTACGGCATGGCGATGGCGCAGAAGCTGTACCCCGGCTGCGACATCTGGCTGAACAACCCCCTGCGCCCCCTGGAGGCCTGCGGCACGTCCGGGATGAAGGCCGCGCTGAACGGCTGTCTGAACCTCTCCGTCCTGGACGGCTGGTGGGACGAGTGGTTCCAGCCCGACTTCGGCTGGGCGATCCCCACGGCGGACGGCGTCGGCACCGACCCCGACCACCGTGACGCGGTGGAGGCGGCGGCTCTCTACGACCTGCTGGAGCAGCGGGTGACGCCCCGCTTCTACGAGCGTGGGCGGCAGGGGCTGCCCGACCGCTGGATCGAGATGGTCCGCCAGACCCTCACCCTGCTCGGCCCGAAGGTGCTGGCCGGCCGGATGGTCCGCGAGTACGTCGACCGCCTCTACGCGCCGGCCGCTCGGGCCCACCGCGCCCTGACCCCGGACGCGGCCCGCGACCTGGCCGCCTGGAAGGCGCGGGTGCGCGCCGCCTGGCAGGGCGTGACCGTCGACCACGTCGAGACCTCCGTGGCCACCCCCACCGCCGAACTGGGCACCACTCTCGCCCTTCGCGTCCGCCTGAGCCTCGGCGACCTCACCCCCGACGACGTCGAGGTGCAGGCGGTCTCGGGCCGCGTCGACGAGGAGGACCGCATCACGGACGCGACGACGGTTCCCCTGAAACCGGCCGGAGCCCCCGATACCGGCAACCGCTGGACCTACGAGGGCCCCCTCTCCCTGGACCGCACCGGCCCCTACGGCTACACGGTCCGCGTCCTGCCCACCCACCCCCTCCTGGCGACCACCGCCGAACTGGGCCTGATGGCAACGCCGTTGGAGGACGCGGGGGAGGGTGCGGGCGTTCTGATGCGCTGACGGGGCACCTCGGGCCCCTTGTGCTCGACGCGGCCGTGCCGGATGCCCGCCCGGCACGGCCCGTTCCGCGCACGATCCGCGCCAACCACCCAGTAATCTCGCCTGGTTGAGGAACAACCATTCGAACTCGGGGAAGGCGTGCGTCGGAGTGGTGGGTAGATCTCCCGAAGATGATTCTGGAAGCGGTTCGTCCATATCCGATGAGGAGCTGCGGGCCTTTCTCGAGGAGAGCGAGCGGGGGCCGGACGCCTCCGTCCGCAAGGAGCCGTCGGCGCGGGCCCGTATGGTCACGGAGCGCCTGCGGCAGCAGGACGCACGAGGCGAAGTCCCCGCGGGCTGGCGCACCGGACCGGTCACGAGGGAGACGGAAGCCAGGGCGGAGCGCAAGCGCAGGACGTGGGCGTACGTCGCGGTGCCCGTCGTGATCGCGCTGGCCGTCGTGGCGATGCGGCCCTCGCTGCTGCCCGGCGACCTCTTCGGCGGCGAGCCGGAGGCCTTCTCCGCGTCGCCCCTGCCGGCGGAGACCGCGGCCCCGACCGGCGCGCCCGGCGAGGCCGGCCCCGACCGGCCCACGGTCGACCGGCCGTTCGCGGGATCCCCCGCGCAGCGCTGGGCCGACGGAGAGGCGGGCATCGTCCTGCCCGAGGCGACCGCGGTCGGCACGTGGTCCAAGGCCCAGGTGGAGCAGGCGCTGCGGCAGACCAAGAAGCTCCTGGTCGACGCGAACCTCGACCCGGTCACCCTGAGGGGCGGACGCCCGGAGACCGCCCTCGACGTGATCGATCCGCAGCAGAAAGACCTGCACACCCGGCTGAACACCGCGCTGAGCAGATCGGACAAGGAACACGACCCGCTGACGATGTTCAGCCGCTTCGATCCCCGCGAACTGCGCCTCGCCGGTGATGTGGTCAAGACCCGGGGACGGATGACGTTCACGGCGGGCGAGGGCGCCTCCGTCGCCGTGCACGCCGACTACACCTTCGTCTATCCCCTGATGCGAGTTGAGAAGGGCGCCACCGAGGTGTCCCGCGCCATCGTCCGTCGCGTGCTGGACGTCCAGCTGCCCGATCCCGCGAAGTACCTCGCCACGCCGGGGAAGATCTCCGTCCGGAACTACCGGCTGGACATCGGCAACACCGCCTGTGACATCCACGACGGCTTCCTGCATCCCAACTTCCCGACCGGCGGGCCCACCGGACCGGCCCCGACCGGACCGACGGTGGACCCCTACGACCGCAGCAAGGACATCGCCGACGGCCGCGAGAGGGGATGCGGAGTGGTGTCCCGTACCTGACGTGCCGCCACGTGTGCCGTGAGCGGCGGTACGTGTCCGCCGGCGGACCCTCGCTACTCCGTGTCCGGCCCCGCCGCCAGGTCCCGCAGTACCGCCCCGCATCTGCGGGCGTACGCCTGCTGCAGGCCGCGGGTCGCCGGGCCGCCCGCACGGGCGTACCACTTGGCGGGGCGGCTGAACGCCGAGACGGTGAGCCATACGGTGCCGTCGCCCGTGCGGTCCACGACGAAGGACTCCTCGCCCGACTCCGGGTGGCCGGGGAGGGTGCCGTAGGCCCAGCCGGCCCGGCGGCGTTCCTCCAGCGTCCACACGACGCGGCAGGGCGCCTTGATCATGCCGGCCAGGGTGACGGTGACGTCCACGTCGGGGGCCGCGCGGTCGGCGGTGGCCGTGACGCCGACGCCCAGCGCGCGGTGCATCTCCCAGCTGAGGACCGCCTCGGCGGCGCGGCGGAAGACGGCCTCGCCCTCGCCGAGGCGGGTGCGCACGTGCAGGGCGTGGAACCCCGGCGGGCAGTGCCCCGGACGCTCGCGCGTCGCGCCGACGTCGTCGTACGTGAACTCCCCAGCAGACATGGGACCCAAGACTAAGGGCGGCACCCGGTACGTCCAGCTCCCGGGTGCCGCCCTCAGTCGACTTGCGTCAGATCAGCCGACGTTGACCGCCGACCAGGCCGCCGCCACCGTCTTGTACTCGGTGCTGGTGGAGCCGTACAGCGCCGAGGCCGCGTTCAGGGTCGCCGTGCGGGCGCCCGCGTAGTTGGTGGTCGAGGTCATGTACGAGGTCAGGGCCTTGTACCAGATCTGGACCGCCTTGGCGCGACCGATGCCGGTGATCGTCGAGCCGTTGGAGGTCGGCGAGTTGTAGGACACGCCGTTGATCGTCTTCGCGCCGCTGCCCTCGGACAGCAGGTAGAAGAAGTGGTTCGCCGGGCCGGACGAGTAGTGCACGTCCAGGTTCTTCAGCGACGACGACCAGTAGTTGGCCGACGCGCCGTCCTTGCTCGGCTGGTCCATGTAGCGCAGCGGCGTGCCGTTGCCGTTGATGTTGATCTTCTCGCCGATGAGGTAGTCGCCGACGTCCTTGGTGTTCGCGGCGTAGAACTCCACCGCGGTGCCGAAGATGTCGGAGGTGGCCTCGTTGAGACCGCCGGACTCACCGGAGTAGTTCAGGCCCGCCGTGTTCGAGGTGACGCCGTGGGTCATCTCGTGGCCGGCCACGTCCAGCGAGGTGAGCGGCTTGGTGTTGCCCGAGCCGTCGCCGTAGGTCATGCAGAAGCAGCTGTCGTCCCAGAAGGCGTTGACGTACGCGTTGCCGTAGTGGACGCGGGAGTACGCGGCGACACCGTTGTTCTTGATGCCGTTGCGGCCGAAGGTGTTCTTGTAGAAGTCCCAGGTGGTCTGGGCGCCGTAGGCCGCGTCCACCGCCGCCGTCTGGTCCGTGGAGGAGCTGGAGGCCGCGCCGGTGCCCCAGGTGTCGTCCGCGTCCGTGAACAGCGTGCCCGCCGAACTGGTGGTGCTGCGGGCCTTGTTGTACGTCTTGTGGCCGCCGCGACCGGTGTCGTTCAGCTGGTACGTGGAACCCGACAGGGACGTGCCGAGGGTGACCGTGCCGGAGTAGAGGCTCTTGCCCGTGCCGGTCTCGATGCCCTGGTACTCGTAGAGCTTCGCGCCGGTGGCCGCGTCGGTGATGACGTGCAGCTCGTTCGGGGTGCCGTCGTCCTGGAGGCCGCCGACGACCGTCTCGTAGGCGAGGGTCGGCTTGCTGCCGTTGCCGGCCCAGACCACCTTGCGGGGGGCGCGGGAGGCGTCGGTGTCCTGCGAGCCCGCGGCCTTGGCCAGGGACAGCGCCTGCGACTCCGCCTTCGCCGCCGGCAGCGCCGCGCTGGTCGAGGCGACCTTGATGGCGGCGTTCGTCGCCTTGCTGACGCCCTGCTCGACGCCGGCGGCCGACTCGTGGACGACCAGGTCGCCGCCGAGGACCGGCAGGCCCGCGTAGGTGCGCTCGTAACGGGTGTGGACGGTGCCGTCGGCGTCCTTGACGACGTCACGGACGACCAGCTTCTCCTGCGCGCCCAGGCCGATCTCCTGTGCGGTCGCGGGCGCCTCGGCCTGCTTGTCCTGGATGAGCGCGGTGCGCGCGGCGGGGGCCAGCGCGGTGGGCACGGCGAGCGGCTTGGCGCTCGTCGATTCCGCCGGCGACTGCGCGGCGGCGGTGCCGGCGGTCAGGCCGGTGGTGACGAGGGCTCCGGCCGCGACGGCGGTGGCGATGGCCAGAGAGGTGCGCTTGTGACGCGCGTAGAGGGAGGTCACACAAGCTCCTTGGATGTGGGGGCTACCCGGTCGGCGTGGGGAGGCCGGCCGGTGCTGCGGTGAAGTTGTGCGGCAGGTGAGAGGAAGATTGGCATCAAGTCGCGTACATGTCATGAGGGTGTGGTGATGTTGGCCGGAAAACGACCAACCGATGAATGTTGCCGCTGTGTAAAGCGAGTCGACCCACGTAAAGGGCCAACAGGACGAAGGCAATCGAGAGGCAAAAGAGGGCGCCGCCCCGGGGAGTCGAACCTCCGGGACGGCGCCCTGTATGTGGGGGGTGAGCCTCAATTGACGCTGTTATGAGGCCTCCTGGCAGCGGCCTACGGGAAGGTCAGCTTCCAGCTGTTGATGTAGCCGGTGTCCTGCGCGGCGTTGTCCTGGACCCTCAGCTTCCAGACACCGTTGGCGACCTCGGAGGACGCGTTCACGGTGTACGTGGTGTTGATGTTGTCCGAGCTGCCGCCGGTGCCGTACGCCTTCAGCGTGTACGCCGTGCCGTCCGGGGCGATCAGCTGCACCTGGAGGTCGCCGATGTAGGTGTGGACGATGTCCACGGCCACCGCGAGGTTGGACGGGGCGTTGCCCGTGCGGCCCGAGACGGTGACCGCCGACTCGACGGCCGCGCCGTTGTCCGGAATCGACACGTCGGCCGTGTTCTCGAAGGAGGTGCCGCCACCGCCACCGCCGCCGGGACGCGAACCGACCGCGATCGCGGCCCAGGCGTTCGCCACCGCCGTGTACTCGGCGGAGGTGGTGCCGTACAGCTCACCGGCCGCCGCGAGGGTCCCGGTGCGGGCGCCCGCGTAGTTGGTGTTCGAGACGAACTTGGTCGTCAGTGCGCGGAACCAGATCTTCTCCGCCTTGTCGCGGCCGATGCCGGTGACCGGGAGCCCGTCCGACGTGGGCGAGTTGTAGGACACGCCGTTGATCGTCTTCGCGCCGCTGCCCTCGGACAGCAGGTAGAAGAAGTGGTTCGCCGGACCGGACGAGTAGTGCACGTCGATCCCGCCGAGCCCGGAGTACCAGCTGTCCTTGGACGAGCCGTCCTTGCTCGGCTTGTCCATGTAACGCAGCGGCGTGCCGTCGCCGTTGATGTTGATCTCCTCGCCGATGAGGTAGTCACCGACGTCGGAGGAGTTGTTGGCGTAGAACTCGACGGTCGATCCGAAGATGTCGGACGTCGCCTCGTTCAGGCCGCCGGACTCGCCGGAGTACCGGAGGCCCGCCGTGTTGGACGTGAGCCCGTGCGTCATCTCGTGCGCGGCCACGTCGATCGCCGTCAGCGGGTTGGCGTTGCCGGAGCCGTCGCCGTACGTCATGCAGAAGCAGTCGTCCGACCAGAACGCGTTGACGTAGTTGCTGCCGTAGTGGACGCGGGAGTACGCGCCGACGCCGTCGCCGCGGATGCCCGAACGGCCGTGCACGTTCTTGTAGTAGTCCCACGTCAGCTGCGCGCCGTAGTGGGCGTCCGCGCCGGCCGACTCCAGGTTCGAGGCGCTGCCGTTGCCCCACACGTCGTCGGGGCCCGAGAACAGCGTGCCGGTGCCGGAGGTGCCGCGGTTGAGGTTGTAGGTCTTGTGGCCGCCGCGCGCTCCGTCGGTCAGGTTGTACGTCGACCCGGACTGCGTGGTGGTGAGCGTGACCTGACCGCTGTACACCGTGTTGCCGACGCCGGTCTCGATCGCCTCCCACTCGTACAGCTTCGCGCCCGTCGTGGCGTCCGTGACGACGTGCAGCTCCTGCGGGGTGCCGTCGTGCTGGAACCCTCCGACGACCGTCTCGTACGCCACCGTCGGCTTGCCGTTCGCCGCCCAGATCACCTTGCGGGGCTCACGGTTGACGCCGGGGTTCTTCGCGGACTCCGCCTTGGCCGCCGCCAGCGCCTGCGCCTCGGCCTTCGCGGCGGGCAGCTTGGCCGTGGTGGTCGCCGGCGTGATGGCCGCGCGGGTGGCCTTGACGACGCCCTCGGTGGCGCCGGCCGGGGTGCTCTCGACGACCAGGTCGCCGCCGAGGACGGGCAGGCCCTCGTAGGTGCGCTCGTAGCGGGTGTGGACCGTGCCGTTGCCGTCCTTGACGACGTCACGGACGACCAGCGCCTCCTTGGCGCCCAGGCCCAGCTCCTTGGCGGTCTGCGCCTTGTCGGCGTTCGCGTCGCGTATCAGCGCGGCACGCTGGGCGGGGGAGAGCCGGACCGACTCCGCGCCCGGGGCCGCCTGGCCGGCCGCCTTCGGGGCCTGGGTCGGGGCGGCGGTCGCCGCGCCGGACTGCACGGCGGTGGCGAGGAGCGCGGCCACGCCGACGAGCGCGGCGGCCGTGGCTCTGCGGTACGGGGTGTGGGGGGTGCGTCTGCGAGAACTGCTGCTCACACTGACTCCTTCTGCGCGGCCGCGGATCACGCGGCCAGGGGAGACCGGACGACGGATCGGCCGTCCGGGCACGACTTAGACGTCTTGGGGCGGTACGCAGAACGGGGTGGTGCTGTGGGGTTGCTGTGCAGTAGCAGGGGGAAGAGTGGCAGGTGGCAGCGCTGTCTGTCAGGAGCGCGTCAGAAAGTTGGCCGGAAACGGTTCGTTGACCGGGAGTTCATGTTCGATATACGGATGAGTCGCCCGGACCCGGCCTTGAACTCCCGCCTCAAGGCCGTCGGTTCCTCGGCTCCCCGTGCCACGTCCCCCACAGCGCCGCGTACGGGCCCCCGGCCGCCACCAGCTCCTCGTGCGTGCCGAGTTCGGCGAGCCGCCCGTCCTCCATCACGGCCACCCGGTCCGCGTCGTGCGCGGTGTGCAGCCGGTGGGCGATCGCGATGACCGTCCGGCCGCGCAGGACCGCGGCCAGGGCGCGCTCGGTGTGCCGCGCGGTCGTCGGGTCCAGCAGGGCTGTCGCCTCGTCCAGGATCAGCGTGTGCGGATCCGCCAGCACCACGCGCGCCAGGGCTAGTTGCTGAGCCTGAGAGCCGTCCGTACGGCCCCGGTCCGCGCCCAGCTCCGCATCGAGGCCGCCGGGCAGCTCCCGCACCCAGCCCTCGGCTCCGACGGCCGTCAGCGCCGCCCACAACTGCTCGTCGGTCGCGGCCGGTTCGGCGATCAGCAGATTGTCGCGAACCGTGCCGATGAACACATGGTGCTCCTGGGTGACCAGAACGACCTGCCGGCGCAGCGCCTCCGGCGCCAGCTCCGAGACCGGCACCCCGCCCACCGTCACCGAGCCGGCCGTGGGCGCGTCCACCCCCGCGATCAGCCGGCTCAGCGTGGACTTCCCCGCGCCGGACGGGCCGACGACCGCGAGCCGCTCGCCCGGCCGCACCGTCAGGTCGACCCCGCGCAGCACCTCGCCGCCCCGCTCGTAGGCGAACCGCACGTCCCTCACCTCGATCAGGTCGTCCGCCGGAACGCGAACCGGAACCGAGTCCGACGCGCCGCCGGCCGCCCCCGCCGGCCGCGACGCCTCGCCCAGCCCCTCCACACGGGCGAACGAGGCCCCGCTGCCCTGGAGTTGGTCCACCCGCATCAGGATCTCGTCCAGCGGCCCGGTGAACTGGCGCAGATACAGCGCCGCCGCCACCACCGCCCCCAGGCTCACCGCGCCCCGCGCGTGCAGCGCCCCGCCCAGCAGCAGGACGCCCGCCACCGGCAGCGAGTACGACACCTCGATCACCGGGAAGAACACCGACCGCAGGTACAGGGTGTGGAAGCGGGCCCGCCGCGAGGTCTCCAGCGCCTCCCGGCTGGCCGCGACCCGACGCTCCCGCAGCCGGAACGCCTCGACCGTACGGGCCCCCGTCGCCGTCGCGGCGAGGATTTCGGCGACCTCGGAGGTGGCCGCGCCCTCGGCCAGATAACCGGCCCGCGCCCGCCGCAGATACCAGCGCAGCACGACCAGGATCGGCGTGAGCCCCAGCACTCCGACCGCGCCGAGCAGCGGGTCGATCAGGAACACCGCGCCGATCAGGAACAGCGCCTGCACCGAGGAGACCAGCAGCTCGGGGCCGGCGTCGCGCAGGGTGGCGCCCACCGCGGCCACGTCGGCGGTGCCGCGCATGGTCAGATCGCCGGCCCCGGCCCGCTCCACGACCGACGCCGGCAGCGACAGCGCCCGGTCGACGAACTCCTCACGCACCCGGGCGAGCGTGCGCTCCCCGAAGCGGTGCCCCGCGTACCGGGCCCAGCGCGCCAGCAGCAGCTGGGCCAGCGCGCACACCAGGATGGCCGCCGCCAGCCGGTCCACCGCGCCGACCCCGCCGCCCTCCCGCACCGCGTCGACGATCCGGCCCAGCAGCCAGGGACCGGCCAGACCGGCCGCGGCGGCGAGCAAGTTCAGTGCCAGGACGACGGCGAAGGCCCGCCCGTCCGCCCGCACCAGCCGCCCCGCGGCCCGCCGCACCTCGTCCGGTCCGGCGACGGGCAGGCGCCCCGTGCCCCGCACGTCGTCCGCCGCCACGCTCCCGCCGCCCGCCGTCACCGCAGAACCTCCTCGACACCTTCGGTACCTTCAGCGCCCGGTGCGGACTGCGCACCCCGCGCCCTCACTTCGCGCGGGGCGCCCCCGTCGTCCTCGTCGTCGTCCGGGTCTCGCGCCACCAGCGCCCGGTAGCCCGGCTCCGTCTCCAGCAGCCTGCGGTGCGGGCCGCTCGCCGCCACCTTGCCGTCCACCAGGTAGTGGACGGTGTCGGCGTGGTCCAGCAGCAGCGGGGAGGTGCTGGTGACGACGGTCGTGCGGCCGGCCCGCGCCGCGCGCAGACGTCCGGCGATCGCGGCCTCCGTGTGCGCGTCCAGCGCCGACGTCGGCTCGACGGCGAGCAGCACCTCCGGGTCGGCGAGCAGCGCCCGCACCAGCCGGACACGCTGCCGCTGACCGCCGGAGAGACTGCGCCCCTGCGCCGCCACGGGCGAGTCGAGCCCCTCCGGCAGCCCCTGCACGACGTCCTCGGCGGCCGCCGCCCGCACCGCCCGCCGCTCCTCCTCGGGGGAGCGTTCCCGCCGGCCGCCCACCACCTCGCGCAGGCTGCCCGCGAACAGGTCGGCCTCGTTGTCGGCGACCAGGATCCGCGCCCTGACCTGCGTCAGGGCGACCGCGTCCAGCCGGACGCCGCCCCAGGTGACGTCCGACGGCGCGTACCGGCCCAGCCGGTCGACGACCTCGGCGGCGTCGGCGGGCCGGGCGCCGGCCAGCGCGGTCAGCCGGCCCGGCGCCACCCGCACCCCCGACGCGGGGTCCTCCAGCGCCGACGGCTCGGCGGGCGCTTCGGCGGTCCCGGTGTCCGGCTCGGGCTCCAGCCGCAGCAGCCGTACGACCCGGCGGGCGGCCACCACGCCCCGGCTGAGCTCGTAGCCCATCTCGACGAGGAACGCCACCGGGCCCACCAGTACGGCGACATAGCCGTACACCGACACCAACTCGCCGACCGTGAGCTCCCCTTGGGCGGCCAGCCGGGCCGCCAGCCAGGTCACCACCGCGAGGAACACCGTCGGCAGCCCCATGCCCAGCGCCTGCATCCAGCTGGTGACCGAGCCGACCCGGTACCCCTGGGCGCGCAGCCGCTGCGAGTCACGGGCGAAGGCGTCCGCGAACAACTGCTTGCCGCCCAGCCCGTTGAGCACGCGCAACCCGCCCGCGAGGTCGCCGATCCGGGCGGTGAGCACGCCCTGCCGCTCCCGGTACTCGCTCTCCGCGCCCTGCAACCGCGCCATCAACGGCCCGACCAGCACCGCCACCACCGGCATCCCCAGCAGCACCACCCCCGCGAGCAGCGGCGAGACGGACAGCAGCAGCCCGGCGACGACGACGTACACCACGAGCGAGCCCACGCCCGGCCCGATCACCGTCAGCGACGAGGAGATGGTGCCCACGTCGCCCACCCCGACCGTGACGACCTCCCCGGCGCCGACCCGGCGCGGCAGCGCGGCGCCCAGCCGCACCGCCTGCCCCACGACCACTTTCACCGTGCGGAAGTTGGCGTCCATGCGCACCCGCGTCATCGTGCGGTGCCGCATGATGCTCACCCAGGCGTTGCCCGCGCCGACCACGAACAGGGCGGCCGTCCAGCCGGCCAGCGCGGCCGTGTCGCCCGGCTCCAGCCCCTCGTCGACGGCCTTGGACAGCAGGTACGGCGCCGACGCCATCAGCACCAGCCAGACGCTGCCCAGCACCGCGCCGGCCACCGACCGCCCCGGCTGGCGGCACACCAGCCACCACAGGTACCGGGCGCCGCCACGGCGGTCGGGTGCGCCCGGGTCCTCGTACGCGTCGATCACTCGTTCCCCCTGCCGGTCCTCACGTCTCCTTCGGCGCGCGTCACGCCAGACTGTCCCGCCACGCCCGGTGCAGATCCGCGAACCGGCCCGTGCCCGCGATGAGTTCGGCCGGGCTGCCGTCCTCGACGATCCGCCCGTGCTCCATGACGAGCACCCGGTCGGCGATCTCCACGGTGGACAGCCGGTGCGCGATCACCACCGCCGTCCGGCCCTTGAGCACCGTCGCCATCGCCGCCTGCACGGCCCGCTCGCCCGGCACGTCGAGCGAGCTGGTCGCCTCGTCCAGGATCAGCACCGCGGGATCGGCGAGCAACGCCCGTGCGAAAGCCACCAGTTGGCGCTGACCGGCGGAGATGCGGCCACCCCGCTTGCGTACGTCCGTGTCGTAACCGTCGGGCAGCGCGCTGATGAACTCGTGCGCGCCGATGGCCTTCGCCGCCCGCTCGATGTCCTCCCGGCTCGCCTCCGGCCGGCCGATCGCGATGTTCTCGGCGACCGTGCCGGAGAACAGGAACGCCTCCTGCGTCACCATCACCACGCCCCGCCGCAGCTCGGGCACCGCGAGATCGCGCAGGTCGACGCCGTCGAGGAGGATCCGGCCGGCGCTGGGATCGTAGAAGCGGGCGAGGAGCTTGGCCAGGGTGGACTTGCCGGCGCCGGTGGAGCCGACCACCGCGACCGTCTGCCCCGCCGGCAGGGTCAGATCGAAGCGGGGCAGCACCTCGCCGCCGGTGCGGTAGCCGAAGCCGACCGCCTCGAACACGACCTCCCGGCCGGGGAGTCCGCCCTGCCGGGCGGGCAGCTCCCGGGGGGCCGGCGGCTCGGGCACGGACGGCGTCTGGGCGAGCAGCCCCGCGATCTTCTCCAGCGAGGCCGCCGCCGACTGGTAGGAGTTGAGGAACATGGCGAGCCGGTCGATCGGGTCGTACAGCCTCCGCAGGTACAGCACCGCCGCCGCCAGCACGCCCAGCGCCAGGGTGCCGTCCGCGACCCGGTAGGCGCCCCACAGCACGATCAGCGCGACGGAGGTGTTGGCGACCAGCCGGGAACCGACGACGTACCGGGCCATCTCCAGCAGCGCGTCGCCGTTGGTGCGCTCGTGCCCCTGGTTCAGCGTGCGGAACTCGGCGTCGTTGACGTCCTCGCGGCGGAACGCGCGCACGGGGCGGATGCCGTTCATCGTCTCCACGAACTTCACGATCACGGCCGCGATCGCGGTGGACCGCGCCCGGTACACCGCCTTCGCGCGCCGCTGGTAGATCCGCACGAGGAAGTGCAGCGGCACGAAGGACGCCACCGCCACGGCCCCCAGCCCCAGGTCCAGCCAGAGCAGCATCGCCGAGATGAAGACGAAGGACAGGACGACCGTGATCAGTTCCTGGAGCCCCTCCTCGAGCAGTTCGCGCAGGGACTCCACGTCCGTGGTGGAACGCGAGATCAGCCGGCCCGAGGTGTAGCGCTCGTGGAAGTCGACGCTCAGCGCCTGCGCGTGCCGGAAGATCCGGCCGCGCAGGTCCAGCAGCACGTCCTGGTTGACGCGGGCGGAGGCGATCAGGAACGCGTACTGCAGCCCGCCGGAGGCCAGCGCGCACAGCAGGTATCCGGCGGCCACGGCGACGAGCGGCCCGTGGTCGTCGTCGCGGAACGCCGGCACGGCCCGGTCGATGGCGTACGCCACCAGCAGCGGGCCGGCCTGCACGGCCGCCTGCTGGAGGAGCAGCAGGAGCGTGGTGAGGGCGACGCGCGCCTTCATCGGCGCGAGCAGCGAGCGCAGCAGGGCCGCCGTGGCGCCCGGCGGGGTGGGCAGGACGTCCCGGTCGAAGGGGTCGCCGTCGACTCCCGCGGGCGCCGGCTCGTGCGCGTGCCCGGAGTCCTCGGCGGTGGGGGAGGGGGTGGGGGTCGTGGGGGCGGTCATCGGCGGTCGTCCTCCTGGTCCCGGGACGGGGCGCCGGCCGTCGCGCCCGACGTCACGTCGCTCGTCTCGCCGGACATCAGGTGCGCGTACTCGGCGTTGGTGCGCAGCAGTTCGTGGTGGGTGCCCACAGCGGTGATCCGGCCGCCCGACAGCAGGGCGACCCGGTCGGCGAGCAGCACGGTCGACGGGCGGTGGGCCACGATCAGCGCGGTGGTGCCGGCGAGGACCTGGCGCAGCGCGGCCTCCACGGCGGCCTCCGTGTGGACGTCCAGCGCGGACAGCGGGTCGTCGAGGACGAGGAACCGGGGCCGCCCCACGACCGCCCGCGCGAGCGCCAGTCGCTGCCGCTGACCGCCGGACAGGCTCAGCCCCTGCTCGCCGACCTGGGTCCGCGTCCCCTGCGGCAGCGCGTGCACGAAACCGGCCTGCGACACGGCGAGCGCCCGCTCCAGCTCCTGGGCGCCCGCGGCGTCGTCCGCCCCCATGAGCACGTTCTCCCCGACGCTCGCGGAGAACAGCGTCGGCTCCTCGAAGGCCACGGCGACCTTCGCCCGCAGCTCCTCCCGGGACATCGCGGTGATCTCCTCCCCGTCGAGCAGGATCCGCCCGGACGTCACCTCGTACAGCCGCGGCACGAGTGCGGTGAGGGTCGTCTTCCCGCTTCCGGTGGCCCCCACGAGCGCCATGGACTCCCCGGCCCGCACGTGCAGATCGACCCGGACGAGGGTGGGAGCGGCGTCCGGTTCGGCGTCGGGGTACCGGAACACGACTCCGTCGAACAGCAAGCCGTCCGCACCCTCGGCCGCGGGCAGTGACGCCGCCGGGCCGTGCTGCGGACCGCGCGTCACCGGCTCGGGTCCGCCGCGGGCTCCGGGCTGTCCCGCCTCCTCCGGCTCCGCGTCCATCACCTCGAAGTACCGCTCGGTGGCCGTCGCCGCCTCCTGGCTCATCGCCAGCAGGAACCCGATGGAGTCCACAGGCCACCGCAGGGCCAGCGCCGTGGACAGGAAGGCGACCAGCGTCCCCGCCGACAGGTCCCCGTCCGCCACCTGCACCGCCCCGAGCACCAGCGCCGCCCCGATGGCCGCCTCGGGCAGCGTCACGATGACCGCCCAGATCGTCGCCAGCAGCCGCGCCTTGCGCAGTTCCGTCCCGCGCAGCGTCCGCGACAGTTCCCGGAACGCCCGCGCCTGACTGCGGTGCCGGCCGAACCCCTTGATGACGCGGATGCCGAGGACGCTCTCCTCGACGACCGTCGTCAGATCACCCACCTGGTCCTGCGCCTGCCGCGCCACGATCGCGTACCGGCGTTCGAAGATCACGCACATCACCATCACGGGGATCGCGGGCCCGAGGATCACCAGCCCCAGCGACCAGTCCTGCATCAGCATGATGATCACGCCGACGATGATCGTCACCCCGTTGACCAGCAGGAACGTCAGCGGAAAGGCGAGGAACATCCGCAGCAGCATCAGATCCGTGGTGGCCCGGGACAACAGCTGCCCGGAGGGCCAGCGGTCGTGGAAGGCCACCGGCAGCCGCTGGAGGCGCCGGTAGAGGCCCGAGCGCATCTCCGCCTCGACGTGCGCCAGCGGCCGGGCCACCAGCCACCGCCGCAGTCCGAAGAGCAGCGACTCCGCGATGCCGAGCAGCAGCAGGTACAGCGCGCCCAGCCAGACCCCGGCCGGGTCCTGGTCGGCGACCGGACCGTCCACCATCCACTTCAGGACGAGAGGGAACACCAGCCCCGCGCACGAGGCCACGACGGCGACGAACGCGGCGGTGAACAACCGCACCCGCACCGGCCGCACATAGGGCCACAGGCGGAGCAACGTCCGTACGGAGGAACGATCCTTGGTGCTTGCACGTGTCGTCGGCATCACCGGCGAGCCTACGGACCGCCACTGACATCGCCCAGCGAGTTTTGGCCGGAACGTGATCGTGCGAAAGTCCTACGACCTGCACGTTCGACCATGCGAACGGCCTGGCGGCGGTGCGGTGGGGTCAGTGGTCCGCGACCCTCATCTCGAACCATGTCGTCTTGCCCCGGGGCAGCAGATCGACCCCCCAGCGGTCGGCCAGCTTGTCGACGAGGAACAGGCCCCGGCCGCTGACGTCCAGCTCCTGCACCGGCATCAGACAGGGCAGTCCGCGGGAGGGGTCGCGCACCTCGACGCGGATCCGGCCGCGAGGGCGGCGCATCCGGAGGCCGAAGACCCGCGCGCCGGTGTGCCGGACGGCGTTGCCGACGAGTTCCGAGGCGAGCAGCACGGCGTCCTCGGTCATCCTGGCGCTGAGCTGCCAGCGGCGCAGGACGATGACCTGGACGAGCCGGCGGGCGGTGGCGGCGGACTCGGGACGGGACGGCAGCCGGACCTCCGCCTCGGTCGGGTCGCCGAACAACTCCACTGCGTTGAGCGCCCGTTCGTCCACGACCGCGGGCGACCAGCGTGCCGCGGCCACGCGACCGTCCCCCCGCGGCTGATCGATGTCCTCCAGCCCCGCCATGCCCCCCATCATGGCCGTCCGGGGCGATCGCCGGGGTGGTTCCCAAGGAATGCACCCCCTGGAGGGCACTGTTCCGAAGGGTGCCCGCGGTATGCGCCGAAGGTGGACGGGGTCGGGGGAAACCCGCGTCCACCTGCCGCGACGACCGGCCGATAAGCGGGTCCCCGACTCCCCGGACAAGACAGGCTTAAGGCTGCCTTAAGGTTCCCGTAATCCGGTGAACCGCACCTTCACGCGGCCCGTCTCACAGGAACTTCGCCTTCCCCGGCCCCTCCTCCATGAAGCTCCGCATGCCGATCTCGCGGTCCGCCGTGGCGAACAGGCCCGCGAACCAGTTCCGTTCGACGGCCAGACCCGTCTCGATGTCCGTCTCCAGACCGGTGTCGATCGCCTCCTTCGCCGCGCGCAGCGCGATCGCCGGACCCTGCGCCAGCTTCGCCGCCCACGCGTGCGCCTGCGTGTACACCTCGCCGGCCGGGACCACCCGGTCCACCAGACCCAGGTTCAGCGCCTCGTCCGCCTTGACCATGCGACCGGTGAAGATCAGGTCCTTCGCCTTGGACGGGCCGACCAGCCGGGCGAGCCGCTGGGTGCCGCCCGCGCCGGGGATCAGGCCGAGCAGGATCTCCGGCTGGCCCAGCTTCGCGTTGTCCGCGGCGATCCGGAAGTCCGCGCACAGCGCCAACTCGCAGCCGCCGCCCAGCGCGTAGCCCGTCACGGCCGCCACCACCGGCTTGGGGATCCGGGCCACCGCCGTGAAGGCGTCCTGCAACGCGCGGGCGCGCAGGATCATCGCCGTGTGGTCCATGTCCTGCATCTCCTTGATGTCCGCGCCCGCCGCGAACACCTTCTCGCCGCCGTAGATGACGACGGCCCGTACGTCGTCACGACGGGTCGCCTCCTCGGCCAGCTCCCTGAGCCGGTCCTGGGTGGCGACGTCCAGCGCGTTCATGGGCGGGCGGTCGAGACGGATCGTGCCGACGCCCTCGGCGACTTCGAGATTCACGGTCATGCGAGCAGGTTAACGGGGACTAACCGGTGCTGGGACGGTGCGGCGGGTCACATCGGCGGCCGGGGGTCCGGGGGTTGCCCCCGGGGTGGCGCAGCACGGGGACTAACCGGTGCCGGGACGGTGCGGCGGGTCACATCGGCGGCCGGGGGTCCGGGGGGCCGGGGGTTGCCCCCGGGGTGGCGCAGCACGGGGACTAACCGGGGCCGGGGCGGTGCGGCGGGTCACATCGGCGGCCGGGGGTCCGGGGGTTGCCCCCGGGGCGGCGCAGTGCGGTGACCGACGTGACCGGGCCCGGTGCCGTGGGTCACGGCGCCGGGCCCGGTCAGCGGGAGGGAGGGGGCGGAACTACTTCTTCCACTCCGCCCACGACATGTTCCAGCCGTTGTAGCCGTTGTCCGCGGCCACGACCTCGTCGTTGGAGTTCTTCACGACGACCACGTCGCCGATCATCGAGTTCTTGAAGAACCACGCGGCCGGCACCCCGCTGTCATAGCCGCCGCGCACGTCGCGCAGGCCGATGCAGCCGTGGCTGGCGTTACGGTTGCCGAACGCGTCGCCGCCCCAGTAGTTGCCGTGGATGAAGGTCCCGGAGGTGGTCAGCCGCATGGCGTGCGGGACGTCCTTGATGTCGTACTCACCGCCGTAGCCGACCGTCTCGCCGTTCATCCGGGTCACCGTCAGCTTCTCGCTGATGACCATCTGGCCGTTCCAGGTCTCCATGCCGGGCTGTCCCGTGGTGACCGGGATGCTCTTGACGGTCTTGCCCTCCCGGGTGACCTGCATGGTCAGCTTGTCGACGTCCACCACGGAGACCTGGTTGCGGCCGATGGTGAAGGAGACCGTCTTGGTCTGCTTGCCGTAGACGCCCTCACGGCCCTCGACGCCGTCGAGGTTCATCTTTACCGTGACCTTGGTGCCGGCCTTCCAGTACTTCTCTGGACGGAAGTCCAGACGGTCGTTGCCGAACCAGTGGCTCTGGACGTCCACGGCCGGCTCGGTCTTGACGGTGATGGCCTTCTCGACGTCCGCCGGCTTGGTGATGCCCCGCGTGAAGAGGACCGAGAACGGCATGCCGACCCCGACCGTGGAGCCGTCCTCCGGCGTGAAGTCGCCGACGAAAGTGTTCTCCGGGGTCAGCGTGGTGAAGCTGGTGTCCTCGGCGGCCGTACGGCCCTGGGCGTCCTTCGCCACGGCGTGCACCTGGTACTTGGTGGCGGCGGCCAGATGCGTGCTCGGCGTCCAGCCGGCCCCGTCCGCGGAGATCGCGCCCGGTATCGCCGTGCCCTTGGCGTCCTTGACGACGACCTCGGTCAGCTTGCCCTTCGCGGCGGTGACCTTCAGCGTTCCGTTGGTGTCGATGTCCTTCGCGCCGTCCTTCGGGGCGATGCTCACGACCGCCTCCGACTGCGCGCCCTGCGCGGTGGCCGAGCCGGAGCCCCCGTCGGCCTTCGGCTTCTCCGAGCCGGAGTCCCCGCCCCCGCCGCAGGCCGTGACGGCCAGCATCAGCCCCCCGACGATCATCGCCAGCCGCTTGTCGCGGCCGCGTGAGCGCCTGCCAACCGATGCCCCCGATATCGGTCGCACGTTCACTTTTCTCTTCCCCTCCCCCGGGCCGGTCAGGCCCGCGCACCGGCGCGTCCCCCGCGCTGGCCGCATATTAACCACAAGGTCAACGGCCCTGGCGGCCCCCGACTGTCACCGTTCCGTCCCAACTTCGACCTTGGGAGGAAAGGTTCCCGAAACGGGGGCGGGGAACATGCGGCGCGTCAGGGAGAGGAGATCATCGAGCTCACCGAGTCGCAGGCGCCGTCACTCCACCGCGGTGCCCTCCGTCCACTCCTCCCAGTCCATGTTCCAGCCGCCGAGCCCGTTGTCCGCCGCGACCGTCTTGTCCTTGCTGTTGACGACCTCGACGACGTCGCCGACGAGGCTGCGGTCGAAGAACCAGCCCGCCGGGGTGTCGGAACCGCCGCCCTTCACATCCCTGAGGCCCACGCAGCCATGGCTGAGGTTGACCGTGCCGAACGCGTCCGCCGGCGCCCAGTAGTTGCCGTGCAGGAAGGTCCCGGAGTTGGTCAGCCGCATGGCGTGCGGCACGTCCGGGATGTCGTACTCGCTCTTGCCGTCCTTCTTCTTGAAGCCGACCGTGGCGCCGTTCATCCGGGTCAGCTCCAGCATCTCGGTCACCACCATCTTGCCGTTGTACGTCGTCGTCTTCGGCGCCCCGGCGGTGACGGGGACGGTGGCGATCAGTTCGTCCTCGCGCCGTACCTCCATGGTGTGCGCGGCGGCGTCGACACGGGAGACCTGGTGCCGGCCGACGGTGAAGGAGAACGTCCTGTCCTGGAGCCCGTAGACCCCCGGCGCGGCCTCCACGTCACGGAAGCGCAGCGCGACGCTCACCCGGGTGCCGGGCCGCCAGTACGTCTCGGGGCGGAAGTCCAGCCGGCTGTCGCCGAACCAGTGCGGCCGGACGTCGACGGCCGGCTCGGCGGTGACCCGGACCGCGCGCTCGACGGCGGCCCGGTCGGCGATCTCCCGGTTGAACTCCAGGGAGACGATCATCCCGGTGCCGACGGTGGAGCGGTTCTCCGGCGTGACGTAGCCGATGAAGCGTTCCTCGGGGACGAAGGTGGTGAAGGCGGTGTGCCGGGCCGAGCGGCGGCCCTTGCCGTCGACGGCCACCGCGTCGACCGTGTACCGGGCGGCGAGCCCGAGCCGCGCCTCGCGGGGGCTCCAGGTGCGCCCGTCGGCGGAGAGCCCGCCCGGCACGGGGGTCTCCCGCGCGTCCTGCCACTTGACGACCTTCACCGACTCCAGCCGCCCCTCGGTCACCCGCACCCGCAGCTCCTTGCCGGGGCGCACCGCCCGTGCCCCGTCCCGCGGGGTGACGCGGATGACGTCCTGTGCCGGCGGCGCCTTGCCCTGCGTCAGGTCCGGGCCGCCGCCGGCGCCCTCCCCGGTGCAGCCGGCCGCGCCGGCCAGCAGTCCTGCCCATGTCAGTACGGCGGCCAGCGCGGCCCCCGCGCGCCGCGCGCGCCGTTGTACGTGCCTCACGCGATACCCAACGACGGGGCACGCTCCGGGGAAACGTGAGTGCGAGGCACGGTCTGGGCAGAACAGGGAGGAGGACGACGCCAGGGGGCCGCGGCCGGGACGCCGTACGCCCCGGGGCCACCGTCGTTCCACGAGCCGCGGGAGGCGCAACGGTGTCCAGCGCAGCCGAGCAGGAGGCGGTGGCGGAGAGGCGCACCGCCGCGTCCGCCGTCGTGAACGGGACACGGCGGGCGACGCCGGGCGTGCCGGTGTGGCCGGGCGCGTCCACACCGCTGGGCGCCCGCTTCCGGGTCGGCCCGGACGGCGTCGCCGGCACCAATTTCGCACTGTGGGCGGCGGGTGCGGAGGCGGTCGAGCTGTGCCTCTTCGACGGGCAGGGCCGGGAGACCAGGGCCCGCCTCACCGAGCTGACCCACGAGATCTGGCACGGCTTCGTCCCCGGCGTGATGCCCGGGCAGCGCTACGGCTACCGGGTGCACGGCCGCTGGGACCCGTGGACCGGCGGGCGCTGGAACCCGGCGAAGCTGCTCCTGGACCCCTACGCGCGCGCGGTGGACGGCGAGTTCGCGCTGCCGCCCGAGGTGTACGGGCATGTGCGGGACTGGCCCGAGCAGCATGTCGCCGACACCGTGCGCGACGAACGGGACTCCGCGCCGTTCGTCCCGAAGGGCGTCGTCGTCCACGATGACGACGACTGGGCCGACGACCGGCGGCCCAAGACGCCCTGGGCGGACTCCGTCATCTACGAACTGCACGTGCGCGGCTTCACGATGCGGCACCCGGCGATCCCCGAGGAACTGCGCGGCACGTACGCGGGTCTGGCGCACCCCGCGGCGATCGAGCACCTGGTGAAGCTGGGCGTCACGGCCGTCGAGCTGCTGCCCGTCCACCAGTTCGCCCACGAGGACCATCTGCTGCGCCGCGGCCTGAAGAACCACTGGGGCTACAACTCCGTCGGCTACTTCGCCCCGCACGCCGCCTACGCCGCGTCCGGCACCAGGGGGCAGCAGGTCGGCGAGTTCAAGCGGATGGTGCGGGCACTGCACGCGGCCGGCATCGAGGTCATCCTCGACGTGGTCTACAACCACACCGCCGAGGCGGGCGAGCTGGGCCCGACGCTGTCGCTCAAGGGCATCGACAACCGCGGCTACTACCGCCTGCAGTCGGACGCCCGCCGCTACGCCGACTACACCGGCTGCGGCAACACGCTGCACGTCGTCCAGCCGCAGGTGCTCCGACTGATCACCGACTCGCTGCGCTACTGGGTCACGGAGATGGGCGTCGACGGCTTCCGCTTCGACCTCGCGGCGGCGCTGGCCCGCTCCATGCACGACGTCGACATGCTCTCCCCGTTCCTCGCGGTCATCGCCCAGGACCCGGTCCTGCGCCGGGTGAAACTGATCGCCGAGCCCTGGGACGTCGGCTCCGGCGGCTACCAGGTGGGCGCCTTCCCGCCCCTGTGGACCGAGTGGAACGACCGCTACCGCAACGCCGTCCGGGACTTCTGGCGGCACGCGCTGCCCGACGTCCGTGAGATGGGCTACCGCCTGTCGGGCTCCAGCGACCTGTACGCCTGGGGCGGCCGGCGGCCGTACGCCTCGGTCAACTTCGTCACCGCCCACGACGGGTTCACCCTGCGCGACCTCGTCTCCTACGAGCGCAAGCACAACGAGGCCAACGGCGAGGGCAACCGGGACGGCACGAACGACAACCGCGCCTGGAACTGCGGCGCGGAGGGTGAGAGCGATGACGAACGCGTACGGTCCCTGCGCCGCCGTCAGCTGCGCAACCTGCTGACCACGCTGCTGCTGTCGACGGGCGTGCCGATGCTGGTCGCGGGCGACGAGATGGGGCGGACCCAGCGGGGCAACAACAACGCGTACTGCCAGGACAACGAGATCAGCTGGGTCGACTGGGAACTGCTGGAGGACCCGGGCTGGAAGAACCTGTTCGACCTCACCTCCCGGCTGATCGCCCTGCGGCACGACCACCCCGTGCTGCGCCGCCGGGCGTTCTTCTCCGGCCGGCCCCACTCGGTGGACGGGCTGCGCGACCTGGCCTGGTTCACGCCGCGGGGCACGGAGATGACGGAACGGGACTGGTACGCCCCCGCGGCCACGCTGGGCATGTACCTCTCCGGCCGGGACATCCCCGGCCGCGACGAGCGGGGCGCCCCCATCACCGACGACAGTTTCCTCGCCGTCCTGCACGCCGGCGACCGCCCGGCCCCCTTCGTCCTGCCCGGTCCGCCCTGGGCCGAACGCTACGAACTCGTCCTGGACACCTCGACGGAGGACCAGTCCCGCCCGCCGCTGACCTCGCATCCCTCGGCGGTCCCCCTGACGGTCCCGGCCCGCTCGGTGCTCCTCCTGCGCGTCCTCACCTGAACCCGAGGCGGCGCGTCCCTCACCGGGGGAGGAGCAGCGCCTCCGACCCCACCGGGACGTACCCGGCGGCCTGGAACGCCCGCATGCTGCGCGCGTTGCCCGGGGCGATCTGCGCCCACAGAGGCTCACCGGCGAGCTGCCGCGCCGCGGTGACCAGGGCCCGCCCGAGCCCGCGGTGCCGCGCGTCGGCGTCCACCTCCACCGACACCTCCAGCCGACCGCCCACCCCGCGCCCCATCGCCAGCATCCCGCCCGCCGCGGACCAGACGCGCACGTCGTCACGGCGTCGACGCGCGTAGCGCACGCGGGGATGCGCCGCGTCCTCGATCTCCTCGAGCGCGAGGGCCGGTTCACCCGGCAGCGGTCGGCCGACGAGCAGCGCGTCGACGGTGTCGCAGGCGCGGCCCGTGCGCTCCAGGAGGGCCGCCAGGAAGAGCGGGTTCATGGTCGCGGCCAGCGCGTCGCAGTCGAGGGCCACGAGCGTCTCGCGCACCCACCGGGGGTCCTCGTCCGTGAAGACGACGGAGTGCGCGGTGAAGCACAGCACGCCGGCGTCCCGGGCGGAGTGCTGCGGCACCACGGTCGTGCCGCCGTCGGCGGGCGGGAAGACGCCCTGCGCCGCCGCGTCGAGTATGTCCCGCAACGTCTCCACTGCCCCGCTCCTCGCGTCGCCGGTGGTCGCCGCACGGGGCGCGCACTCGGGCCGTTAACCTGACCTGCGTCAGTACGACAGCAAAGCTACGGAATAGGGGCGGACCCGGTGGTCGACATCGAAGAAGCACGCAAGCAGTTCCAGCGGATCGACACGGACGGTGACGGCTTCATCAGCGCGGCCGAGTTCAAGACCGCCCTCGCGCAGCAGGGCGACTGGAACGTCACCGAGTCGGTCGCCGAGGCCATCATCGCCAGCCGTGACCTCAACAGCGACAAGCTCCTGTCGTTCGACGAGTTCTGGGCATACCTGAGCAAGTGACGAACGGCCACGGGAGTGGGCGCGTTCAGTCGGCCGAGGCCCACTCCCGCAGCGCCGCCCGGTCGGCGAACCGGGCCACGTTCGTGTCCACGGGCTCGTCGGTGAACTGGTGGAAGCGCCACTGGGCCTCGATCCGGGGCTTGCCGGCCGTGCCGTAGTCGGCGATCCACAGGCCGTCCCCGGCGTACGACGTCGTGTCGACGTTCAGCCAGAAGTGCCGGTTGCAGTAGAGGATCACGCGGTTGTCCGGTCGCAGGGCCTTCACCTTGCGGATGAAACGGTCCTTCTCCGCGTTGCTCGCGTGGGTCCCGCCGCCGGTCGTCTCCCAGTCGACGGCGAGGATGTCGCCCGCCCGGTCGGGGGCCTTGGCGACGAAGTACTCCGCCTGCTCGGTGAGGTTCCCGGGCCACAGGAAGTGGTAGAACCCCACGACCAGCCCGGCCTCACGCGCGGTCTTGGTCTGGGCGGCGAGCTTGGGGTTGACGTACGTACGCCCCTCCGTCGCCTTGACGAAGACGAAGGAGAGGCCGTCCGTACTGTAGTCGGAGGACTGGAACGCGCTGACGTCGATGCCTCGGAGCATGGTGAACTCCTGAAGTGCTGGGGGAGGGGAGGGAGTTGTCTGATGCCCGCTCCCCCCGCACCGGAACCTCTCCCTCCGGCTATGTCACCCGATGGAGTTCAACACTCAAAGATGTTGACGTGGGGTCCGCCCTCAGCGCAGGGCGCGGGCGAGCGAGTCGAGTGCCGCCAGGGGATCGGGGCCCGCCGGGGCGAGGACGACGCTGGTCGCGCCTGCCGCGTGGCGGGCGTCGATCGCGGCGCGGGCCTGGGCGGGGGTGCCGGCGATGCTCAGCTCGCGGACCCACTCGGCGGGCATCGTCCGGGCGAACCGCCGGGCGTCGGGGCTGGCGGCGCGGTGTGCGCGCAGGTCCGCGGCGAAGGACAGGGGGTCGATGTGGGCGGTCCATTGCGGCTCGCCGACCGTCTCCAGAGAGGCGCGGACGCAGGCCAGGGCGGCTTCCTCGTCGTCGTCGACGGCGGCGGCGTCGTAGACGACGATCTCCGGAGCGGGCGCGGAGGCGTCGCGGCCCAGGTTGCGCAGGGAAGCGGTGATGTAGGCCGGTGCGGCGGGCTCGGCCAGGAGGAGACCGTCGGCGACCTCGCCCGCGACCGCCTGCGACTTCGGGCCGCGGACGCCCAGGACCACCGGGGGGACGATGTCCGGGATCTCGGTGAGGACCACGCCTTCGCAGCGGACGTACCGGCCGTTCGCGGGGCCGGGCTCACCGGCGATGAGCAGGCGCAGCGCTCTCGCGTACTCCTTGATCAGCGTCAGGGGGCTGGCGGGCCAGGACCCGGCCTGGCGCATCCAGCCGGGCATGCCGTGGCCGATCCCCGCGATGAGCCGGCCGGGGTGGAGCTGGGCGAGGGTGGCCAGTTCCATCGCGGCGAAGCACACGTTGCGGGCGCCGGCGGGCATGATCCCGATCCCGACGGTGAGGTTCGTGGTGGAGGCCAGGACGGTGGCCGCCTGGGCGACACCGCCGCGCCAGCCGAGGTCCTCCACCACCCACACCTGGTCGAATCCGAGCTCCTCGGCACGCCGGACATAGGGCAGCACCTCGCCGACGGGGAGATCGAGCGGCAGCATGACGCCGACGGGGCCTCGGGCGGGCAGTGCGCGGGACTCGGACATCGGGGCTCCTTCGGCTGAGGACTTCCCTGCCCGGCCCTGGTGACCGGGAGGAGAGGGCTTGTGCGGCACGGGTGTCAGGGCCCGTGCCGCACAAGCGGTCAGTGGCTGCCGGCTGCCGTCTCGCATCGGCGGGTGCGGTCGGCTCCGTCGGGGGCGGATCCCCCGGGGCCGGTCCCGTCGCGGTCGGATCCGTTCCGGTCGGATCCGGTGCGCAGGACCCCGGCGCCCGCAGCGGTGGTCACGCACAGCAGGGTCAACAGGACGAAGGCGTGGTCGAGGGCCACGACGTGGGTCAGCCAGCCGATGACGGCGGGGCCGGCGAGCATGCCGACGTAGCCGAGCCCGGCGACACGGGAGACGTTGGCACCGGCGGCCGACGGGTCGGCGTGCCCCGCCGCGCTGAACAACTGCGGGACACAGCCCGACAGGCCGAGGCCGAACAGCGCCCAGCCGGCGAACACGGTCCACATCCAGGGGCCGACGGTCACGAGTGTGATGCCGACGGCGGCCACGGCCGCGCCGTGGCGCAGGATCGCCAGGGAACCGAACCGGGTGACGCAGCGGTCGGCGAGCAGGCGGCCGACGGTCATGGCCGCGGCGAAGGTGCCGTACGCGAAGGCCGCGGTGCTCGCGGAGGCGCCCAGGGCGTCCCTCAGGTGCAGGGCGCTCCAGTCGTTGGCGGCGCCTTCGCACAGCATGACCATCAGCGCCAGGACGGCCAGCAGCCATACCCGGCCCGTCGTGGTGCGGCGCTCGTCGGCCGGTGACGTGCCGGCCTGCTCCGCGGAGCCGGTGCTCTCGGCGGCGGGAGCGGCGGGCAGCAGGGCGCGGGCCGCGGCCAGGGCGACCACGATGCCCACCGATCCCATGGCGGCCATGGCCGCGGCCGGGGGCAGTCCGGCGCTCGCCGTGCCCGCTCCGGCGAGCGCGGCGAGGACGCCGCCGACGGAGAACGTGGCGTGGAAGCCGGACATGACGGGCCGGCCGTACGCCTTCTCCACGTGCACGGCGTGGGCGTTCATGCTCACGTCCAGGCAGCCGTTGCAGAGCCCGAAGACCAGCAGCGCGGCGGCCAGCGTCCACGGATCGTGGGCGAGGCCGGGCAGGAACAGGGTCGCGCCGCAGAGCACGCCGCCGGCGGGTACCACCGTGCGGGTGCCGAGGCGGTCGGTCAGGGGACCCGCCACCTGCATCCCTGTGAAGGCTCCGAGCCCGAGCACCACCAGCAGGCCGCCGAGCGTGGCGTGGCTGACGCCGACGCGCTCCTCGATCGCGGGGATCTGCACCACCCAGGTGCCCAGCAAGGTGCCGTACAGGACGAAGTAGACATAGGTCGCCACGCGGGCGGCTCGCAGGGAACGTTCCATGTCGGCCAGCGTAACGAACATTCTTTGTGTTTGAAAACCGCGATAACGAACAGGTTTGTTGTTCATTTTCCCGTGGTGTTCAATCACGGCATGAGCAACGCAGACCGGCACGGGCTGATCGCGAAGGTCGTCAGGGACTCCGGGGGCGCCACGGTCCAGGAACTCGCGGAGCTGACCGGCGCCTCGGAGATGACCATCCGGCGCGACCTGGACACCCTGGCCGCCCAGGGAGTCCTCGAACGCGTCCGCGGAGGGGCGCGCACCCTGCTCCTGCGGGGCGAGGAGCCTCCCTTCGCGCTGCGCGCCCACGAGGCGGTCGAGACCAAACGCCGGATCGCCGCCGCCGTCTGCGCGCTCATCGCCGACGGCGAGAGCGTCCTGCTGGACAGCGGCACCACCTGCCTGGAGGTCGCCCGCCTGCTGCGCGAGCGGCCCGTCACCGTGATGCCCCTGTCCCTGCAGGCCATCCGCCTGTTCGCCGAGACACCCGGCCCCGCGACACTGGTCGTGCCCGGCGGACAGCCCCGCGCCGGTGAAGGAGCCCTCACCGGCCCCCTCACTCTCGCCTCCCTGGCCGCCCTGCGCTTCGACACCGCCGTCATCGGCTGCTGCGGGCTCACCGCGGCCGACGGTCTGACCGCCTACGACCTCGACGACGCCGCGGTGAAGAAGGCGGGCATGGCCTCCGCCCGCCGCGTCATCGCCGCCGCCGACGGCAGCAAGCTCGGCCACACCGCCTACGCCGTCGTCAGCCCCGCCGCCCGCCTGCACACCCTCGTCACCGACACCGGCGCGGCCGCCGACGAGGTCACGGCGCTGCAAGGCGGCGGCACCGTCGTCCGGACGGTGTGACGCGACGTCTTCGCGAGCCGTGCCGGTCACGACCGGATGAACGAGGCGGCCCTCTCGCCGATCATGATGGCGGGGGCGTTCGTGTTGCCGGTGACGAGGGTCGGCATGATCGACGTGTCCGCCACACGGACGTTCTCGAGCCCGTGCACACGGAGTTCGTGGTCGACGACCTTGCCCATCATGCAGGTGCCCGACGGGTGGTAGAAGGAGAACGACTGCGTGCGGATGAAGTCGTTGATGTCCTGGTCGCTGTCCGACAGCGGGGCCAGTCCGGCGCCGGCGGCCGCGCGCAGATCCGACTGCAGCAGGGACGTCAGCCGTTGCTCACGGGCGATGCGCATGCACAGGCGGACGCCCTCCCGCAGCCGCCGGCGGTCGTCCGGGTCGTCGAGATAGTTGTGGAAGATGCGCGGCTTGGCGTACGGGTGTGAGTGCCGCAGCCGCACCGAGCCGCGGCTCGCGGGTCGTGCCACGTACGGCCCGAACGACATGCCCGGCTCCAGCGGCGCGGCGAGACCCTCGTCGCGGACGATGCCCAGCGCGGCGTGCACCTGGATGTCCGGGGCGGGGACGTCGTCGCCGGAGCTGAAGAAGCCGCCGGTCTCGTTCCAGGCCATCGGACCGGTGCCCTGCCTCCGCAGGAGCTGCTCCTCCCGGGAGGTGTCCGGTCCCAGGAGCGGCTCGGTGTCGCTGAAGAAGCTGATGAAGCACCCGGTGTGGTCCTGCATGTTCCTGCCGACGTCAGGCAGGTCGTGCAGCGGCGCGATCCCTCCTGCGGAGAGTTCGTCGGCCGGTCCGACGCCGGACTGCAGCAGCAGGTGGGGAGAGTTGTAGGCCCCCAGGGACAGCACGATCTCCCGCTCGACCCGGATCGTCCGGACGGTCCCGAGGTGGTCGACCTCCAGACCGGTGGCCCGCGAGCCGTCGAAGCTCAGACGCAGAGCGGTCGTCGAGGGGAGCACGGTGAGGTTCGCACGGCCGGCGGCCGGCTCCAGGAACGCCACCGCGCTGCTGCACCGCAGTCCGCCTCGCTGCGTGACCTGGTGGTAGCCCACGCCCTCCTGCTCGGCCCCGTTGAAGTCCGAGTTGTACTTGTGGCCCGCGTCCTGAGCCGCCTCGACCCATGCCGTCAGCAGCGGATGGACGGATCGGGGGTCGCTGACGGTGAGGGGGCCGCCGACGCCGTGGAAGTCGTCGGCGCCGCGCTCGTTGTCCTCGGACTTCCTGAAGAACGGCAGTACGTCGTCGTATCCCCAGCCCGGATTGCCGAGCCGCTCCCAGGTGTCGTAGTCGTAGCGGTGACCGCGCACGTACAGCATCGTGTTCATCGAGCTGGTGCCGCCGACCACCCGGCCCCGCGGCAGGTAGGCGCGGCGCCCTGCGAGCCGCGGCTCGGGTTCCGTCTCGAAGTCCCAGTCGTACGCCGTCTTCAGCTGCTGTGAGAACAGTGCGGGTATCTCGAAGAGGCGGCCCCGGGCCGGCGGCCCCGCCTCGATCAGCGCGACCGTGACATCCGGGTCCTCGGACAGGCGGGCCGCGAGCGCACAACCGGCCGAGCCGGCCCCGACGACGATGTAGTCATACGATTCCGTGTCCATTTCGCCTCCATGGAAGTCCCCCACGCGCTGATCGGCGACGTGGTGCGTGACGACGCTAGAGACGCCGGGCCCGCCCAGCACATGCACGAGGTGAGCAACAGGGGCGGCAGTCATTACCCATCTCGTGCATGTGCCGCGTCCATGCCGCTGTTTAGGCTCTCCTGGAACTGCCAGGGCAAGGGGCACCACTTCCGGTCTTTCCGAGCCCGCACCCGAGCGTCTGAGGGGATTTCGACTCATGTCCGATCCGGTCCGCCAGGATTACACGCCCCCGGAGCTCCGGCCCGATTCCCTCGTCTCACCCGACGCCGCCGAAGAGATCAGCACGGACGTCCTGATCATCGGATCCGGCATGGGCGGGTCCTCGCTGGCCTGGGCGCTGAAGGACTCCGGTCTCGACGTGCTCGTCGTGGAACGGGGCCGTTTCCTGCCCCGTGAACCCGAGAACTCGCAACCGGCCGAGATGTACATCAAAGGCCGCTACAAAAACGCGGGCTATTGGTACGACGGCAGCACCGGAAAGCCGTTCGCGCCCGGTGTGTATTACTGGGTGGGCGGAAACACCCGTTTCTACGGCGCCATGCTGCCCCGTTTCCGGCGCAGTGACTTCACCGAGGTGGAACACCACGAGGGCGTCTCGCGAGCCTGGCCTTTCGGCTACGACGAGCTGGAGCCCTTCTACACCGTCATGGAGCAGTTGCTCCAGGTGCACGGGCAGACGGGCGAGGACCCCACCGAGCCGCCCCGCTCCAAGCCCTACCCCTACCCGGCGCTCCAGCACGAACCGGAGATCGAGCGGTTCTCCCGGTCGCTGCGCAGGCAGGGCCTGCACCCGTTCCACACGCCGAACGCCCTGAACATCAGCACGCAGGCCGACCGCGCCGCCGTCACGACCGCCGACGGCTGTCCGGACGAGACGGGCATGAAGTCCGACGCCGAGAACCGGCTGCTGCTCCCCGCGCTGCGCGACGGCGCGAAGATCCTCACGGGCGCGGAGGTCACCCGGCTGATCACCTCGCCCGACGGCCGCAAGGTCGTCGCCGCCGAGGCACGGCACGCGGGCCGGATCATCCGCATCAACGCCAAGAGCTTCGCCCTCGCCGGCGGCGCGGTCAACTCGGCCGCGCTGCTGCTGCGTTCGGCCGACGACTCGCACCCCCAGGGGCTCGCCAACTCCTCGGGGCTGCTCGGCCGCAACTACATGGTCCACAACAGCACGTTCTTCGTCGGGGTCGACCCCCTGCGGACCAACCCCACGAAGTGGCAGAAGACGCTCGGTCTGAACGACTTCTACGAAGCCGGACCGGGAACGCGCTGGCCGCTCGGCAACCTCCAGATGCTGGGCAAGCTCCAGGCCCCCATGCTCAAGCCCGCGCGTCCGTGGGCGCCGACCTGGGCCCTGAAGTTCATGGCGGCCAGAAGCCTCGACATCTATCTGACGACCGAGGACCTGCCGTCCCGGGACAACCGGGTGCGCGTGGACGGCGAGCGCATCCTCATCGACTGGACGCCGACCAACCTCGCGCCCCACCACGAACTCGTGCGCCGGGTGACCCGGGCGGTCCGCAAGGCCGGCTATCCGCTGATCTTCACCCAGCGCATGGGCATCGAGACCAACTCCCACATGTGCGGAACGGCCGTGGCAGGTCACGACCCGGCGCAGAGCGTGCTCGACCCCCTGTGCCGCAGCCATGACGTCGACAACCTCTGGGTGGCCGACTCGTCGTTCTTCCCGTCCTCCGCGGCGCTCAACCCGGCCCTGACGATCGGGGCGAACGCCCTGCGCATCGCCCCGTCCCTCGCCAGGGCGACGAAGGGCTGACGTCCTCGGCGGTCAGGCCCGCCGCAGCGTCGGCTTGCGCAGCAGGTCGTGTCCGCGCATGGCCAGTTGCAGCCGCTGCTGGTTGCTGACCTGGGTGAGGTCGAGGCCGAGGATCTCGGAGAGCCGGTCGAGGCGGTGGTAGAGGGTGCGCCGCTGGATGAAGAGTTCCTCGGCCGCCCTGGCCTTGTTGCCGCCGCAGTCGAGGAAGGTCCGCAGGGTGGGAAGCAACGGGTTCTTCACGAGCGCGTCGTGCTTGAGCAGTGGGCCCAGCTCGTCCTCGACATAGCGCCTGAGTTCCGGACCCTCCGAGAGCGCGACGAGCAGACGCAGGGCTCCCAGATCGTCGAAGTGGCGGACCTCCGGGAGCTCCGCCGCCGCCGCGACGCAGGCCGCGCTGCGGCTCTGGCGCAGCGCCAGCGGCAGGGCCGCCGGCTCCACGGTCCGGCTGACGCCGCCCCGTACGCCGTGATCGGTCAACAGCTTTCGCACAGCGGTCGCGTCCGTGCGTGCGGGCAGGCCCACGACCGCCACGTCGAACTCTCCGGTGTCGGCCACGACGGCCGGCCAGCCGGCCTCCTGCAGAAGACGGGCGAGGACACGGTCCCTGACGGGCTCGTCGTCCCCCGCCCACGCGGTGAGAACGATCAGCTCCCGTCCGCGCAGGTCCTGCCCGAGCGCCAGGCTGAGGCTCACGAACCGCTCTCCCGTGATGTCGCCCAGCATCAGCCGGTTCAGCAGCGCCGTCTGGCGCTGGGACGCGCGGGCGCCGCTCTCCCGCTCGCTGAGCAGCGAGATCGCCACGGCCGCCGCCGCCCGCTCCAGCGTCCGCAGCACGGCCGGGTGCGGCCGCACCTCGCCGTGCAGCAGATGGAGCCAGCCCCAGGACTCGCCGCGCAGGACCACGGGCTGGCGTGCGCAGGGCTCGACCTGGCTGAAGGACGCCGCCGAGGCCGCAGGAGCCTCGTTGCCCTGCGCCACCAGAGGGTGGTGGCGTTCGTGAATGGCCCGCGAGTGCGCGCTCCACTCGTTGACCACCCGGTCGGCCTCCGGGGTCGCGCCTCCGTAGGCGAGCATCTGATGGGTCACGTCCTCCAGCACCACGGCGTGCCCGGTGCGGCGGGCCAGCTCCCTGACCACGCCCACGTAGTCCTCGTCGGCCAGCAGCAGATCCATGAACGCCTGGCTGGTGGCCTCCTCGGCGATCAACTGCTTGACGCGGATGCCGACCAGCACCTCGTGGACCTGGGCCGACGTCTCGACGAAGGGGATCTCGTCGGCCAGTCCCACCAGGGGCAGGCCGGCGGCCTCGGCCTCCTCGACCGCGGCCTGCGGCATCGAGTCGAACATGCGCCCGGCCAGCTCGACGACGAGCACGGCCGCGCGGGCGTCCGCGACACGCCGGACGAAGGCGCGCTGCTGCAGAGCGGTGCTGCCCATGCCGAGCCCGGCCGTCAGGAGCATCTCCTGGCCGGTGAGGAAGCGGTGGATGTCCGGGATCTCCCCGGTGTGCACCCAGCGCACCGGGCGGTCCAGGTTCCTCTCTCCGGCGTACACGCGCACTTGGGTGCGCTTGAACACCTCGAGTTCGAGTGCGGCGCGAACAGTCAGGGGTTCAGCCATGAACCACTACCTCGGTGTGTGCTGGTTCCACGGCCAATATTGCACACACTGCGCCTGTCGCCACACCCGCGCGTTTCCTCAGACTTCAGGTCAACCCCACCGGCACGACCACGTGCGAGGAGTGCAGAGTGTCGTCAGAACGCCACTACATCAAGGGTCCCGCCGCCGCGAAACCGGCCCGGGCCAGCCGTCCGGAAATCGTCGAGACCGTCGCGGACGTGATCGCCGACGTACGGGCCGGCGGTGACGCCGCCGTGCGCCGCTGGTCGCAGAAGTTCGACCACTGGGGCCCGCCGTCCTTCCGGCTCAGCCCCGACGAGGTCGCCTCCGTGGTCTCCTCCGTCCCCGAGACGGTCCTCGACGACCTGCGGTTCGTCCAGGAGCAGGTCCGCGGCTTCGCCCGGGCGCAGCGGGACTCCCTCACCGACTTCGAGGTGGAGACTCTGCCCGGGGTGTTCCTGGGACAGCGCAACATCCCGATCGGCGCGGCCGGCGCTTACGTCCCCGGCGGCCGCTATCCGCTCACCGCGTCGGCGCACATGACCGTCCTGACGGCCAAGGTCGCCGGTGTCCAGCGGGTCGCCGCGACGACGCCGCCGGACCGCGGGGCTCCGCCGCCCGTGAGCATCGCCGCGATGCATCTGGCCGGCGCCGACGAGATCTACGTGATGGGCGGTGTCCAGGCCGTGGCCGCCCTGGCGCTGGGCACCGAGACGATCGACGCGGTCGACATGCTCGCCGGCCCCGGCAACGCCTATGTGGCGGAGGCCAAGCGCCAGCTCTTCGGCGAGGTCGGCATCGACCTGTTCGCCGGACCGACGGAAGTGCTGATCGTCGCGGACGACACCGCGGACCCGTTCGTGGTGGCGACGGACCTGCTGTCCCAGGCCGAGCACGGACCCGACTCCCCGACGGTCCTCATCACGACGTCCGAGGAGGTGGGCGCGCGGACCATCGCCTGGGTGGACAAGCTGCTGCCGGATCTGCCCACCGGGGACGTCGCCGGGCCCGCCTGGCGCGACCACGGCGAGGTGGCCGTGGTCCCCACCCTGGACGCCGCCTACGCGCTCGCCGACGAGTACGCCGGCGAACACGTCCAGATCCTCACCGCCGAGCCCCGCGAGGCCCTGCACCGGATGCGTAACTACGGCGCCCTGTTCCTCGGCGACAAGACGTGCGTCGCGTACGGCGACAAGGTCATCGGCACCAACCATGTGCTGCCCACCCTGGGAGCGGCCCGCTACACCGGCGGACTCTGGGTCGGCAAGTACCTCAAGACCGTGACCTACCAGGAGATCAGGGACGCCGGGTCCAGCGCCCGGCTCGGCGAGATCTGCGGCAGGGCCTCACGCATCGAGAACTTCGAGGGACACGCGCGCTCGGGAGACGTCCGCGCCGCGCGCTACGGATCGGCCCGGCTGGACTGGTCCGACCACGCCTTCGAGCAGAGCTGAACCGCGATGACGGATCGCGACTTACGCCCGCCCGCAGGCGCAGCGCGGCGACCGTTCGACAAGGAGCATGTCCCCCTCGACCCACGGAGATCGTCATGTCAGCTACGGAGAACGAGGCGCACGCGGCGCCCAGATCCACCCGCGTCAGTTCCACGGGCGGGACCGGGAGTCCCGTCTCCTCGGCCGCCGACGCCGAACTGCTCGCCGTACTCGGCTATGAGCAGAAGTTCGACCGCAAGGTCAGCCTGTGGGGCAACTTCGCCCTGGGCTTCGTGTACCTCTCGCCCCTCGTGGGCGTCGTGTCCCTCTTCGCGGTCGGTCTGGCGACGGCCGGCGGACCGTCGATCTTCTGGATCGGCATCGTCGGGGCCGGACAGTTCCTGGTCGCGCTGGTCTTCGGCGAGGTCGTCTCGCAGTTCCCGCTCGCGGGCGGGCTCTACCAATGGGTCCGAAGGCTGTGGAACGGGCGCTACGCCTGGTTCAACGCGTGGATCTACATCTGCACCATCACCATCGGCATCACCAGCACCGCACTCTTCAGCTCGGACTTCCTGGCCAGCCTCTTCGCCGGAACCGCCGACGCGCCCGGCATCAGCTCCACCCCCGCCCAGCGCCTGTGGATCGCGATCGGCATGACCGTCGTCTGCCTCATCTGCAACTGCTTCGGCACCAGGACACTGGCTCTGATCTCGAAGATCGGACTCGCCGCGGAACTGATCGGCATCGTCCTCGTCGGCCTGTACCTGCTGATCTTCGAACGGCACAACTCGGTCGCGATCTTCTTCGAGACCAGCAGCTCCAACCACGACGACTACATCATGGCCTTCATCGCCGCCTCCCTCGTCGGCCTCTTCCTCTTCTACGGCTTCGAGGCGTGCGGCGAGATCGCGGAGGAAGTCCCCAACCCCTCCCGCAGCATCCCGCGGGCCATGCAGCTGACCGTGGCCGTCGGCGGAGTGGCCGCGCTGCTCGCGTTCGTCGGTTACGCGCTCGCGGCTCCGGACCTCGGCTCGATCCTCTCGGGCGAGGACACCAACCCGATCCCCTCGATCCTGCAGAACTCGCTCGGCATCGTGGGCACGAAGGCGGTGCTCACCGTCATCATCACGTCCTTCATCGCGGGTGTGATGAGCCAGCAGGCCGCCGCGAGCCGGATCGTGTTCTCCTTCGCCCGCGACGACATGTTCCCGGGATCCCGCGTCTTCTCGAAGATCTCCAAGCGGCACCGCGTCCCCATGAACGCGCTGCTGGCCGTGAACGTCGTCCCGCTGCTGATCTTCGTGTTCGTCTACTACTCGCCGGACTCCCTCACCAAGATCGTGTCCTTCCAGGTGCTGGCCGGATACGCGGCGTTCATGATGGTCGTGCTGGCCGCGCTGCGGATGCGTCTGAAGGGCTGGCGCCCCGCCGGGGCCTGGACCCTCGGCCGCTGGGGCTTCGTGGTCAACGTGGCCGCCCTGATCTACGGCGTGCTCGGAATGGTCCTTCTCGCCCTGCCCACCGGCGGCGCGGGAACCCCGCTCCTTGACCAGTGGATCGCACTCGTCGGCTTCCTCGTCGTCGCGGCCGTGGGCCTGGTGTACCTGCTGGTCATGAAGCCGGAGCGCAAGTCCACCGCCCCGGAGGGCGACGCGATGGAGGTCGCCGCGCGTCTGCGCGAGCGCGCCGCGGCCATGGCCCGAACGACCGGAGGGAGCGACACATGACCCGCGTGCTGTACCTGTACGGAGGCTGGCCGGGGCACAAGCCCTACCAGGTGGCCGAGGAATGGGCCCTCCCGATCTTCAAGAACCTCGGATTCGACGTCGACGAGACCAACGACATCTTCTCCCTCGACGCCGACCTCACCGGCTACGACCTCATCGCACTCAACTGGAACAACGCTCTGCTGTCCGAGGGCCTGACCGCCGCCCAGGAGTCGAACCTGCTGGGCGCGGTGGAGAACGGCACCGGGATCGCCGCCTGGCACGGCGCCGCCGCCGCGTTCCGCACAAGCCTGAAGTACCACTGGCTCATCGGCGGCAGCTTCCTCGAACACCCCGCCGGCGAAGGCGTGAAGTATCCCTACGAGGTCACCGTCACGGACGCCGGCCACCCGATCACCGCCGGAGTGAAGGACTTCCGGGTCGCGTCGGAGCAGTACTACATGTCCGTCGACCCCAACAACCACGTCCTGGCCGAGAGCACCTTCACCGGCGAACACCTGCCCTGGCTGGAAGGGAAGACGATCCCTCAGGCATGGACCCGGACCTGGGGACAGGGCCGCGTCTTCTACAGCGCGGTCGGACACGACCTCGACGACCTCCAGAACCCGGACGTCACCCGCCTGTGCACACAGGGTTTCGCCTGGGCCGCCCGCCAGAACGCCTGACCCCACCATCCGAACCGAGCTTGATCGGGAGCACACCATGCCTGTCCTCACCGGAGGCCAGATCGTCGCGCGGACCCTGCGCAACCACGGGGTCGACGTCGTCGCCGGCATCCCCGGCCACGGCATCTGGTCACTGACCGA
The DNA here is from genome assembly GCF_044768125.1 of Streptomyces sp. NPDC101166. Lineage (NCBI taxonomy): Bacteria > Bacillati > Actinomycetota > Actinomycetes > Kitasatosporales > Streptomycetaceae > Streptomyces > Streptomyces sp. NPDC101166. The sequence continues at coordinate 38,562 of NZ_JBIWPF010000008.1, forward strand.
CGCCTTCCTCGACGACGAGTCCAGGATCCCCTTCATCCAGACCTTCCACGAGCAGAGCGCCGTCCACCTCGCCGACGGCTACTACCGTGTCACCGGCCGCCCGCAGGCCGCGGTGACCTCCATCGGCGCCGGCGCGAGCAACACCGTCATCGGTATGGGCACCGCGTTCACGGACTCCACCAGCGTCCTGGTCATCACCGGCGGCCCGCCCACCCACATGCGCGGCCACGGACTGCTCCAGGAACTGGACCGCTACACGGCCAACGACTTCCCCAAGGTGGCCGAGGCCGTCAGCAAACGGCACTGGGTCGTCACCCGTGTCGAGGAGCTCCCCTTCGTCCTGCACCGCTGTTTCAACTCCATGCTGACCGGCCGCCCGGGCCCGGTGCACCTCGAGATCCCCATGGACGTGCAGGCCGAGGCGGCGAACGTGGAGCTCCACGACTTGGAGCGGCGCATCCCCGTCGGCCGCCAGCACCCCGACCCCGAGGCCGTGGACCGCGCCGTCGACGTGTTGCGCGCGGCCACCCGGCCGGTCATCGTGGTCGGCGGCGGGGCGATCACGTCCGAGGCGTCCGACGAGGTCCTCGCTCTCGCCGAACGCTGGCAGATCCCTGTCGTCACCACGTGGAACGGCAAGAGCGCCTTCCCCGAGGACCACGAGCTGTTCGCCGGCAGCGTCGGCCAGACCGGCACGATGACCGGCAACGCGATCGCGAGCTCCGCCGACGTCGTCATCTCCGTCGGCTGTCGCTTCACCGACTGGTCCGCCTCCAGCTACGCCAAGGGCGTCAGCTTCTCCATCCCGCCCGCCAAGCTCATCCACATCGACATCGACCCGCACGAGATCGGCAAGAACTACCCCGCCGAAGTGGGCATCGTCGCCGACGCGCAGCGCGCCGTGGCGGCCATCGTCGACTCCCTCCCCGCCAAGGGCGTCGACCGCTCCGAGTACCTCGCCGAACTCGCCCGGCTCAAGCAGGACTGGGAGGAGAAGCTTGCCGGCCGCCGCGACAGCGACCGCTTCCCGTTCACCTCACAGCGCCCGCTCGGCGCCCTGCGCTCGGTGCTCCCGCGCGACGCGATCATCGTCGCCGGCTCGGGCAACACGCAGGGCGCGGTCAAGCAGACGTTCCCCGTCTACTCACCGCGCACCCACCTCACCTCGGGCGGCTTCTCCTCCATGGGCTGGGCCGTCCCGGCCGCCATCGGCGCCAAGCTCGCCCGGCCCGACAGTCCCGTGGTCTGCGTCCTCGGCGACGGCGACTTCCTCATGAGCGCCCAGGAGATCGCCATGAGCGTCACCGCCGACGCACCGGTGATCTTCGTCATCCAGAACAACGCGGGCTACATGTCGATCCGCGGCGGCCAGCGCAAGCAGACCTCGCGGCACATCGGCGTCGAGTTCTCCCACCCGGACGGCTCGCCGTACAGCCCCGACTTCGCGGCCATGGGCCGGGCCTTCGGACTCGAGTCGTGGAAGGTCTCCGACGCCGAGTCCCTGGAGCCGACCCTGCGCAAGGCCGTCCAGTCGGGAGCCCCCGCCCTGGTCGAGGTCCCCACGGACCGCGACGCCGCGGGCCCCTGGGTGCCCGGCTGGTGGGACTTCCCGGTGCCGGCGTACATCACGGACGAGCGCCAGGACGAGTACCACCGCACCCGCGCCACCGAACAGCACCTCTGAGAGGGCCCCGCGCCCGGTGACGACGACCGCCCGTGCAGCCGAGACCGGCCGCACGGGCGGAGTCCGTCCCCGCGGGGCCTCAGCACTCGATGATGTTCACCGCCAGCCCGCCCCGGGCCGTCTCCTTGTACTTGACGGACATGTCCGCGCCGGTGTCCTTCATCGTCTTGATGACCTTGTCCAGGGACACCTTGTGCGAGCCGTCGCCGCGCAGCGCCATGCGGGCGGCGGTGACCGCCTTCACCGCGGCCATGCCGTTGCGCTCGATGCAGGGGATCTGGACCAGGCCACCCACGGGGTCGCAGGTCAGGCCCAGGTTGTGCTCCATGCCGATCTCGGCCGCGTTCTCCACCTGCTCGGGCGAGCCGCCCATGACCTCCGCCAGCGCGCCCGCCGCCATCGAGCAGGCCGAGCCGACCTCGCCCTGGCAGCCGACCTCCGCGCCGGAGATGGAGGCGTTCTCCTTGAAGAGCATGCCGATCGCGCCCGCCGCGAGGAGGAAGCGGACCACGCCGTCCTCGTCCGCGCCGGGGACGAAGTTCATGTAGTAGTGCAGGACGGCGGGGATGATGCCGGCCGCGCCGTTGGTGGGGGCGGTGACCACGCGGCCGCCGGCCGCGTTCTCCTCGTTGACCGCCATCGCGTAGAGCGTGATCCACTCCATGGAGTGGGCCAACGAGTCACCCTCCGCCCGGAGTTGACGGGCCGTCATGGCGGCGCGACGACGCACGCGCAGGCCGCCGGGCAGGATGCCCTCGCGGGACATGCCGCGCGCCACGCAGGCCTGCATCACCCGCCAGATCTCCAGCAGCCCCTCGCGGATCTCCTCCTCGGTCCGCCAGGCCCGCTCGTTCTCCAGCATCAGCGAGGAGATCGACAGACCCGTCTCCCGCGCCAGCCGCAGCAACTCGTCGCCCGTGCGGAAGGGGTACTTCAGGACCGTGTCGTCGAGCACGATGCGGTCGGCGCCGACCGCGTCCTCGTCGACCACGAAACCGCCGCCGACCGAGTAGTACGTCTTGGTCAGGAGCTCCTTGCCCTGCTCGTCGTAGGCCCACAGCGTCATGCCGTTGGCGTGGTACGGGAGCGTCTCGCGGCGGTGCAGGACCATGTCGTCGTCGTAGGCGAACGGGATCTCGTGCTCGCCCAGAAGCCGGATGCGGCCGGCCGACCTGATCGCCTCCACGCGCTCGTCCGCCGTCTCCACGTCCACCGTGCGCGGCGAGTCGCCCTCCAGGCCGAGCAGCACGGCCTTGGGGGTGCCGTGGCCGTGGCCGGTGGCGCCCAGGGAGCCGTACAGCTCGCTGCGGACGGAGGCGACCGAGGACAGCAGGCCCTCGTTGCGCAGCCGGCGCGCGAACATGCTCGCCGCCCGCATCGGGCCGACCGTGTGGGAGCTGGACGGGCCGATGCCGATCGAGAACAGGTCGAAGACCGAGATGGCCACGGGAACTCCTCCATACAGGGTGGTGCAGAAGTCTTCCGCCGGCGCCCCGCCCACCCGTTCACGAGTGCGCGGGGCGTCCGCCGGAAAACGGCTAACTACGGAACTACTTCCCCAGACCGGGGTACAGCGGGTGCTTCTCGGCCAGGGCGACGACTCGCGCGCGCAGCGCCTCGGCGTCGTAGGCGGGCTTCAGCGTCTGCGCGATCACGTCCGCGACCTCGGCGAAGTCCTCGGCGGTGAAGCCGCGGGTGGCCAGGGCCGGCGTGCCGATCCGCAGCCCCGAGGTGACCATCGGAGGCCGCGGATCGTTCGGGACGGCGTTGCGGTTGACCGTGATGCCGACCTCGTGGAGACGGTCCTCGGCCTGCTGGCCGTCCAGCTCGGACTCCCGCAGGTCCACCAGGATCAGGTGCACGTCCGTGCCGCCCGACAGGACGTTGACCCCGGCCGCGCGGGCGTCCTCGGCCGTCAGACGCTCGGCGAGGATACGGGCGCCGTCCACCGTACGCCGCTGGCGCTCCTTGAACTCCTCGCTCGCCGCCACCTTGAAGGAGACCGCCTTCGCCGCGATCACGTGCTCCAGCGGACCGCCCTGGAAGCCCGGGAAGACGGACGAGTTCAGCTTCTTGGCGAACTCCTTCCTGGCGAGGATGATCCCGCCGCGGGGGCCGCCCAGCGTCTTGTGGGTGGTGGAGGTGACGACGTCCGCGTGCTCGACCGGGTTCGGGTGCAGCCCCGCGGCCACCAGGCCCGCGAAGTGCGCCATGTCCACCCACAGGTAGGCCTCGACCTCGTCGGCGATCCGGCGGAACTCCGCGAAGTCCAGCTGCCGCGGGTACGCCGACCAGCCCGCGATGATCACCTTCGGGCGGTGCTCCTTGGCCAGCCGCTCCACCTCGGCCATGTCGACCAGCCCGGCGGCGTCCACGTGGTAGGCGACCACGTCGAACTGCTTGCCGGAGAAGTTCAGCCGCATCCCGTGGGTGAGGTGGCCGCCGTGCGCCAGGTCCAGGCCCAGAATGGTGTCGCCGGGCTGGGCCAGCGCGAACAGGGCGGCCTGGTTGGCGGAGGCGCCCGAGTGCGGCTGGACGTTGGCGTACTCGGCGCCGAACAGGTCCTTGATCCGGTCGATCGCGATCTGCTCGGCCACGTCGACGTGCTCACAGCCGCCGTAGTAGCGGCGCCCCGGGTAGCCCTCGGCGTACTTGTTGGTCAGGACCGAGCCCTGCGCCTCCATGACCGCGAGCGGAGCGAAGTTCTCCGAGGCGATCATCTCCAGCGTGGACTGCTGGCGGCGCAGCTCGGCGTCGACCGCCGCGGCGACCTCCGGGTCGAGCTCGTGCAGGGGCGTGTTCAGGACAGACATGCGTCTACGACTCCTCAGCCGGCGGTGTAGGCGGTGTACTCGTCGGCGGAGAGCAGCTCCTCCTGCTCGCCCGTGACCCGTACCTTGAAGAGCCACCCGCCCTCGAAGGGGGCGGAGTTCACCAGCGACGGGTCGTCGACGACGTCCTGGTTGACGGCGACGATCTCCCCGTCCACCGGCGAGTACAGCTCGCTGACCGACTTGGTCGACTCCAGCTCGCCGCAGGTCTCGCCCGCGGTGACCGTCTCGCCGGCCTCGGGGAGCTGGACGAAGACCACGTCGCCGAGCGCGTTGGCCGCGTGCTCCGTGATGCCGACCGTCGAGACGCCGTCCTCGGCGCCCGACAGCCACTCGTGCTCCTTGCTGTAACGCAGCTGCTGCGGGTTGCTCATGGCCTGAATTCTCCTGTACGCGGGGGAGTGCTGATGGCTGGGTGACTGGGGAAACCGCTGGTGGGCGGCTAAATGTGCGCGGGGTCACGCCGGTGGACGCGACCTCGCGCGACGCGCCGGGCGACTACTTGCGGCGCTTGTAGAACGGCAGGGCCACGACCTCGTACGGTTCGTGGCTGCCCCGGATGTCCACGCCCACGCCCTCGGCGCCCGGCGCTGCGTGCGCGGCGTCGACGTACGCCATCGCGATCGGCTTGCCCAGGGTGGGGGAGGGGGCGCCGGAGGTGACCTCGCCGACCACCTCGCCGCCCGCGACCACGGCGTACCCGGCGCGCGGGACGCGGCGGCCCTCGGCGACCAGGCCGACCAGGACGCGCGGGGCGTTCGCCTCGGCCCGCCCGGCGGCCCGCAGCAGCGCCTCGCGCCCGACGAAGTCGCCCTCCTTGCCGAACTTCACCACCCGGCCGAGCCCGGCGTCGAAGGGGGTCAGCGACAGCGACAGCTCGTGCCCGTACAGCGGCATGCCCGCCTCCAGGCGCAGGGTGTCCCGGCAGGACAGCCCGCACGGGATCAGGCCGACGCCCTCGCCCGCCTTGGTCAGCGCCTGCCACAGCTCGACCGCGTGCTCCGGCTTCACGAACAGCTCGAAGCCGTCCTCGCCGGTGTAGCCGGTGCGCGCGATCAGCGCGGGAACGCCGGCGACCGTGCCGGGCAGGCCGGCGTAGTACTTCAGGCCGTCGAGGTCGGCGTCGGTGAGGGAGGCGAGGATGCCGGGGGACTCCGGGCCCTGGACGGCGAGCAGCGCGTAGGCGTCCCGGTCGTCGCGGACCTCGGCGTCGAAGCCGGCGGACCGCTCCACCAGGGCGTCCAGCACCGGCTGGGCGTTGGAGGCGTTGGCGACGACCATGTACTCGGTCTCGGCCAGCCGGTACACGATGAGGTCGTCGAGGATGCCGCCGTCCGCCACGCAGATCATGGTGTAGCGGGCGCGGCCCACGCCGACGGAGGCGATGTCGCCGACCAGCGCGAAGTTCAGCAGAGCGGCCGCGGCCGGGCCGGTCACCGTGATCTCGCCCATGTGCGAGAGGTCGAAGAGCCCGGCCCGGGTGCGCACGGCGTTGTGCTCGTCGCGCTCGGAGCCGTAGCGCAGGGGCATGTCCCAGCCGGCGAAGTCGGTCATGGTCGCGCCCAGCGAGCGGTGCAGGGCGTCGAGGGCGGTATGGCGAAGCGGGGTGCTGCTCATCGGGCGTTCGTCTCCCAAGGCAAGACTGGCGAGGTCGTTCCTCCCCATCTGTCATCGGAACCTGAGAGGTTCGCCATGAAGGCCATCCGTACGACGGGGTGACCATGGCTTGCACCTTGGGTGGAGCCGCCCCCTGTCGAGGGGCCGGCCCGCTTTTCAGATGTGCCTCGCCCGCGCGGTACGGGGCCTGAGAGATTCAAGGGAGGGACTTGCTCCTTCGGCGTCCCGGGCGGGCGCTCTGGGCGAGCGCCGCCGGGGAACTCTCCCGCGCGGATTCAAACGGCCGGTATGCAGTTGGCGCGGCCATCATTGCACGGCTCGCCCCGGTCAGGGCAGGCCGCATCTGTAACCGGCTTGTGGCGGTACGTGCACGAAATCGGAAGGCGCCGCGCATTACCTTCTCTTTACGCTCGATGGGGAGAAGACTTGTCGGACCCCAGGGGAGGACGACCACGGTGAACAGGACCACGGCGTACGTGACCACCTCGGCCTACGCGACCACCTCGGCGATCGCCGTGCCGGCGCAGCCCGCGGCGACCGCCGGAGCAGCCTGCGGCTCCCGGACCGCTCCCGTCGTCCGCGACCTGCGCGCCCGCGCCGGCCACAGCCCGCACGGCCTGCTGTTCGGGCCCCGCGACCTGGTCGTGGTCACCGGCCTGCCCGGCAGCGGGAAGTCCACCCTGATGCGGCGCGCGGTCAAGGGCCACCGCGTCGACTCGCAGGACACCCGGGACCGCTGGGACGCGCGGACGCCGCGCGCGCTGCCGTACGCGCTCTACCGTCCCCTCGTCCGCCTCGCCCACTACGTGGGGCTGCGGCGCGCGCTGCGCGAGGGCAAGGGGGTGGTCGTGCACGACTGCGGTACGCAGGCGTGGGTGCGCGACTGGCTGGCCCGTGAGGCCCGCCGCCGCGGGGGCACGCTGCACCTGCTGCTGCTCGACGTCACCGTGGACACCGCGCTCGAAGGGCAGCGGGCACGGGGGCGCGGGGTGTCCCGCTACGCCTTCCTGCGCCACCGGCGGGCCGCGTCCCGTCTGCTGCGCGCGGTGGAGAAGGGCCGGCTGCCCGGAGGCTGCGGCTCGGCCGTACTCCTGGACCGCGACGCGGCGGACACGCTGCGCCGCATCGACTTCACCGGCTGAGCCCGCCGGAGGGGCGCGGGCGGGGGCGGGGTGGCGGCACCCGTTAGCCTTTTCTGGCACCAGTGGTTCTCGGCAGGCGGCGGTAGGCAGATGGAATTCCCCCCGGCGGACTTCCCGGCGGACTTCTCCGCGGGTTTCCCGGCACAGGCGCACCCCCCTTCGCATGGCGGATGGCCCGGCAACGAACTGGAGGAGGCGCTGTCCGCCTCCCTCGGCGTGCCCGGCGCCGGCGCGCGGATCGTGGAGGTGCTCAGCCGCAGCTTCGTGTGGATCCCGCTGCCCAGCGGAGGCGGTCCGCACAGCGGCCCCCTGGACCTGCCCACGCTGGAGCTCGACGGTCAGGCCTACGTGCCCGTCTTCAGCTCCGAGGAACAGTTCCGCCAGGTCGCCGGCTCGCACATGTCGTACACGATCGCCCCGGCTGTGGAGTTCGCGCGCGGGCTGCCGCCGCAGGTGGGCATCGCGGTCAACCCGGAGGGCGTGGTCGGCGTCCCGCTGCCGCCCGGCGCCGTCGCCGAGCTGTGCCGCGCCGGCCGCACCCCGCTGGACGGCCCCGCCGCCGGTGGCCGGGTCCGGCTGTTCGAGCCCGACTGGCAGGACGACCCGATCGACTTCCTGTCCGCCGCGTCGGCCGAGTTCGAGGCGATCGGCGTCGTCGTCACGGCCCGCCGCTGCCTCGCGGCCATCGAGACGGCCGACCCGGTGATGTTCGTCGGCGTCGAACTCTCCCCATGGGAAGGCGACCTGAGGGCCCTCCCCCTGGAAGCCCTCGGCCGAGCCCTGACCGCCACCCCGACCCACTGGCCGGTCAACCTGGTCCTCCTGGACGTCACGGACGACCCGGTGGCCAGATGGCTGAAGGAGAACGTCCGCCCGTTCTACACCCGCTGACCCGCACCGGGGAACCGGGCGACGACCCGCCACTCCTCGCACCTGCAGGGGCGGGGGACCCCGGGGCTCCTGACTCCCAGGGCGACCGGCCCAACTCCAGGGGCGCGGGGAACTGCGCGCCCAGCCCCCCCACACCTCGCACCTGCAGGGGCGGGGGACCCCGGGTCCCTGGCCCCCAGGGCGACCGGCCCAACTCCAGGGGCGCGGGGAACTGCGCGCCCAGCCCCCCCACAGCCCGCACCCGCCGACGGCGAGCCCCCGCCCCGCCGACGGCGAGCCCCCCGCCGACGGCAGGCACCCGCCCCGCAAGGTGCGCCCGGCCGAACAACCGACACCCGATGGGCACCCGTTGTCGGCGAAGCCACCTAAGCTAGTCTCCACGAATCGAGGCCAACCAATCGAAGGGGCGGTACAGGTGAGCGCCAGCGGCATCGCGACCGGGCAGGTCGAGCACATGCTGCGCCAGGTGACGCCCGGGCGCTACGACGCCTACGAGGCGCTCCTGCGCGCCCTCGCCACCCCGACCACCGGCCAGGTGTGGATGCTGCTGTGGCAGGGCCAGGCAGGCTCCCCGGACGCCCAGTACGGCACGATGGACGTCGACGGCCACGGCTACGCCCCCTGCGTCACCTCCGCCCAGGAACTCTCGGCCAGCGGCTGGAACAGATCGTACGAAGTGGTCGACGGCCTCGACGTGGCCCGCACGCTGTACCCGGACCACCACGGCCTCTGGCTGAACCCGCACGCCCCCGGCGGCGGCGTCGGCATCCCCTGGCTCGACCTGCGCCGCATCGCGACCGGCCTGGACCGCCAGCCGGCCGGCCCGCTGCGGCTGTCCGAACCGGGCGTGGAGGTCCCGCAGTTCTACGCCCTCCTCGCGCAGAACGCCCACCGCACACCGGCGTTGCGCGCACTGCGCCGTGCCTGGGTCCAGCCGGCCCTGGGCGCGCCGTACCTCGTCATCGGGCTGGACGTGTACGACACGTCCCCGCCGGCCGTGGACGCGGTGCGGGCGATGATGCAGCAGTCGATCGGCGCGGTCCCGGAGGGGCTGCCGGTGTCGACGGTCGCCATGACCGACGACCACGACCCGGTGGTGATGTGGATGCGCGTCCACGCCCGCCCGTTCTACGACCGCGAGGCCCACGCCCCGGCCCCCGCCGCCCCCTCGCAGGCGCCCGTGGCGGGCTACGGCTATCCGCCCGCCGGCCGTTTCTGACCTTGCCCGCCCGCCCCTCACCCAGCGTGTTCCCGCCGGGGAGGGCACCGATCGTCTTCGCGCGTAGATAGCGGCAGTTGGGGCGCATCAATGCGCATATGTCCGCATTCGCCCCCGTCCGGCAGTCATTACCCACCGTCCGGATAACGGAATCCATCTGACCGCATCACGTTTACGCATCCTTTTCCTGCCAAGTCTGGCAACAGATCGCCAAAGCGTTGAAGACTCCCGCTCCAGGGGTGCTTCGCCCCTGCACACGAACGGACTGATCACGCCGCTACAGCGGCAAGTGCGGGCCGGCTACCGCCGGTTGAGAGGGGTCCCTGCCAGATGACGGCACCATTGCACGAGCCGACCGCGGAAGCGGCCCCGAGCCCGGTCGAGGAAGCGGCGGCCGCCGCTTCCGGCACGAAGGCCGTACAGGGTCGTTCCCTCGGCCGGATCGCCTGGGAGCGCCTGAAGCGGGACAAGCTCGCCCTCACGGGCGGCATCGTCGTGCTCTTCCTCGTGGTGATCGCGCTGCTCGCCCCGGTCATCACCGGCGCGCTCGGGCAGGACCCGAACGAGTATCACGAGAACCTCATCGACCCGCTGTTCGGCACCCCCACGGGCTCGCTCGGCGGCGTGAGCGGTGAGCACCTGCTCGGCGTGGAGCCCGTCAACGGCCGCGACATCTTCGCCCGCATCCTCTACGGCGCCCGCATCTCCCTGCTGGTCGGCTTCCTGTCGGCCGTCGTGGCCGTGATCCTCGGAACGGTCCTGGGCATCCTCGCCGGCTTCTTCGGCGGCTGGGTCGACTCCCTGGTCAGCCGTGTGATGGACGGTCTGCTCGCCTTCCCCCAGCTGCTGTTCATCATCGCGCTGGTCTCCGTCATGCCGAGCAACCTGCTGGGCCTGACCGGCTCCAATGTGCGCGTCTTCGTGATGATCCTCGTCATCGGGTTCTTCGGCTGGCCCTACATCGGGCGAGTGGTGCGCGGCCAGACGCTGTCCATGCGTGAGCGCGAGTACGTCGAGGCCGCCCGCTCGCTGGGCGCCGGACGGCTGTACATCCTCTTCAAGGAGCTGCTGCCCAACCTCGTGGCCCCGATCATCGTCTACACCACGATGATGATCCCCACGAACATCCTCACCGAGGCCGCGCTCAGCTTCCTCGGCGTGGGCGTCAAGCCGCCCACCGCCTCCTGGGGTCAGATGCTCTCCAGCGCGATCGACTACTACGAGTCCGACCCCATGTACATGGTGGTCCCGGGTGTGGCGATCTTCATCACCGTGCTCGCCTTCAACCTCTTCGGCGACGGCGTCAGGGACGCGCTCGACCCGAAGGCATCCCGCTGAACCGCCGCACCACTGACTGTCCCGTGGTCTCACACGGGGGCTCTCATCTATCCGGAGGATCCGAGATCGTGACTACCGAACGCACCTCAGGGCGGCGGAAGCAGGCGTTTGCCGCTGCCGCCGCGGTCGCCGCGCTGCTGACCACGGCGGCGTGCGGAGGCGGAGACAACGACGGCGGCGGCTCGAAGAACGGCGCCGCCGGCTTCGACGCCGCGAACAACAAGGTCGCCCAGGCCTCGCTCGCCAAGAAGGGCGGCACCCTGAAGTTCGGCGCCGCCCAGGACGCCGACTCGTGGGACACCACGCGCGGTTACTACGGCATGATGTGGAACTTCGCCCGGTACTACAGCCGTCAGCTCGTCACGAACAAGACCGAGCCGGGCAAGGCGGGCGCCGAGCTCACCCCGGACCTCGCCACGGGTCTCGCCAAGGTGACGGACGACGGCAAGACCTACACGTACACCCTGCGTGACGGCGTGACGTGGGAGGACGGCAAGCCGATCACCTCCAAGGACATCAAGTACGGCATCGAGCGCGTGTGGGCGCAGGACGTGCTGTCCGGCGGCCCGACGTACCTGAAGGACGTGCTGGACCCCACCGGCGCCTACAAGGGTCCGTACAAGGACACCTCGGCCGACAAGCTCGGTCTGAAGGCCATCGAGACCCCGGACGACAAGACCATCGTCTTCAAGCTGCCGAAGGCCAACTCGGACTTCGAGGAGATGCTCGGCCTGATCTCCGCGTCCCCGGTCCGCCAGGACAAGGACACCAAGGCCCAGTACCAGCTGAAGCCGTTCTCCTCCGGCCCCTACAAGTTCCAGTCGTACCAGCCCGGCAAGTCGCTGAACCTGGTCCGCAACGACCAGTGGAAGCAGGCCTCGGACCCGATCCGCAAGGCCTACCCGGACAAGATCACCGTCCAGTTCTTCTCCGACGCCAACCAGCTGGACCAGCGTCTGCTCAACGGTGACCTGGACCTGGACCTCAACCAGACCGGCATGTCGCCGCAGGGCCGCACCACCGCCCTGAAGCAGCACAAGGCCAACCTGGACAACCCGGTCTCCGGCTACGTCCGTTACGCGGTCTTCCCGCAGAGCGTCGCGCCGTTCGACAACATCGAGTGCCGCAAGGCCGTCATCTACGGCGCCGACCACGTCTCGCTCCAGACCGCGCGCGGCGGCCCCGTCGCGGGTGGCGACATCGGCACCAACATGCTGCCGCCGTCGGTCCCGGGCGCCGAGGGCCAGAAGTACGACCCGTACGAGATCGCCGGCGCCAACAAGAGCGGCAACGAGGCCAAGGCCAAGGAGGCCCTGAAGGCCTGCGGCAAGCCCGGCGGCTTCACGACCACCATCGCGGTCCGCAACAACAAGCCGGTCGAGGTGGCCACCGCCCAGTCGCTCCAGGCGTCGCTGAAGAAGGTCGGCATCAACGCCGAGATCGACCAGTACGACGGCTCGCAGACTTCCGGCATCATCGGCAGCCCCGAGAACGTGAAGAAGAAGAAGTACGGCATCATCATCATGGGCTGGGGCCCGGACTTCCCGTCCGTGCAGGGCTTCGGTCTGCCGCTGTGGAACAGCAAGTTCATCCAGCAGAGCGGTAACAACAACTACGCGCTCATCAAGGACAAGGCCATCGACGGTCTGTTCGACCAGTACGTGAACACGCTGGACGACGCCGGCAAGGAGAAGATCTCCACGGAGATCAACCACAAGGTGATGGAGGGCGCGTACTACCTGCCCTTCGTCTTCGAGAAGTTCATCAACTGGCGCTCGGACAACCTGGCGAACGTCTACACGACCGACGGCTACAGCGGTCAGTACGACTTCGTCAACCTCGGCCTGAAGAACCCGCAGAAGTAAACCCGGCGCACCCGCCACACGGCACGAAAGGCAGGTGAAGGCCGGCGCAGCGTGACCGCGGGCCATCGGAAGTCCCCCACCGCCCACAAGGCATGGGAGGTACCCCCACCGGTGGCCCGCCGTCCGCGGCGGGCCGAGAGCTGTGCTCGCTTACCTCATCAGGCGGCTGTTCGCCGCCGCAGTGATGCTGGTGGTCATCATCATGGTGGTCTTCGGCATCTTCTTCCTCGTCCCCAAGTGGGCGGGTGTCGACATCGCGCTGAGCTTCGTGGGCAAGCAGGCCGACCCTGCCGCCATCGCGGGCGTGCGCGAGAAGCTGGCTCTGGACGAACCGATCTACTTCCAGGTCTGGGAGTTCTTCAAGGGCATCTTCGCCGGCCGCACCTACACCGGCGGCGGGGACACCATCCAGTGCGCCGCGCCGTGCTTCGGCTACTCCTTCCGCAGCGAGCAGGCCGTCTGGCCGGTGCTGACCGACCGCTTCCCGGTGACCCTGGGCCTCGCGCTCGGCGCCGCCGTGCTGTGGTTGATCTTCGGCGTCGCGGCGGGCGTGCTCTCCGCGCTCAAGCGCGGCACCCTGTGGGACCGCGGTGCGATGATCGTCGCCCTCGCCGGCGTCTCGCTCCCCATCTACTTCACGGGCATGCTGAGCCTGGCCGTCTTCGCCTTCGGGCTGAAGTGGTTCAACGCGCAGTACGTGCCCCTGGAGGACAGCTTCGGCGGCTGGTTCGGCGGCATGATCCTGCCGTGGATCACCCTCGCGTTCCTCTACGCGGCGATGTACGCCCGGATCACCCGGGCCAACATGCTGGAGATCCTCGGCGAGGACTACATCCGCACCGCCCGCGCCAAGGGCCTCAAGGAGCAGACCGTCATCGGCAAGCACGCCATGCGCTCCACGATGACGCCCATCCTGACCATGCTCGGCATGGACCTCGGCGCCCTCATCGGCGGCGCGATCCTCACCGAGACCACGTTCAGCCTCCCCGGCCTCGGCCAGGCCGTGCTGAACGCCATCAGGAACCAGGACCTGCCCATCATTCTGGGCGTCGTCCTGATCACTTCTCTCGCGGTGCTCATCGCCAACCTCGTGGTGGACGTCCTGTACGCCGTGATCGACCCCCGAGTGAGGCTCGCATGACGGAACTCAGCAAGACCGGAGCGGCCGTGGGCGAGCCCACGTCGTCCTCCCCGGCTCCGAGCGCCTTCCTCGAAGTGCGCGACCTGAAGGTGCACTTCCCCACCGACGACGGCCTGGTCAAGTCCGTCGACGGACTCAGCTTCCAGCTGGAGAAGGGCAAGACCCTCGGCATCGTGGGCGAGTCCGGCTCCGGCAAGTCGGTCACCTCGCTCGGCATCATGGGCCTGCACACCGCCGGCCAGTACGGCAAGCGCAAGGCGCAGATCTCCGGCGAGATCTGGCTGGACGGCACCGAACTCCTCGGCGCCGACCCGGACCACGTGCGCAAGCTGCGCGGCCGCGAGATGGCGATGATCTTCCAGGACCCGCTGTCCGCGCTGCACCCGTACTACACGATCGGCCAGCAGATCGTGGAGGCGTACCGGATCCACCACGACGTCGACAAGAAGACCGCCAAGCGCCGCGCGGTCGAGATGCTCGACCGGGTGGGCATCCCGCAGCCGGACAAGCGGGTGGACAACTACCCGCACGAGTTCTCCGGCGGTATGCGTCAGCGCGCGATGATCGCGATGTCGCTGGTCAACAACCCCGAGCTGCTCATCGCGGACGAGCCGACGACCGCCCTGGACGTGACCGTCCAGGCGCAGATCCTCGACCTCATCCGCGACCTGCAGAAGGAGTTCGGCTCCGCGGTCATCGTCATCACCCACGACCTGGGCGTCGTCGCCGAACTCGCCGACGACATCCTGGTGATGTACGGCGGGCGCTGCGTCGAGCGGGGACCGGCCGAGAAGGTGTTCTACGAGCCCCGCCACCCCTACACCTGGGGTCTGCTCGGCTCGATGCCGCGGCTCGACCGCGACCAGCAGGAACGCCTGATCCCGGTCAAGGGCTCCCCGCCCTCCCTGATCAACGTCCCGTCCGGCTGCGCCTTCAACCCGCGCTGCCCGTACGCTGACCTCCCGAAGGACGACGTCACCCGCACGGTCCGCCCCGAGCTGGCCGAGGTCGGCAGCCGGCACTGGGCCGCCTGCCACCTGAGCAAGGAGCAGCGGGAGCGTATCTGGACCGAAGAGATTGCGCCGAAGCTGTGAGTGACGACAAAGCGGTGACGATTCCCGCGCAGGCTGGCGAGACCCGTCGTGCCGACGGCGAGGTGCTGCTGAAGGTCACCGGCCTGCAGAAGCACTTCCCGATCAAGAAGGGCCTGCTCCAGCGGCAGGTCGGCGCGGTGCACGCGGTCGACGGGCTGGACTTCGAGGTCCGTTCCGGCGAGACGCTCGGCGTCGTGGGCGAGTCCGGCTGCGGCAAGTCCACGATGGGCCGGCTGATCACCCGGCTGCTCGAACCGACCGGCGGCAAGGTCGAGTTCGAGGGCAAGGACATCACGCACCTCGGCGTGGGCGGCATGCGCCCGCTGCGCCGCGATGTGCAGATGATCTTCCAGGACCCGTACTCGTCGCTGAACCCGCGCCACACCATCGGCACGATCGTCGGCGCCCCCTTCAAGCTCCAGGGCGTCGAGCCCGAGGGCGGTGTCAAGAAGGAAGTGCAGCGGCTGCTGTCAGTCGTGGGTCTCAACCCCGAGCACTACAACCGCTACCCGCACGAGTTCTCCGGCGGTCAGCGCCAGCGCATCGGCATCGCCCGCGCGCTCGCGCTCAACCCCAAGCTGGTCGTGGCCGACGAGCCGGTGTCCGCGCTGGACGTGTCGATCCAGGCGCAGGTGGTCAACCTGCTCGACGACCTCCAGCAGGAGCTCGGCCTGACGTACGTGATCATCGCGCACGACCTCTCGGTCGTCCGGCACGTCTCGGACCGGATCGCGGTGATGTACCTCGGCAAGATCGTCGAGCTGGCCGACCGCGACGCGCTGTACAAGTCGCCGATGCACCCCTACACCAAGGCGCTGATGTCGGCGGTGCCGATCCCGGACCCGCGGCGCAAGAACGCCAAGAGCGAGCGGATCCTGCTCAAGGGCGACGTGCCCTCGCCGATCTCGCCGCCCACCGGCTGCCGGTTCCACACCCGGTGCTGGAAGGCGACGGAGATCTGCAAGACGACCGAGCCCAAGCTCGTCGAGCTGCGCCCCGGTCAGCAGGTCGCCTGCCACCACCCGGAGAACTTCGCCGACCAGGCCCCGCAGGACACCGTCCTGCTGACCGCCGCGAAGGAGGCGGCGGAGCTGGTGGCCGACGAGGTGCTCGCCGAGTCGGCGGAGACGTCGGCGGCGGTGGCGTCCCTCACGGAGGAGACGGCGACCGCCGAGGCGGAGCCGACGACGCCTCCCGCCCCGCCTGCGGAGACGCCCTCCAAGGAGAAGTAAGCACCACCGAGCCCCCGCCTTGCAATGGAAGGCGGGGGCTCTGTGCTGGGTCAGAATGGCAGGGTGTTCCAGCAAATGTTCAGCCCCTCCGTCCAGCACACCCTCGACCTGATCGGCATCTTCGTCTTCGCCATCTCCGGCGCGCTGCTGGCCGTCCGCAAGAACTTCGACGTCTTCGGCATCGCCGTGCTCGCCGAGGTCACCGCACTGGGCGGCGGGATCTTCCGTGATGTGATCATCGGCGCGGTGCCGCCCGCGGCCTTCACGGATCTGGGGTACTTCCTCACCCCGCTGTTCGCCGCCCTCCTCGTGGTCTTCCTCCACCCGCACGTGGAGCGCATCCAGACCGGCGTGAACGTCTTCGACGCGGCCGGCCTCGGCCTGTTCTGCGTCACGGGCACGACGAAGGCGTACGCCTACGGCCTCGGACTGACCGCCTCAGCCGCCCTGGGCCTGGCCACCGCCGTGGGCGGCGGAGTGCTGCGCGACGTCCTCGCCAACGAGGTGCCCTCACTGCTGCGCTGGGACCGCGACCTCTACGCGGTGCCGGCGATCGTCGGCGCCACGATCGTCGTGCTCTGCATCCGCTACGACGTCATCGGCCCGTGGGCCAGCGGCGGGGCCGCCGTCACCGCCTTCGTCCTGCGGCTGCTCGCGATGCGGTTCCACTGGCGAGCGCCTCGTGCGTGGAACCGTCGCTCGACGGTGCGGGAGGAGTAGAGGGAGCCGTCCTCACGCCGCCGACCGGCTGCTCGCCCATCTGCGTGGTGAGCCAGCGGAACGCCGGCACGATCTGCGGCCGCCACAGGGTCGCGTTGTGACCGCCCGCGCTCTTCGGCAGATACACGACGTGCACGCTCGTCGGCGCCTTCGCCGCCCGCCGCAGCGCGAGGGCGTCCTCGTAGCCGTCGTGCGGCTGGCCGGAGAGGTAGAGCGCGACGGCGGGCGGCTCGGCGGCCCGGCGCAGCACCAGCAGGGGATCGGTGGCCCGGCGCAGGGCCGGGTCCTGCGCGGCCATGGAGGAGGGCTCGCCCGCCGGATCGTTGTAGCCGGACAGGCTCACCGCGGCCCGGTAGCGGTCGGGGTGGGCGACGGCCAGCTCGACCGCGCAGTGCGCCCCGGCCGAGAACCCGGCGACCGCCCAGCCCCGGGGCGCGGGTTCGGCCCGGAAGTTGTCCATGACCATCTTCGGCACGTCCACGCTCAGCCAGGTGTCGGCGTTGACGGTGCCCGGCACGTCGGCGCAGCCGGTGTCCACACCGGGCAGCAGCGTGGTGCGCGGCGCGACGAGGATGAACGGAGCGACCTTGCCCGCGCGGATCTGCGGCAGCAGCCGCTCGTGCACCCCGAGCGGCCCGAACCAGGACTTCGGCGAGCCGGGATAACCCGGCAGCAGCTCCACCACGGGGAAGGTGCGGTGCCGGTAGGCGGGCTGGTCGTACTGCGACGGCAGCCACACGTAGACCTCCGCGTTCACGCCGGAGACCCGGCCTTCGAGCTGGGTGACGCGCACCCCGCCCGCCGCGTGCATGCCGGCTCCGTCGCCCTGGGTGAAGGTCTGCCGGACCCTGGGCAGCCGCGCCGCCGCGATGCCCGCCGCGCCGTCGGCGCCGAGGTCGGCGGCCTGCTCCACATGGCTGCCGGTGCCGAGCAGGTCGCCCCAGGTGTCGTACAGGTTGTTCGCGTTGTTGACCAGCACGAAGACCAGGGCGACGGCCGTGCCCTGGGCGAACAGCAGCATCAGCACCCTGGCCGAGGCCCGCACGGCCCTGGGCCCGCGCAGTCGCGACCACAGCAGCAGCGGCAGGGCGACGGCGACGAGGGCCAGGACGACCAGGGTGCAGAGGAACGGAGTCCCGGTGAGGCTCATGTCTGTGCAGAGGGGCGGCCGGGGGGAGGGGTTCACGGGGGAGGGGGACGCTTACCCGTGTCTTGCCGGGTTCTCACCTCTGAGGGGAGTGAGGCGCGCCCCGGCTCGGCTCCCACTCAGGCTCAGGCGCGGGCCGTGCGAGCAAAGCTACCGCTTAGTAATTTCCTGTTGTACGGTTCAGGCATGCCAGAAGCAGCCATCGCCCCCGCCGCAGTCGGCGACAGCGAGTTCGACCGCGACACCGCCGTCACCCCGCGCGAACCCGGCGTCTACGACACCGACCTCTCCGCAGGATGGACGATCTTCGGCGCCGTCAACGGCGGCTATCTCCTCGCGGTTCTGGGCCGCGCGCTGGCGGACACCCTCCCGCACGGCGACCCCTTCACCGTCTCCGCGCACTACCTCAGCGCCTCCCGCCCCGGCCCGGCCGTCGTGCGCACCGAGACGGTCCGCGCCGGCCGCACCCTCTCCACCGGGCAGGCCTCCCTCTTCCAGTACGACGGAGAGGGCCGCGAGGTCGAACGCATCCGCGTCCTCGCCTCCTACGGCGACCTCGACGCCCTCCCCGACGACGTCCGCACGTCGGCGAAGCCGCCCGCCTTTCCGCCGATCGGCCAGTGCTTCGGACCCGAGGACGGGCCCGCCCCCGCCCCCGACGCCGACCAGCAGCCCATCGCCCGGCGGCTGATGCTCAAGCTGGACCCGTCGACCGTCGGCTGGGCGCTCGGACAGCCCTCCGGCAAGGGTGAGATGAGGGCCTGGTTCGGCCTCGCCGACGGACGGGACGCCGACCCGCTCTCCCTGCTGCTCGCGGTGGACGCCCTGCCGCCCACCGCCTTCGACCTCGGGATCGCCGGCTGGGTCCCCACCGTCGAACTCACCGTCCACGTCCGCTGTCGCCCGGCCCCCGGCCCGGTGCGCGTCTCCATCACCACCCGCAACCTCGCGGGCGGCTTCCTGGAGGAGGACGCCGAGGTCTGGGACAGCGCGGACCGACTGGTCGCGCAGTCACGGCAGTTGGCCCGCGTCCGGCGTTGAGCGCGGGCGTGAGGTGTGCGTCGCCCGGCTGACAGGCGGCGCACAGGAGAGGCCGGGGCCAGGCCCAGGCTCCGGTGGTTGAGTCCCGCAGCAAGCGTTCCTCGTCCTCTCCGGAGCTGGTTCTCATGAAGCGTGCACTGAAGTCGGCCCGTCTCGCCCCCGCGGTGGCACTGCTGGCGCTCTCGCCCCTCGTCCTGGTGGCCTGCGGCTCGGGCGACTCCTCCTCGTCCACCTCCGGCAGCGGCTCCGCCGGGCAGCAGGGGTGTCAGGCCCCGTCCGGGATGCCCGGCGGGGCGCCGTCGGGAGTGCCGTCCGGGGCGCCCTCCGGTGCTCCGTCGGGGGCCGCCGCGTCGGGCGCGCCCGGCTCGATCCCGTCCGGCGCCCCGTCGGGCATGCCTTCGGGTGTGCCGAGCGGCGGACCCGGTGGCGGGCAGGGCGGTGGACCCGGTGGCGGGCAGGGCGGCGGCCAGGGTGGCCCCGGTGGCGGTCAGGGTGGCGGCTGCGGTGGTCCCGAGGGGCAGCAGCAGGGGCAGGCGCAGCAGCAGGGCTGACGTTCAGCGTGCTCCTGTGCGGCACGGGCGAACGGGCGGCGCACTCGGGGTGAGTGCGCCGCCCGTCCGTCTGCGCGGGCCGGTTCAGCCCAGCCAGTGATGGCGGCCGATGCTGATGAGCCGCATCTGGCGGGTGGCGAGCCGGGTGACGTACTCCTGGGCGGTCTCCCGTTCCGCCCGGACGTCTCGGTCCGCCTCGCCGTCCGCGCCGAGGTGGAGTTCCTTCTCCTGGGCCTCCAGGAACAGCGAGGCGGTGACGAGCATCTGGTCGACGTAGAGGTGGGAGAGCATCAGCAGGTCGTCGTCGCTCCAGCCCTGCGACTCCGGGTCCTTGGCCAGTTCGATCCTCACCTCCTCGGCGAATCGGCCGAGTTGGTCCCGGATCGCCTCCCGTACCGGCTGCACCCCGCCGTGCCGCTCGCGGGCGATGAAACGGACGTGAGCGGGGTACGCGTGAACGTGACGGGCGATCAACTCGACGGCGCGGGTGATGCGTTCGTCGCTGGACTGGGCGGTGGTCACGGTGGTCCGGATCATCGGGTGCAGGCTGCCCAGGGCCTCCTCGACCAGGGCCACGCCGAGGTCCGCGGTCGAGCGGAAGTGCCGGTAGAAGGCGGTCGGGGCGACGCCGACGGCGCGGGTGACCTCGCGCAGGCCCAGACTGCTCAGGCTCTGCTCCTCCAGCAGGCCCAGCGCCGCGTCGAGGAGCGCCTGCCGGGTCTTCTGTTTCTGGGCCTGACGGATGCCGAGAGTGTGACTCATATCATCCAGTTAACAACTGTTCTCTGGAAATGCAAGTCGCGAAGCACGGTAGACTCGAAAGTCAGTGAACAAGTGTAACCACAACTGTTCACCGAAACTTCACGAAGGGGGATCCGTTCCCATGCTGTTCCTCGTCGCCGCACTGCTGCTGCTCGGCGTCGTCCTGGGCACCGTCGCCCACGCGCCGCTCGGCTTCTCGCTCGCCGCGGCCGCCGTGATCGCCGCCTGGCTCGGCGTCTTCGCGCTCCGCGAGCGCCACGGCCGCCGCCACCACACCTCGTCCCACTGATCCGGAAGGAGCAGAACGACCATGCAGCTCACCGCACCGGCCTCCCGCCGCACGGGCGTCCGCGACACCGACGGCATGGCCGTCGCGTCCTTCGTCCTGGGCCTCGTCGGCCTCCTCGTCCTGAACGTGTTCCTCGGGCCCGTCGCGATCGTCCTGGCGTCCGTGGCCCTCTGGCGCGGCACCAAGCGCCGGGGCCGAGCCTGGCTCGGCCTCTCCCTGGGCGTCGCCGACCTGATCGTCCTGATCGCCTTCATGGAGGCCGACGCGACCGTCTCCTGGAACTTCTGACCCGGGCCGACGCCCGCCCCGCGCACTCGCGCGGAGGCCACCCCGCCGAGACGGCCCGCCCCCACCGCCGTGGGCAGCCGCTCCGGGTACGCCCGCGAGGAAACCGCGTGGCAGAGTCGGCGGCGCCGGACGCCTGCGCGAGGAAGCGCAGCTCAGGCAAGGCGCACGAGCCGGCCGCGACGCCGGCCCACCTTGGCGCGAGGCACCCGAACGCCGCCCCGTAGAATCGCCTCACCATGGCTTACCTCGACCACGCCGCGACCACTCCCATGCTCCCGGAGGCGGCAGAGGCACTGACTGCCCACCTGGGCGTCACCGGCAACGCCTCCTCCCTGCACGCGTCCGGCCGTCAGGCCCGCCGCACGGTCGAGGAATCCCGCGAGACCCTCGCGGAGTCGTTGGGCGCCCGCCCCAGCGAGGTCGTCCTCACCTCCGGCGGCACCGAGGCCGACAACCTCGCCGTCAAGGGCCTGTACTGGGCCCGCCGGGACGCCGCCCCCGCCCGCACCCGCGTCCTCGCCAGCCCCGTGGAGCACCACGCGGTCCTCGACGCCGTGCACTGGCTGGGCGAGCACGAGGGCGCCACCGTCGAGTACCTCCCCGTCGACGCCCACGGCAGGGTCCACCCCGACGCCCTCCGCGAAGCGATCGCCCGCGACCCCGCCGGCGTCGCCCTCGCCACCGTCATGTGGGCGAACAACGAGATCGGCACCCTCATGCCGGTCCGCGAACTCGCCGACGTCGCCGCCGAGTTCGACGTCCCCCTGCACGCCGACGCCGTCCAGGCCTTCGGTCAGGTGCCCGTCGACTTCGCCGCTTCCGGCCTCGCCGCGATGACCGTGTCCGGCCACAAGATCGGCGGCCCCTACGGCATCGGCGCGCTCCTGCTCGGCCGTGAGTACACCCCCGTACCCGTGCTGCACGGCGGCGGTCAGGAACGGCACGTCCGCTCCGGCACCCTCGACGTCCCCGCCGTCGCTTCCTTCGCCGTCGCCGGCCGCCTCGCCGCCGAGCAGCGCGAGTGGTTCGCCCGCGAGATCGGCGCCCTGCGCGACTCGCTGATCGACGCCGTCCGCACGGCCGTCCCGGACGCGATCCTCGGCGGCGACCCCGCACCCGAGGGCAGGCTCCCCGCCAACGCCCACTTCACCTTCCCCGGCTGCGAGGGCGACTCCCTGCTGCTGCTCCTGGACGCCCAGGGCATCGAGTGCTCCACCGGCTCCGCCTGCACCGCCGGCGTCGCCCAGCCCAGCCACGTCCTCCTCGCCACCGGCACCGATCCCGACCTGGCCCGCGGCACCCTCCGCTTCTCCCTCGGCCACACCTCCACCGAGGCCGACGTCGAAGCGGTCGCCGAGGCCATCGGCCCCGCCGTGGAACGCGCCCGCGCGGCCGGACTGACCTAAGGGACAGCCCTTAGCCGGTCCCGTTCGGATCAGTCGGACATGGTCCCGCGGCGGACCGACCCGGTCCCTGGCCGGTTCGGTCCGCATGGGTCCGGTCAGCCGACCGCGCGCAGTACCAGCCGTACGACCGCCATGACTCCTCGCCCGATCCATCCGAGCAGTCCCGTCTCCACGGCCAGCTCGGCAACGTCCGCGGCCGCGTCCCCCCGGTCCGGCCGAGCACGGCAGCGGGAACAGGGACGGGGCCAACGGCGCTTCTCCGCACCGCACTTATTGCATCTCGCCATGACCTCATTCTCTCTTTGCCGCCGGACCACGCCTCACGCCGCCGCGGTCTGCGCCTCCCGGACGAGTCTCAGATACCGGTCCCAGTCCCAGTGCTCGCCGGGATCGGTGTGGTCCGTCCCCGGCACCTCCACGTGCCCGACGATGTGCTCGCGGTCCACGGGGATGCCGTAACGCCGGCAGATCCCCGCCGTCAGCCGCGCCGACGCCGCGTACATCGCGTCCGTGAAGTCCCGCGGCCGGTCCACGAACCCCTCGTGCTCGATGCCGATGCTCCGCTCGTTGTACGACCGGTTGCCCGCGTGGTACGCCACGTCCAGCTCGCGGATCATCTGCGTGACACGGCCGTCCTGACGGACGATGTAGTGGGCGGCCGCCTTGTGGGACGGGTCCTGGAAGACCTTCACCGCGCTCGCGAAGTCCCCCTGCGTGACATGGACGACCACCATGTCGATGCCGTAGTCGTCCGGCCGGTCGGCATGGCGGTAGTTCGCCTCCGACGCCGCCACCCACCGCGCGCCGTGGAAGTCGACCGCCCCCTCCACCCGGGGCTTCTCCACCCCTGGCGCCCGCCACCACAGCCGGGCCAGCTCGTCGCGCGCCAGCGCCGCCGAACCGGCCGCCGCCGCCAGCCCGCCCACCAGCAGGGCCCGCCGCCCGAGCCGCCGGTCGCCGTCCTTCCCGCTCGCCCCCATACGCCCGCCCTGCCCCTCTGAATCCCTCATCCGCACCTCGACGCACCCGACCGGGCCGCCGTGCCCGGCCCGCGGGCCCCCATCCGCACCGGGCCCTCGAACACGTCCAACGGATACGCACGGGCTCCGGTTCCCGGCGACCCGTACCCTGGAAGGGTTATGACTGAGACCTCGCAGCGCCCCCGCCCCCTCCGCGTACTCGCCGCCATGTCGGGCGGGGTCGACTCCGCCGTCGCCGCCGCCCGCGCCGCGGAAGCCGGCCACGACGTGACCGGCGTCCACCTCGCGCTCTCCGCCAACCCGCAGTCGTTCCGCACGGGCGCGCGGGGCTGTTGCACCATCGAGGACTCCCGCGACGCCCGCCGCGCCGCCGACGTCATCGGCATCCCGTTCTACGTCTGGGACCTCGCCGACCGCTTCCGCGAGGACGTCGTCGAGGACTTCGTCGCCGAGTACGAGGCCGGCCGCACCCCCAATCCCTGCCTGCGCTGCAACGAGAAGATCAAGTTCGCCGCGCTCCTCGACAAGGCGCTCGCGCTGGGCTTCGACGCCGTGTGCACCGGCCACTACGCCAAGGTCGTCGTCCACGAGGACGGCACCCGCGAACTGCACCGCGCCTCCGACATGGCCAAGGACCAGTCCTACGTCCTGGGCGTCCTCGACGACCAGCAGCTCGCCCACGCGCTGTTCCCCCTCGGCGACACCCTGACCACCAAGGACGAGATCCGCGCCGAGGCCGAGCGGCGCGGCCTCGCCGTCGCCAAGAAGCCCGACTCGCACGACATCTGCTTCATCGCCGACGGCGACACCCAGGGCTTCCTCGCCCGCCGCCTGGGCAGGGCCGAGGGCGACATCGTCGACGAGGCCGGCAACAAGCTCGGCACGCACGAGGGCGCGTACGGCTTCACCATCGGCCAGCGTAAGGGGCTCAGGATCGGCACCCCGGCCGCCGACGGCAAGCCGCGCTACGTCCTGGACATCTCGCCGGTGAACAACACGGTGACCGTCGGCCCCGCCGACGCCCTCGACGTCACGGGCCTGACGGCGATCAAGCCCCGCTGGTGCGGCACGGCCCCCGACGGCCCCGGCGTCTACACCGCCCAGCTGCGCGCCCACGGCGGCGAGACCGAGGTGAGCGCCGAACTCGTCGACGGCATGCTGAACGTCGCCTTCACCGAGCCGGTCCGCGGCGTGGCCCCCGGCCAGGCGATCGTCCTGTACGACGGCACGCGCGTGGTGGGCTCGGCGACGATCGCGTCGACCACGCGCGCGACGACGGCGGCGGTGTGACGCCCCGAGGCTCCCTCAGGGCGTGAGGAACTCCGTGAGGACCGGCGCCAGAACGTTCGGGTCCACCATGTGCGTCTGGCCCTCCAGCATCCGGTGCGCGCCCCGGGGAACCCCCCGCGCGACCGCCTCGACGGCCCGGCGCAGCCACAGCGGGCTCTCCGAGCCCGCCACGGCCAGCACCGGCACGCCGACCCCGGCCAGCAGTTCCCGGGGCAGCAGCCCGTCTCCCATCACGGCGTCGTCGTAGGCGAGGGTCGGGGCGATCGCCTCCATCGCCGCCCACATCGGCGACTGGCGAGCGCCCTCGATCACCGCCTCGGCCAGACCCGTCAGCCGCAGGAAGGCCTCCACCGCGTCACCCCGGCGGTCCGCCGCCAGCGCCTCGGTCAACCGCGCGGTGTAGGCGGCACGCTCCTGCGCGCCGTGCTCGGAGAAGTCCGCGTACGGCGTCTCGTACACCGCCACCCGGGTCACCGGCAGTCCGCTCGCCGCCGCCCGGAGGGCCAGCGCTCCGCCCGAGGAGACGCCGTACAGCGCCGCCTCGCCGCCCGCCGCGTCGATCAGCGCGGCCAGGTCCTCCACCTCGCGTTCCACCGTGTACGGCGCCGTGTCACCGCTCTCACCGCGCCCCCGGCGGTCGTACCACAGGGCGGTGAAGCGCTGGGCGAGGAGCCCGGCCAGCGGCGCCACCGTGCCGCCCGTCGACATCGCCCCGCTGACCAGGATGACCGCGGGACCCTGCCCCGCGCGCGTGTACGCGAGTTCGGTGCCGTCGCGCGAAAAGGTCTTCTCGTCCATGCCTGTGCACACTGCCGCACGACACGGCGGCGAGCGCTCTGCGACACCTCGGGTTCCCCGAAGAACAGGCGCTCGGGGACGCCGCCCGCCGCGATCCGGCGCCCGCGTACGGTGGCGGCATGCGTATCTGCGTCTTCCTCTCCGCCGCCGACCTCGACGACCGCTACACCCGCCCCGCGCGCGAATTCGCGCGTCTGCTCGGCACGGGCGGGCACACGCTCGTATGGGGCGGCTCCGACGTCGGGCTGATGAAGGTGGTCGCCGACGGGGTCCAGGAGGCGGGCGGACGGCTGTGCGGGGTGTCGGTGGGCTTCCTCGTGGCCACGGCGCGGTCCGGGGCCGACGAGATGGTCGTCGCGCGGGACCTGGCCGAGCGCAAGCGGCTGCTGCTGGAGAAGGCCGACGCGGTGGTGATCATGGTGGGCGGGACCGGGACGCTGGACGAGGCCACCGAGATCCTCGAGCTGAAGAAGCACGGCCACACCGACATGCCGGTGGTCCTGCTGAACACCGCCGGCTTCTACGACGGGCTCGAGCAGCAGTTCCGGCGCATGGAGGCCGAGGGTTTCCTGCCCCGTCCGCTGAGCGACCTGATGTTCTTCGCGCAGGAACCGGCGGGGGCGCTGGCCCACCTGGAGGCCGTGACGTCGGCGGCTGCCGGGGCGGGCCAGGGCGTCGAGTGAGCCCACGGTGATGCGAGCATGGCGGGCATGGCTACTCATGTGATCACCGGGGCCGGTTCCGGCATCGGCGCGGCCGTCGCCCGCCGTCTCCACGAGCGCGGCGACGAACTCGTGCTGCACGCGCGTGACGCGGGACGGGCGAAGGAGCTGGCGGGCCGGTTCCCCGGGGCGCGGACGCTCGTCGGCGACCTCGCCGACCCCGACCGGCTGTCCTGGGCCTTCTCGCACCAGACGCTGCCGGAGCGTGTGGACAGCCTGCTGCACATCGCGGGCGTCGTCGATCTCGGACCGGTGGGGGAGCTGACTCCCAAGTCCTGGCGTCATCAGCTCAACGTCAACCTCGTCGCGCCGGCGGAGCTGACGCGGCACTTCCTCCCGCAGTTGCGGACGGCTCGCGGTCATGTGGTGTTCGTTAACTCCGGCGCGGGGCTGAACGCCCATGCCGACTGGTCCGCCTATGCCGCCTCCAAGCACGGCCTGAAGGCCCTCGCGGACTCCCTGCGTCACGAGGAGCACGCGGGCGGCGTCCGCGTCACGTCGGTCTACCCCGGGCGAACGGCCAGCCCGATGCAGGCCAAGGTGCACCGGCAGGAGGGCAAGGAGTACGACCCCGACCGGTGGATCGACCCCGAGTCGGTGGCGTCGACCATCCTCATGGCGATCGACCTGCCGAGGGACGCGGAGATCAACGACCTGACGGTACGGCCGGGTCGCTGACGGGGAGCAGGGCGAGCCGATCCAGGGACTCCGTAGGCTTCTCGCGTGAACGCAACTTTCAGTTTCGGCTCCGCCACGGGCGTCGGGTCCCTGCCCGGCGGCGACGCCAGAGAGGCCGCGAAGACAGCCACCGGCTCCTTCGAGGACTTCCCCTTCCTCGCCGAACTCCCCGCCAGAGGCCCCGGCGCCGACATGATCGGCCGTACCGCAGGCCTCCTCGTGGAGCTCTACGCGCGCGTGGAGCCCAGTGGCTGGCGCATCGGCGACCACCCGGGCCGGGACACCAGACGGGCCAGGTCGTGGCTGGGGGAGGACCTCGACGCGTTGGAGGAGTTCACACAGGACCACCAGGGCCCCCTGAAGGTCCAGGCCGTCGGCCCCTGGACGCTCGCCGCCGGGCTGGAGCTGCGCAACGGCGAGGCCGCCCTGTCCGACCCCGGCGCCGTACGCGACCTGTCCGCCTCCCTCGCGGAGGGGCTGCGCCTGCACCTCGCGGAGGTACGGCGCCGCGTCCCCGGCGCCGAGCTCGTCCTCCAGCTCGACGAGCCCTCCCTCACCGCCGTCCTGCGCGGCCACGTGCGGACCGCCAGCGGCTACCGCACCCACCGGGCCGTGGACCGGCAGATCGTCGCGGCGACCCTGCGGGACGTCGTCGGAGTGCACGCCGAGGGCCCCGTCGTGGTCCACTCGTGCGCGCCGGACGTGCCGTTCGCGCTGCTGCGCCGGGCCGGTGCCGCGGCGGTCTCCTTCGACTTCTCCCTTCTCACCGAGCGTGACGACGACGCGATCGGCGAGGCGGTGGAAGCGGGTACCCGGCTGTTCGCCGGTGTCGTGCCCGGCACGGACACGGCATTGTCAGACCCTGCCGGTAGCGTCATGGGTGTCAGGACGTTGTGGCGCAGGCTGGGCCTGCGACCGGGGCTGCTCGCGGAAACGGTCACGGTCACGCCGACGTGCGGCCTCGCGGGGGCTTCCCCGGGGTACGCGCGACAGGCGCTCGCCCATTGCGCCCGGGCGGCGAGATCACTCGCGGACAACCCAGAGTAACGGGAGGACGACACGGTGGCCGGCGAAAGGCAAGCGGAGACGGCGGTGCCCAGCGAGGCACGGGAGCAGCACGCGCAGCTCGCCGAGCAGATCGAGGAGCACCGCTTCCGCTACTACGTGAAGGACGCTCCCGTCATCAGCGACGCGGAGTTCGACCGGCTCCTGCGCACCCTGGAGGCGCTGGAGGAGCGGTATCCGGAGCTGCGCACGCCCGACTCGCCGACCCAGAAGGTCGCGGGCGCGTACGCCACGGAGTTCACGGCGGTCCAGCACCGCGAGCGGATGCTCTCCCTGGACAACGCCTTCGACGATCTGGAGCTGGCCGCCTGGGCGGAGCGCGTCCACAAGGACGTGGGCGCCTCCGTGTACCACTTCCTGTGCGAGCTGAAGGTCGACGGCCTGGCCGTCAACCTCACCTACGAGAACGGCCGGCTCACACGCGCGGCGACCCGCGGCGACGGCCGCACCGGCGAGGACATCACGCCCAACGTGCGCACCATCGCGGAGATCCCGGAGCGGCTCTCCGGGGACGGCGTGCCCACGCTCGTGGAGATCCGCGGCGAGGTCTACTTCCCGATGGAGAAGTTCGAGGAGCTCAACGCCCGCCTCGTCGCGGCCGGCGACAAGCCCTTCGCCAACCCGCGCAACGCGGCGGCCGGTTCGCTGCGCCAGAAGGACCCGCGCGTCACCGCCACCCGCCCCCTGCACATGGTCGTGCACGGCATCGGCGCCCTGGAGGGCTACGAAGGGCTCACCCGCCTCTCCGAGGCCTACGACCTCCTGAAGTCCTGGGGCCTGCCCACCTCGCCCCACAACAAGGTGGTCGACGGACTCGACGGCGTACGGGAGTTCATCGCGTACTACGGCGAGCACCGCCACTCGGTGGCGCACGAGATCGACGGGGTCGTCGTCAAGCTCGACGAGATCCCCCTCCAGGGCCGGCTGGGCTCCACCTCCCGCGCGCCGCGCTGGGCGATCGCGTACAAGTACGCGCCGGAGGAGGTCAACACCAAGCTCGTCAACATCCGTGTGGGCGTGGGCCGTACGGGCCGGGTGACGCCGTACGCCCAGGTCGAGCCCGTGACGGTGGCCGGTTCGGAGGTCGAGTTCGCGACGCTGCACAACCAGGACGTCGTCAAGGCCAAGGGCGTCCTCATCGGCGACACCGTCGTCCTGCGCAAGGCCGGTGACGTCATCCCGGAGATCCTCGGCCCGGTGGCTGACCTGCGCGACGGCACCGAGCGGGAGTTCGTGATGCCGTCCGAGTGCCCCGAGTGCGGTACGGCGCTGCGGCCCATGAAGGAGGGCGACGTCGACCTGCGCTGTCCCAACGCCCGTACCTGCCCGGCCCAGTTGCGCGAGCGGCTGTACTACCTGGCCGGCCGCAAGGCCCTGGACATCGAGCACTTCGGCTATGTCTCCGCGGCCGCCCTCACCAAGCCGCTGGAGCCGAGCGAGCCGCCGCTGGTCGACGAGGGCGACCTGTTCGATCTCACCATCGAGCGGCTGCTGCCGATCAGGGCGTACGTCCTGGACCAGGACAGCGGTCTGCCCAAGCGCGACCCGAAGACCGGCGAGGAGAAGATCGCCACCGTCTTCGCCAACCAGCAGGGCGAGCCGAGGAAGAACGCCGTCGCGATGCTGGAGAACATCGCGGCCGCCAAGGAGCGCCCGCTGGCGCGCGTCCTGACCGGTCTGTCGATCCGGCACGTGGGACCGGTCGCCGCGGAGGCGCTCGCGCGGGAGTTCCGCTCCATCGACCGCATCCAGGCCGCGAGCGAGGAGGAACTCGCGAACACCGAGGGCGTCGGCCCCATCATCGCCGCCTCCCTCAAGGAGTGGTTCGCCGAGGACTGGCACCAGGAGATCCTGCGCAAGTGGAAAGCCGCCGGGGTGCGCATGGAGGAGGAGAGCTCCGGCGAGGACGAGGGGCCGCGTCCCCTGGAGGGCCTCACCGTCGTCGTCACCGGCACCCTGGAGCACTTCACCCGGGACGGCGCGAAGGACGCCCTGCAGAGCCGTGGCGCGAAGGTGACCGGATCGGTGTCGAAGAAGACGTCGTTCGTCGTGGTGGGTGACAGCCCCGGATCGAAGTACGACAAGGCGATGCAGCTCAAGGTGCCCGTCCTGAACGAGGAAGGGTTCACGGTCCTGCTCGAACAGGGGCCCGAAGCGGCCGCAGAGGCGGCCCTCCCGGCCGAGGGGTAGCACGCGAGGCCGCTCGAAGAGCCGGTTCCAGGAGCGGTTGAAGGCCACTCGATCGGCGCATACCAGATGCATACGGGTGGCCGGGGCGCATTCGGGCAACCGTCGACGACGGCTGCCCGAGGAAGCCGACCGCGGCCTACTGTTGAGGT
This sequence comes from Streptomyces sp. NPDC101166, assembly GCF_044768125.1. Classification (NCBI taxonomy): domain Bacteria; kingdom Bacillati; phylum Actinomycetota; class Actinomycetes; order Kitasatosporales; family Streptomycetaceae; genus Streptomyces; species Streptomyces sp. NPDC101166. The sequence goes on from NZ_JBIWPF010000008.1 coordinate 68,692, forward strand.
GTGCGCCTGCCGTGCCCCGCTGCGGTCGGCGCATCCCCGTGAAGACCCGGAGCCCTGACGGGGCCGCCGGGACCGGGGCGAAGGGCTTTCCGACGCGGCGCCGCCCGGGATCGCCGGGCGGCGGGCCGCGGGGCGTGGGCACCGCCGGCTGTGAGAGGGACGCGAATGGAACCGACCGAGAGCGCCGCCCCCGACTCAGGGCTGCGCCGGCGCCGGGTCGCCGGCGTCTGGTGGGGCAGCCGGTGGGTGGCGTGGTCAGCGCCGCCGCAGGGCGCGCAGGCACGCACCGGGACACCGCACGGCTCCATGGCCTCCTGCGCCTCCGCCGCACCGCCGGCCGGGTCCGTGCCCGGACTGCCCGGCGGCGGGGCCGAGCACCGGCCGCCCTGGCCGGTACTGCCCATGGTGATCGTCTCGGCGGCCGCGCTCGCCCTCGGCGCGGGCTTCTACGGTGCCTTCACCGGCCACCACGCCCTCTTCCCGTCCGGCGCCGCCGGCTGGTCGCTGGCCGTGCTGACCGGCGTCGTCGTAGGCCATCTGGTCATGCTCGGCCGGGCCCGCTGGTGGGGCGGCACCGGATCCGGCGCCGCCCTCACCCTCGCCGTCCTGCTCCTCTACGGCTGGCTGCCCGCCGGACTGGTCAGCCTCACCGTCGTCGTCCTCGTCGGCGTGGCCCGGCGCCACCGCTGGCGCCAGGGCGTGCTGCACGGCGCGGTCGACATTCTCGGCATCGGCTGCGCCGCGCTGCTGCTGGCGGCCTGCGGGCGGGTTCCGTCCGTCGAGCGCCCCTGGGCCCCCGACACCTGGACGCCGTACACCGCGCCCCAGGTGGCGCTGGTCGCCGTCGCCTATCTCTCGGTCACCCGCGTCCTGCTCTGGTACCTGAACGCGCCGCGCACCGGCGGTCTGCCCACCGTCGCCCGCACGGCCCTGGTCCGGCAGGGACTGGTGGCGGTCGCGCTGCTCGGGATAGCCCCGCTGGTGTGCGTGGTGGCCATGGCGAAGCCGGTCCTGCTGCCGCTGTTCGCCATCCCGCTCATCGCCCTCGACTCCACCCTGTGGATGGCCCGCGCGCGGGCCGAGGAGCAGTTGCGCGACCCGCTGACCGGGCTGCCCAACCGCCAGTGGCTCGGGGAACGCATCTGGACCGCGCTGGACGACGCCGAACGGATCGGCGCCCGGGCCGCGCTGATGCTGATCGACCTGGACCGATTCCGCTCGGTGAACGACACCCTCGGTCATCTGGCCGGGGACCGGCTGCTCCTCCAGATCGCCGACCGGCTGCGGCTCGCGCTGCCCCGGGGGGCGGAGGTCGCCCGGCTCGGCGGGGACGAGTTCGCCGTCTTACTGCCCGTCGCCGACTCCACGACCTCCGCGACCCGGGTCGCCCGCGGACTCGTCGCCGCCCTCAGCTCCCCCCTCGATCTCGACGGGCTCACCCTCGTGCTGGAGGCCAGCGCCGGCGTCGCCGTCTTCCCCGACCACGCCCTCGACTCGGAGGGGCTGCTGCGGCGGGCGGACGTGGCGATGTACCAGGCCAAGCGGGACCGTACGGGCGTCGAGGTCTACGAGTCCAAGCGGGACTCCAACACCCCCGACCGCCTGGGCCTGCTGGGCGATCTGCGGCGCGCGCTCGACGCGCACGAGGTGCAGCTGCACTACCAGCCCAAGGTCCGCTTCGACGGGCAGGTCGCGGGCCTGGAGGCGCTGGTGCGGTGGGTGCACCCGGAGCGGGGGAAGGTGCCGCCGGACGAGTTCATAGCGATCGCGGAGTCCTCCGGACTGATGCCGCACCTCACCGAGTACGTGCTGGAGACCGCGCTCGGGCAGGTCGCCGAGTGGCGCTCCCAGGGGCTGGACGTGCCGGTCGCGGTCAACGTCTCCCCGCGCGACGTGCACACCCCCGGCTTCGCCGGCTCCGTCGCGGCGCGGCTGGCCCGGCACGGGGTGCCCGCGGGTTCGCTCCAGCTCGAGATCACCGAGCATGTGCTGCTGGAGGATCCGCAGCGCGCCGCCGACACCCTCAACGGGCTGACCGCGCACGGCGTGAAGATGTCGCTGGATGACTTCGGCACCGGGTACTCCTCGCTGGTCCATCTGCGCCGGCTGCCGGTCAGCGAGCTCAAGATCGACCGCTCGTTCGTGGCCCGGCTGGCCGTCGACACGCAGGACGCGGAGATCGTCCGCTGCACGGTCGACCTCGCTCATTCGCTGGGCCTGCTCGTCGTCGCGGAGGGCGTCGAGGACGACGAGACATGGGAGCGGTTGCGCGACCTCGGCTGCGACGCCGTACAGGGCTGGCTGGTCGCGGCGGCGATGCCCCCGCAGGAGGCGACGGCCTGGCTCCTGGCCCGGGGTTCCCGAGGCTGGCAACGCCCCCGAGCGGCGCTCCCCGCGGCCGAGTGACCTCCCACCGTCTCAGGCGCAGATCAGGCGGGCTGCGGGACGGGCGTCGCCGGAGCGGCCGCGACCTTGCGGGTCTCGCGCATCATCAGCAGACCGTTGACCACCATCAGCGTCGCGGTCAGGCCGTGGACGCCGAGCGCGGTGGCCACGGAGCCGTGGTGGGCCAGCACGGTGGTCATGTCGCCGTAGGCGGCGAGGGCCTCCACCAGCAGCACCCGGCCCAGCGCCCGGCGGTGGCCTGTCACCAGCAGGGTGCCCAGGACCAGGGCTAACACGACATCGCGGATCCCCTTGGTGATCAGGAAGCCGCCGCCGTCGCCGGACGGCCAGCTCGGCAGTCCGAAGCTCGGCGCCGTCGTCTCCGGGCTCAGGATGAACTCCGTACCGAACCAGAGGATGAAGAGGATGAACGCGGCGGCCATGACGGTGTTGGTCTTCTTCAGCAACATTGTTCTTCTCCTTGCGGTCTTCGTGAGCTGCGGCTGACGACCGGGCGGGTGAGCTCGTGGCTCAGGCGAGGGCGGCGACCAGGAAGGCGAAGGCGGCGATGATGACGGCGACGCGGACGTAGTGGAAGCGGTCCCAGCGGTTCATCTGCTCCTTCCAGTCCTCGGGCCGGTTCTCGGGGGTCCACGTCTTGCCCTGGTCGTTGATCGGGACGAGCAGCAGAATCGACATGATCACGCTGACGATCAGCAGCGAGCCGGCGGTGACGACGAGGCCGGCGCCGTCGTGGCCCCACCCGGTGACGGCCCAGACCGCGACCAGGACGAGCGAGCCGATGTACCAGAACGGCATCACGGCGCCGAGCATCCGGCCTCCGTGGGAGCGGCCGAGTTGGTCGCTGTCCTCCGGGAGGGCGTTGAATATCCGGTTCATGACGAAGGCGACGGAGAACTCCACCCCCACCATCACGCCGACGACCACGGTGGTGACGACCTCAAGTGCAGTGAACATGATGATCCTCCTGGAATCTAGTGCCGCTAGATGACGTTGCAACGCTAGTGCAGCCGCCGCTCGATTGTCTAGCGGTGCTAGGATCGAATCATGTCGGTACAGGAACGCAAGGAACGCGAACGGGCGGAGCGCGAGCGCCTCATCGTGGCGACGGCCCGCGAACTGGCCGAACGGCAGGGCTGGGACGCGGTCACCACCCGCCGGCTCGCCGAGCGCATCGAATACAGTCAGCCCGTCCTCTACAGCCACTTCCGCGGCAAACGCGAGATCATCGGCGCCGTGGCCCTCCAGGGCGCCACCGAGATGGCCGCGGCGGTGCGGACCGCGACCGCCGCCGCGGACGGCCCGCGAGAGCGGGTCGCCGCCCTCGCCCACGCCTATCTCGACTTCGCCGCATGCAACCCGGCGGTCTACGACGCCATCTTCCAGCTCGACGGCGGTCTGGCGTACGCGCAGGAGGACACTCCGGAACCCCTCAAGGACGCTTTCGCCGCGCTGCTGGAGAGCCTCGGCGAGGTCGCCGGCGACGGTGTCGCCCCGGGATTGTTCACCGAGGTGTTCTGGGCGTCCCTGCACGGGGTGGCGACCCTGACCCGGTCGGGACGGCTGCCACGGGAGGACACCGAGTCGAGGGTGGAGCTGTTGGTGGACCGGCTCGCCAGGGGCTGACACACCATTCCGGCGGGCGCGCAGCCGGGGCCCGCACTCCGCCGCCGCCTTGCCTGCGGCGCGCACGGCGCAGCCGCAGAGCGCCGGTCCCCGGGCGCGTGGATCACCGGGCCGCTCTCAAAGCGTCTGAATCGGCTCCGTGTTCCAGCGCTGCTCGACAAGCTGTCGACGCTCCGGCCACGGCGTCCCGGCGGGACGCACTTCGCTCTGAGCGAGGCACCCGTGCGAAACGGTTTCACGGTCACGCGCCGCCGCACCCTAGGATTGGCCCCACACCACACGCACTCACCCCAGAGGAACGCTGCATGCCTGGCATCACGCGCGAGGAGGTCGCCCACCTCGCCCGGCTGGCGCGTCTGGAGCTGAAGCCCGAAGAGCTCGATCACTTCGCGGGACAGCTGGACGACATCATCGGCGCGGTGGCCCGCGTCAGCGAGGTCGCCGACCAAGACGTACCGCCGACCTCGCACCCGCTCCCGCTGACGAACGTCATGCGCGTGGACGAGGTCCGTCCGTCGCTCACCCCCGAGCAGGCGCTCTCCGGCGCCCCGGCCCAGGAGCAGCAGCGTTTCAAGGTGCCGCAGATCCTGGGGGAGGACTAACAACGCCATGACGGACATCATCAAGCTCACCGCGGCCGAGATCGCCGCGAAGATCGCCTCCGGCGAACTCACCGCCGTCCAGGTCACCGAGGCCCACCTGGCCCGGATCGACGCCGTCGACGAGAAGGTGCACGCCTTCCTGCACGTCGACCGCGAGGGCGCCCTCGCGCAGGCCCGCGCCGTCGACGAGAAGCGGGAGCGCGGCGAGAAGCTCGGCCCGCTGGCCGGCGTCCCCCTCGCGCTCAAGGACATCTTCACCACCGAGGGCATCCCGACGACCGTCGGCTCGAAGATCCTCGAAGGCTGGATCCCGCCGTACGACGCGACGCTCACCCGACGGCTGAAGGCCGCCGACGTCGTCATCCTCGGCAAGACCAACATGGACGAGTTCGCCATGGGGTCGAGCACGGAGAACAGCGCCTACGGCCCGACCGGCAACCCCTGGGACCTCACCAAGATCCCCGGCGGCTCCGGCGGCGGCTCGTCCGCCGCGCTCGCCTCCTTCGAGGCCCCGCTCGCCATCGGCACCGACACCGGCGGCTCCATCCGCCAGCCCGCCTCCGTCACCGGCACGGTCGGCGTGAAGCCGACGTACGGCGCGGTGTCCCGCTACGGCATGGTCGCCTTCTCCAGCTCCCTCGACCAGGGCGGCCCCTGCGCCCGTACGGTCCTGGACGCGGCGCTGCTGCACGAGGTCATCGCCGGACACGACCCGCTCGACTCCACGTCGATCGACGCCCCCGTCCCGCCGGTCGTCGAGGCCGCCCGCAACGGCAGCGTCGCCGGCATGCGCGTCGGCGTGGTCAAGCAGTTCCGCGGCGAGGGCTACCAGGCCGGCGTCATCCAGCGGTTCGACGAGTCCGTCGCGCTGCTGAAGGAGCTCGGCGCCGAGATCGTCGAGCTGGACTGCCCGTCCTTCGACCTCGCGCTCTCCGCGTACTACCTGATCGCGCCCAGCGAGTGCTCCAGCAACCTCGCCCGCTTCGACGGCCTGCGCTACGGCCTGCGCACCGGCGACGACGGCGGGCACTCCGCCGAGGAGGTCACCTCCCTCACCCGTGAGGCGGGCTTCGGCCCCGAGGTCAAGCGCCGCATCATGCTCGGCACGTACGCGCTGAGCTCGGGCTACTACGACGCCTACTACGGCTCCGCGCAGAAGGTCCGCACGCTCATCACCCGCGACTTCGAGAAGGCCTTCGAGCAGGTCGACGTGATCGTCTCCCCGACGACCCCGACCACCGCCTTCGCGATCGGCGAGCGTGCCGACGACCCGATGGCGATGTACCTCGCCGACCTGTGCACCATCCCCACCAACCTGGCGGGCAACGCGGCCATGTCGCTGCCCTGCGGCCTCGCCCCGGAGGACAACCTCCCCGTCGGCCTGCAGATCATCGCCCCGGCCCTGAAGGACGACCGGCTGTACAAGGTCGGCGCCGCCGTCGAGGCCGCCTTCGTGGAAAGGTGGGGGCACCCGCTTCTCGAGGAGGCTCCGTCGCTGTGAGCGCACTGACCAAGGCCAAGAGCTTCAACAAGTCCAAGTCCGGTCTGTACCTGTCCATGGCCGGCACCGCGTTCGGCGCGCTCGGCGTCGCCAAGCGGCTCCGGAAGGCCCGCGCCGAGAACGACCTCCTGGTCGTGATCGACGCCACCGTGTCCGCCGCCGCCATCGTCACCGGCCTCGCCGTCCTGTACCGCGAGCTGAAGCGGCTGGGCGACGACGACGTCCTGCTGGGCTGAGAGGGAAAGTTCACCGTGACCACCACGACCGACCTGGTGTCGTACGAGGACGCGCTGGCGTCGTACGACCCCGTCATGGGCCTCGAGGTCCATGTCGAACTCGGCACCAGGACCAAGATGTTCTGCGGCTGCTCGACCTCGCTCGGCGCCGCCCCGAACACCCAGACCTGCCCGGTCTGCCTCGGCCTGCCCGGCGCGCTCCCGGTCGTCAACGCGACCGGCGTCGAGTCCGCGATCAAGATCGGCCTCGCGCTGAACTGCGAGATCGCCGAGTGGTGCCGCTTCGCCCGGAAGAACTACTTCTATCCGGACATGCCGAAGAACTTCCAGACCTCCCAGTACGACGAGCCGATCGCCTTCAACGGCTACCTCGACGTCCAGCTGGAGGACGGCGAGACCTTCCGCGTGGAGATCGAACGCGCCCACATGGAGGAGGACACCGGCAAGTCGACCCACGTGGGCGGCGCCACCGGCCGCATCCACGGCGCCTCGCACTCGCTGCTGGACTACAACCGCGCCGGCATCCCGCTCATCGAGATCGTCACCAAGCCGATCGAGGGCGCGGGCGAGCGCGCTCCCGAGGTCGCGCGGGCGTACGTGCGTGAGCTGCGCGAGGTCATCCGCGCGCTCGGCGTCTCCGAGGCCCGGATGGAGATGGGCCAGATGCGCTGCGACGTGAACCTGTCGCTGCGCCCGAACGGCACCGAGAAGTTCGGCACCCGTTCGGAGACGAAGAACGTCAACTCGCTCCGGTCGGTGGAGCGTGCGGCGCGCTTCGAGATCCAGCGGCACGCGGCCGTGCTCTCCTCCGGCGGCTCGATCATCCAGGAGACCCGCCACTTCCACGAGGACACCGGGTCGACGACCTCGGGCCGGGTGAAGGAGGAGGCCGAGGACTACCGGTACTTCCCGGAGCCCGACCTCGTTCCCGTCGCCCCCTCCCGCGTGTGGGTCGAGGAGATCCGCTCCGCGCTGCCCGAGCTGCCGCTGGCCCGCCGCAACCGGCTGCTCGCCGAGTGGGGGATCTCCGCCACCGACATGCAGTCGATCACGAACGCCGGTGCTCTGGACCTGATCGTCGCCACGATCGACGCCGGCGCCGACGCGGCCTCCGCCCGCAAGTGGTGGATGGGCGAACTCGCTCGCAGCGCCAACGAGTCGGGCAAGGCGCTCGACGAGCTGGCGATCACTCCGGCGCAGGTCGCCCGGGTCACCGAGCTCGTCGCGAAGGGCGACCTGAACGACAAGCTGGCCCGTCAGGTCATCGAGGGCGTCCTCGCGGGCGAGGGCACGCCGGACGAGGTCGTCGACAAGCGCGGTCTGAAGGTCGTCTCCGACGAGGGCGCGCTCACCGCCGCCGTCGAGGAGGCCATCGCCGGAAACCCAGGCATCGCGGACAAGATCCGCGGCGGCAAGGTGGCCGCGGCCGGCGCGCTGGTCGGCGCGGTCATGAAGGCCACCCGGGGCCAGGCCGACGCGGCCCGGGTCAAGGAGCTGATCCTGCAGCAGCTCGGCGTCACCGACGCCTGACCCGGCCACCGGCCCACCCGGTCGCCGAAGGGGGACGCACCGACCCGGCGCGTCCCCCTTCGCATGCCCCGGCTTCGGCAACCCCCCTGACCTGCCCCGTCGGCGAAGGCGCTACGCTCGCGCGGCATGAGTGCACGACCCGACTCCGGCAGCCAGCGCGACGTCCAGGGCGGTACGGCCGTCGACGAGGACGAGGAGTACGGCGTCGAGGACGCCCGGCGCGCCCGTTGGACGGCGACCGGCACCGGCGCCCTGCTCACTCTGGCGGGCCTCGCCGCGTCGCTTCTGCGGCTGACCGGACCCGCCCCCGCGCTCGTCCCCGCCGCCTACGCCCTCGGCGCCGCCGTCTGCGCGCTCGCCGCCCTCCTCGGCTCCCGCGGCCGCACCCGGCGCGCACTGTGGCTGCTGATCGCCGGAGTGATGATCATGGCCGTCGGCGACCAGTCCGACTGACGCCGCAGCCCGGCCACGAGGGCCCCCCGGACTCGGCCGGCGCCTGCCTCGCCTCGGCGTCGAACCGGCACTCGGCCCGCGTCGCTCGTGAGAGGCTCGGCGAGGTCGGGAACGGGCTTGTGGAAGGAGCGGCAGCCGGATGTACGCGATATCGCTGGGTGACGACGGAGCGGAACTGCGTCCCCTGGAGCCCTGGCACGCCGAGGAGTTCCTCGCGCACCTGGAACGCGGCCGGGAGTTCATCAACCGGTTCGTCCCCTTCGGCTCGAAGGCCACCGACGTGGACACCGCCCGCGAGCTGCTCCAGCGGTACGCCGACATGCGCGCCGCGGACACCGCCTCCCTGCACGGCCTGTGGCTGGACGGCCGGCTCGTCGGCGGGGTGATGTTGCTGCACTTCGACGCCGAGCAGGGCAACTGCGAGGTGGGCTGCTGGCTGGAGCCCGCGGGCACCGGGCGCGGACTGGTCACCCGCGCCATGCGGGTGCTGATCGACTTCGCCGTCGAGCAGCGCGGCGTCCACCGCGTCGAGTGGATCGCCTCCGCAGGGAACGAGCCCAGCCTGAACGTGGCCCGCCGGCTCGGGATGACCCGGGACGGCGTACGGCGTGAGGCCTACCCCCATCACGGGGTGCGGCACGACATCGAGACCTGGTCCGTGCTGGCCCCCGAATGGCGCGCCGCACGCGCGCGTGGCGCTCACAGCGGACGTTAAGAAACCTCTCAGACAGCGTCCGTACGGTGCGGGACATGGCAACCAAGACTGAAGACGAGACCGGCGTCACGACGGGCGCCGAAGCCGCCGAGAAGAAGACCGACGGCCCGGGCCGCGAGACGACGGCGGAGCTCGCCGAGAACGCGCCGACCGGCGCCGACGCCCACGACATCGACGGCGAACCGACCGGACAGACGGGCCACGCCCAGGCGACCGGACCCTCCGGGGTCGGCCAGGGCGCCGGCGCGGTCGTGTCCGTCGTGCTCGGCCTGGCGTCCCTGAACGGCGGCTGGCTCGGTACCGTGGCCGCCGCCCGACAGACCCTCATCGGGCAGCTGGAGACCTCCTCGCGCGCCGGCGTGGCCCAGCAGATCCAGGCCGTCTACGGCGACGCCTGGCAGGCCACCGCCCTGTGGGCCGGCGTGTTCGCGCTGGCCGCGCTCGTCACCGGCTTCGTCGTGCTCGCCCGGCCCGCGTTCGGCGCGCCCGGCAGGCCTCAGGCCCCGTGGATCAAGTCGGTCGCCTGGGCGGGCGTCGCGGTCGGCGTGATCGGCCTGCTGCTGGCCGTCCTGAAGTACACAGGCATCCTGTTCGGACTGCCGTCCGCGAGCTGAGCGCCACACCCGGCTCACCCGGCGACACTAAGGGGCCTCAGGCCCGGCCGTAAGCACCTTACGGCCGCTCTGAGGCCCCTTACGCGTGTCCGGGGCCCCTCGCGCGGCCCGAAGATGCGGAACCCTCCCGATGTGAGGGACCCCCCTGGTCCAAGAAGGTGGAGGCATCGCGGCGGACGGCGCCGCGACAGCAGTCCCGACGACCGACATCCCAGGGGGACACCGTGTTCGAGTACACGCACCAGCAGGTCCGGGCCGCCGAGCTGATCCGGCAGGCCGACAACGAGCGGCTCGCCCGCGAGGCCGTCCGCGGCCGCCGGGCCGCCCGCCGCGAGGCCGCCGAACGCGCCTGCTCCGACAGCGGCGCGCCCGTCGACGGCCGTCCCCGCCGACTGCGGTCCACCCGGACCGCGTGAGCGCCGGCCCCGCGTCCCTGGCCGTCGCGGCGACGAGCACCGCCGTGACGATAACCACTGGGGCGGCCCCACGCCGCTGTGCGATGCTCGCCCCCGTGGATACCAGGTGGGTCAGTCCCGTCTTCGTGGGCCGGGCCGAGGAGTTGGGCGTCCTGGACGACGCCCTCTCCCGCGCCGCCGCGGGAGAACCACAGGCACTGCTGATCGGCGGCGAGGCCGGGGTGGGCAAGACCCGGCTCGTCGAGGAGTTCGCCCGCGCGGCCGCCACGGCCGCCCCGGCCCGACGCGCCGGCGACCGGCGCCCCGCCGCCGTCGTCGCCCTCGGCGGCTGCGTCGAGATCGGCGCGGACGGACTGCCCTTCGCGCCGTTCTCCACCGCCCTGCGCGCCCTGCGCCGCGCGCTGCCCGAGGAACTGGCCGCCGCAGCGGCCGGCCAGGAAGAGGAACTCGCCCGCCTGCTCCCCGAGTTGGGCGAGGCGGCGGCCGGCCGGCACGACGAGGAGGGCATGGCCCGCCTCTTCGAACTCACCGCCCGCCTCCTGGAACGCGTCGCCGCCGACCGCACCGTCGTCGTCGCCCTGGAAGACCTGCACTGGGCCGACGCCTCCACCCGCCACCTCCTCGCCTACCTCCTGCGCACCCTGCGCACCGGACGCCTCGTCGTCCTCGTCACCTACCGCTCCGACGACATCCACCGCCGCCACCCGCTGCGCCCCCTGCTCGCCGAACTCGACCGGCTGCGCACCGTCCGCCGCCTCGAACTCGCCCGCCTGACCCGCGAGGAGGTCGGCCGGCAGGTCGCCGGAATCCTCGCCCAGGAACCCGACCCGGCCCAGATCGACGACATCTTCGAACGCTCCGACGGCAACGCCTTCTTCGTCGAGGAACTCGCCGTCGCCGCCCACGAGGGCTGCCGCACCGGACTCACGGACTCCCTGCGCGACCTGCTGCTCGTCCGCGTCGAGGCGCTGTCCGAGAGCGCCCAGAGCGTCGCCCGGATCGTGGCCGAGGGCGGCTCCACCGTCGAGCACCGACTGCTCGCCGCCGTCGCCCGGCTCACCGAGGACGACCTCATCCAGGCGCTGCGGGACGCCGTCGGCGCCAACCTCCTGCTCGCCACACCCGCCGGGGACGGCTACCGTTTCCGCCACTCCCTCGTCCGCGAGGCCGTCAGCGACGACCTGCTGCCCGGCGAACGCTCCCGCCTCAACCGCCGCTACGCCGAAGCCCTCCAGGCCGACCCCACACTCGTCCCCGCCGACGAGCGCGTCATGCGGCTGGCCAGCTACTGGTACCACGCCCACGACCCGGCCCAGGCCCTGCCCGCCGTCCTCGACGCCTCCGTCGCCGCCCGCTCCCGCCACGCCTACAGCGAGCAAATGCGGCTGCTGGAGCGGGCGATGGAACTGTGGGAGACCGTGCCCGAGGAGGTCCGCGCCCGGCTGCGTCCCGCCGACTACATCGAGGTCCCCCCGTCCCGCGACTGCGACTCCGCCACCGAGCCGCTGGGCTACCTCGACCTCCTGGCCGAGGCCGCCGTCGCGGGACGCCTCTGCGGGGAGCGCGAGCGGGCACTGAAGATCACCAAACGGGCGCTGCGCCTCCTGGAGGACGCCGACGACCCGCTGCGCGCCGCCTGGTTCTGGGTGCAGCGCTCCCGGCTTGTCCGCTTCCTCGGCCGGGGCAGCGGACGCGAGGAACTGGCCACCGCCCAGGACCTGATACGCGGCCTGCCGCCCAGCGAGGTGCACGCCGAGGTGCTCACCCACATGGCCAACTGGTCGCTGCTGCACGCCCCGGGACCCGACGCCTACTCGGCGGGCGAGCACGCCGTGGAGTACGCCCGGATGGTCGGCGCCCGCGAGGTCGAGCTCAACGCCCGCCAGATCCTCGGCGTCCTCATGGTCGACGCCGGCGACGTCGAGGCCGGCCTCACCGAGCTGTACGAGGTCAAGGAGCGCGCGCTCGCCGAGGACGTCCCCTCCGTGGCCCTCAACGCCTACGTCAACCTGCCCAACGAGCTGGAGGCCGTCGGCCGCTCCCACGAGGCCCTGCCGATCATCGAGGAGGGAGTGGCCTTCGCACGGCACCGCCAACTGGCCGAGAACGAGGCCTGGATCCAGGCCAACCGGGCGGAGTCCCTCATCTCCTTGGGGCGTTGGGACGAGGCCGGACACGCCTGCGCCGTCGCCGGAAGCGTCGGCCTCGGCGTCGCCGTGCGGGGCTTCCATGCCGCCCTGTCCGCCGAACTCGCCCTCTGCCGAGGCGACCTCACCGAGGCGGGACGCCAACTGGAGGCGGCCCGAGGATATTTCGGCGCTCAGGACCACTCGCCCCACCACGAGATACCCCTGGCCCGCCTCGCCATCTCGCTCGCGGCGGCCGACGGCCGCCTCCTGGACGCTCGCGACCACCTCATCCGCGTTCTCGACGGGGACCTCCCGCCCGGCGCCCAGCGCTATGCCTGGCCCCTGCTGATCACCGCCGCCGCCGTCGAGGGCGACGCCCGTACCCGCCCCGCCGCCGAGGAGGGCCGCGCCGCGGTCCTCGACCGCATCCGCGAGGCCGCCAAGCAGCTCGCCGCGATCGTCCCCGTCTGGCAGGCCCACGCACACTGGCTGTCCGTGGAACTCCTGCGCGCCGAGGGCTGCGCCCGCCCCGAGGACTGGTGCGAGACGGTCACCGCCTTCGAGGCGCTGGAGCGCCCCTACGACCTCGCCCGCACCCGGTACCGCCAGGCCGAGGCGCTCCTGGCCGCAGGCGGCGACGACGAACGCGAGCGGGCCGGCGAACTGCTCCGCCTCGCCCACGCCGTGGCCGGCCACCTCGGCGCCCGCCCGCTCGCCGACGCGGTCGCCCGGCTCGCCCAGCGCGCCCGCCTCGCCCCGGCCGCGCAACCGGCCGGCGCACCGGACGACCCCGTCCGCGCCCTCGGCCTCACCGACCGCGAACGCGACGTCCTGCGCCTGGTCTCCGCCGGCCGCACCAATCGGCAGATCGCGCAGGAGCTGTTCATCTCCCCCAAGACGGCGAGCGTCCACGTCTCCAACATCCTGGCCAAGCTCGGCGTCTCCGGTCGCGGCGAGGCGGCGGCGACGGCGCACCGGCTGGGCCTCTTCCCGGCCGAGACGCCAGCGGCGGGCTGAGGCGTACGCTGGCAGGACCCGGCTGTGGAGGCGCTGTGTTCAACATGTTCGAGGAGCTGTTCGCGCCCGGCCGCAAGCACACCCGCGACGAGCAGAAACGCCTGGAGCTGACCCGGGAGGACGTCGGCGACACCGACCCCGGGCGCGGGCCGATAGACCTGTCCTCCGGGAAAGTCGTCGTCCGTCCGCCGGCGCCACCGACGGACCGGGGCGAGGGGGAGCCGGAGGCGGGCGCGTGAGCGGCGCGGTGCCCCTCGGGGCGCTTCAGCTCACCCGGAGCTCCAGTATTCGGTCGTCGCCCTCCTTGGGCGCGCCCCGGCCGTCCGTGTTGCTGGTGGTGACCCAGAGCTTGTCGCCGCCGGCCGCGACCACCGTGCGCAGCCGGCCGTACTCGCCCTCCAGGAAGGCCTGGGGGTCCGCCGACGCCTGCGTGCCCTTCAGCGGGACGCGCCACAGCCGCTTCCCGCGCAGGCCCGCCATCCAGATCGAGCCCTTGGCGTAGGCGATGCCGCTGGGGGAGGCCTCGTCGGTGCTCCACTGGGCGAGGGGGTTGCGGTACGCCGGGTCGTCCGACCTCCCCTCGACCTCGGGCCAGCCGTAGTCGCCGCCCGGCGTGATCGCGTTCAGCTCGTCCCATGTCTTCTGGCCGAACTCCGCAGCGAACAGGCGCTGCTTCGAGTCCCAGGCGAGGCCCTGCACATTGCGGTGCCCGTACGAGTACACGGGGGAGTCCGGGAACGGGTTGCCGGGCGCCGGCTCTCCGTCCGGGGTCAGCCGGAGGATCTTGCCGCCCAGGGACTCCTTGTTCTGGGCCAGCCCCACGTCGCCGGTCTCGCCCGTGCCCGCGTAGAGCATCCGGTCCGGGCCGAAGGCGATCCGGCCGCCGTTGTGGATCATGCCCTTGGGTATGCCCTTGAACACCGTGTCGGGCGCGCCCAACTGCTCGCCGGCGGGCCGCCGGGCGTCGTACAGCATGCGGACGACGCGGTTGTCCGAGGCGGAGGTGAAGTACGCGTAGACCATGTGGTCCGCCGCGTAGTCGGGGGAGAGGGCGAGGCCGAGCAGACCGCCCTCGCCGGCCGCCGAGACCCCCGGCACCTCGCCCAGCAGGGTCTTCTTCCCCGTCGCCTCGTCGACCCGGGTGATCGTCCCCTCGTCGCGGGAGGCGACCAGCAGACCGCCCTCGGGGAGCGGGGCGAGGCCCCAGGGGCTGTTCAGCCCCTCGGCCACCGTGCGCACCACCGTGACGGTGCCCTTCGCGGGCGGGGCCGCTTCGGCGGGGGACTGCGCGGGTGAGGACGCCGCGGACGTGGGCGCGGCGGACGGCCTCGCGGCACCGCCGGGCGCCCCTCCGCCGTCGGAGGAGCAGCCGGCCGCCAACAGGAGCGCACTCGCGGCCGCCACGGCCGTCACTGCTCGACGCTGCACGATCTTGGTCCCTTCGGCACGACGGTCACAGCACCTTCTCCCTGTCATACACCTCTCGCCCCGCCCGAGTTCCCGATCACCGAAACCCGACGCAGGCATGCCCAGGGAAGGAGCGCGGGCGACCGCGCACGAAGCCAGGCGTCGACCGGGGCGATTCGGCCCCGGTGGGGCAGTCCGGGGCAGGGGCGCGGGGAACTGCGCGACGAGGCACGACGGTGTCGCGCACGAAGCCAGGCGTCGACCGGGGCGATTCGGCCCCGGTGGGGCAGTCCGGGAAAGGGGCGCGGGGAACTGCGCGACCAGCCACCACGGCGCCGCGCCAGAGTGCAGGCGCCGACCTGGTCATGTCGGTCCCGGTGCGGCAGCACAGGCTTCCCGGCACCACCAGCGGAGCGTCCCTCACTCCCACGACACCCGCGCCGCCGGCAGCGCGGACACCTCGGCCAGATCGCGTGCGGCCAGCCGCAGCCCGCACGCCGCGGTGTTCTGCGTGACCCAGCGCTCCTGCTTGGTCCCCGGCACCGGGATCACGTTCCGGCCCTGGGCCAGCACCCACGCCAGCGCCACCTGCGCCGCCGTCACCGACTCGCCGTGCCGCGCGGCCACCCGCCGCAGGCCGGCGACGATCGGCTGGTTCGCGGCCATCATCTCGGCGGTGAACCGGGGATGCCGGGCCCGCATGTCGTCCGGCTCGAAGCCCTGCCCCGGGGTCAGCGTCCCGGTGAGGAAGCCGTTGCCCAGCGGCATCGCCGCGAGGAAGCCCACCCCGCGCGCCTCGCACCACGGCAGCAGGGCGTCCAGCGCCTCCGGCGACCACACCGAAAGCTCCGCCTCCACCGCGCTCACCGGGAAGACCTGCTGCACCCGCCGCAACTGCCGGATCGTCGCGTCGTAGAGCCGCCCGCCCGACCGCCGGCCGCCCCGCGCGCCCACCGCGCACAACCCCAACGCCCGTACCTTGCCCGCCTGTACGAGCTCCGCCATCGCGCCCCAGGTCTCCTCCACGGGAACCTCGGGGTCGGCGCGGTGCAACTGGTAGAGGTCGATGACGTCCGTCTGCAGCCGCCGCAGCGAGGCGTCACAGGCTCTTCTCACGTACCCGGGACGGCCGTTGGCCACGATGTGCTGCTCGCCGACCAGCAGCCCGACCTTCGTCGACACGAACGCGTCCGCGCGCCGCTCCTTCAACACCCGCCCCACCAACAGCTCGTTGGTGAAGGGGCCGTACATGTCGGCCGTGTCCAGAAGGGAGGCGCCCAGATCCAGTGCCCGGTGCAATGCCCTCAGCGACTCGTCGCCCCGCTGCCGCGACCCGCTGTAAGCCCAGCTCATCGGCATGCACCCGAGTCCGACGGCCCCCACCGCGAGCGCCGCCGCGCCGATCGTCCTGCGCTCCACCTGCTCGTGACCCTCCCTGTCCTGGTCCACCAACCTAACCTCTGCACGCGCGCGTGCCTCACATAGCCTCCTGACCATGACTACGGACACACCCCGCGACGTCTGGCTGCCCATCCCGCCCGACGAGGTCGACGGCCTCCCCGAGGGCCCCCGCTACCTCTTCTGGGACGGCGGCGACGCCGGCGACCAGGAGTTCCCCGGCGATCCCGCGGACTGCGTCCTGTACGTGGTGCCGTACATGAAGCGTCAGCCGGTCAAGGTGCGGCCCCTGCGCGAGATGCGCCGCCTCCAGGTCGTGCAGACCCTCACCGCGGGCGTCGACGACATCACCGCGCGGCTGTCCGACCTCGTGCCGGGGGTGCGGCTGTGCAACGCGCGCGGGGTGCACGAGGCCAGCACCGCGGAGCTCGCCCTCACCCTGACCCTGGCCTCCCTGCGCGGGATCCCGCAGTTCGTGCGCGCGCAGGAACAGGGCGTGTGGCGCAGCGAGTTCCATCCGGCGCTCGCCGACAAGAACGTCCTCGTCGTCGGCTACGGGGCCATCGGCGAGGCGATCGAGGACCGGCTCGCGCCCTTCGAGGTGGCGCGGGTGGCGCGCGTCGCGCGCTCCGCGCGCACCACGGAGCGCGGCCCGGTGCACCCCTTCACCGATCTGCCCGCCCTCCTCCCCGAAGCGGACGTCGTCATCCTCTCGACGCCCCTCAACGACACCACCCGCGGCCTGGTGGACGGAGACTTCCTCGCCCGTATGAAGGACGGCGCCCTCCTCGTCAACGTGGCCCGTGGCGCGGTCGTCGACACCAAGGCCCTGCTCGCCGAGGTGGAGAGCGGCCGGCTCAGCGCCGCCCTGGACGTCACCGACCCCGAGCCGCTGCCCCCGGGCCACCCGCTGTGGCGGTCGCCGGGCGTCCTGATCAGCCCGCACGTCGGCGGCCCCACGTCCGCGTTCCTGCCGCGCGCCAAAAGGCTGTTGGCGGACCAGTTGGGACGATTCGTGAACCAGGAGCCGCTGCGCAACGTGATCCTCACGACGGGCGCCACGGACGAGACGTGACGGCCGCGGCACACGGGCGCTCCGGTTCGGGCACCCTCCGCAGTCCCGCGGGCGCGGTACGTGCGCACGTCGCCGCTGGTCGTCACTGAGCGTAGAGGAACTATGTCCCTGAGTGACGAGACTGGTGTATCGTCCGGACAGGGGCTGCGCCGTGCACCGTTCGGCGCCGGGGACGCACATTCCAGACTGTGAGGGGGGCGACGGGCGATGCACGGCCAATGGACGAACGATCCGACGCGGTGGAGCGGCCGCCGACGGCCCTGCCACGCGGCCACGCGCCGACGACGCGGCGGCCCCGCCGGTCACCGGGCACCGACCGGGAGGCCACGGTGAGTTCGCCGCCGACCTCCACCCCCCTCCTCGACGGAGCGCCGCGCGCGCACCCGGCGCCGGGTGCGTCGCCGTCCGAGCCGCCGTCCTGCGGTCACAAACCGGGAGCGGTCCGTCAACTGGTGCTGGCCCTGGTGTGCGCGGGATACGCCGTCGGCTCCGCGTGCGGCTGGGGATCCGACCGGACCGCCCTGGTCATGGGCGACTTCGGCCTCGCCGCCGCGGCCGGGACGGCGGCGGTGTCCTGCTTCCTCTACGCGCGCAACCGCCGCGTCCGCTTCCGGCCCGCCTGGCTGCTGTTCGGGCTCTCCTCGACGATGGCCGCCCTCGGCAACCTGATCTGGGGCTGGTACGAGGTCGTGCTGAACCGGCCCGTGCCCAGCCCCAGCTTCGCCGACCTGTTCTTCCTGTGCTTCGCGCCGCCCGCGATCGTGGGCCTGCTGGTGCTGGCCGCCCGCCCCGTCACCAAGGCCGGCTGGGTCTGCCTCGCGCTCGACGCCTGGCTGATCGCCGGCTCGCTGCTCACCCTCTCCTGGAGCCTCGCGCTCGCCCAGGCGGCGCGGCTCGACGGGCCCAGCGTGGCGCACGCCGCGCTGTCCCTGGCCTACCCGCTGCTCGACATCGCCCTCGTCAGCATGGTGCTGGTGCTCCACTTCCGGCGCTCGCCGGTCAACCGCACGGCGGTCAACACCGCCGTCGGCGCCCTCGCGCTGACCGTCATGTGCGACGCCCTGTTCACCTCGCCGCTGCTGCACCACTCCTACCGCTCGGGCCAACTCCTCGACGCGGGCTGGTTCGCGGGCTCGCTGCTGCTCGCCTACGCCCCCTGGGCCGCGGAGCGGCAGCACCGCCGCGGCGAGGACGGGCACACACGGGTGGTGCACGAGCACCTGCCCGGCCGGCGCACGGTCGTCGCCGCGCCCCCGCGGCGCGCCCCCCGGCCGCAGTCGCCGGGCGAGCAGGCCCGCTACCCCGGCACCCGTCCCATCACCGGCTCCCTCGCCGCCCTCACGCCCTACCTCGCGGCCGCCGTGTGCACCCTGGGCATCCTCTACAACGTCCTCAACGGCCGCAGCGTCGACCGCGTGGTCCTCCTGACCGGCGGCGCCGTCGTGCTGGCCCTCGTGGTGCGCCAGGGCATCATGCTGCTCGACAACATCACCCTCACCCAGGAGCTGGCCCAGAAGGAGAACTACTTCCGCTCCCTGGTGCAGGGCTCCAGCGACGTCATCATGATCGCCGCGCCCAGCGGCATCCTGCGCTACGTCTCCCCGGCCGCCGCCGGCGTCTACGGACGGTCCGCGGAGGATCTGGTCGGCACCGAACTGGCCCACCTCATCCACCCGGAGGACCTGGGCTGCGTGGTGCACGAGGTGCGCCGCTTCCTCGCCGCCAGCCCGCAGGACGAACCCACGACCCGTATCGAGTGCCGCTTCCGCTCCGGCGACGGAGGCTGGCTCAACGTCGAGTCGACCGTCAACCGCCATCAGGGCGGCCTGATCTTCAACAGCAGGGACGTCACCGAACGGGTGCGCCTGCAGGCGCAGCTCCAGCACAACGCCGAGCACGACCCGCTCACCGACCTGCCCAACCGGGCGCTGTTCACCCGGCGCGTGCGGCAGGCGCTCTCCGGCCGCCGCAGCTCCGACCGGGGCATCGCCCTGCGCAACACCGCCGTCCTCTTCATCGACCTCGACGGCTTCAAGGCCGTCAACGACACCATCGGCCACCAGGCGGGGGACGAGCTGCTCGTCCAGGCCGCCCGCAGGCTCCAGGACTCCGTCCGCCAGGGCGACACCGCCTCCCGGCTCGGCGGGGACGAGTTCGCGGCGCTCATCGTCGGGGACGGCACCCGCGACCGCTCCGCGCGCGAGGGTCACATCGTGGACCTCGCCGACCGGCTGAGAGTCACGCTGTCGCAGCCGTACCTCATCGACGGCAGCGAGGTCAGGGTGGCCGCCTCCATCGGCGTCGCCTTCGCCGAGACCGGGCTCGGCGCCGGCGAACTGCTGCGCAACGCCGACCTCGCGATGTACCGGGCCAAGGCGGGCGGCAAGGGCCGGGTCGAGCTGTACAAGCCGCAGATGCAGCAGGACGTCGTCCGCAAGGCGGAGCTGGCCACGCGGCTGCGGGCCGCCCTGCACGACGGCGAGTTCGCCCTGCTGCACCAGCCGGTGGTGCGGCTGGAGGACGGCCGGATCGCGTCGGTCGCCGCCCAGGCGCGCTGGCGGTCCTCCCAAGGCGTGCTGTTCACCCCCGCGGAGTTCCTGCGGGTCTCGCAGGACGCCGACGACAGCGACAAGACCGCCGAACTGGGCCGCTGGACGCTGGAGGAGGCCGTCGCCCAGGCCGCCGACCGGGCGGCCGACGGGCTGAATCTGCCGGTGGTCGTGCGGGTGGGCGCCCGTCGCCTGCTGGACCGCTCGATGCCGCTGGGCTCCGTCGAGGCCCTGCTGACCCGGCACGGGCTGCCGCCCGGATCACTGGTGATAGAGCTGTCCGACATCGACTCCCGGGTGCCGCTGGACGACCTGGAGCGCCGGCTGGGCGCCCTGCGCCGGCTCGGCGTGCGGATCGCGCTGGATGGCTTCGGCGGCTGCGTGGCCATAACGGCCCTGCGCCGGCTGCCCGTCGACGTGCTCAAGCTGGACCGCGGGCTGGTGGAGGGCGTCGTCGAGTCCGCCCGGCTGCACAAGATCACCAGCGGGCTGCTGCGGATCGCGGGCGACCTCGGGCTCCAGTCCGTGGCCGAGGGAGTGGACCTTCCCGAACAGGTCGTCGCCCTGCGTGCGATGGGCTGTACGCACGGGCAGGGGATGGCGTTCTCCGGGCCGCTCGACGAGTACCGGCTGCGCCGGGCCCTCGGTCGCGGCGACTACCCGGTGCCGCACGGACCCGTCGAACCCGCGTTCGCGGGCGGCGGGACGGCGACGTACACCAGCGGCATCGCCGCCGTCCTGGGCGGGACGCCCTTACGCTCACATAATGAGACCCATGTCCCACCCACTTGACAGTCGGTGCGCGCCGGGGGGAGGGTCAGTGCCATGCGCACCCGAATTCTCGTACTTGGAAAGCGCGTCGGCTGAAGTTGGTGACGTTCCGGACGGACCCGGAACTCCCAGCGACCCCACCCGGCGCGCTCCCCTCGCTTGCCTTTTGGCACGAGGGGTTTTTTGTTGCACAGGCAGCATTCGCACTCCGTACAAACAACGCAAAAACCCTCAGCATCGAGAAGAGAATGCCGATGACCGAGCAGGCCACCGGGGCCAGTCACCCGCAGCCCCGGCCCCGATCCGGAGGACACTCCGCTTCCGTCGAGAACGTGACGGGCGCGCAGTCCCTCATCCGCTCCCTCGAGGAGGTCGGCGCCGACACGGTATTCGGCATTCCCGGCGGTGCGATCCTCCCCGCCTACGACCCGCTGATGGACTCGACCCGGGTGCGCCACGTCCTGGTCCGTCACGAGCAGGGCGCCGGCCACGCGGCCACCGGCTACGCGCAGGCCACCGGCAAGGTCGGCGTCTGCATGGCCACCTCCGGCCCCGGCGCCACCAACCTGGTGACCCCCATCGCGGACGCCCACATGGACTCCGTGCCGCTGGTCGCGATCACCGGCCAGGTCGCCTCCAAGGCCATCGGCACCGACGCCTTCCAGGAGGCGGACATCGTCGGCATCACCATGCCGATCACCAAGCACAACTTCCTGGTCACCAAGGCCGAGGACATCCCGCGGGTCATCGCGCAGGCCTTCCACATCGCCTCCACCGGCCGCCCGGGCCCCGTTCTGGTCGACATCGCCAAGGACGCCCTCCAGGCGCGGACGACCTTCTCCTGGCCGCCCACCATGGATCTGCCCGGCTACCGGCCCGTCACCAAGCCGCACGCCAAGCAGATCCGCGAGGCCGCCAAGCTGATCACCGCCGCCAAGCGGCCGATCCTCTACGTCGGCGGCGGGGTCCTCAAGTCCGGCGCCACCGCCGAGCTGAAGGTCCTCGCGGAGCTGACCGGCGCGCCCGTCACCACCACGCTGATGGCGCTGGGGGCGTTCCCCGACAGCCACCCGCAGCACCTGGGCATGCCCGGCATGCACGGTTCGGTGGCCGCCGTCACCGGTCTGCAGAAGGCCGACCTGATCATCGCCCTGGGCGCCCGCTTCGACGACCGGGTCACCGGCAAGCTCGACAGCTTCGCCCCGTTCGCCAAGATCGTCCACGCGGACATCGACCCGGCGGAGATCGGCAAGAACCGCGAAGCCGACGTGCCGATCGTCGGGGACGCGCGCGAGGTCATCGCCGACCTCATCCAGGCGGTGCAGAAGGAGCACAGCGAGGGCCAGCGGGGCGACTACAGCGCTTGGTGGAAGGACCTGTCCCGCTGGCGCGAGACCTACCCGCTCGGCTACGACCAGCCCGCGGACGGCTCGCTGTCCCCGCAGCAGGTCATCGAGCGCATCGGTCAACTCGCCCCGGAGGGCACGGTCTTCGCGGCCGGCGTCGGCCAGCACCAGATGTGGGCCGCCCACTTCATCCAGTACGACAAGCCGGCCACCTGGCTGAACTCCGGCGGCGCCGGGACGATGGGCTACGCGGTTCCGGCCGCGATGGGCGCCAAGGCCGGCGCCCCGTCGAAGACCGTCTGGGCGATCGACGGCGACGGCTGCTTCCAGATGACCAACCAGGAACTCACCACCTGCGCCCTGAACGGCATCCCGATCAAGGTCGCGGTCATCAACAACGGCGCGCTCGGCATGGTCCGCCAGTGGCAGACCCTGTTCTACAACCAGCGCTACTCCAACACGGTGCTGCACTCCGGCCCGGGCGACGTGAACCCGGAGGCCCGCGGCACCCGCGTCCCCGACTTCGTGAAGCTGTCGGAGGCGATGGGCTGCTACGCGATCCGCTGCGAGTCCCCGGACGACCTCGACAAGGTCATCGAGGAGGCGAACTCGGTCAACGACCGCCCGGTCGTCGTCGACTTCATCGTCCACGAGGACGCGATGGTGTGGCCGATGGTCGCCGCCGGCACCTCCAACGACGAGATCATGGCCGCCCGGGACGTCCGCCCCGACTTCGGCGACAACGAAGACGACTGAGCGAGGAAGACCCAAGAGACATGTCCAAGCACACGCTCTCCGTCCTGGTGGAGAACACCCCGGGCATCCTCGCCCGGATCGCCGCCCTGTTCTCCCGCCGCGGCTTCAACATCGACTCGCTCGCGGTCGGCGTCACCGAGCATCCCGACATCTCCCGCATCACCATCGTGGTGAGCGTCGACGACCTGCCGCTCGAGCAGGTGACCAAGCAGCTCAACAAGCTCGTCAACGTGCTGAAGATCGTCGAGCTGGACCCCTCGCAGGCGGTTCAGCGTGAACTCGTTCTGGTGAAGGTGCGCGCCGACAACGAGACGCGTTCCCAGATCGTCGAGATCGTCCAGCTCTTCCGCGCCAAGACCGTGGACGTCTCCCCGGAGGCCGTGACCATCGAGGCCACCGGCAGCAGCGACAAGCTGTCCGCCATGCTCAAGATGCTGGAACCGTACGGCATCAAGGAACTGGTCCAGTCCGGCACGATCGCGATCGGACGGGGCGCCCGGTCGATCACCGACCGGTCGCTGCGCGCACTCGACCGGTCGGCCTGACGACCGATACGGGCGGCCGGGTGACATCGGCCGCCCGTATACCGAGACCCCGAGACTTCCCTTCCGCCCGCCGTCATACGGTGGGACGCATCATCTGCATTCAAGGAGAGAATCCAAGTGGCCGAGCTGTTCTACGACGCTGACGCCGACCTGTCCATCATCCAGGGCCGCAAGGTCGCGGTCATCGGCTACGGCAGCCAGGGCCACGCCCACGCCCTGTCGCTCCGTGACTCCGGTGTCGACGTGCGGGTCGGTCTGCACGAGGGCTCCAAGTCCAAGGCGAAGGCCGAGGAGCAGGGCCTGCGCGTGGTGACCCCCGCCGAGGCCGCCGCCGAGGCCGACGTCATCATGATCCTCATCCCGGACCCGATCCAGGCCCAGGTCTACGAGGCGTCCATCGCCCCGAACCTGGAGGACGGCGACGCGCTGTTCTTCGCCCACGGCTTCAACGTCCGCTTCGGCTTCATCAAGCCCCCGGCCGGCGTGGACGTCGCCCTGGTCGCTCCCAAGGGCCCGGGCCACCTGGTGCGCCGCCAGTACGAGGAAGGCCGCGGCGTCCCCGCGATCGCCGCCGTCGAGCAGGACGCCACGGGCAACGCCTTCGACCTGGCCCTGTCCTACGCCAAGGCGATCGGCGGCACCCGCGCCGGCGTCATCAAGACGACCTTCACCGAGGAGACCGAGACCGACCTGTTCGGTGAGCAGGCCGTGCTCTGCGGTGGCACCTCGGCCCTGGTCAAGGCGGGCTTCGAGACCCTGGTCGAGGCCGGCTACCAGCCGGAGATCGCCTACTTCGAGTGCCTGCACGAGCTGAAGCTGATCGTGGACCTCATGTACGAGGGCGGCCTGGAGAAGATGCGCTGGAGCGTCTCCGAGACCGCCGAGTGGGGCGACTACGTCACCGGCCCGCGCATCATCACCGACGCCACCAAGGCGGAGATGAAGCAGGTCCTCGCCGAGATCCAGGACGGCACGTTCGCCCAGAACTGGATGGACGAGTACCACGGCGGCCTCAAGAAGTACGACGAGTACAAGAACCAGGACTCCGAGCACCTGCTGGAGACCACCGGCAAGCAGCTGCGCAAGCTGATGAGCTGGGTCGACGAGGAGGCGTAAGCTTCCACCGAGGGGCCGGAGCGACTGCTCCGGCCCCCTTGGCCATACCGTCCTGCCACGGACGGGTGATCCTTTCGCAGGGGCGTGAGACACCTCCGGTCACGCCACTAGACTGCTGAACAACACGCGTCAGGCCCACAGCGTCGTGCGTCTTCCGCGGCAAGCCACCCTCCACCGCATGCGGCCGTCGGGACGGCCGTCCGCACGCCTTGGACTTGTGAGGACTCACGTGAGCTCGAAACCCGTCGTACTCATCGCTGAAGAGCTGTCGCCCGCCACTGTCGACGCACTCGGGCCGGACTTCGAGATCCGGCACTGCAACGGAGCGGACCGGGCAGAGCTGCTCCCGGCCATCGCCGACGTCGACGCGATCCTGATCCGCTCGGCCACCAAGGTCGACGCCGAGGCGATCGCCGCCGCGCGCAAGTTGAAGGTCGTCGCCCGCGCGGGCGTCGGCCTGGACAACGTCGACGTCTCCGCCGCCACCAAGGCCGGCGTGATGGTCGTCAACGCCCCCACCTCCAACATCGTGACCGCCGCCGAGCTGGCCTGCGGTCTGATCCTCGCCACCGCCCGCAACATCCCGCAGGCCAACGCCGCGCTGAAGAACGCCGAGTGGAAGCGCAGCAAGTACACGGGCGTGGAGCTCGCCGAGAAGACCCTCGGCGTCGTCGGTCTCGGCCGCATCGGCGCGCTCGTCGCCCAGCGGATGTCCGCGTTCGGCATGAAGGTCGTCGCCTACGACCCCTACGTACAGCCCGCGCGGGCCGCGCAGATGGGCGTCAAGGTGCTGACGCTGGACGAGCTGCTCGAGGTCTCCGACTTCATCACCGTCCACCTGCCGAAGACGCCCGAGACGGTCGGCCTCATCGGCGACGAGGCGCTGCGCAAGGTCAAGCCGGGCGTGCGCGTCGTCAACGCCGCGCGCGGCGGCATCGTCGACGAGGAGGCGCTGTACTCGGCGCTCAAGGAGGGCCGGGTCGCC
The DNA here is from genome assembly GCF_044768125.1 of Streptomyces sp. NPDC101166. Classification (NCBI taxonomy): domain Bacteria; kingdom Bacillati; phylum Actinomycetota; class Actinomycetes; order Kitasatosporales; family Streptomycetaceae; genus Streptomyces; species Streptomyces sp. NPDC101166. The sequence continues at coordinate 93,885 of NZ_JBIWPF010000008.1, forward strand.
GGCGCCGGCCTCGACGTGTACGCCAAGGAGCCCTGCACCGACTCGCCGCTGTTCGAGTTCGACCAGGTCGTCGCCACGCCGCACCTGGGCGCCTCCACCGACGAGGCCCAGGAGAAGGCCGGCATCGCCGTCGCCAAGTCCGTGCGCCTCGCCCTCGCCGGCGAGCTCGTGCCGGACGCGGTGAACGTCCAGGGCGGCGTCATCGCCGAGGACGTCAAGCCGGGTCTGCCGCTCGCCGAGCGCCTCGGCCGCATCTTCACCGCGCTCGCGGGCGAGGTCGCGGTCCGCCTCGACGTCGAGGTGTACGGCGAGATCACCCAGCACGACGTGAAGGTGCTGGAGCTGTCCGCCCTCAAGGGCGTCTTCGAGGACGTCGTCGACGAGACGGTGTCCTACGTCAACGCCCCGCTGTTCGCTCAGGAACGCGGTGTCGAGGTGCGGCTGACGACCAGCTCGGAGTCGGCCGACCACCGCAACGTCGTCACCGTGCGCGGCACGCTCGGCAGCGGCGAGGAGGTGTCGGTCTCCGGCACGCTGGCCGGCCCCAAGCATCTCCAGAAGATCGTCGCCGTCGGCGAGTACGACGTGGACCTCGCGCTCGCCGACCACATGGTCGTCCTGCGCTACGAGGACCGTCCCGGTGTCGTCGGCACCGTCGGCCGCATCCTCGGCGAGGCGGGCATCAACATCGCCGGCATGCAGGTCGCCCGCGCCACGGTGGGCGGCGAGGCGCTGGCCGTCCTGACCGTGGACGACACGGTCACCGCGGCCGTGCTGGCCGAGGTGGCGGAGGAGATCGGCGCGACGTCCGCGCGTTCCGTGAACCTCGTCTGAAGCGGTGCACATGAGCGCCGGGCGGGCTGACATCGGTCAGCCCGCCCGGCGCTCGTCCGTTCCACGTCACTTCACGCGAATGCTCCGCAGCGTCATGGAGGCCGCCACCGCCGATCCCGCCAGCAGCACCGCCGCCGCGACCGCCGCACCCTGCATCCCGCTGGTGAACGCCTCCCGCGCGGCCGTCGCCAGGGCGTCTCCCGCGCGCCCCGGAAGGCGGTCGGCGATCGCGAGCGCCCCGCCCAGGGTCTCCCGGGCCGCGGCCGGCGCCGAGGCCGGGACGTCGTGGCGGTAGACGGCGGTGCCTATGGAGCCGAGGACGGCCATCCCGAGGGCGCCGCCGAACTCGGCGCCGGTCTCCAGCAGGGAGGAGGCCGAGCCGGCCCGCTCGGCGGGGGCGGCCCCCAGCGCCAGGTCCGTCATCTGGGAGACGACCACGACCATCCCGGAGGCGAGGACCCCGCAGGCGACCAGCACGAGCCACATCGAGGCGGTGCCGGCGAGCGTCAGCAGGGCGTAGCCGGCCGCGGCGATCGCGAAGCCCGCCGTGACGACGTAGGCCCGGTTGACCCCCTTCTGGACCAGGGAGGTGGCCAGCGGGGCGGTCACGCCGATCGGCACCGAGGGCAGCAGCGCCCACAGGGCCGCCTCCAGCGCGCTCTTGCCGAGGACCGACTGCAGGTACTGCGTGGTGAAGTACGCCGATCCCATCATGCCGAACGAGGCGACGAGGTTGAGGACGACGGCGGGCGCGAAACCGGGGCCGCGGAACAGCGCGGGGGAGATCATCGGTGATTCCGCCGTGCGCTGGCGGTGGACGAAGAGGGCCGCGAAGAGCAGGCCCACGGTGATCGAGACGATGTACTCGGCGTGCGGGCCCTCGACGGCGATCTCCTTCAGGCCGTAGATCACGGGCAGCACGGCGGCCATCGACAGCGGGACGCTCGGCAGGTCGAAGCGGCCGGGGGCGGGGTCGCGGGACTCCGGCAGCAGCACCGGGCCGAGGACCAGGAGCAGGACCATCGCGGGCAGATTGACCAGGAAGACCGAGCCCCACCAGAAGTACTCGACCAGCAACCCGCTCATCACGGAGCCGAGCGCGACCCCCGCCGTCATCACGCCCGACCACAGGCCGATCGCCTTGGCGCGCTGGACGGGGTCGGTGAACATCGTGCGCACCAGGGCCATCGTCGACGGCATCAGCGTGGCGCCGCCGATGCCGAGGACCGCACGGGCGGCGATGAGAGTCTCGGCGCTGTCGGCGTATGCCGCCACCAGGGAGGCGGCGCCGAAGGCGGCCGCGCCGACCAGCAGCAGCCGGCGGCGGCCGAACCGGTCGCCCAGCGAGCCCATGGTCATGAGCAGGCCGGCCAGGACGAACCCGTACACGTCGAAGATCCACAGTTGCTGGGCGCCGCTCGGCTCCAGGTCGGCGCTGATGGCCGGGACGGCGAAGTAGAGGACCGAGACGTCCATCGAGACCAGGAGCAGCGGAAGCATCAGGACGCCGAGGGCGGTCCATTCGCGGCGCCCCGCACGGGGGCCCGCCGAGGTGTGCGTCGGGTTCGTCATGCCGAGGACTGTACGGCCGTATTAAACAAGTGTCTAGGACGCTTGTATAAAACGCCCGTGTAAAACCTCCGTCTAGGACGGGCGTATGGACCGGGCGGTACGCTGGTCCGCATGGGACACCGTGAGGATCTGCTCGAAGGCGCCAAGCGCTGCCTGGTGCGCAAGGGGTTCGCGCGGACCACGGCGCGCGACATCGTCAAGGAGTCGGGGACCAATCTGGCCTCGATCGGCTACCACTACGGCTCGAAGGACGCGCTGCTCGCGCAGGCCTACGTGACGCTGGTGGAGGAGATGGGCCCGGCCTTCGAGGGCGGCGGCGGCGAGGGAAGCCTTCCCGGCGAGCCGGGCTCGCTGGAGCGTTTCGAGGCGCTCTGGTCGAACGTCATCGGCACCATGCGGGAGCCCGGCTCGATCTGGCGGCTGGGCATGGAGGCCCTGGTCATGGGCGACCAGATGCCCGAGGTGCGCGACCATCTGGCGCGGGCCCAGCGGGAGGCGGGGCGCGGTCTCGTGCCGCTGCTCATGGGCGGACGCGAGGAGGACGTCTCCGACGAGACCGCGGACACCCTCGGCGCTTTCTGCGTGACCCTGATGACGGGCCTCATCGCCCAGTGGAACTTCGACCCGGCGACCGCCCCCGACGCCGGCCGGCTCACCGAGGGGATGCGTCAGGCGGTCGCCGGGGTGCGGGCGGCCGAAGGCGCCGCAGGGTTCTGAAACGGCGCGCCGAGGGGGCGGCGTCTCACGTCGTGGGCGGTGCGCGAGGCGTCAGACGGTCGGACGCAGCAGCAGGTCGGCGGTGAACACCGTCTCGCCCCGCTGGACCCCGCGCACCCGCACGCGCAGGTCCTCGGCGTCGGGGTCGTCGACCTGCGCCTCTATCCAGCACGGGGCGTCGAGTTCGGCGTAGCGCGTGAACTCGCTCCGCAGGCCGAGCAGAAGGGCGCGCGGCTGGCGGGTCGCGGCGCGGCCGGCCTGGCGCGCGGCCTCGATCAGCACCATGCCGGGGACGTGGTCCACGGGGTGGTCGAAGAAGACGGGGTGGCCGGCGTCGACCCGCAGCTCCCAGCGGGCCTCGTGGGGAGCCGCCGGGGCGGCCAGCACCACGTCCCGGGGGTTGGCGTGTCCCACGGCGGCCGGGGCGATCGGCGGCGGAAGGGCGCGGTCGGTCGTGGTCGGGCGCCCCTCGCGCAGCCGTCTGTGGGCGGCGGGGCTGGTGCAGCTGAACCTCGCGCCGCCGGTCGCCACCACCAGTCCGTCGCGCCGGACGCAGACCTCGTAGCGCATGCCCGCGATGGTGTCGCCCCGGCGGGCGATGTCCCGGCACACCGTGCGCAGTTCGACGTCGGTGGGTGCGGAGCCGGCCTCGAACGCCGAGGGGGCGGCGGTGAAGGACATGTCCCACATCAGGAACTGGTGGCCGAAGGGCACCCCGTACTCGGCGTGGGACAGCAGGCTCCCGGTCTGCCGGATCGACTCCACCAGCAGCAGCGGGTCCTGATGGCCCGCGACGGGGGCGAACAGCGCGTGGCTGCGCGGCCATTGGGCCTGCACCAGGAAGGAGTCGAACGAGCCGGCCGGGTCCGAGGGATCGATCCGCTCGGGCTTCCAGTCGGTGAGGAACACCTCCGCCACGGAAGCCCGGTGCACGTACCCGCGCGGGACGGTGGTGGTCAGTAGCGGGCTCCCCGCCGGAGCCCGGTGGGCGAGGGGGGCTTCGGCTGTGCTCAGCATCGGCAACTCCTGTCTGTCGGGGGGACAGGGGTCGGCCAGGACGCGCGTCCGGACCCCCCGTCACTGATGGAACGCGTGCCTCATCAACATACAGACAGGTCTGCCTGTTTCAAAGTAAAAATCTGATCAACGAACAGACGCCTTGTCGGTTTCGCGCACCTGATCTTTTGCGCCCCGCCAGGCGCGCCTTGGGTGAAAGGGCTCTCTATGTCCGGCGAAACCAGGCGAAAAGGCTTGTGTGCGCGGAGCTTCCCTGCCTGTTCGAAGGGTCGACTGTCGGCTTCCCCGTGCGACAGGCCCGTCGGGACCGCGTTGACAAACCAACAGACTTGCCTGGTAACTTCCCGTGAGGTCAACGCTCAGCAGTTCGATGTGGCGTGCCTCGGGGAGGGTGCGGAATGAGTCGGCAGGTCCTGGATTCAGCCAGACCGGGCATCGGAGCAGCGGACACGAGGCCGGACGGGGGGTGGGCGCTGAGGGTTCTCGTCGTGGAGAGTGACGCGTCGACCGCCGAGGACCTGGTGCAGGAGCTGCGCCGGCACGGCTACCGGGCGACCGGTGTGGTCACCGCCGCCGCGGCCTTGCGGGATCACCGCGGGGCGGACCTGGTCCTCCTCGATCTGGACCTGCCGGACCTGGACGGACTGGAGGTGTGCCGCCGGATGCGCGCCACCGGTGACGTCCCGATCATCACCGTGACGACCCGCGGCGCCGAACTCGACCGGGTGCTCGGACTCCAGGCCGGGTGCGACGACTATGTCGTCAAACCCTATGGACTGAGGGAGTTGCTGGCCCGGATGGAGGCGGTGATGCGCCGGGCCCGCCCCCGGCAGGCGGCGCCGGTCATCACCCACGGAGCGCTGCGGATCGACGCCGAGGCGCGCGAACTCCTGCTGGAGGGGCGGCGGGTCGACCTCACGCCGAAGGAGTTCGACCTGCTGTATCTGCTGGCCTCGCAGCCCGGCACCACGGTTTCGCGCCGCCAGTTGCTGAGCGAGGTGTGGGACGACGAGTGGTCCCGGCGGGGACGCACCATCGACACCCATGTCAGCAGTCTGCGCAGCAAGCTCGGTTCGAGCCAGTGGATCGTCACGGTCCGGGGGGTCGGTTTTCGGCTGGGCAGGGGCTGAGCGTGCGGCACGGGGGACGCGAGGACCAGGCGCGGGCGAATACAATGCAGACAAGTTGGTATGTTTCCGAGGAGGAGCGAGGACCCCGTGATGGCCCAGCAGGAGCGAGGTATCAGGTCGAGACGCTCGATCCTGGAGGCCGCCGCGGACGTGTTCGGCGAGCGCGGTTACGACGCGGCGAGCACGAACGAGATTCTCGCCCGAGCCGGCCTGACCCGAGGCGCGCTGTACCACCACTTCCCGTCGAAGGAAGCGATCGCGACCGCGCTGGTGGAGGCGCAGAGCGAGGCGCTGCTGGTCCCGGACCAGCCGGTGAAGCTCCAGGCGGTCATCGATCTGACCCTGCAGTTCTCCCAACGGCTCCAGACGGACGCGGTGTTGCGGGCCAGCGTGCGACTGGCCGTCGAGCAGTCGTCCTTCGCGACCTCGGCGCAGACGCCCTACAACCAGTCGATCACGGTGATCGAGGATCTGCTGCGGCAGGCCGAGAAGCAGGGGGAGCTGCTGCCGGGGGCCGATCTGGCGGAGGTCGCCTCGACCGTGGTCGGCGCGTTCACCGGTCTGCAGGTCATGTCGCAGGCCTACAGCAACCGGCGGGACCTGCCCGCCCGGATCGCGGCGCTGTGGCGGCTCGTGCTGCCGGGGCTCGCCGCCCCGGGCATGCTGCCCCGTCTGCGTACGAGCGCCCTGCCCGGGGCGGCGGGCGAGGATCACACGGCTCAGGAGTCCTGAGCGGACCGGGTCCGGGGCAGCGGACGGACCCGGGTCACGGTGGTGACCCGGGTCCGTGTGCCGCCGTCAGGGGAGCGGATTCAGGAGTGAAGGAGCTCCGCCGGGTTCAGGTCGCCGATCCCGAGGCGGAGTTCCTCGACGAGCCGGGTGATGCGCTCCTCGTCGCGTCGGTAGTGGGTCCACTTCCCGACGCGCGTGGAGCGCACCAGGCCGGCGCGTTCGAGTACGGCCATGTAGGCGGAGACGGTGGACTGCGCGAGTCCCGTCTTGGCCTGGATGTGGCTGACGCAGACACCGACCGCGCGCGGGTCGGTGACGGCGGGATCGACGGGGAAGTGCTCCTCCGGCTCGCGCAGCCACTGGAGCACTTGCAGCCGCACGGGGTTGGCGAGCGCCTTGAGGGGTTCGAGCAGCGGCGAGACGTCGCCCGCCGCAGGCGTGTCGTGAGTCGTCATGGGCCTTCCGGTGCTGGCGCGGATTCGACTATGGATGCATCGATAATAATCGATGCGTTACGCACGCGTAAGTCGCCGGTCACGTAAGGCCACTTGACACAACGCATCGATGTTCTGCGATACTTCGATGCGTCAGCGTCCCACAGGCACAGGCGCGGTCCGGGACCGCACGCCGCTGCAACGGAAGGTTTTTCACATGCCTATCGGGCTCATCGCCCTGGCACTCGGGGGCTTCGGAATCGGCCTCACCGAGTTCGGGATCGTAGGACTGCTGCCCGAGGTGGCAGACGACTTCAACGTGTCCGAGGCGGTCGCCGGCTACCTGGTCTCCGGCTACGCGCTCAGCGTCGCCGTCGGCGCCCTCGGGCTGACCGCGGCCATCAGCCGCTTCGACCGCAAGAAGGTCCTGGTGGGCCTGATGACGCTGTTCATCGCCGGCAACCTGATCTCCGCGGTCGCTCCCACCTACGAGCTGCTGATGGTCGGCCGGATCGTCGCGGCTCTGTGCCACGGGGCCTTCTTCAGCGTCGGCGCCGTCGTCGCCTCCGACATGGTGGCGGAGAACAAGAAGGGCGGTGCCATCGCGCTCATGTTCGGCGGCCTCACCGCGGCCAACGTGCTCGGTGTGCCGCTCGGCACCTTCCTCGGCCAGCAGCTCGGCTGGCGCTCCACCTTCTGGGCCATCACGGTCATCGGCGTCGTCGCCCTGGCCGGCATCCAGGCCCTGGTGCCCGCGACGACGTCGTCCGCTCAGACGAACCTGCGTGCCGAACTCGCCGTCTTCCGGCGGGGCCAGGTGTGGGTCTCCATCGCGCTCAGCGTCCTGGCCTTCGGCGGCGTCATCGGCGGCTACACCTACATCGCCTTCACCCTCACCGAGGTCAGCGGGTTCGCCACCGGCACCGTGCCGTGGCTGCTCGTGCTGTTCGGCGCCGGCACCTTCATCGGCAACTTCGTCGGGGGCAAGGCCGCGGACCGCTCTCTCAACGCCGCGCTCATCGGCATCATGGCCGTCCTCGCCGTCGTCATGGGTGTGTTCGCCCTGACCGCCGAGAGCAAGATCGCCACTCTCGTCTCGCTGCTGCTGATGGGCACCATCGGGCTCGCCTCGGCGCCGGGTCTGCAGGTGCGCACCATGAAGTACGCGGACGACGCGCCCACCATGGCGTCCGGGGCCAATATCGCCGCCTTCAACGTGGGCAACGCGCTCGGCGCCTGGCTCGGCGGACTGGCCCTCGCCGCCGGGTACGGCTTCGTCTCCCCGCTGTGGGTCGGCGCCGGGCTCGCCCTCGCCGGACTCGTCGTCGTCGCGGCGGGCTCCCTCGGTGGATCCACCGCCCCGCGGACCTCGGCCGCGAGTGCCGCGTCGCGAGTGGAAGCGGTCGAGGCGGGCGCCCGGTAAAGAGCACCGCCCTGCAAGCGGCGTCACCAGGGCCGGACAGCGATACCGGCGATAAAGCACGGAAAACCGGTGCCGAGAATCACAGGATTCTCGGCACCGGTTTTCCGTGCTTTATCGCTGCCCTCTTGGGTATGGCCCTGACCAGCATCTTTGACATATTTTGACATTTCCTTGCACGGCCCTGCGGAGACCTGGAGAACCCTGTACCGGTGTGCGTTGAAACGGGTGAGGGTGGGCGGAAAGAATTCCCTCGTATTCGGAATACGAATTCTCCGCGCCCAACGGCGAGCGCGACGTAACCGCCCAGAGAAACCGAGAGGCGAAGCCTGTGTCCCGCTCTCTTTCCGAAGCCCCGTCTCCCGCCCACGCCCCGTCTCCCGCCCACGCCGAGGCGGCGTCACTCACGCGCCCCGCCCCCCTCGAGGACGTCCTCAGCACCGAGGACCGCATACGCCTGGCCGGTTTCTTCCCCGGTCTGGGCAGCCGGGCCTTCTACCGGGACCTCGGCCGGCTCCTGCTCGACTCCGGCGTCCCCGAGGTCACCGGCGTCTACCGCGACGCCGCCCGCGCCCTCGGCTTCCCCGGGCGTCCCGACCTCCTCACCCTGGACCCGGAGCGCCTGCCGGAGGGCAAGATGGAGCGGCAGGGCTTCATCGGGGCGGCCCTGCTCGTGCACAGCCTGGCGCTGGACGCCTATCTCCGCGACCGCATCGCCAGGAACGGCACCCCGGTCAGCTTCGTCGCCTACACCGGCGAGAGCTTCGGCGTCCTGACGGCCGCGGTGGCCGGCGGCGCCCTCTCCGTCACCGACGGAGTGAAGATCGCCCAGGCCTTCACCCCGCTGATGCTCCAGGCCGCCGGCGCCCGCAGCACCGACGAGGCCTTCGCCCGGGGCATCGCCTCCTACCTGGACACATCCGTCCGGCGCACACCCCTGGTGACCGAACCGCACCACGTGGTCGGGCTGAGGACGCGCACCCCGGACGGCCTGGGGTCGCTCCTGGACGCCCTGCGCGAGGCGTTCCCCCTCACCGACGTCGAACTGCACAAGACGTACGCGCCGACCCAGGCCAACCTGTACGTCCGCGCCGGCGCCAGAGCCGCATTCGACAGGTTCCTCGCCGGCGTCCCCGGTGCGACCGCCCGGGACCTGAAGGAACCGACCGTGTTCCTCGCGCACTCGGCGCGGATGCGGCCCGCCCGCGAGGCCCTGGAACGCTTCCTCGGCACCCACCGGATCCGTTTCCACGACCCCCGCGTCCCCGTGGTGTCCAACCACGACATGTCCCTGCTGACCACCGCGTCCGCCGTCCGCGAGGGCGTCCTGGCCATGACGGACCAGGTCATGGCGTCCCAGGACACCTGCGAAACGCTGGGCGGCCTCGACGCCGACATCGTCCTGGAACTCGGACTGGGCGCGAAGTCGCTCCGGCTGCTGAAGGACAACGGCGTCGCCGCCCCCGCCATGGCCTACACCGGCAGCCACCAGGACACCGCCGTGCTCCTGCGCGCCGTGAACCTCGTGGGCTCCCTGATGCCCCGTCTGGAGACCTTGTACAGCACGGGGGAGCCGCTGACGGACGCGGACCACCACCTGCTGCGGGAGCTGTTCCGCCTCGCCGCCGAGGACGACTTCAGCGACGACTACCTCTCCCGCACCCTGGGGCGGGTCATCACCGCGGAGATGCTGCGCCCCGACCGGGAGGGGGCGCCCTCCTTCTACCGGTTCCTGGAGATCTTCCAGCACACCCGCGACCACCGCGAGCACATCGACGTCGAGCGGGGGGAGCTGGTCACCCGGGCACGGCTGAAGAAGAGGATCACCGCCGGGGACTCCGCACTGCTGGGCAAGGCCTACGTGGAGCTCAGCGTGCTCGACCCGACCGGCGGCGTCCGGACCAGGACGCTCCACACCAGCCGCCCCGAGGTCGTCGTCTTCCACTTCGGCGCACCGGCCGACCCGGGGGAGCCCGGCGACGCGGAGCCCGCCCGCCTGACCCGGCTGCTGCTGGACACCCAGCCGACCGCCCGCGAGATCCACGACCGGCTGCTCCACATCCTGCAGGACGGCGAGGCCCTGACCCCGGCCGGTGACCGCGTCGTCCACCAGTACCTGCTGTTCCACACCCTCGCCCAGCACCGGCCCGCCCTGTTGGCGCAGAGCGACCACTACCTCGAGGGCAGCGACGTCCCGGGCTGGCTGACCGCCCTGGCCGTCTCCGGCGCGCTCTCCCTCGCCGACGCCGTCACTCTGAGCGCGGGGCACTCGGCGCACGACGCCGAACGGGTCCTCACCGGCATCGCCGAGGCCCGCATCCCCCTGGTCTCACCCGAGGGTGTGCCGATCCAGTCCCGCAAGGACCTGGAGGACGCCACCCGCGCCGTGCTCCGGGACGGCGCCCTGGACGCCCCGGTGCGCCGCATCCACCTGAACGGCAACTGCCAGATCATCGCCCTGGGCTCACGGCTGGAGACGACCGACGTCGACACCGGACCGTACGCCACGCACGTCGTGCCCGTCGTGCAGCCGGCCGAGGCCTGGAAGAAGCGCCTCAACCCCGCGCTCGACGCGTTCGAGTACTCCCGCGTCCTCGCCCTGACGGAGGAGAACGGCCGCGTCCTCGCCAACGCCCGCAGCCGCCGCGTCCTGACCAGCACCATCCACGCCTACATCGACATCGACGAGTCGCTCGTCAGCTTCGGCCAGGGCGGCAGCGAGTCCCTGACCGTCTTCGTACGCAAGACCGGCGAGGAGCACATCACCGTCCGGAAGATCCTCAGCGAGGCGCTCACGACCGCGCGGTGGAACCCGGACGGCGACGGCGTGATGCTGCCGCCGTTCGCGAAGGCCCGCAAGCAGGCCGAGTACCTCCAGGCCCTGCCCGCGCCGGTGCGCGACTACTTCCCCGAGGTCCACTCCGTCCTGGAACGTGAGGTGCCCGTACCGTCCGGTCCGCGGCGCGGCGAGCGCGCCGTCGACCGCGAGGTCATCTACGAGATGAGCTACATCGCGGGGGACGAGGTCAGCCGGTACGTCGAGAAGCACACCCCGCCACCCGCCGTGGTGGCCCGGCTCTACGAGCAGATCATCCGCGTCCTGAACGAGGACGTGCACAGCGTGGGCCGGGCCCCCGCGCCGGGCGGCACGCTGGACATCTCCTACTTCCGCAAGATCGAGGACCGCCTCGCGCTGTGCCGGCGCACGGCGCCGCGCACCTTCGGCGCACACCTCCTCGACACCGAACGGATCGTCGTCGACGGCGTCCCCTACCTCAACTCCTCGGCCCTGCTGCGCCGGTTCCGGCAGAACCCCGCCTACGCCGACGTCCTCGAACCGGCCTACCACTCGCTCGTCATGGGCGACACCAACACCGAGAACATCAAGATCACCCACACCGAACCGCTGCGGCACGCCCAGCGGCTGATCGAGGCCGGCGCCACCCGGGGCGAGGTCGACGCGGCGCTGGCGGCCATCACCCCCGCCTCGCTGGGGATCAGGTTCCTCGACCCGCGGGCCATCGGCTTCCGCAGCGACGGCAAGGACACCCGCGACGACGCCATGTACGACAACAAGCCCTGGCACAACTCCATCGGCCACTACGACGAGATCCACTTCGAGCAGTTCACCCTGAACGTCGACGTCGGCGAGGGCAGGACGCCCCGCGTCGACATCGCCTTCCTGGAGGGCAACCCCTACCAGCGGGCCTATCGGGTGCGGGACGTCGTGGCCGGCGGCGGCGCCGTCGACCCCCAGGACCCCCAGGGCATGGAGGACCACTTCGCGCCGGTCATGACGGCCGCCCTCGGCCTCGACGACCCCGACTCGCCCTACCTGCGCGACGACCCCTTCTGGCTCGTCCGGTTCGTGTTCATGATGGGCCAGCACTTCACGGCCATGCCGCCCTTCCACTTCCAGAAGGAACTGGACGGCACCCTCGTGGACACCTACCAGACACAGCGCCGTCCGGTCGCCATCTACTGCGAGGGCGTCAAGTGGCTCAACTGGGCCCTCCAGATGCTGGAGGGGACCAGGACCGAGTTCCTCGGCCTCGCCGTGCCGCGGCTGCCCCACCTGGACGCCTGAGAGCCCGTCCCTGGCATCACCCCGCCACCTGACACCCCGCAGAAGGGTCCCCACGATGACCACCGCCCTGTTCAGGGTCCCGGTGGACGGCCTGCACGGCCTGTCCCACGAGACCCGAGTGATCGCCACCCCCTGGAGCCGCATGGTGCGCGGCACCGGTCTCGGCCAGTACCCGACCCCCTACGACCCCGAGGCCGCCGCCCGGATCCGGCACACCTTCTCCCTGCTCGCCGCCAAGGGGGTCGACGACCCCTACACCCGGTTCTCCCGGCTCCTGGCCGACCTGGTCCTGGACGTCACCCGCCCCGGCCGGGACCTGAGCCGCACCGAGCTCGAACGACGCCTCGCCCCGGTCCTGGACGCCGTCCGCGCTGAAAAGAACCCGTACTTCGCGGTCATGGCCGGCTGCATCCTCATGGACGCCGTCGCCAAACTGGGACTGGACCGGACCCTGCTCGTCGGCGCCGGCCGGGACTTCCCCGCGGAGATCCTCGCTCTCGTCGACACCATCGAACCCGACCGGATCAAGGACGAGAACGCCGGCCGTCACGGCCACTACGAGAAGCTGTCCGCCTGCTCCGCCGTCTTCCTCGCGCTCGGCCAGCTCGGCCTGCGGGAAAGGCTGGTGACCAACGAGCGCAACCGCGTCCGGGAGGCGCTGGGCCTGCTGGAGAAGATCCCCGCGCCGTTCTTCCGCGGACGCGGCGGCTCCATGCTGCTGTCGGTCCTCTTCCTGCTCGGACACGGGCGGTACGTCAACGGCGAGGGCCGCGACTTCGTCGAGGAGGTCCTCGACCACCTGGACCACGCCGACGAGCTGAACCTGCCCCCGGCGTTCCCCCAGCCCATGTCGAAGAGCTTCTCCCGCGTCTACCCGCTGCTCACGATGCTCAACGCCGTCGCCCTGAGCGGCCGGGCGGAGCACTATCTGTCCCACGGCCGCGACCGGCTCGCCGAGGCCGAGGAGCTGATGGGCCGCATCACCCCCGTCGAACGCACCCATATGGGCCTCTACCACCTCATGGCCCTGCACAACCTCGGCCGGCTCGACGAGCGGGCGCCGCACCTGGACGCCCTCGTCGAGGACGTCGTCGGCCAGTGGGCGCACATCGATCCCGGGGCGAACTACTTCCTCAACGGCATCGCGTACGCGTACATCATCCAGACCGCCATGGTCACCGGCCGCATGGACCTGATCGGCCCCCGGACGCTGGAACGGCTGGCCGACTGCTTCCCCGACCTGGACAGGACGGACGACGACCGCGTCAACAGGCCCTATCCGTTCGCCTACACGCTGAACGTGCTCGGCGAGGTGGGCGCCGCGCACCTGCTCTTCGAACCCCGGGACGCCTACGGCGGGTCCACGCCCGTCGCCTGGGTCGTCGACCGGCTCTCCGACGGCGGCCGCGAGGAGCACCGGCTGTACATGCTGAACCACGCCCTCGTCAGCTACGCCCTGCGCCAGCGCGGACCGCGGCGGGGTGAGACGCCGCTGTTCGCGGACTTCGCGTTCCGCGGCGCCTGAGGCCCCGCCCGGGTCTCACAGCCGGCGCGCCTTGAGCGCCATGTGCAGCAGCAGCCGGTCCTCGCCGTCGTCGAGGTCGAGGCCGGTCAGCTGCTCGACCCGGGACAGCCTGTAGTACAACGTCTGGCGGTGGACGCCCAGCTCCGCCGCCGTGCGGCCGGCCTGGCCCGCGCAGTCCAGATACGTCTCGGCGGTGTGGGCCAGCTCGCGGTGCGCGGGGGTCAGCAGGACCTGGACGGCCCGGTCGTGGACGGCCTCCGGGGGCAGCGCGGTCAGCAGACGGTACGGCCCGACGGCCGCCCACTCCGCGACCGGCCCCAGCCGCGGCTCGGCGAGCACCGCCCGCGCCGACGCCGAGGCCTCCCGCCACGCCGTGCCCAGCTCCGCGAGGCCCGCCCGCCCGTCGGCGACGCCGGCTGCCACACGTGCCCCGGCCGCCTTCGCCGCACCCGCGTCCCCGCCGGTCGCCCGCTCCAGCAACCGCCCCGCGACCACGGTCGCCGGCGTCGACGCGGACGCCGAGCGGAGGCGGACCAGGACCGCGAGGCACTGCTCCGCCGTACCCCACGGAACTGTGCACAGGGCCTCCGCGCCGGCGAGCGTGCGCAGGGAGGGGGCCTCGGCGGGGTCGGCGGACGGCCAGGGGGCCACGCACACCACCGTGTGCGGGCCGTCCGCGCGCGAGCCGAGCGCGGTGCGCAGCTCGGCCACCGCCATGTCCCGCTCCCAGCCCCGCTCGGCGGTCAGCACCGCCCGCAGCTCGCGGGTGAGACCCGCGCCGTGCCGGGCCTCGTCGGCGAGCAGCGCGCCGATCCGGGCGGTCACCCGCATCGCGGCGGCCAGCTGGTCGTCCGAGGGGCCGGGATCGCCCTCCAGCAGCCAGACGTAACCGAGGACGACGCCCCGGTGCCGCACCGGGAGACACACCCGGCCCCGGTGGACGCCGGCCTCCGGGGTGGGCGGGATACGGACCGGGCCGGCCGCCCGGGTGATGCCGAACCCCTCGAACCACGCCCGGACCGCAGCCGTGGAGCGCCGGGTCAGGATCGAGCGGGTGCGCACCGGATCCAGGGCGGCGGCGTCGAGCTCGTCGTCGCTGTCGTACGCGCCGAAGGCGATCAGCTCGAAGTCGCGGTTCTCCAGCGTCGCCGGCGCGCCCAGCAGCTCCGACAGCTCGTCGACCAGTTCCTGGTAGTCGCCTCTGAATTCCCGGAAGTCCCCGCTCACCACGCCATTCTCCCGCATCCCGGGAAACCCTTCATACATCTGTCTGAGATCTGCGGCACGGATGCGTGACAGCTGTCGATGGCCGACGATCGGAGGGATCCTTAGGTTTCACGGTGGTTCTCCGTGCCGTCCCGGATCGTCGGGAACGGCCTCGTGTGGGTTGGTATGTGGAGGTGCCCCGTGCTGGGTCCCGTGATTCTCGCCGCGTCGCGCAGCGACCGGATGCGTCGCCTGATCTCGGCCGCCCCGGTGACCAAGCAGGTCGTCGACCGCTTCATCCCGGGCGAGACCGTTGACGACGTGCTCCCGATCATCGAGGAGCTCACCGCCCGCGGCCTGGAGCTGACGATGGACGTCGTCGGCGAGGACATCACCACGCCCGAGCAGGCCGCCGCGGCCCGGGACGCCTACCTGGAGCTGATCGGCAGGCTGGCCGCGCTGGAGCTCGGCGAGCGCGTCGAGACGTCCGTGAAGCTGTCGATGTTCGGCCAGGCGCTCCCCGGCGGCCACGAGCTGGCGCTCGCCAACGTCCGCCCGGTCGTCGAGGCCGCCGCCGCCATCGGCACCACCGTCACCCTCGACGCCGAGGACCACACCACCCTCGACTCGATGTTCGCCATCCACGAGGAGCTGCGGAAGGACTTCCCGCAGACCGGCTGCGTCATCCAGGCCTACCTCTTCCGCACCGAGGCCGACGCCCGCCGCCTCGCCGGCAGCGGCAGCCGCGTCCGTCTGGTGAAGGGCGCGTACAAGGAGCCCGCCGAGGTCGCCCACCAGGACAAGCACGAGATCGACAAGGCGTACGTCCGCGTGCTGCGCACGCTGATGGAGGGCGAGGGGTACCCGATGATCGGGTCGCACGACCCGCGCCTGATCTCCATCGCCCAGGAACTGGCCCGGTGCGCCGGCCGCAAGCTCGACGAGTACGAGTTCCAGATGCTGTACGGCATCCGGGGCGAGGAACACCTCCGGCTCGCCGCCGAGGGCCACCGCATGCGGGTTTACACCGCCTACGGCACCGACTGGTACGGCTACTTCATGCGCCGCCTCGCGGAGAAGCCGGCGAACCTGCGTTTCTTCGCGCGGAGCATGATCAGCCATGGCTGACCCGACGAGGCTGTGCCGCAGCCTCTGCTGGGGGTCCGGGGGTCGTCCCCCGGGAAGGCACGGCATGCGCCGCCTCGCGGAGAAGCCGGCGAACCTGTGCTTCTTCGCCCGCAGCATGGTCACCAAGGGCTGACCCCGCACCACCCCGCTCGCAACACCGCTCAGTAAGGAGTTACGGAACCCATGGACGCTGTGACCCAGGTCCCCACCCCCGTCAACGAGCCGGTGAACGGCTACGCCCCCGGCTCGCCCGAGCGGGCCCGGCTGGAGGTCAAGCTCAAGGAGCTGGCCGAGAACCCGGTCGACCTGCCGTGCACCATCGGCGGCGAGAAGCGGATGGGCGGCGGCGACGCCTTCCAGGTGGTGCAGCCGCACAACCACAAGGCCGTCCTCGGCACCTACCGCAACGCGACCAGGCAGGACGCGCAGGACGCCGTCGACGCGGCCCTCGCCGCCGCGCCCGCCTGGCGCGCGATGTCCTTCGACGACCGCGCCGCGATCATCCTGCGCGCCGCCGAGCTGCTGGCCGGCCCCTGGCGCGAGACCCTCGCCGCCTCCACCATGCTCGGCCAGTCCAAGACCGCCCAGCAGGCCGAGATCGACACCCCCTGCGAACTCGTCGACTTCTGGCGCTTCAACGTCCACTACGCCCGCCAGATCCTGGCCGAGCAGCCCCCGGCCAACTCTCCGGGCGTGTGGAACCGTCTGGACCACCGCCCGCTGGAGGGCTTCGTCTACGCGATCACGCCGTTCAACTTCACGGCCATCGCGGGCAACCTGCCCACCGCCCCGGCGCTCATGGGCAACGTCGTCGTGTGGAAGCCGTCCCCGACGCAGACCCACGCCGCCGTGCTGCTGATGCGGCTGCTGGAGGAGGCGGGCCTGCCCAAGGGCGTCATCAACCTCGTCACCGGCGACGGCATCGAGGTCTCCGAGGTCGCCCTCAACCACCGCGACCTCGCCGGCATCCACTTCACGGGCTCGACCAAGACGTTCCAGTACCTGTGGAAGACGGTCGGCGCCAACATCGAGAAGTACCGCTCCTACCCGCGACTGGTCGGCGAGACCGGCGGCAAGGACTTCGTCGTCGCCCACCCGAGCGCCGACCGCGCCGTCCTGAAGACCGCGCTGACCCGCGGCGCGTTCGAGTACCAGGGCCAGAAGTGCTCGGCGACCTCCCGCGCCTACATCCCGGCATCCATCTGGAACGACGGCTTCCGTGAGGAGTTCGCCGCCGAGGTCGACCACATCGCCATGGGCGACGTCACCGACCTCTCGCACTTCGTCGGCGCCGTCATCGACGAGCGCGCCTTCGCCAAGAACAAGGCCGCCATCGACCGCGCCCAGGACGACCCGTCCTG
The DNA here is from genome assembly GCF_044768125.1 of Streptomyces sp. NPDC101166. Lineage (NCBI taxonomy): Bacteria > Bacillati > Actinomycetota > Actinomycetes > Kitasatosporales > Streptomycetaceae > Streptomyces > Streptomyces sp. NPDC101166. Next base: position 111,048 of record NZ_JBIWPF010000008.1, read on the forward strand.
CCGGATCGTCGCCGGCGGCAGCTACGACGACTCGGTCGGCTGGTTCGTCCGCCCGACCGTCATCGAGTGCACCGACCCGGACAACGAGGTGTTCACCACCGAGTACTTCGGCCCGATCCTCGCCGTGCACGTGTACGACGACAGCTCGCCCGAGAAGTACGACGAGATGCTGACCCAGATGGAGTCGGCCTCCGACTACGCCCTGACCGGCTCGGTCATCTCCGGCGACCGCGCCGCCGCCGCGCACACGATGGAGAAGCTGCGCTACGCGGCCGGCAACTTCTACATCAACGACAAGTCCACCGGCGCCGTCGTCGGCCAGCAGCCCTTCGGCGGCGGCCGCGCCTCCGGCACCAACGACAAGGCCGGCGCCCCGCAGAACCTGACGCGCTGGACCCTGACCCGCGCCATCAAGGAGACGCTGGTCGCGCCGACCGACTACACCTACCCGCACATGGGCTGACGTCCCGTCGGACGGGCCGGCCCGGGGAAAGGCGTCCCCGGGCCGGCCCGTCGGCGTGTGCGGGGGCTGTTTCCGGGCGGTCCGCGGCTCGCCGTCTCAGATAGTAGGAAGTCCGAGTAATTGTGGAGACAGGCGCGCGCTCCTCGCTTAGCTTTGTAGGAGCCGAACGTCTCGCTCGATCCAGCGAATGGCGGTCGTGAGCCAGGCCCCGTGCAGGCAACCCCTGCGGCCGGCGCTCCCCGCCCATCCGGCGTCTCGTACCCCCTTCCGTGCTCCCTGTCCTGTGAGAAGGAGTCGATTCCCCATGGCCGAGACGACCGTCCGCCGCCGAGTCCGCCGCGTCTCCCGCACGAGCGAGTCCGACCGCAAGAACGCCACCGCCGCCCTCCAGCGCGCCCTCGACCGCCGCGACAACGGCGGCGAGACGGGCCACTGACGATCCCTTCGCCCGTCCGGCCCTCCTGAACCGGGAGCCGCCCGCCGGGAGCCGCACCCCGGGAGCCGCGCCCGTCGAGGTGCGGCGCGGAGCCCGAACGGGACCTGGTGCCTGCGGCACTAGACTCCGCGCCGCACCTCGAACCGGTCGATCCGCGCGCCGTCCGCGGCGCGCGCCGACACCGTCAGCCGCGGCGACGCACCCGCGACCGCCTCCACCACGAGGAACGAGAAGCCGCGGTAGCGCACCCGCGACCACTGCACCGTCTCCGCCGCCCGTTCCCCGGACCGGGTCCACCGGAAGCTGTCGATCTCCCGGTGGCGGGTGACGTGCCCCTCGTAGCTCTCCGCCACGCCCGCCTGGAACCCGTACAGCGCCCGGCCGCCGCCGCCCGCCGTCACGTACACGGTCCCGTCCCGCGCGGGATCGGCCGAGCCGCCGACCGGCACAGGCCGGCCCACGCCGCCGTCCCTCACGGCGTCCGTCCGTTCGTACACATGGTTGTGACCGTTGATCACCAGGTCCACCCGGTGCTCCTCGAACAGCGGCAGCCACGCGTCGCGCACCCCGCCGTCGGAGGCGTGCGTCGAGGTGGAGTGGACGCAGTGGTGGAAGAAGACGACGACGAAGTCCACCTCGTCCGCCGCCCGCAGCGCGCGCAGCGTCCGCCGCAACCAGGCCGTCTGCCGGCCTCCCGTCCGCCCCAGGTTCGCGGGGATCTCGTACGACACGTCGTTCGCGTCCAGCGCCACCACGCCCACGTTGCCGTAGACGAAGGAGTACGCGCCCGGCGTCGTGCGCGGGGCGAAGCCGCTGTCGGGGAGGGAGAAGCGGGCGAGGAGGCCGCCGTAGCCGTCGGGTGAGTACCAGGCCTCCATGTCGTGGTTGCCGGTGGTCGCCAGCCACGGCGTCGAGCGGGCCACCGGCTCGCTCTGCCGCCAGAACGCGTCCCACACCAAGGGGTCGTAGCCGTCCGACCTCGCACCCTGCCCGGCGCCGTCCGCGTAGCAGATGTCGCCGGCGTGCAGATGGAACGCGGGCCGCTCCCGGGCCAGCAGCCGGTTGACCGCGGCAGGGCCCCGGCCGACGCCCTGGTCGCCGAAGGCGGTGAAGACGAACCGCTCCGGTCGGGCCGGCGCCGTACGGAAGGAGGCGATCGAGGCGCGGTGCTCCGGGGCGGCCGGGTCGAAACCGTCGTGGCCGACGCCGTAGTAGTACGTCGTGCCCGGCAGCAGATCGTCCAGGGCCGCGTGCACGTAGTACTGCTCCACGGCCGGGCGCACCCCCTGAACTCCGGGCGTGTACAGCGGGCGCACCTCGGCCTCGGCCTTCGCGCCCAGCGCGTCGGGGCGGGCGCCGAGGCGTACGAACGGGCGGCGCACCGCCGCCGGCACCTGCCAGGAGACCCGCATCCGGGTGCGCGGATCGGCGCCGAAGGAGAGATGGCGGCCGAAGGGGACCACGGCGCCGCCCGCGACCTCCCCGGCCCCCGGCCGCGGCGCGGGCGCGGCCGGCGAGCATCCGGTGAGCAGCCCGCCCGCCACGGCCCCGGCGCCCGCCAGCGCCCGGCGGCGCGACGGCCTCGCCCGCCGGTGTGCGCTCCACAGGTACTCGTACTGCTCCGCCATGCTCATCCGCTCCGCGAGCCGGGGCGGAATGCCGACGTCCGGTGTCTCCATGGCCCCACCCTCCCCGTACGCCCCGACAGCCGTCCGGCGAACGAGGGAATCCGGGCCCGGGTCACGCACACCGACTGTCCGCATGCCGGACGATCCGTGTCATCCCATGGGACGAGGAGTAGGGTGCCCGCATGTCTCGCAGCATCGATCTCGCAGTGATCCCCGGTGACGGCATCGGCCAGGAAGTCGTGGCCGAAGGCCTCAAGGTCCTCTCCGCCGTCCTCCCGCAGGATGTGAAGCTGGAGACCCAGGAGTACGACTTCGGCGCCCAGCGCTACCACGCCACCGGTGAGACCCTCACCGACGCCGACCTCGACGCCCTCAAGCGGCACGACGTGATCCTGCTCGGCGCGATCGGCGACCCGAGCGTCCCCTCCGGCGTCCTGGAGCGCGGCTTCCTGCTCAAGCTCCGCTTCGCCTTCGACCACCACGTCAACCTGCGTCCGTCGAAGCTGCTCCCGGGCGTCGCCACGCCGCTCGCCGGAGAGCCGCAGATCGACTTCGTCGTCGTCCGCGAGGGCACCGAGGGCCCCTACACCGGCAACGGCGGCACGATCCGCAAGGGCACCGAGCACGAGGTCGCCACCGAGGTGTCCGTCAACACGGCCTTCGGAGTCGAGCGCGTGGTCCGCGACGCCTTCGCCCGCGCGCAGGCCCGTCCGCGCAAGAAGCTCGCACTGATCCACAAGAACAACGTGCTGACCTTCGCCGGCCATCTGTGGACGAACGTCTTCAACAAGGTCGCCGAGGAGTTCCCCGAGGTCACCACCGAGTACATGCACGTCGACGCGGCGACCATCTACCTGGTCACCCAGCCCGAGCGCTTCGACGTCATCGTCACCGACAACCTCTTCGGCGACATCATCACCGACCTCGCCGCGGCCGTCTCCGGCGGCATCGGCGTGGCCGCCTCCGGGAACATCAACCCGTCCGGCGAGTTCCCGTCCATGTTCGAGCCGGTCCACGGCTCCGCACCGGACATCGCAGGCCAGGGCAAGGCCGACCCCACCGCCACGGTCCTGTCCGTCGCGCTCCTCCTGCGCCACCTCGGCTACGACGCCGAGGCCGGCCGCATCGAGGACGCCGTCTCGGCCGACCTCGCCGAGCGCACCGGCAAGCCCGCCCGCTCCACCTCCGAGATCGGCGACGCGCTCGCCGTGCGCGTAGCCGGCTGACCCGGGCCGCACGCAGCTTGCACGCAGCCGCCGGGTCGCCTCCGCGCCCCGGCGGCTTCCGCATGTCCGCCGCCGGGTGACACCATCATCCCCGGGCCGCATTCACGCCGTTTTCTTCCGTGGCACCCCGCTTGAGACAATCGAACGCGGAGCCGCGGAATGAGGGAATGCTCGGACGTCCTAGCACTGGCCACCGGCCGTGCGGGGCGTGAGCGCGGCCCGTCACTACAACCGGTGAAGGACACCCACTCATGACGACGCCCACGATCGAGCTCAAGCCCTCCGCGCACCCGCTCGCCGCCGCCGAGCGCGAGGCGGTTCTGGCGAACCCCGGCTTCGGCCGCCACTTCACCGACCACATGGTGACGATCAAGTGGACCGAGGGCCGCGGCTGGCACGACGGCCAGCTCGTTCCGTACGCGCCGATCCCCCTCGACCCGGCCACCAACGTCCTGCACTACGCCCAGGAGATCTTCGAGGGCCTCAAGGCCTACCGCCGCCCCGACGGCTCGGTCGCCACCTTCCGCCCCGACCAGAACGCCAAGCGCTTCCAGCGCTCCGCCCGCCGCCTCGCCATGCCCGAGCTGCCGGTCGAGACCTTCGTCGCGGCGTGCGACGCACTGGTGGCCCAGGACAAGGACTGGGTGCCCGCGCACGGCGGCGAGGACTCCCTCTACCTGCGCCCCTTCATGATCGCCACCGAGGTCGGCCTGGGCGTCAAGCCCGCCAACGAGTACCTCTTCATCGTCATCGCCTCCCCGGCCGGCGCCTACTTCCCGGGCGGCGTCGAGCCCGTCTCCATCTGGGTCTCCGAGGACTACGTCCGGGCCGTCCCCGGCGGCATGGGCGACGCCAAGACGGGCGGCAACTACGCCGCCTCCCTGCTCGCCCAGGCCGAGGCGGCGGCCCACGGCTGCGCCCAGGTCTGCTACCTCGACGCGGTCGAGCGCACCTGGGTGGAGGAGCTCGGCGGCATGAACCTCTACTTCGTCTACGGCGACCGGATCGTCACGCCGTCCCTGACCGGCTCCATCCTCGAAGGCGTCACCCGCGACAGCCTGCTGTCCGTCGCCCGCGACCTCGGCTACCGGGCCGAGGAGGGCCGCGTCTCCGTCGAGCAGTGGCAGCGCGACTCCGAGAGCGGCGAGCTGACCGAGGTCTTCGCCTGCGGCACGGCCGCGGTCATCACCCCCGTCGGCACCGTCAAGCGCACCGGCGTCGAGTGGAAGCAGTCCGACGGACGCCCCGGCGAGGTCACCATGAAGCTGCGCTCCGCGCTGCTCGACATCCAGCGCGGAACGGCCGAGGACAAGCACGGCTGGATGCACGAACTGGGCTAGTCGCTCGCCGGACGGCGCTCCCGGGGACCTGATCCGGTGCCGCCGGGAGCGCGCTGTCCGGCAGCTGTCCGTCGGACGACCGCATCCTGAGACGCTCGGTGAGCGCGGGGGAGGCTTGTGCCAGACTTCCCCCGTGCTCTCGTTCGCCACGATTATTGGCAGCAGGCGCGCCGGTCCGCAGTGACCGCCACGTACGACCAGGTACGGGTGGCCATCGTCGTCCTCGACCCGCGCGCAGACCTCTCGCACCCGCGAGAGGTCTTTCGCTTTCCCGGCCCACCTTCAGCCGGGAGCGAGGTGCGAGGGACCCCCTGGGGGGACGGTGGAGCCGGTCATTCCGGTAAGACCGAAGATCCACAACAGGAGCCTTGAGACCATGACCGAGACGGCAACCAGCGAGCTCGACGACTCGTTCCACGTCTTCGACACCACCCTGCGCGACGGCGCCCAGCGCGAGGGCATCAACCTCACCGTCGCCGACAAGCTCGCGATCGCACGGCACCTGGACGACTTCGGCGTCGGCTTCATCGAGGGCGGCTGGCCCGGCGCCAACCCGCGTGACACCGAATTCTTCGCCCGTGCCCGGCAGGAGATCGACTTCCGCAGCGCCCGGCTCGTCGCCTTCGGCGCGACCCGCCGCGCCGGGGGCAAGGCGTCCGAGGACCCGCAGGTCAAGGCGCTCCTGGATTCGGGCGCCGAGGTCATCACCCTGGTCGCCAAGTCTCACGACCGCCATGTGGAACTCGCCCTGCGCACCACGCTCGAGGAGAACCTGGAGATGGTCCGCGACACCGTCTCCTTCCTCCGCGAGCAGGGCCGCCGGGTCTTCGTCGACTGCGAGCACTTCTTCGACGGCTACCGCGCCAACGCGACGTACGCCAAGGCGGTCGTGCGGACGGCCTCCGAGGCCGGCGCCGACGTCGTCATCCTGTGCGACACCAACGGCGGCATGCTCCCCGCGCAGATCCAGGCCGTCGTCTCCACCGTCCTCGCCGACACCGGCGCCCGCCTCGGCATCCACGCCCAGGACGACACCGGCTGCGCGGTGGCCAACACGCTCGCCGCGGTGGACGCGGGCGCGACCCATGTCCAGTGCACGGCGAACGGGTACGGCGAACGGGTCGGCAACGCCAACCTCTTCCCCGTCGTCGCCGCGCTGGAGCTGAAGTACGGCAAGAAGGTGCTGCCCGAGGGCCGGCTGCGCGAGACGACCCGCATCTCGCACGCCATCGCCGAGGTCGTCAACCTCACGCCCTCCACGCATCAGCCGTACGTGGGCGTCTCCGCGTTCGCCCACAAGGCCGGCCTGCACGCCTCCGCGATCAAGGTCGACCCGGATCTGTACCAGCACATCGACCCCGAACTGGTCGGCAACACCATGCGGATGCTGGTCTCCGACATGGCGGGCCGCGCCTCGATCGAGCTCAAGGGCAAGGAACTCGGCGTCGACCTCGGCGACGACCGGGAACTCGTCGGCCGAGTGGTCGAGCGGGTCAAGGAACGCGAACTCCAGGGCTACACCTACGAGGCGGCCGACGCCTCCTTCGAGCTCCTGCTGCGCGCCGAGATCGAGGGCCGGCCGCTGAAGTACTTCGCCGTCGAGTCCTGGCGCGCCATCGTCGAGGACCGCCCCGACGGCACCCACGCCAACGAGGCCACGGTCAAGCTGTGGGCCAAGGGCGAGCGCATCGTCGCCACCGCGGAGGGCAACGGCCCGGTCAACGCGCTCGACCGCTCGCTGCGGGTGGGCCTGGAGAAGATCTACCCCCAGCTCGCCCAGCTCGACCTCGTCGACTACAAGGTGCGCATCCTGGAAGGCGTCCACGGCACCCAGTCCACGACCCGCGTCCTGATCTCCACCTCGGACGGGACGGGGGAGTGGTCCACCGTGGGCGTCGCCGAGAACGTCATCGCCGCTTCCTGGCAGGCGCTGGAGGACGCGTACACGTACGGCCTGTTGCGGGCGGGGGTCGAGCCGGCGGAGCCCGCCACCGACGGGGACATCGTTCGTATGTCCTAATTGGATGCGGTTCGGGTAGCGTCGAAGTATGAAGGTCGCACGATCGACCCGAGGCTTCGCCGGACTGCTGATCGCGCTGGCGCTCGCCGCCCTGGCCCTCCTGGCGGCGGGCGCCCCGCGCACGTCCGCCGCCCCCACCGTCACCAGCGTGTCGACGATCGCCGAGGCGCTCCGCGCGAGCCCGGTGTACGTCGACCCGGAGGCCTCCGACCAGCTCTCCCCGGCCGACGCGCACGCGCTGCAGAAGAAGATCGAGGACGCCGGAAAGCCGGTGTTCGTCGCGGTCCTGCCGGCCGGCTACCCGACCGCGAACCTCTTCACCGACCTGCGCACCGCCACCGGCGTGACCGGCCTGTACGCCGTTCGTCTCGGCGATCGCTTCGACGCCCGCGCCGACTCCTCGGTGCTGCCGAACACCGCCGTGCGCAACCTCGTCATGAGCGTCCGTGACGTGACCGGCGCCCGCGACCAGCTGGACGACTTCACCGGTCGCGCGCTGGCCAACATGGGCGGCTCGGCCCCCGCGAGCTGGAGCCCCTCCTCCGGGGGCGGCGCGGTCTCCACCACCGCGCTGATCACCGCGGGCGCGGTCCTGCTGGCGGGCGGCGCGGGCGCGTACTCCCTCGTCCGGCGCAACCGCAAGCGTCACGCGCAGGAGCGGCGGGCCGCCCTCGACCGGCTGAGGGTCGTCGTCGACGAGGACATCACCGCCTTCGGCGAGGAGCTCGACCGTCTCGACTTCCAGCCGGGCGTCCCGGACGCCGACGACGCGATGCGCGCCGACTACGGCAGCGCCCTCGACGCCTACGACCGGGCCAAGGGGGCCATGGCGTCGGCGACCGCACCGGAGGACGTGCGGGCCGTCACCGAGGCTCTGGAGGACGGCCGGTTCTCCCTGGCCGTCCTCGCCGCCCGCCGCTCCGGCCGGCCGCTGCCCGAGCGCCGCCCGCCCTGCTTCTTCGACCCGCGGCACGGCCCCTCGGTCGCCGACGCGACCTGGACGCCGCCGGGTGGGGCCCCGCGCGAGGTCCCGGTCTGCGCGGCGGACGGCACCCGGCTGGCCGACGGCCGCGACCCGGTGATCCGCGAGGTCGACACCGACTGGGGCCGCCGCCCCTACTGGGAGGCAGGCCCGGCCTACGGTCCCTGGGCGGGCGGCTACTTCGGCGGCGGCATCCTGCCCGGCCTGCTGGTCGGCACCCTGCTCGGCAGCATGATGGCCACCCCCTCCTACGCGGCCGACTACGGCGCCGGGTACGGCGACTTCGGCGGCGGCTACGAAGGCGGCGACGTCTCCGGCGCGGACTTCGACCCCGGCGACTTCGGCGGCTTCGGCGGCGGAGACTTCGGCGGCGGCGGAGACTTCGGGGGCGGCGGGGACTTCGGCGGAGGCTTCTGAGACCGGTGGCCGCTCCCCGTCCGCCCCGCCGCACAGGGGAGCCGATCCGGCCGCGTACACTCCCCGGCCATGCCCCCCGGCCCGGCGCGGTCACTCCGACGGGTCAGCCGACGCGCCGGTGGGTGTGAAGGGAGTCTCACGGTCCGGCTTTGTGCGACCTCTACAACCGCCCGGCCCTCTGAGCAGTCCGAACGCCTGCAAGCCGCCCCGGTTCTGTTCAGGGGCACCAGGAAAACGGGTCGGAGACTGTACGGAGTCGACGTCTCCCTTTCCTTGGTGCTCTTCGTAAGGTCGCTACATGACCGTTTTGGAAGAGACGACGGGTGAGCCGACCGCCGAGCCCACGGACGCGCGCGGGCGCGTGGCCGAGCTGCACGAGATCCGTGCGCAGGCCCTGGCCGGGCCGGGCGAGAAGGCGACGGCGGCGCAGCACGCCAAGGGCAAGCTGACCGCCCGGGAGCGCATCGAACTGCTCCTGGACCCGGGCTCCTTCCAGGAGGTCGAGCAGCTGCGCCGGCACCGGGCGACCGGGTTCGGCCTGGAGGCGAAGAAGCCGTACACCGACGGCGTCATCACCGGCTGGGGCACGGTCGAGGGCCGCACGGTCTTCGTCTACGCCCATGACTTCCGCATCTTCGGCGGCGCGCTGGGCGAGGCGCACGCCACGAAGATCCACAAGATCATGGACATGGCCATCGCGGCCGGCGCGCCCCTGGTCTCCCTCAACGACGGCGCCGGCGCCCGTATCCAGGAGGGCGTCTCCGCGCTCGCCGGCTACGGCGGCATCTTCCAGCGCAACACCAAGGCCTCCGGCGTCATCCCGCAGATCAGCGTGATGCTCGGCCCGTGCGCGGGCGGCGCGGCCTACAGCCCCGCCCTCACGGACTTCGTGTTCATGGTCCGCGACACCTCGCAGATGTTCATCACCGGCCCGGACGTCGTCAAGGCGGTCACCGGCGAGGAGATCACGCAGAACGGCCTCGGCGGCGCCGACGTCCACGCGGAGACCTCCGGCGTCTGCCACTTCGCGTACGACGACGAGGAGACCTGCATCGCGGAGGTCCGCTACCTCCTCTCGCTCCTCCCGCAGAACAACCGCGAGAACCCGCCCCGCGTCGAGTGCCCCGACCCCGCCGAGCGGCGCGGCGAGGCCCTGCTCGACCTGGTCCCGGCGGACGGCAACCGCCCGTACGACATGGCCAAGGTCATCGAGGAGCTCGTCGACGACGGCGAGTACCTGGAGGTCCACGAGCGCTGGGCGCGCAACATCATCTGCGCGCTGGCCCGATTCGACGGCCAGGTCGTCGGCATCGTCGCCAACCAGCCGCAGACCCTCGCCGGTGTCCTCGACATCGAGGCCAGCGAGAAGGCGGCCCGTTTCGTACAGATGTGCGACGCCTTCAACATTCCGATCATCACTCTTCTGGACGTACCCGGCTTCCTGCCCGGCGTCGACCAGGAGCACGGTGGAATCATCCGCCACGGCGCGAAGCTGCTCTACGCCTACTGCAACGCGACCGTGCCCCGGATCTCCCTGATCCTGCGCAAGGCGTACGGAGGCGCCTACATCGTGATGGACAGCCAGTCCATCGGCGCCGACCTCACCTTCGCCTGGCCCACCAACGAGATCGCGGTCATGGGAGCCGAGGGCGCCGCCAACGTCATCTTCCGCCGTCAGATCGCCGACGCCGAGGACCCCGAGGCCATGCGGGCCCGCATGGTCAAGGAGTACAAGTCCGAGCTGATGCACCCGTACTACGCGGCCGAGCGCGGCCTCGTCGACGACGTCGTCGACCCCGCCGAGACCCGCGAGGTGCTCATCCGGTCGCTGGCGATGCTCCAGTCCAAGCACGCCGACCTGCCCTCGCGCAAGCACGGCAACCCCCCGCAGTAACCCAGCGGACGCTCCGCGACACCACAGCGGAAACCTCTTCCACGGAGACTCACTTTCATGAACCCGCCTGACATCCGCGTCGAGAAGGGCCACGCCGAGCCCGAGGAAGTCGCCGCCATCACGGCGATCCTCCTGGCCCGCGCCGCCGCCCGGACCTCCGAGCCCACCCCGACCCACCGCGGCCGCCCCCGGGCCGGCTGGCGCCGCCTGGAACGCGAGAACGGCTTCCGCGCCCCCCACAGCTGGCGGTAGCCTGCGGCGCTTCAGCCGCCTGTACGCCGAGAAGGGCCCCTCCGTCGAGGAGGGGCCCTTCTTCGTGCGGGCGGGGCGGCCGGATCGGCGCCGCCGGTACCCGCCGCCGTGGCTGCGCGCCGCGGCGGCGGGAGGAGTCGTCCTACCGGAGGCGAGCCATCAACGCGTGCTCCACGAGAGTGATCAGCGCGGACTTGGCGTCGGCGCGGTGCCGCGCGTCCGTCGTGATGATCGGCGTGTCCGGACCGATCTGCAGCGCCTCGCGCACCTCGTCCGGGTTGTACGGCTGATTGCCGTCGAAGCCGTTGAGGGCGATCACGAACGGCAGACCCGAGTTCTCGAAGTAGTCGACCGCGGGGAAGCAGTCGGCGAGACGGCGGGTGTCCACGAGCACGATCGCGCCGATGGCGCCGCGTACCAGGTCGTCCCACATGAACCAGAAGCGGTCCTGGCCGGGCGTACCGAAGAGGTACAGGATCAGGTCCTGGTCCAGGGTGATACGGCCGAAGTCCATCGCCACCGTCGTGGTGGTCTTGTCTCCGGTGTGGGTGAGGTCGTCGATGCCTGCCGAAGCAGACGTCATGACGGCCTCGGTACGCAGCGGGTTGATCTCCGAGACGGCCCCGACGAACGTGGTCTTGCCCACGCCGAAGCCACCCGCCACCACGATCTTCGCTGAGGTGGTGGAGCGGGAAGGACCGCCGCTAGAGCTTGCGAAGTCCACTGAGCACCCTTTCGAGCAGTGTCACGTCTGGCTGGCCGCCGGCGCTCTCGTCGCCGCCGGGCTGATGGATGGCGACCAGTCCCGCCTCCGCCAAGTCGGCGACGAGGATCCTGGCCACGCCGAGAGGGATGGTCAGGAGGGCCGAGATCTCGGCCACCGACTTGATCTCACGGCACAGATTGCAGATCCGCTGATGCTCGGGCAGCTGGCCCTGCATCTGGTGCGGCTGCGCAGTGGTGTGCACCAGCGCCTCGATGGCGAGCTGGTAGCGCGGGCGCGTCCGGCCGCCGGTCATGGCGTACGGGCGCACCAGGGGATTGTTCGACGCCCCGGCGGGCGCCGGCTCGGGACGGCGCTGCGGCTGCACGGGCTGGATGCGAGGCGAGTGCGGCTGGTCGTACGGGGACGGCCCGGGACCCTGCGGACCCTGGGGCGTGTACGGCCGCTGCTGGCTCGGGGCGGAGGGGAAGTTGTAACGGTTCGGGTTCTGGGAACCGTCGCCTTGACCCTGGGCAGGGCCGTAAGACCAGTTGCCCGAATGTGAACCGCCTGGGGGTGTTGCCACTTTCTCTCCTCCTCCGACTGTGCCTGGCACCCGTTCATGTGGAAGCCGCGTCCCAAGACCCTACGGCCTCGGGACGCCAAAACGCACCGTCCGTCTGTTAGTTGAGAAGGCTCCCTTGGAGCTCCGCACGAAGGTCGGGCGTCAGGACCGAACCGGCACGGTCCACCAGGAGGGCCATCTCGTACCCGATGAGGCCGATGTCCGCCTCCGGGTGCGCGAGAACCGCGAGCGAGGAACCGTCGGATACGGACATGATGAAGAGGAATCCCCGCTCCATCTCCACAACCGTCTGGTTCACAGCGCCGCCCTCGAAGATCCGCGAGGCGCCTGCCGTCAGGGACGTCAGACCGGATGCGACGGCCGCGAGCTGGTCGGCGCGGTCGCGGGGGAAGCCTTCGGACATCGCCAGAAGGAGTCCGTCGGCGGAGACCACCACCGTGTGGGACACCCCCGGGGTGTTGTCCACGAAGTTGGTGATCAACCAGTTCAGGTTCTGTGCCGCCTGGCTCATCGGGCTCACACTAACGCTCCTGGTTGTAGGTGCTGTCAGGACCGAAGCCCTGGCCGTTCGTTTCACTGCCTGCGTTGCGTCCGCGCTGGACGCCGCGACGCAGGTTGCTGAGCCTGCCTCGGACGTCCTCCGGGGCGCGGGAGACCTGGGGGCCTCCCTGAGGGGTGCTCTCGGCGGTGCCCTCGACCAGATTGGCCTTGGGTACCCGTCGCGGCAGACCGGAGGAGGTGACCCCGCCCGCCTTGGGCTTCCGGAGCGAGGCGGCCTGCTGCCAGCGCGCGTCGTTCGCCGAACGCCAGCTGTCGTCGCCGCCCCCGCCGTTGCCCTCCGAAGTGGTGGCCGGCGCTTCCTGGTTCACGGGGCGTGAGCCGTTCGAACCGCTCGCCGCCGCGGTGGGTCCGCGGCGGGGCAGCCCGGCGTCGGTCATCGTGTGAGCGGAGGAGGCGGCCGGACCCGGACGGTCGAAGCCTACGCGGTCCTGCTCACCTGCGTCAGCGACCTGCGCGGATTCCGCTTCCGGAGCGTACTGGTCCGGGTAGCCGTTGCGGTAACCGCTCTGCTGCGGCCAGTCGTCCTGGTAGGACGGCTCTTCGTAGGACCCGTAGCCGTCTGCGGCATCCGCACGGCCCGCGGAACGCTCGTCCTGGGCCGGCTCCGCGTACGCGGGGTCCGGGTAGCCGCTGTTCTGCGCGTAGCCGCCGTTGTGCGGCGCACCGCCGCCGGCGGAGAAGCCGTCGCCCGCCGAGAAGGTGTCGCCCTGGGGCGCCTGACCGTTCGACGTGAGGTACGGGTCCTCGTACGCCGGGAGCTGCTGCTCGCCGTACGGCGTCTGCTGGTCGTAGGCCGAGGGCTGCTCAGCGTACCCCGTGGCTCCGTTGGCGCCGGCGTCGTAGCCGCCCTGCGCACCGGCGAAGCCGTTCTGGGGGGCGTCGTAGGACTGCTGCTGCGGCCGGCCGAAGTTCTCGCCGTAGGCGGGCGACTCGGGGGCACGCTGCGACTGCGACTGCGGCTGCTGCTGCTCTTCGTGCGGCTGGGACTCCAGGGCCGCCCGGCGCTCCTCGCGCATCAGCGAACGACCCACGGGGTCCAGATCGCGCAGGTCGTCGGGGACCTCGGGGTAGGCGTTGTCGTCGAAGCCGAGTTCGGCGGCGGTGCGCATCGGCAGGCCGTTGTTGAAGTCCTCGGCGCCGAAGTTCTGCTCCGGGATGATCTGCGAGACGGTGAACTCGTCGCGCTCGGCGGGCTGCTCGCCGCCGCCGCCGTGAGTGATCGCGTCCGGCAGCATGACCAGCGAGGTGGTGCCGGCCTGCTCGCCCGAGGGACGCAGCTGGACCCGGATGCCGTGCCGGTCGGACAGCCGGCCGACCACGAACAGGCCCATGCGCTGGGATATCGCGGCGTCGACGGTCGGCGGGTTGGCCAGCTTGTGGTTGATGTCCGCGAAGTCCTCGGCGGTCAGGCCGATGCCCTTGTCGTGGATCTCGATCATCACACGGCCGTCGGGCAGACGGGTCGCGGTGACGCGGACCTTGGTCTGCGGGGAGGAGAACGTCGTCGCGTTCTCCAGCAGCTCGGCGAGCAGGTGCACGAGGTCGGTCACGGCACGGCCGTGGATCTCGGCCTCCGGGACGCCGGACAGCTCGATGCGCTCGTACTGCTCCACCTCGGAGGAGGCGGCGCGCAGCACGTCGACCAGCGGGACCGGCTGGTCCCAGCGGCGGCCGGGCTCCTCGCCGGCGAGGACGAGGAGGTTCTCGCCGTTGCGCCGCATACGGGTCGCCAGGTGGTCCAGACGGAAGAGGTTCTCCAGCTGGTCCGGGTCGGCCTCGTTGTTCTCCAGGTCGGTGATCAGGGTCAGCTGGCCCTCGATCAGGGACTGGTTGCGGCGCGACAGGTTGGTGAAGATCGCGTTGATGTTGCCCCGCAGCAGGGCCTGTTCGGCGGCGAGCCGGACGGCCTCACGGTGGACCTGGTCGAAGGCGCGGGCGACTTCGCCGATCTCGTCGGTGGTGGTGATCGGGATCGGGGCGACCCTGGTGTCGACGCGCCCGGGGTCGGTGCGGGAGAGCTGGTCGACCAGCATCGGCAGCCGCTGCTCGGCGACCCCGAAGGCGGCGTTGCGCAGCTGGCGCATCGACTGGCTCATCTGCCGCGCCATGAGACTGGCGATGATGAAGGCGGCGAGCAGGGCGACGATGACGATGCTGCCGTTGATGATGGCGTCACGGCGGGCGTCGGAGGCGATGTTCCCGGCGTCGCTCACCGCGCGGTCGATGAGTTCCTTCTCGACCTGGCTGTAGGCCTGGAACTTCAGCGTGGCGGCCCCCATCCACGCCTGGGCGGTGATGCCCTTGTCGGCGAGGTCGGAGGGCTTCTGGCCACTGCCGATGGCCCCGATCATGTCCTTCATGGGAGGCGCGGGGACGTAGTTCTGCCCCGCGGCCTCCGCCTTGGCCTTGGCGTCGGCCGCCAACTGCTGGCCCTCGGCCTGCTTCTGCTGCAGAACCTGCTGCAGCCGGTTGGCATCGGCCGTGGTGCCGCCGGACACGTACTCCTGGAGCGCGATCTGCTCCAGGTACGCGTACGACGTGAACGCGGTGACCTGCCGGGTGAAGGTCTTCTCCTCGGGGCTCGGCCGCACCAGCAGGTGCATGCCGATCGAGCGCTGGAGCGACTCGGCGCCCTTGGCCAGGGCGATGGCGTAGACCGTGCGGCCGTAAGCGGTGATGTTGCCGGTGCCCAGACCGAGTTCGTTGGAGAACTCCATCAGCAGGTGCTCGACGGCGACGTAGCCCTCTTCGGTCTGCACCGGGTCGGTCTTCGCTGTGTAGGCGGCCGCGCGCACCTTGGCGAGCTGCGGCTCGGCTTCCTCGACCAGCTTCAGCCGGCGCTGCAGGCCCGGCTTGTCCGGCATGTCGACGACTTCGGCGTGGAAGGCCCTGGCCTTCTCGTCGGTGACGGCGCGGGCGTTCTTGACGACCTCGCTGTCCTTCTTGTTCTGCAGGAGCGGCTCGGCCGACACGTCCCGCTCGTTGAGGAGGGCCTCGGCGTACTCACCCGAGGCGGCCACGATCTTGGCGGTCTTCTCCGCGTCGAGCGCCTCCTGCCAGGTGTCGATCGACGTCTTCACCTGGAAGCCGCCCATGACAAGCCCGACCAGCACGGGTATGAGCAGGATGGCGTTCAGCCGGGTCGGCACGCGCCAGTTGCGCGGGGAGAGACGACCACCGCTCTTGGCGGGTGCGGCCGTCGGCTCCGAGCCGGGCACAGGGGCGGTCGCCGCTCCGCGCGGCGGCGGGGTGAAGTTGCCCCGCGCCGCCGGCTCGGGACTTTTCTTGCTTCGCCTCACTCGACCAACAACCTCTCGGCGGTCGGCACCTTCGTCGTGCCGCAGTGTCTCAGAGCCCGGTCAGCCATCGACCATGAGTACGTCATTGACTATTGGGCAGTTCAGGCATTCCAGCACGTCGCCCTGCGCTCCTCCAAACACCGGTAGGGCACGAATCATTGTGATGTAAGCCCTAGATAAAACGGTCAAACAGCACGAGCCCCGCCAAATGACGGGGCTCGTGCGAGCACAGTGAGACCGGACGACCGCGAAGCGTGGCCGTACCACCCGATTCCTCTGCCGAAACGTTATGAACACCGGAGCCGACCGTGTCAAAGGCCACAGCCGGCTCCGATCCGCCTACGACGACTGCCGTACGGCAGCGCCGGGAGTGCTACCGCAGACGCGCCATCAACGCGTGTTCCACCAGGGTGATCAGAGCGCTCTTGGCGTCCGACCGGTGGCGTGCGTCGGTGGTGATGATCGGGGTGTCCGGCCCGATCTGCAGCGCCTCGCGCACCTCCTCCGGCTGGTACGGCTGCTGCCCGTCGAAGCCGTTGAGGGCGACGACGAACGGCAGGCCGCTGTTCTCGAAGTAGTCCACCGCCGGGAAGCAGTCCGCCAGCCGGCGGGTGTCCACCAGCACCACCGCGCCGATCGCGCCGCGCACCAGGTCGTCCCACATGAACCAGAACCGGTCCTGGCCGGGGGTGCCGAACAGGTAGAGGATCAGGTCCTGGTCGAGCGTGATGCGGCCGAAGTCCATGGCCACCGTGGTGGTGGTCTTGTCCCCGGTGTGGGTGAGGTCGTCGATGCCCGCGCTCGCGGACGTCATCACGGCTTCCGTGCGCAGCGGGTTGATCTCCGAGACGGCGCCCACGAACGTGGTCTTGCCCACGCCGAAGCCGCCCGCCACCACGATCTTCGCGGAGGTGGTGGCCCGGCCCCCGTCAGAGCTTGCGAAGTCCACTGAGCACCCTTTCGAGCAGCGTCACGTCAGGTGCGCCGCCGTTGTTCTCGTCGCCGCCCGGCTGGTGGATGGCCACCAGGCCGGCCTCGGCGAGGTCCGCGACGAGGATCCGCGCCACGCCCAGCGGCATGGCCAGGAGCGCCGAGACCTCCGCGACCGACTTCACCTCACGGGTGAGGTGGCAGATGCGCTGGTGCTCGGGGAGCAGCCCCATGAGCGCTGCCGGGTCGGCCGTGGTGCTGATCAGCGCCTCGATGGCGAGCTGGTAGCGCGGCCGGGTCCGGCCGCCGGTCATCGCGTAAGGACGCACCAGCGGCTGGTCGCCTTCATCCCCGTACGGCTCCGCGTACGGGTCATGAGAGGCGGTGGGCGGGGTCATGAATCCTCCGGGCGGGACAGCATGTCTCGGTCAGTCGTGCCGTCCGTCGAGGCCGGTGGGGGGAAGGTGTCGGCCGGACGGTGATTTCGTGAGGGGGGTGGTACCGGGGACGGTCAGTGGAGCAGACTGCCTTGGAGTTCGGCGCGCAGGTCGGGCGTCAGGACCGCGCCCGCGCGGTCGACGAGGAGCGCCATCTCGTAGCCGACGAGGCCGATGTCGCACTCCGGGTGTGCGAGCACGGCGAGGGACGAGCCGTCCGAGACGGACATGAGGAAGAGGAATCCCCGCTCCATCTCGACGACCGTCTGGGACACCCGGCCGCCCTCGAAGATCCTCGAGGCGCCCGCGGTCAGCGAGGTGAGCCCGGACGCGACGGCCGCCAGCTGGTCGGCACGGTCGCGCGGGAAGCCCTCGGACATCGCGAGCAGGAGCCCGTCGGCGGACACGACGACGGTGTGGGACACCCCGGGGGTGTTGTCCACGAAGTTGGTGATCAACCAGTTCAGATTCTGGGCCGCCTGGCTCATCTGGCTCAACTAACGCTCCTGCTGGTGAGTGGGGCTGGGGAAACTGCCGGTCGAGCCGTTGCCGGCCTGACGACCCTGTGCGATGCCCCGACGAAGATTGGTCAGCCGTCCGCGTACGTCGTCAGGCGCGCGCGAGACCTGCGGACCGGTTTGGTGCTGTTGCTGCTGAGCCGTGCCCGGGACGAGGTTCGCCCGGGGCACCCGGCGCGGCAGGCCGGAGGTGGTGACGCCGCCCGCGGCCGGCTGCCGGACGCGCTCGGCCTGACGGACGAGTTCGTCGTTCGGCGAGGTGCGCCACGAGGAGGTCGTGGCGCCCGTGGCCGCGGGACGCTGGGGTGCGGCGGGAGCCTGCTGCTGCGGCGGCTGCTGCCGCTGCGGCGCCGGCGCCGTGCCGTTGCCGTCCTCGCCCTGGGCGCCGTGGAACCAGTTGGTCTCCAGGGTGTCGTAGAGCGGGGTACGGCCGTCGCCGGGACCCGCGGCCGGGGGCAGGGCCTCCGGCTCGGGGCGGGCGGCGGGACGCTGCGGGGCGGGCTGCTGCTGTGGGGAGCCGTAGCCGTTGCCCGCGGTGTCGTGGTGGGGCCGCTGGTACTGGCCCGTGGACGCGGGGTCCTGACGGGCGGGCAGCGAGGGCTGCCCGGTGGCGGCGCTGTCGTAGCCCGGTGCGGCGAACTGGCCGGTGGAGCCGTTGTCGTACGCCTGCGGAGCGGCGAACCGGTTCTGGTCCGCCGGGGTGTTCTGGCCGCCCGTGGCGCCGAAGACGTCCGAGCGGACGAAACCGTCCTGCTGGCCGCCCGCGCCGGGAGCCGGGAACTGACCCGTGCCCTGGCTGCCGTTGACCGCCGGGTACTGGCCCGTGCCCTGGCCGCCGGCCGGACGCATGAAGTCGGCGGGGCCGGTCGTGCCCTGGCGCTCCTCGACGCGGGGGATCGCCGGTATCTCGGCGGTGGAGCCGGGGCCCTGGCGGTCGTTGACGCGCGGCATCTGCGCGGTCTGGGCGGCGTCCGGCTCCTCGTGGCCGCGCGGGGCGTCCAGCGGGGTGCGTGCGGACGGCGGGTAGGAGGTGTCGTCGGCCCAGTTGGTACCGACGTTCCCGCGCGGCGGCTGGGCGCCGCCAGGCAGTTCGGCGCGCGGGCCGCCGCGCGGCGGCAGCTGCGGCTGACGGCCGCGGCCGCCCTGCTCGGACCGGTTGTCCTGGGGGCGCTGAGCGGACGGCGGACGCCCGCCGCCGAACAGGTCCTGACCCTGGGAGGGAGCACCGGTACCGGCCGCCTGGAGACCCTGCGGGGCGCCCGGGGCCTGCCCGCCGAAGCCGGCGCCCGCCGGGGCGGGGCGGCCCTGCTGGGGGGAGCCGGGGGACTGCGGTCCGCGCGGGGCGTTGTTCGGACGGCCGCCGCCGTCCCGTCCGGGCAGCGCGGCCCGGGGGCCCTGACCGGCGGGCAGCCGGCCGCCGTTGCCGCCGCCGAAAGCGCCGCCACCGCCGAGCGCGCCGGCCTGCTGACCGCTCTGCTGACCGCCCTGACGGCGGGCAGCCGCGGCGCCCGCGGCGGCCTGCGCGGCGGCGGGACCGCCGGACGCGCCGCCCTGACCGGGCTTGGGCTGCGGCTTCTTGCCGCCCTGGGCGACGTCGACGGGCAGCATGACCAGCGCGGTCGTGCCACCGGAGTCGGACGGGCGCAGCTGGATGCGGATGCCGTGCCGCTGCGACAGCCGGCCGACCACGAACAGGCCCATGCGGCGGGAGACGGAGACGTCCACGGTGGGCGGCGAGGCGAGCCGCTCGTTGATCGCGGCGAGGTCCTCGGGGGAGAGGCCGATGCCGGTGTCGTGGATCTCGATCAGCACCCGGCCGTCGGGCAGCGCGTGACCGGTGACCTTGACCTTGGTCTGCGGCGAGGAGAACGAGGTGGCGTTCTCGAGCAGCTCGGCGAGGAGGTGCACGAGGTCGTTGACGACCCGGCCGGCGACCTCGGTGGTCGGCACGGAGGCCAGTTCGATGCGCTCGTACTGCTCCACCTCGGACGCGGCGGCGCGCAGCACGTCGACCAGCGGGACCGGGCGGGTCCAGCGCCGGCCGGGCTCCTCACCCGCGAGGACGAGGAGGTTCTCACCGTTACGGCGCATACGGGTCGCGAGGTGGTCGAGCTTGAACAGCGAGGACAGCTGGTCCGGGTCGGCCTCGCGGGACTCCAGTTCGGAGATGAGCGAGAGCTGACGCTGGATGAGGCCCTGGGAGCGGCGCGAGAGGTTGGTGAACATCGCGTTGACGTTGCCCCGCAGCAGGGCCTGCTCGGCGGCGAGGCGGACGGCCTCGCGGTGCACGTCGTCGAAGGCCGCGGCCACCTTGCCGATCTCGTCCTTGGAGTGCACACCGACCGACTCGACGGAGGTGTCGACGTCCTGCGGGTCGGACTCGGACAGCTGCTTGACCAGCTCGGGCAGCCGGTCCTGGGCGACCTTGGTGGCGGTCTCCTGGAGGCGGCGCAGCGAGCGGATCATGGACCGGGCGACGACGAACGCGCCGACCAGCGAGACACCGAGCACGAGCAGGATCAGCGCACCGGAGACGATCGCCTCCTGCTCCGACTCGGAGCGCAGCTCGCGGGCCTTCTGCTCCATCTGCTCCAGCAGCGTGGTCTCGATGTTCTTCATCTGCTGGATCTTGGTCGTGCTGGCGTCGAACCAGTCCTGGTACGACCGCTTGTCCAGCGACTGCAGACCCGTGGCCGAGCCGAGGGCCCGGGTGGCGTAGGTGTCCGCGTCCTCGATGGTGGGGCTGCCCTGCTCGACGGGCTCCAGCAGGTCCTCGGCGCCGTCGTCGCCGTAGATGCTGCGGAAGCTCGCGAGCTCGGAGTCCTGGTTCTGCAGCGCGGCGTCGCCGTACTGGCGGTCGTTCTCGGAGAGCTTGCCGAGCTGGGTGTTGCTCGCCGGCAGGGCGGCCGACAGGACGGCCCGCTGGACGGAGGCGTACTCCTTGGCGGAGGAGAAGGCGGCCAGCGCGCGGGTGCGCTGGATCATCTCCGGGTTGCTGGTGGCCTGCGCCATGTCCTGCGACAGGTCGAGCAGCGAGGTGATGAGGCGGTGGTAGGCCTCCACCGTCTGGGTGGAGTTCTTCTGCTCCGCGTAGGCCGACTTGCGGACCTTGGCGATGTTGCCGAGGTCGCCGAGCAGACCCACGAGGCTGTCGCGGACGCCCTGGAGGTTGTTGTCCGAGCTGGCGGCGTCGATCTCCTCGGAGGCGTCGCTGAACGCGGCCAGCGACTGGTCCGTCTTCTCCCGGACGCCCTTGACCGTCGCGTCGGTCTCCTTCGCGCCGTGGGCGAGGGGGCCGGCGGACTTGTCGCGCTCCTCCTGGAGGCGGCTGGCCAGCTCGGTGGCCTGCTTGGTCATGTCGGTGAGCAGCCGCATGTTGTCGAGCTGCTGGATGTCGTCCATCGACTGGTTGATGCGCAGCGTGCCCAGCGTCGTGGCCGCGACCACGGGCAGGGTCAGCAGCGCGACCAGTCGGGTGGAGATGCGCCAGTTGCGCAGAGCGACACGGGAGCCGGCGCCGGGGGAGGCGGCCGAGGGCTTCACCGTCGGATTCTGGGGGAGCGCGGCCGCGGACGCGGACGTGCCGGAGCGCCCGCCGCCGTCTCCGGAAGCCTGGCCCGGGTTCTGGGCGTGCTGGGGCGAGGAGCTGCCGGCCGTGGGGCCAGTCCCGCCGTGCGGCTCCGGCTCCGCCGAAGCGCTGCCATCCCTCTTGAAACGTCCCTGCACTAGCGTCGCAACCTCTGGACCAGGCGCCCCCCGCGTGAACGGAAGGACGGTGTCGGCGTGTTGAGGGGTGCCCTGAATGCGACCCCTCTAACGGTCGTGATGGACCGGCGCTGGCTCCCCCTTCTCGCCGCCGCTCGGCGCTGCTGTGCGCCCTGCGCGCCGGCCAGTTCCAGCGGCGGTCCGTGAGATTCCAGCACAGTGCCGGATCTCCAACAAGGCTTGTTGGCCGGGCTGTGACATGAGTGACAGTCCGTGAGGGGCGCATTACCGCATGTAGAAAGTGTTCTCTCGCAATGCGGACAAAGGCGGGCGAAGGTCTGGGGTCAGGGACGTGTCCCAGTCGCCATGATCAGGAGCGGAATGGGTGGTTCTATGCGGAGATATCCGTTTCCTCATGCCCGAGGGTGGGCCTGATTTGACCGATTTGGGTAGGGATTCGTGAGCAAACTCACATGCAGATCATGAGACCTTCACGCCTTCCCCGGGAATGGCGTGCATAGCCTGAGCCTTTACAGATATGGCAAATCCGACAAGCCGCGCCGGTGCGGAGGTCCGCCGACGGCCCTCCCGGCGCCCGAAGAGAACAGGGCTACGTAGAACAGTGAAGACGACCGCGATGTTCCACAAGATCGCCAACCCGCAGCGTACGACGCTGGCGCACCTCAAGGACGCCGACGAGCTGCGGCTCCTCGAACAGAGGGAGCACGCCGTCGATCTCCCGGCCCAGACCGCCAACCCCAAGCGCACCATCCTCAACGAGGTACCCGTCGCGGCACTCGCCGCCTCCGCGGAGTAGTACGCGCGCCGGCCGCCGGATGCTCAAGGGGGCCGGCCGCCCACGGATGTCAAGGGCGTCTCCGGTCGGGGGCGCCCTTCCGCGTTAGCCTGGACCGTCAGACTCCCGCCAGCTCAGCAAGGGGCCAACCAAGCCGTGCGCATCGCCAGGTTCTCCATCGACGGGAACGTCGCCTTCGGCGCGGTCGAAGGCGACAAGCCGGACGAGCTCGTCCTGAACATCATCAAGGGCATCCCGTTCGCGGAACACGAGCTCTCCGGCACCAGGGTGCCGATGAGCAAGGTCCGGCTGCTCCCGCCCGTGCTGCCCAACAAGGTCGTGGCCTTCGGCCGCAACTACGCCGAGCACGCGCGCGAACTGGGCCACGACGTCCCCGACGCCCCGTTCGCCTTCTTCAAGCCGTCGACCTCGGTGATCGGTCCCGGCGACAGCATCCAGTACCCGCCCTTCTCCGAGGAACTGCACCACGAGGCCGAGCTCGCGGTCGTCATCGGCCGCATGTGCCGCGAGGTCCCGCGCGAACGCGTCGCCGACGTGATCCTGGGCTACACCTGCGCCAACGACGTCACCGCGCGTGACGTCCAGCGGCGCGAGAAGCAGTGGGCCAGGGCCAAGGGCTTCGACAGCTCCTGCCCGCTCGGCCCGTGGGTGGAGACGGACCTGGACCTGAAGGCCGCCTCCGACCTCACCGTCCAGCTCACGGTCAACGGCCGGCAGCGGCAGCTCGGCCGCACCAGCGAGATGATCCACCCCATCGAGGATCTGATCGTCAACATCACCGAGGCCATGACGCTGCTCCCCGGCGACGTGATCCTCACGGGCACCCCGGCAGGGGTCGGCCCCCTCAACGTCGGCGACGAGGTCGCCGTCACCATCGAAGGCATCGGCACTCTCACCAACAAGGTTGTCAAGCGTGGCTAGCGCACCCGGCTCCCCCGTACGCGTCCGTTTCTGTCCCTCGCCCACCGGTAACCCCCATGTGGGCCTGGTCCGCACCGCCCTGTTCAACTGGGCGTTCGCCAAGCACCACCAGGGCACGCTGGTCTTCCGCATCGAGGACACCGACGCCGCCCGCGACTCCGAGGAGTCCTACGAGCAGCTGCTCGACTCGATGCGCTGGCTGGGCTTCGACTGGGACGAGGGCCCCGAGGTCGGCGGCCCGCACGCGCCGTACCGCCAGTCGCAGCGCATGGACCTCTACAAGGACGTCGCCGCCAAGCTCCTCGACGCCGGCCACGCCTACCGCTGCTACTGCTCCCAGGAGGAGCTGGACACCCGCCGCGAGGCCGCCCGCGCCGCCGGCAAGCCCTCCGGCTACGACGGCCACTGCCGCGAGCTGACCGCCGCGCAGGTCGCGGAGTACGAGGCCCAGGGGCGCGCCCCTATCGTCCGCTTCCGGATGCCCGACGAGACGATCACCTTCACCGACCTGGTCCGCGGCGAGCTGACCTTCACTCCGGAGAACGTCACGGACTACGGCATCGTCCGTGCCAACGGCGCCCCGCTCTACACGCTCGTCAACCCGGTCGACGACGCCCTGATGGAGATCACCCACGTCCTGCGCGGCGAGGACCTGCTCTCCTCCACCCCGCGCCAGATCGCCCTCTACAAGGCGCTGATGGAACTGGGCGTCGCCAAGGACGTCCCGGCCTTCGGGCACCTGCCGTACGTGATGGGCGAGGGCAACAAGAAGCTCTCCAAGCGCGACCCGCAGTCGAGCCTGAACCTCTACCGGGAGCGCGGCTTCCTCCCCGAGGGGCTGCTCAACTACCTCTCCCTGCTGGGCTGGTCGCTCTCCGCCGACCAGGACGTCTTCTCCACGGACGAGATGGTCGCGGCCTTCGACGTCACGGACGTCAACCCCAACCCGGCCCGCTTCGACCTGAAGAAGTGCGAGGCGATCAACGGCGACCACATCCGGCTGCTCGACGTGAAGGACTTCACCGAGCGCTGCGCCCCGTGGCTGAAGGCCCCGTTCGCGCCCTGGGCTCCGGAGGACTTCGACGAGGGCAAGTGGCACGCGGTCGCCCCGCACGCCCAGACCCGGCTGAGGGTCCTCTCCGAGATCACCGACAACGTCGACTTCCTCTTCCTCCCCGAGCCGGTCTTCGACGAGGCGAGCTGGACCAAGGCGATGAAGGAGGGCAGCGACGCCCTGCTGCGCACGGCCCGCGAGAAGCTGGAGTCGGCCGACTGGACGTCCGCCGAGTCCCTCAAGGAAGCCGTCCTCGCGGCCGGCGAGGCCCACGGGCTCAAGCTCGGCAAGGCCCAGGCCCCCGTCCGCGTCGCCGTCACCGGCCGCACGGTCGGCCTGCCCCTCTTCGAGTCCCTGGAGATCCTCGGCAAGGACAAGACCCTGACCCGCATCGACGCGGCCCTGGCCAAGCTGGCGGCGTAACGCGCACCACGGGAGGGGCGGTGTCCGGAAAGAGCCCGGGCGCCGCCCCTCCCGCACGCGCTACCGTCGACGTCATGACGATTCGCGCGGTTGTCTGGGACGTCGACGACACCCTCTTCGACTACACGAGCGCCGACCGGGAGGGCATGCGCAGGCATCTGGACGTCGAGGGACTCCTGGTCGCGTACGACACCCCTGAGGCCGCCGTCGTCCGGTGGCGGGAGGTCACCGACCAGCAGTGGCGGCGCTTCGAGGCGGGCGAGGTCACCTTCGAGGGACAGCGCCGCGACCGCGTCCGGGTCTTCCTGGACCGGGAGATGACCGACGCGGAGGCCGACGCCTGGTTCCGGCGTTACATGGATCACTACGAGGCGGTCTGGGCGCTCTTCCCTGACGTGCTGCCCGTCCTGGACGCCCTCGCCACCAGCCACCGCCACGCGGTGCTCTCCAACTCCAGCATCCACGTCCAGGACCGCAAGCTGCGCGTCCTCGGCGTGCACGACCGCTTCGAGGCGATCCTGTGCGCCGCCGAACTCGGCGTCGCGAAACCGCAGGCAGCCGCCTTCCTCGCGGCCTGCGAGGCGCTGCGGCTGCCCCCGCACGAGGTGGCGTACGTCGGCGACCACCCGGAGATCGACGGCCAGGGCTCCGCCGACGCGGGCCTGCTCTCCGTGTGGATCGACCGCTACGGCGGCACGGCCACCGTCGAACTCCCCTCCGGACGGCACCGGATCGCCAGCCTGTCCGAACTCCCCGCGCTCCTCGGCGCGGATACCCGTTTTGGAGCGCAGTCCACCTTCGGGTAATGTTCCTTCTGCGCCGCCGGGGAGCGGGCCGAAAGGCCGGAACCCGGGGGAGCGAACTAGAACAAGATCCCTTCCGGGATCGGCGTTCCAGTGGCCTATGGTGTAATTGGCAGCACGACTGATTCTGGTTCAGTTAGTCTTGGTTCGAGTCCAGGTAGGCCAGCTCGCAGAGCTCATCTGCACCTGTGGAGACCTGCTCCACGAAGCCCCCGTTGTGTAGCGGCCTAGCACGCTGCCCTCTCAAGGCAGTAGCGCCGGTTCGAATCCGGTCGGGGGTACAGATCCTTCCCGCGAGGTTGGTCAGGGTAGCTCCCGCCATCTTTGACGCAGGATCGCTAGGGCCCCCGTTGTGTAGCGGCCTAGCACGCCGCCCTCTCAAGGCGGTAGCGCCGGTTCGAATCCGGTCGGGGGTACAAACTGGTCTAAACCACATTGGTCTATGGTGTAATTGGCAGCACGACTGATTCTGGTTCAGTTAGTCTAGGTTCGAGTCCTGGTAGACCAGCTCGGATCTGCAGCGGTGCAGTGTTGAACGCTTGCAAGATCCTCGCCCCCGTTGTGTAGCGGCCTAGCACGCCGCCCTCTCAAGGCGGTAGCGCCGGTTCGAATCCGGTCGGGGGTACAAGACGACGGCTCCCCACCTCGGCTGAGGTGGGGAGCCGTTTTCGTCGTGCGACGGACGCGGCCGTCGTTCGCGGGGCGTCGCCGCCCCGCGCGTGTCATGTGATCGTTCCTCCGTGGCCCGCCGCGGCGTTGAGGCGGCCCCGGAGGAACATGGTCCCCGGCTTCCGGTCAGCCCGTACGGCGCAGCGCCTCCGAGAGGCGGCCCGCCGCGTCGATGACGGCCTGGGCGTGCATCCGCCCCGGGTGGCGGGTCAGACGCTCGATGGGCCCGGAGACCGAGACGGCGGCCACGACCCGGTTGGAGGGGCCGCGCACGGGTGCGGAGACGGACGCCACGCCCGGCTCGCGCTCGCCGATCGACTGGGCCCAGCCGCGCCGCCGCACGCCCGACAGGGCCGTCGCCGTGAAACGCGCGCCCTGCAGGCCGCGGTGGAGGCGCTCGGGCTCCTCCCAGGCCATCAGGATCTGAGCCGAGGAGCCCGCCTTCATCGTGAGCGTCGAGCCGACCGGGACCGTGTCCCGAAGGCCGGACAGGCGCTCCGCCGCGGCCACGCAGATGCGCATGTCGCCCTGGCGGCGGTAGAGCTGCGCGCTCTCGCCCGTCACGTCGCGCAGGTGGGTGAGCACCGGGCCGGCGGTCGCGAGCAGGCGGTCCTCGCCCGCCGCGGCGGCCAGTTCGGCCAGCCGCGGGCCGAGGATGAACCGGCCCTGCATGTCGCGCGCCACCATGCGGTGGTGTTCCAGTGCCACGGCCAGCCGGTGGGCCGTGGGTCGTGCCAGTCCGGTCGCCGCGACCAAGCCCGCGAGGGTGGCCGGACCGGACTCCAGAGCGCTCAGGACAAGGGCTGCCTTGTCCAGAACGCCGACGCCGCTACTGTTGTCCATGAAACGATATTCCCGTCTCACTCTGTGAAACGCAAGTTCAATTTTCCGTGAGACGCGCAACCCTTGGACCTACAGCGGCCCGCAGACCAACGGGCCCGGCGGCGGGCGCCCGGGGGACCGGGACAGGGCGCCGTCTCCACAAGATCTCTAGTTGGGCCGGGCGACTTCCGCCGGCCGGAGGGAAAGCGATGGGTAGGACACTCGCGGAGAAGGTCTGGGACGACCACGTCGTCCGGCGCGCCGAGGGCGAGCCCGACCTCCTCTTCATCGATCTGCACCTGCTGCACGAGGTGACCAGCCCGCAGGCCTTCGACGGACTGCGCCAGAACGGCCGGCCGGTGCGCCGCCTCGACCTCACCATCGCGACCGAGGACCACAACACCCCGACCCTCGACATCGACAAGCCCATCGCCGACCCGGTCTCGCGCGCCCAGCTGGAGACCCTGCGCAAGAACTGCGCCGAGTTCGGCGTCCGGCTGCACCCGCTCGGCGACGTCGAGCAGGGCGTCGTCCACGTCGTCGGTCCGCAGCTGGGGCTGACGCAGCCGGGCATGACCGTCGTCTGCGGCGACTCCCACACCTCCACGCACGGCGCGTTCGGCGGACTGGCCTTCGGCATCGGCACCTCGCAGGTCGAGCATGTGCTGGCCACCCAGACGCTGCCGATGACCCGCCCCAAGACCATGGCCATCACGGTCGACGGCGAACTGCCCGACGGCGTCACCGCCAAGGACCTGATCCTGGCGATCATCGCCCGCATCGGCACCGGCGGCGGCCAGGGCTACGTCCTGGAGTATCGCGGCTCCGCCATCGAGAAGCTCTCGATGGAGGCCCGGATGACCATCTGCAACATGTCGATCGAGGCCGGCGCCCGGGCCGGCATGATCGCCCCCGACGAGACGACCTTCGCGTACCTCGAAGGCCGTCCGCACGCGCCCAAGGGCGAGGACTGGGACGCGGCCGTCGCGTACTGGAAGACCCTGAAGACCGACGACGACGCCGAGTTCGACGCCGAGGTCGTCATCAAGGCCTCCGAACTGTCGCCGTTCGTCACCTGGGGCACCAACCCGGGCCAGGGCGCGCCGCTTTCGGCGGACGTCCCCGACCCCGCTTCGTACGAAGACGCTTCGGAGCGCTTCGCCGCCGAAAAGGCCCTGGAATACATGGGGTTGGAGGCCGGACAGCCGCTGCGCTCGATCAGTGTGGACACCGTCTTCGTAGGTTCCTGCACCAACGGCCGTATCGAGGACCTGCGGGCCGCCGCCGACATCGTCCGGGGCCGCAAAGTCGCCGACGGCGTACGGATGCTGGTCGTCCCGGGCTCCGCTCGCGTGGGTCTGCAGGCCGTCTCCGAGGGCCTGGACGTCGTCTTCAAGGACGCCGGCGCCGAATGGCGGCACGCGGGCTGCTCGATGTGCCTCGGCATGAACCCCGACCAGCTGGCCCCGGGTGAGCGCTCCGCGTCCACCTCCAACCGCAACTTCGAGGGCCGGCAGGGCAAGGGCGGTCGTACGCATCTGGTGTCGCCGCAGGTCGCCGCGGCCACCGCGGTCCTGGGCCACCTGGCCTCCCCGGCCGACCTGTCCGACGACGCCCCCGTCACGCCCGCTGGAGTCTGATCAGTCATGGAAGCATTCACCAAGCACACCGGCCGGGCCGTCCCGCTGCGCCGCTCCAACGTCGACACCGACCAGATCATCCCCGCTCACTGGCTCAAGAAGGTGACCCGGGACGGGTTCGAGGACGGGCTGTTCGAGGCCTGGCGCAAGGACGAGTCGTTCGTCCTCAACCGCCCCGAGCGGCAGGGCGCGACCGTGCTGGTCGCCGGCCCCGACTTCGGCACCGGCTCCTCCCGCGAGCACGCCGTGTGGGCGCTGCAGAACTACGGCTTCAAGGCCGTGATCTCCTCCCGCTTCGCCGACATCTTCCGCGGCAACTCGCTGAAGAACGGCCTGCTCACGGTGGTTCTGGAGCAGAAGACCGTGGACGCGCTGTGGGAGCTCACGGAGAAGGACGCGACCGCTGAGGTCACTGTGGACCTCGAGGCGCGTGAGGTGCGCGCCGAGGGCATCACCGCCTCCTTCGAGCTGGACGAGAACTCCCGCTGGCGGCTGCTGAACGGGCTGGACGACATCTCCATCACCCTGCGCAACGAGGCCGACATCGCGGCCTACGAGGCCAAGCGCCCGTCGTACAAGCCGCGGACGCTCAAGGTCTGATCCGCGCGGCCGGTCCCGGACCGCCCGGCGGGCAGGGGCGAGATCCGGCCACCTCGAAACCCTTCCGTACCCCCGATCACTCCGATCGGGGGTACGGCCGTTTTCGTCCTCGCCGGCCTCGGCGAGTCTTCGCGGTTCCTCCCAACTTCCCACGTTAAGCAGGTGGTTGCCGGGGTACGCGAGGTGTGTGGACGCGATCTCCGCAGGCGCCCGGACGGCTGTCCGAGGCGGCAGTTGCCCCCTGGGCGGGCGACAACTCGCCCCAGATGGCACAATCTGTGCATGGAACACGACGGCCAACTCCAGCTCTATACGGCGGTCGCGAACCAACTCAAGGAAGCGCACTCACGAGTGCGCGCACTGCAAGTCCCGGAGGGCGTACGGATGGCGCTGGCCCGGAAGCTGCTGGTCATTACGGCCGCGGCCAAGCACGATCTCGCCGACGCGACAAGGCGGCTGGAGCGGTTCATGGCGGACCTCGATCAGGGACGCATGCCTGAAGAGGAGCGCTGATCGCCTCCGGAGCAGCCGAGTTCGTTGCGGCACAAGGGTGATTAGCCCGTTTCGTGTTTGATTTGCGGTATATATCTGCCTAACGTGCGAAAAAGCTTGAACACTTTCGTTCTGGCGAGGTCTCCGAAGGGGAAGACGTGAACAAGGCGCAGCTCGTAGAAGCGATTGCCGACAAGTTGGGCGGCCGCCAGCAGGCCGCCGACGCGGTCGACGCGGTCCTGGACGCCATCGTCCGCGCGACCGTCGCCGGGGACCGGGTCTCGGTCACCGGCTTCGGTTCGTTCGAGAAGGTCGACCGTCCGGCGCGTTACGCCCGCAACCCCCAGACGGGCGAGCGGGTTCGGGTCAAGAAGACGTCCGTGCCGCGCTTCCGCGCCGGTCAGGGCTTCAAGGACCTGGTGAGCGGCTCGAAGAAGCTCCCGCGCGGCGGCGAGGTCGCCGTCAAGAAGGCCCCCAAGGGCAGCCTGAGCGGCGGCGCCACGGCGACGGTCAAGAAGGCCGCCGCGAAGAAGGCCACCACCAAGGCCGCCGCCAAGAAGACCACCACCGCGAAGAAGACGACGGCCGCCGCGAAGAAGACCTCGGCCGCCGCCAAGAAGACGACCGCGAAGAAGACGACGGGCAAGACGGCCGCTGCCGCGAAGAAGACCAGCGCCGCGAAGACCGCCACCGCGAAGAAGACGACGGCGAAGAAGGCCCCGGCGAAGAAGGCGACCGCCACCAAGGCCCCCGCCAAGAAGTCGACCGCGCGCAAGACCACCGCCAAGAAGACCACTGCCGCCCGCCAGGCGTAAGGGTTCAGGGGCACTCACACGCCGGGCCGGACTCCCTCTCGGAGCCCGGCCCGCGGCGTGTCCGGACGCCCCGCGGAGCCCGCGCCCCTGACGTTCCCGAGGCGTCGGTCAGAACGTCTGCAGGGTCACGAGCGTGATCCGCCGCGCGTCCCCCTCGCCCTCGGTCTCGATCCGCACCCGCTGACCGGGCCGCAGCAGCCTCAGCCCGCCCGCGTCGAACGCCGACGCGTCGAAGGGAACCGGAGTGCCGTCGTCCAGCAGCACCTGTCCGCTGCGGCTGCCGGGGTCGTACGTGTACGCGGTGGCCTGCATGGCGGCAGCCTACTGCCCGGGAATCAGCAGCCGCGCGGCCGCCGCGGCCGTGCGGGGGCCCACGCCCAGGGCCAGGGCGGCCCGCAGGTCCTCGCCGGTGTCCACGTCCTGCCGGACGGAATCCACGGCGTCGAGCCGGAGTTCCACCGCCCCCGAAACACGGTGGCGGTCCCGTGAATCCGGACCGAATGCGGGAAGCAATTCACCGTCCGGACCGACGGCGAGAAGGGTCGTGCCGATTGCCGCGGCATCCGGGAGAAAAGCGCGCGGGAATTCCGCGGCCGCGTCCAGTACCCGCGCCAATTCCAGTGGACGCAGAGCCGGCAGATCGGCGTTCAGCGCCGCGAGCGCGCTTCGGGGACGTGCGGCCCGCACGAAGGCCGCCCCGTGCTCCAGCGCGCCGTTCAGACCGGTGCGCGGCTCGCCGGGGACGACGCGGGCGCCCAGCGCCGCCAGTTCACGCCCGGCCAGGGCGTCGTCCGTGACGACTGCCACATCCCGCACCGCCGGGCAGGCCAGCGCGGCCGTCACCGTGTCCTGGGCGAAGGCGAGGGCGAGTCCGGGGCGCAGTTCGCCGGCCGCGGTGTCCGCGAGCCTGCTCTTGGCCAGCGCCAGAGGCTTCACAGGTATGACCAAGTTCCACTGCACCGGTGTACCGTCCCTCTCTCGTCGCCGCCATTGTCACCCGGCCCCTCCGGCGCGGCCTCGGTCGGGGCGTACGGTGTTCTCGACAGAGAGGCGGCCTGGGGCGACACTTGTGCGGCCCCCAGGCGCCGTAGGGAAGTCCTAGAGGAAGGTGTCCGCGTGCCCCGCCGCAGAATCGGGTTCTGGTACCGCTTCGCTGCGGTCCTGTGCAAACCGCCCTTGGTGGTGCTGATCAAGCGGGACTGGCGCGGAACGGAGCACATTCCGGCCGAGGGCGGATTCATCACGGCGGTGAACCACAATTCGCACGCCGATCCCTTCGCCTATGCGCACTACCAGTACAACACCGGACGAGTGCCGCGATTCCTGGCGAAGAGCGGGCTGTTCAAGAAGGGGTTCGTCGGCGCCGCGATGCGCGGCACCGGGCAGATCCCCGTCTACCGCGAGAGCACCGACGCCCTCAGCGCCTTCCGCGCCGCGATCGACGCGGTGGAGCGCGGCGAGTGCGTCGCCTTCTACCCCGAGGGCACCCTCACCCGCGACCCGGACGGCTGGCCGATGACCGGCAAGACCGGCGCCGCGCGGGTGGCCCTGCAGACCAGGTGCCCGGTGATCCCCGTCGCGCAGTGGGGCGCCAACGAACTGCTGCCGCCCTACGCCAAGAAGCCCAACCTCCTTCCCCGCAAGACCCACCACGTCCTCGCGGGCCCGCCCGTGGACCTGGCGCGGTTCTACGGCCAGGAGATGACTCCCGAGCTGCTGAAGGAGGCGACGGAGGTCATCATGGCCGCCGTCACCCGCCAGCTGGAGGAGATCCGCGGCGAGAAGGCGCCCGCCACGCCCTACGACCCGCGCCGGGAGCGGATCGAGCAGCGCCGCCGCACCCAGGAGGAGCAGACGCCGCCGCCGGCGGCGACGCCCCTGCCGCAGACGCCGGTGTCGGCACCGGCACCGGCACCGGCACAGATGAAGACGCGGACGCAGACGCCCGCACCGACGCAGACCGGTCGGCCGACCGTCCGAGAAGGGGAGAACGGCACGTGAGCAAGCCCGTCAAGGCGGCCGTGTTCGGCACCGGATCCTGGGGCACCGCCTTCGGGCGGGTCCTCGCCGACGCGGGCTGCGAGGTGACGCTGTGGGCGCGCCGCGCCGAGCTCGCCGACGCGGTCAACTCCACGCGGACCAACCCGGACTACCTGCCCGGCGTCGAACTCCCCGCCAACCTGCGCGCCACCGCCGACGCGGCCGAGGCCGCGCAGGACGCCGACTTCACCGTCCTCGCCATCCCCTCGCAGACCCTGCGCGCCAACCTCGCCGAATGGCGCCCGCTGCTCGCCCCGCACACCGTCCTCGTCTCGCTGATGAAGGGCGTCGAGCTCGGCACGACCATGCGGATGAGCGAGGTGATCGAGGACGTCGCCAAGGTGGCCCCCGAACGCGTCGCCGTGGTCACCGGACCCAACCTCGCCAAGGAGATCGCCTCCCGGATGCCGGCGGCGGCCGTGGTCGCCTGCGTCGACGAGCCCGTCGCTCAGCGGCTCCAGGCCGCCTGCCACACCCCGTACTTCCGCCCGTACACCAACACCGACGTCGTCGGCTGCGAACTCGGCGGCGCGGTGAAGAACGTCATCGGGCTCGCCGTCGGCATCGCGGACGGCATGGGCCTCGGCGACAACGCCAAGGGCTCCCTGATCACCCGCGGCCTCGCCGAGACCACCCGCCTCGGTCTGGCGATGGGCGCCGACCCGCTCACCTTCTCCGGACTCGCCGGTCTCGGCGACCTGGTGGCGACCTGCTCCTCGCCGCTGTCGCGCAACCACACCTTCGGCACCAACCTCGGCAGGGGCATGACCCTGAAGGAGACCATCGCCGTCACCCGGCAGACCGCCGAGGGCGTCAAGTCCTGCGAGTCGGTGGCGGATCTGGCCCGCCGGCACGGCGTCGACATGCCCATCACCGAGACGGTCGTCGACATCGTGCACGAGGGGAAGCCTCCCGTGGTCGCGCTCAAGGAGCTGATGTCGCGCAGCGCGAAGCCCGAACGACGCTGAGCGACCCCGGTGAGACGCTGGGCGACCCCTGAGAGTCGACGCTGTCTCCGGGCACTACCACCGGGTACCCTCAACCCGATATGAGCACCGAGAACCTCCCCCAGAGCCCCGGCCAGCCCGCCCGTAAGCCGCGCGTGGCCGTAGTGTTCGGCGGGCGCAGCTCCGAACACGGGATCTCCGTGGTCACCGCCGGCGCCGTCCTCAAGGCCATCGACCGCGGCGCGTACGAGGTCCTGCCGATCGGCATCACCCGGGACGGCCGCTGGGCGCTCACCGCGGACGCGCCCGAACGGATGGCGATCACCGACCGCCGTACGCCCAGCGTGGAGGAGCTCGCCGAGTCGGCCGAGGGCGGCGTGATCCTCCCCGTCGACCCGGCCAACCGCGAAGTCGTCTACAGCGAGCCCGGATCGGTGCCCAAGGCGCTCGGCGAGGTCGACGTCGTCTTCCCGGTGCTCCACGGCCCCTACGGCGAGGACGGCACCCTTCAGGGGCTGCTGGAGCTCTCCGGGGTCCCCTACGTCGGCTCGGGCGTGCTCGCCTCGGCCGTCGGCCAGGACAAGGAGTACATGAAGCGGGTGTTCACCTCCTTCGGGCTCAAGGTCGGCCCGTACGTGGTGATCCGCCCCCGGGAATGGCAGCAGGACGAGTCCGCCGCCCGCAAGAAGATCGTCGACTTCGCCGGCGAGCACGGCTGGCCGCTCTTCGTGAAGCCCGCGCGCGCGGGCTCCTCCATCGGCATCACCAAGGTCGACGACCTCGCCGGGCTGGACGAGGCGATCGCCGAGGCGCAGAGCCACGACCCGAAGATCCTCGTCGAGGCGGCGCTGCGGGGCCGGGAGATCGAGTGCGGGGTGCTGGAGTTCGAGGACGGCCCGCGTGCCTCCGTCCCGGCCGAGATCCCGCCGCCGGACGCGCACGCGTACTACGACTTCGAGGCCAAGTACATCGACTCCACGCCGGGGATCGTGCCCGCGCCCCTGACGGAGGAGGAGACCGCCGAGGTGCGGCGGCTCGCGGTGGACGCCTACGAGGCCGCCTCCTGCGAGGGGCTCGTGCGCGCGGACTTCTTCCTCACCGAGGACGGCGAGTTCGTGATCAACGAGATCAACACCATGCCCGGCTTCACGCCGATCTCCATGTACCCGCAGATGTGGCAGGCGAGCGGCGTCGGCTACCCCGAGCTGGTCGAGCGGCTCATCCAGGCGGCGCTGCGCCGCTCGACGGGACTGCGCTGACCGTCGCCGCCCGAGTCAGCCGGCGATCCCTTCGGGGATCGCCTTCTTGACGGCCGGCGCGAGGTCCACCAGCGCCGCCGCCCCGTCCCCGGAGGGCACCGAGACCTCGACGTACGCCAGCCGCAGAGCGGTGGTGCACCGGTACCCGCCGTCCCCCTGCTTCTGCATCAGCCAGGCCACGCCGTCCACCTCCCCGGAGTCGGCGTTCGTATCGCTCATCTCGGCGGGCCGCTCGACACCGCAGCGCAGTATGATCGCCGGGTCCCCCCAACCCGCGGTCAGCGCAGAGGCGGGTCCGGGATCCCGGCGGTCACGTCCGTCCACCTTCGACGGCAGCGCCCTGTCGAGATTCCGGCACAGTTCCACGACCTTCGCGGAAGGGCTGGGAACCGCGACCGAGGCGCTGTCGTCTGCCGAGGAGCAGCCCGCGGCCGCGCAGAGCAGAGCGAGGACGGGCAGGCCACTGAGCCGGCGACGGAAAAGATTCACCGGCCAAGCGTAGACGGGGGCTACAGATGCACGACCGGGCAGGTCAGGGTTCGCGTGATCCCGTCCACCTGCTGGACCTTGGCGACCACCATGCGGCCGAGGTCGTCGACGGTGTCGGCCTGGGCCCGCACGATCACGTCGTAGGGACCCGTGACGTCCTCGGCCTGGATGACGCCGGGGATCTTGCCGATCGACTCGGCGACGGTCGACGCTTTACCGACTTCCGTCTGGATCAGGATGTACGCCTGTACCACGGAACCTCCAGAGCGGCCACGAGGATCATGTGGGGAAAAGGAACGCCACGGTATCGCGTCGCAGCTCGCCACGGGGAGACCTGCGGGGAGCGCGACTCGCGCGCCGGGGTGGGGGCAGGACAGAAGTTGACGGTCACCTCGACCGTATCGAGGACACTGGTGACGCGCGACCGGGCAAGGACAGCATCAGAAGGGGCGAAAGGTCAATGAAGGGCACTGTTGGTGAGCTCGGTGAGTTCGGGCTCATCAGGGAGCTCACCTCCCGTCTCACGACCTCCGCGGCGGTCCGGGTGGGCCCCGGCGACGACGCCGCCGTGGTCGCCGCCCCCGACCGGCGGGTCGTGGCCAGCACGGACATCCTGCTGGAGGGACGGCACTTCCGCCGGGACTGGTCCACCGCCTACGACGTGGGCCGCAAGGCGGCCGCGCAGAACCTCGCCGACATCGCCGCGATGGGCGCCGTCCCGACGGCGCTGCTGCTCGGCCTGGTCGTGCCCGCCGAACTGCCGGTCACCTGGCCCACCGAGCTGATGGACGGCCTGCGCGACGAGTGCCAGGTCGCCGGCGCCTCCGTGGTCGGCGGGGACGTCGTGCGCGGCGACACGATCATGGTGTCGATCACCGCGCTCGGCGATCTGCGCAACCAGGAGCCCGTCACCCGGGCCGGCGCGCAGCCCGGCGACCTGGTCGCGGTGACCGGCTGGCTGGGCTGGTCGGCCGCCGGCTACGCGATCCTCTCCCGCGGCTTCCGTTCGCCCCGCGCCTTCGTCGAGGCGCACCGTCGTCCCGAGCCGCCGTACCACGCGGGCCCGGCGGCAGCCGGACTGGGCGCGACCGCGATGTGCGACGTGAGCGACGGGCTGATCGCCGACCTCGGGCACATCGCGGAGTCCAGCAAGGTCCGCATCGACATCCGGTCCGGCGCGATCGACATCCCCTCGCAGATGAACGACATCGGCCAGGCCGTCGGCGTCGACCCCATGCAGTGGGTGCTGACCGGGGGAGAGGACCACGCCATCGTGGCGACCTTCCCGCCCGACGTGAAGCTGCCGGCCCGCTGGAAGGTGATCGGCGAGGTCCTCAACCCGTCCGCGCTGCCCCAGGTGACGGTCGACGGCGCGCCCTGGACGAGCAAGGGCGGCTGGGACCACTTCGGGGACATGGAGTCATGAGCGCGCCGCCCCGGGTGCTGACGGTCGCCGGCTCCGACTCCGGCGGCGGGGCGGGAGTTCAGGCCGACCTGAAGACGATGCTCGCGCTGGGCGTGCACGGCATGAGCGTGCTCACCGCCGTCACCGCCCAGAACTCCCTCGGCGTGCAGGGCGCCTGGGAGTTGCCGGTGGAGGCGGTGCGCGCCCAGTACCGCAGCGTCGTGGACGACATCGGCGTCCAGGCCGTGAAGACGGGGATGCTCGCCTCAGCCGAACTCGTCGAGACCGTCGCCGAGTTGCTCGCCGGCACGGACGCTCCGGTGGTCGTCGACCCGGTCGGCGTCTCCAAGCACGGCGATCCGCTGCTGGCGGCGTCGGCGCTGGACTCCGTCCGCACGATGTTGCTGCCGACGGCGACCGTCGCCACGCCGAACCTCGACGAGGTGGCCCAACTGACCGGCGTGCGCGTCGCGTCGGAGGCGGACCTGCGGGAGGCGGCCCACGCCGTGCTGGCGTACGGGCCGCGGTGGGCGCTGATCAAGGGCGGGCATCTGGCCGGCCCTGCCGTGGACCTGCTCACCGACGGCGTGGCCGAGCACTGGCTGCGCGCGCCCCGGCACGACAACCGGCACACCCACGGCACGGGATGCACCCTCGCCTCGGCGATCGCGGCGCAGCTCGCCAAGGGCAGGCCGGTGCCGGAGGCGGTGACGGCGGCCAAGGAGTACGTCACCGGGGCGATCGCCGCCGGGTTCGCGCTGGGCGGGGGCATCGGGCCGGTGGACCACGGCTGGAACCTCACCCGGGGCGACCGACCGCCGTCCTGACCGGATCCGGGTACAGCAAGAAGCCGGTCCACCCAGGGTGGACCGGCTTGATGCAGCGAACCGGCAGTGGCCGCGCGCTCAGCTGAGCGTCAGCGCGAGACCTTGCCGGCCTTGATGCACGAGGTGCAAGCGTTCACGCGCTTCGGCGTCCCGCCGACCACGGTACGCACGCGCTGGATGTTCGGGTTCCAGCGACGGGACGTACGGCGGTGCGAGTGCGAGATGTTGTTGCCGAAGCCCGGCCCCTTGCCGCAGACGTCGCAGTTGGCAGCCACGGGTCACTCCAAAGACTTCAGATGCACTTACGGTTGATCCCGGCATGCCGGGATCAGGATCTATGGGATCAGAGATCTGAGTGGCGGTGCCAGGGGATGGCCCGATACGGATCGGGCAACCGGAGCAGCATACAACGACTGCGCCAGTACAACGAAACTACCATGGCTGCTCAGGGGCTCCGCCCCGGCCCGCTTCCGGCGGACACCCCTCCAAGGTCTACGCTGCGTGCCAGTCCAGCAGCTCAAGGAGGCCCAGGTGCCGCAGGTGCCGCAGACATTCCTCGATGCTCTCGCGGTCCGCACCTGGTGCGGCCTGGCGCTGGGCGCGCTGGGACGCGCGCGTGAGGAGATCGACGCGATCAACGTCTATCCGGTCGCGGACGGGGACACCGGCACCAACCTCTATCTGACCGTCGAGTCCGCGGTGACCGCCGTGGAGGCCGTGTTCGCGGGGCACGAGGCCGTCGGGCGGGTGCCCGCGGCGATGCCGGCCCCCGGGGGCGGTGAGGAAGCTCCCTCGTTCGCGGACGCGGTGCGCGCGATGGCGCACGGCGCGCTCATAGGCGCGCGCGGGAACTCCGGGACGATCCTGGCGCAGCTGCTGCGCGGCATGGCCCAGGTGCTCGCCGCCGAGAGTGAGCGGCCTCACACGGACGCCGAGGGGCTGCGCCTCGCGCTGCGGCACGCGTCCGACTCCGCCCGCCTGGCCGTGGCCCACCCCGTCGAGGGCACCGTCCTGTCGGTCGCCGCGGGCGCGGCCGACGCGGCGGGTGCGGCCGAGGGCGACTGCGGGGCGGTGGCCCGCGCGGCCTACCGGGGCGCGTGCGCGGCGCTCGCCGCGACCCCGGGCCAGCTGGCCGTCCTGGAGCGCGCGGGGGTGGTCGACGCGGGCGGGCGGGGCCTGGTGGCGGTGCTCGCGGCACTGGTGGAGACGCTCACCGGGGAGTCGCCGACGGCCCCCGCGGGCGTCTTCCGGACCGTGAACTCCCCGGACATGTTGGACACCTCGGGCTCTCCGGCCGCTGCGGACCCCCTCGACGCCGAGGTCTGCGGGGACGGCCCCGAGAACGGCGGCCCCGCCTTCGAGGTGATCTACCTGCTGGAGGCCGAGGACACCGCAGTGGACCGGCTCCGCCGCCGGCTCGACGCCCTCGGCGACTCCCTCGTCGTCGTCGGCGGCGACGGGCTGTGGAACGTCCATGTGCACGCGGACGACGCCGGCGCGGCCGTCGAGGCGGGCGTCGAGGCCGGCCGCCCGTACCGCATCCGCATCACGCACTTCGGCCTCGACGACGTGCACGCGCGCGGAGGTGAGCGTCCGCCCCGTGAGCGCGTCGAGCGGGCGGTCGTCGCCGTCGTGCCGGGCGAGGGCCTGGCCGGGCTGTACGCGGAGGCGGGCGCGACGACCGTCCTCGCGCGCCCGGGGGAGCCGCCCGCCAGCGGCGAGCTCGTCGAGGCCGTGCGACGGGCCCACGCGCGCGAGGTCGTGCTGCTGCCCAACGACGCCGACCTGCGTCACACCGCCGCCGCGGCGGCCGAGCAGGCCCGCACGGAGGGCATCCGGGTCGCCCTCATCCCCACCCGCTCCGCGGTGCAGGGGATCGCCGCGCTCGCCGTCCACCAGCCGGAGCGCCGCTTCGACGAGGACGTCGTCTCCATGACCTCGGCGGCCGGCGCCACCCGCTACGCCGAGGTCACGGTCGCCGAACGCCAGTCGTGGACCATGGCCGGCATCTGCCAGGCAGGCGACGTGCTCGGGCTCCTCGACGGCGACGTGGCCGTCATCGGCGCCGACGTTACCGCCACCGCCGAGACCGTCCTTGACCGCATGCTGTCGGCGGGCGGGGAACTGGTCACCCTGGTGCTCGGCGACGAGGCGCCCGAGGGCGTCGCCGAGCGCCTCCAGGCACGGGTGAGGGAGGCGTACCTCGCCGTCGACACGGTGGTCTACCGGGGCGGACGGCAGGGGGCACTGCTGCTGATCGGCGTCGAGTGACCCCCTGCCGGGCGTTCAGCCGGTCTGCTCCGTCGTGACCTGGATCAACTGCTCGGCTTCGGCCCGTCGCGCGCGCACCGTCTCGCCGTCCCCGGCGTCGGGGTCGTCGTCGGCGTAGGCCGCCAGCACCGCACGCGCGCGTGCCGCCGCCTGTCCGGGGCGGCCGAGGTCGGTCTCCAGCCAGCCGGCGGCCAGTTCGGCAGCGGTGCGGGCGTGCCGGGCGTCCTCCCCCAGGGGGACGAACACGGCGACCGCCCGGGCCGTCTGCGACAGGGCGTCCTCCCACGCGTCCCGGATGGACTCGTCGTCGGCGTCCTCGGAGGCCGAGCGGGCCAGCAGATCGCCGAACTGACGGTGCGTGTGGCCGAGTTCGAGGACGAGCCGCAGACGCGCCTCGTCTGCCTCCGTTGCGTCCGCCGCGTCCAGCGCCTCCAGCGCGTCCGCGCACTCCTCGACGGCCCTCGTCATCAGCTCACGGGCCGCGTCGACACCGGGCTCGGCGCGCAGCGCCAGCCACGCCCGGGCGCGCAGGGACCGGATCAGCCCGTGGACGTTGCCCAGGGATCGCCACAGCTCGCCCGCGCGCGCGTACGCCCGGTCCGCCTCCTCGGGGAGCCCCGCCTGACCGAGGGACTCGCCGGCCAGGTGCGCGAGCGTGGCGTGGTCGTGCTGCTCGGGCCAGTGCCGGGCGATCTCGGCCGCCTGCAGCCGGCGTTCGGCGCTCGCCCGGTGCTCGCCGAGCTCGCTCAGACAGTCCCCGAGCCACCACTGCGTCTGGACGACCGCGCCGTCGCCGTGCGTCTCGGGGCTCAGGTCCGCAAGCGCCGACTCCAGCACCTCCGCCGCCTCGGCCCACCGGCCCTGCCGGACCAGGAACCCGCCCAGCTGGTGCCGCGCCCACGCCCCGAGGGTCGGGCCCTCGCCGGCCTCGTCGGCCCAGTGCGCGGCCTCCAAGGCGTGCTCCGCGGCCTCCCCCGGCTCTCCCCGGCCGCCGACCACCTCGGCGAGCTGGAGGCCGAGCTGTGCCCGCCCCACCGGCTCCAGGAACGCGCCGCCGTGCTCCAGCGCCGCCCGCAGCGCCCGCTCCGCCTCCACCAGGTCGCCCAAGTGGTGCGCCAGACCGGCGAGCCGGGCCTCGTACTCCACGGCGAACCAGGGCAGGCCCGCCTCGGTGAACTCCGCCGCCGCCCGCGCGAAGAGCTCCGCGCCCGCCTGCGCGTCCCCCGAGCGCGCGGCCAGTTCCGCGAGCATCGCGTGCCCCTCGGCGACCCGCGCGGCGAGCCGTACATCGTCCCCGGCCCGCCCGTCGACGAGCGCGAGCAACTCCCGCACGGCCGCCTCGGCCTCCGCCAGGACCGCCGCGGTCCGCGTCGTCTCCGCGGGCTCCGCCGCGTCCGATTCCCCGACCGCCTGGACGCGGCGCATCAGGATGCGGGCGCGGCCCATGAGCACGCCCGCCGCCTGCGGCATCTGGGTGCCGCCGTCGGCGTACAGCGCGAGGACCAGGTCGTAGGGTTCGGCGACGGCCGCGAGGGCCGCGTCGACGTCCCCGGCGAGCGCACGGACGTACGCCGCACGCGTGCGTGCCGCCAAGGCCTCCCCGGGGTCGCCGGCCTCCGCGTACAGCTCGGCGGCCCCCTCGAACTTCTGAGCGCCCTCCGGGCCGAGCGCCATCGCCTCGTGGTCGGCGATCTCCGCGCGGTCCCGCGCGTCCAGCGCGACGCCCTCGGCGGCCCGTGCCACCGCGGCCCACGCCTCCATGGCGTGCGGCTGGAGGGCGTCCGACAGCCGCCGGGCCTCGGTCAGCAGCGTGGGAAGGTCCGCCTCGACGGCCTGCCGGCCCGCGGCCGACCGCGGCTCCCAGGACGCGGGCGGCGGTGCGGCCGACGTCGCCGCGCGGGCCGTCCGCACGCCCAACGGCAGGCGCTCCACCAGCGGTTCCTGCGCCATACGCGCGCGGGCCCGCTCACTCACGTACGAGGTGCCGTTGCGCTCGTCGAAGCGCGCGGCCAGCGCCAGCGCCTCCTCGCGCGCGTAGGCCGCCAGCTCGTCCGCCGTCCACGCCCGCCCCGCCGGGCCGGGCACCGGCCGGCCGCCCAGACCCCGCACCGACAGCCGCTCCATCAGCAGCGCCACCACGCTCAGGAACTCCAGCCTGCTGCGCGGATGGCCGTCGTCGGTGAAGTACGCCGGCCGCTCCGCGAGCAGCTCCAGGCCCCGCGCCTCGTTCCCGGTCAGCGCGCAGAACTCCACATGGTCCGCGTACGCGCCCCGCATGCTCTCCATCGCCCGCACCAGCCGGAAACCCCGCAGATGGTGGGCGCGCGCCTCCTCCGGCCGGTCCAGCCGCAGCAGCGGCACCAGCGACGAGGCCAGCACGGTGTGCGGTTCGTGCGCGCACGTGTACGCGCCCTCCAGGACCGGCGCCCACAGGTCGAGGGCCTCCGCGTCGCGGCCCCGCTCGGCCTGCCACCATCCCTGCCCGTGCAGTTCGCACGCGTGGCAGTCGGCCATGCTGTCCCGGTCCGCGGCCAGCCAGGCGGCGAACGCCCGCTCCGCCCGCGGCACGTCCCCGACGTGCGCGGCCACACTGAACTCGGCGCTGCGCACAGCCCGTTCGGAGTGCCCGGCGAGCCGGTAGCGGTGCTCCATCTCGCCCAGCCACTTCTCCACCGACGCCAGCGGCACATGCGGTTGGTCGAGCATGCCGGACGTCACCCACTTGAAGACCCAGTGCAGCGAGTGCGTCTCGTACTCGTCGAAGTCACCGGGCCGTTCGTCCCACATGCGCAGCAGCCGCGCGAACGGGACGAACATCTTTCCCTTCTCGGAGCTGTAGTTGTAGACCTTCAGCTGGTGCCCGAGCGCCTCGATCACGGCGAGTGGGATGTTCAACCGCTCGGCCGCGACGAGCAGTTGCTCCGCGCGCGCGTTGCGCGCCGGCCCCTCCGGCTGCCCGGCGTTCTCCGCCATCGCCCGGCGCAGCGCCTCGAAGTCCGCGATCTCGGTCATCAGCGACCGCCCTCCCCCTGTGCCGAGTCCCCTTGTGCCGAGTCCCCTTGGGAGTCGCGCGCGGACTCCCCGTGCGTGGCCCACTCCAGGAGCCCGATGAACGCCCGGTTCAGCAACGCGGAGTCCGCCGGCCGCAGCGGCCGCTGCGCCATCAGCAGCGCCTGCCCGTACAGCGACTCCGTCGCCGTCCCGATCAGCTCCGCGTCCCGCAGCGAACTGATGCGCCGGACCAGCGGGTTGAGATGGTTCAGCACCAGCCGCGCGCGCGGCGCGCTGCCCCGCAGCGAACCCAGGATCCCCGCCCACAGGTCGTCGGCCCGCTCCTCGGCCTCCGCACGCGCCTGCTCGTGCCGCGCTGAGCGGTCGTCCAGATGCA
Organism: Streptomyces sp. NPDC101166; assembly: GCF_044768125.1. NCBI lineage: Bacteria > Bacillati > Actinomycetota > Actinomycetes > Kitasatosporales > Streptomycetaceae > Streptomyces > Streptomyces sp. NPDC101166. The sequence continues at coordinate 154,127 of NZ_JBIWPF010000008.1, forward strand.
GCGCGGGCACGGACAGCGGGTGGAACGCCCGTAGGACGACGTCACAGCCCAGCGGGTCGAGCTTCGCCCGCGCCGCCGCCAGGAAGCCCGACAGGGCCAGCTCCACCGCCGGCTCCACCGCGTCCAGATGCGCGGTCACGGTGTCCGCGTCCAGCTCGGCGACGACCGTGCCCGGCCGCACCGACGGCAGCGCCTCGACCAGCTCGGCGTCGTACGTGTAACCGCCGTTGACCACACCGACGCCCTGCGCTGACGCGATCGGCGCGACCTGCCGGTACTCCTCGACCGTCCGCGTGAAGTGCACGACGGGGTGCCGCTGCGCGAACTCCTCCAGCGACAGCCGCCCGTCGGACGTCTCGAAGGGCAGCCACGGCAGCATCGTGCGCAGCATCTCGCCGTCGTGTCGCGCGAGGGACTTCACCCCCAGGTGGTGCACGGCCAGGAACGCGGCGAGGCGCTCCGGATCACCGGCGGCCAGACCCGTCAGCCACGCCCGGATCCGCTCGCCCAGCGCCTCGCGCACGGCCGCCAGCGTCTCGTCCTCGTACAGCGCCTCACGCGAGGCCGTCGGCCGCAGACTGTCCGTGTCCAGCACACAGCGCACGAAGAACGCCCAGTCGGGCAACAGCTGGTCGGCCCGCTCGGTCAGCAACATGCCCTTCAGGTGCACCCGGTGACCCGCCCGCTGCGCCGGACTGACCGCCGCCGGCAGCACGTACGCCACCCCGCGGATCCCGGCGAGCGGCACGTTCAGCTCGATCGAGTCCAGCGGCGTGAAACCGAACAGCTCATGGCAGTGCCGGGCCAGCGCAACCCGCCGCTGGGCGGGGGAGGCGTACGGCCGGTCCCAGGGCGCCGGCAGATCGGTGACCGCCTCCTCGCCGACCCGGACGTCGTAGGGCAGCAGCGAGCCGAAGTCCCGCGCCAGGCGCAGCACCCGCTGCTCGGCGAGCCACTCCGCCGCCCCGGCCCGCGCCGTCAGGTGCACCGTGGTGCCGGGCTCCGGGCGCTCCTCGTCGGGCAGCGTCCGTACCGTGTACGAACCGTCGTCGCGGGCCGTCCACTCCACCGGCGGCGCGCCGGGCGTACGGGCGCTGCGGCTGACCACCCGGATCCGCTCGGCCACCACGAAACAGGCCAGCAGCCCGATGCCGAACTGCCCGAGGAAGTCGGAGCGGGCCTCCTGCAGCCCCTCCGCGCGCTTGGAGCTGCGCCCGATGGTGGCCAGCAGGTCGTGCACGTCGGCCTCGGTGAGCCCGACGCCGGAGTCCTCCACCCGCAGCGTCCCGCCCGACGCGAACAGCCGCACCCGCGCCGGGGCGTCGGGCTCCTCGGCCCGCCGGGCGGTGATGGCGTCCACGGCGTTCTGCAGCAGCTCGCGCAGATAGACCCTGGGACTGGAGTAGAGATGATGGGACAGCAGGTCCACCAGACCACGCAGGTCGACCTGGAACGTGTGAGGTGACGGGGATGCCTGGGATGACTGTGACGTCTGGGAGTCCATCGCTCAAGCGCCGCGGATGGGGGCGTCGACGGCGCGGGGTCGGGCGGTCCCGGTGGGGCGGTGACCGCGGTGAGATGGCCGGAGCGCGTCATCCTAGAGCCCGAACGAGCCGTCTGACCAGGGGTTTCAGGACACGTCTACGGCAATGTCAGTGCCGTGGTGTGCAATGGATCTCGTGCCCGCACTCGAAGAACCGCTGAAGAAGGTGCTCGGCCCACCGACCGCGAAGGTGATGGCCGAGCACCTCGGCCTGCACACGGTCGGCGACCTCCTGCACCACTACCCCCGCCGGTACGAGGAGCGCGGCCAGCTCACCCACCTCGCCGACCTCCCCATGGACGAGCACGTCACGGTGGTCGCGCAGGTCGCCGACGCCCGGCTGCACAGCTTCGCCTCCGCCAAGGCCCCCCGCGGCAAGGGGCAGCGTCTCGAAGTCACCATCACCGACGGCAGCGGCCGCCTCCAGCTGGTCTTCTTCGGCAACGGCGTCCACAAGCCCCACAAGGATCTCCTGCCGGGCACACGCGCGATGTTCGCGGGCAAGGTCTCCCTGTTCAACCGTCGCCTCCAACTGGCCCACCCGGCCTACGAACTGCTCCGCGGCGACACCGGGGAGTCGGTGGAGACCTGGGCGGGCGCCCTGATCCCGATCTACCCGGCCACCGCCAAACTGGAGTCCTGGAAGATCGGCAAGGCGATCCAGACGGTGCTGCCCAGCGCCCAGGAAGCCGTCGACCCCCTGCCCGGCTCGCTGCGCGAAGGCCGCGGGCTGGTCTCCCTCCCCGAGGCCCTCCTCAAGATCCACCGCCCGCACACCAAGGCCGACATCGACGACGCCCGCGCCCGCCTGAAGTGGGACGAGGCCTTCGTCCTCCAGGTCGCCCTGGCCCGCCGCCGGCACGCCGACGCGCAACTGCCCGCCGTCCCCCGCCGGCCGAGCCCCGACGGCATGCTGACCGCCTTCGACGCCCGCCTCCCCTTCACCCTCACCGACGGCCAGCGCAAGGTCTCCCGCGAGATCTTCGACGACCTGGCGACCGACCACCCGATGCACCGGCTGCTCCAGGGCGAGGTGGGCTCCGGGAAGACGCTGGTGGCCCTGCGCGCCATGCTCGCCGTCGTCGACGCGGGCGGACAGGCCGCGATGCTCGCGCCCACCGAAGTGCTCGCCCAGCAGCACCACCGCTCCGTCGTCGAGATGATGGGCGAGCTGGCCGAGGGCGGGATGCTCGGCGGGGCCGAACAGGCCACCAAGGTCGTGCTGCTCACCGGGTCCATGGGAACGGCCGCCCGCCGGCAGGCGCTGCTCGACCTGGTCACCGGCGAGGCCGGCATCGTCATCGGCACCCACGCGCTCATCGAGGACAAGGTCCAGTTCCACGACCTCGCTCTGGTCGTGGTCGACGAACAGCACCGCTTCGGCGTCGAACAGCGCGACGCCTTGCGCGGCAAGGGCAAACAGCCCCCGCACCTCCTCGTCATGACCGCCACGCCCATCCCGCGCACGGTCGCCATGACCGTCTTCGGCGACCTGGAGACCTCCGTCCTGGACCAGCTCCCGGCCGGCCGCTCGCCCATCGCCAGCCATGTCGTCCCGGCCGCCGACAAGCCCCACTTCCTCGCCCGCGCCTGGGAACGGGTCCGCGAGGAGGTGGGCAACGGCCATCAGGCGTACGTCGTCTGCCCGCGCATCGGCGACGACGAGGAGGAGCCGAAGAAGAAGCCGGCGCAGGACGACGCGGACAAGCGCCCGCCCCTCGCCGTCCTGGACGTCGCCGACCAGCTCGCTGAGGGACCGCTCACCGGCCTGCGCATCGAGGTGCTGCACGGCCGTATGCCCCCTGACGACAAGGACGCCGTCATGCGCCGCTTCGCCGCCGGCGACACCGACGTCCTCGTCGCCACCACCGTCATCGAGGTCGGCGTCAACGTCCCGAACGCCACCGCCATGGTGATCATGGACGCCGACCGTTTCGGCGTCTCCCAGCTGCACCAGCTGCGCGGCCGGGTCGGCCGAGGCTCGGCCCCCGGCCTGTGTCTGCTGGTCACCGAGATGCCCGAGGCGAGCGCCGCCCGCCAGCGCCTGGGCGCTGTCGCCGCCACCCTCGACGGCTTCGAGCTCTCCCGCATCGACCTCGAACAGCGCCGCGAGGGCGACGTCCTCGGCCAGGCCCAGTCCGGGGCGCGCACCTCGCTGCGCGTCCTCGCGGTCATCGAGGACGAGGAGGTCATCGCGCAGGCGAGGGAGGAGGCGGTGGCGCTGGTGGCGGCGGACCCGGAGCTGACGGGCCTGCCCGGTCTGCGGACCGCCCTGGACGCGCTGCTGGACGACGAACGGGAGCAGTACCTGGAGAAGGGGTGAGGGAGAATTCCCGGGGGTGCGGGCCCGCATCGCATGCGCGGCTACCGCCGCGGGGGCGCGACCAGCCACAATGAACCTGAAGCAGCTCACGACCAAGGACCGAAGATGACCCGCGTGATCGCCGGCGCAGCCGGCGGACGTCGCCTGGCCGTCCCGCCAGGGACCGGCACCCGCCCCACCTCCGACCGCGCGCGCGAAGGTCTCTTCTCCACCTGGCAGTCCCTCCTGGGCGGCCCCTTGGAGGGCGAACGGGTCCTCGACCTCTACGCCGGATCAGGCGCCGTCGGTCTCGAAGCCCTCTCGCGCGGCGCGAGCCACACCCTCCTGGTCGAGGCAGACGCCCGCGCCGCCCGAGTCATCCGCGAGAACGTGAGAAACCTCGCGCTCCCCGGCGCCGAGGTGAGGGCGGGCAAGGCCCACCAGGTGATCCAGACGGCGCCGGCGGCCCCGTACGACCTCGTCTTCCTCGACCCGCCCTACGCGGTCACCGACGACGATCTCCGCGAGATCCTGCTCACACTCCGCTCGGGGGGCTGGCTCGCCGCCGAAGCGCTGGTCACCGTGGAGCGCAGCACCAGAGGCGGGGAATTCGGGTGGCCGGGCGGCTTCGACGCGCTCCGCTCCCGCCGCTACGGCGAGGGAACGTTTTGGTACGGTCGCGCCGCCTCTACGTGCGAAGACGCACGATGACCGGACCGGAGAGCGAGGGATCACAAGTGCGCCGCGCCGTCTGTCCCGGGTCGTTCGACCCGATCACCAACGGACATCTCGACATCATCTCCCGTGCCTCCCGTCTGTACGACGAGGTCTACGTCGCGGTGATGATCAACAAGTCCAAGAAGGGCCTGTTCGAGATCGACGAGCGGATCGACCTGATCCGCCGGGTCACCGCCGAGTACGCCAACGTCAGGGTCGAGGCCTTCCACGGCCTCCTCGTCGACTTCTGCAAGCAGCGCGAGATCCCGGCCATCGTCAAGGGCCTGCGCGCGGTCAGCGACTTCGACTACGAGCTGCAGATGGCCCAGATGAACATCGGCCTCTCCGGCGTCGAGACCCTCTTCGTGCCCACCAACCCCGCCTACAGCTTCCTGTCGTCCTCTCTGGTCAAGGAGGTCGCGACCTGGGGCGGCGACATCTCCCACCTGGTCCCGCCGCTCGTCTACGAGGTGCTCACCGAGCGCCTGCGCCAGGGCTGAAGGCCGTCGGAGCCGCTGACGGCCCCTCACCCGGTGTCCGGCGGCCGCCCCCTGGCCGTACAGTCGTCCCGTCCGTCTCCTTCACAGCTGTAGAGAGTGGCGAGCAACCGGTGGACGTGCAGAAGAAGCTCGACGAGATCGTCACGGCGGTCTCCAGTGCCCGGTCGATGCCGATGTCGGCCTCGTGCGTGGTCAACCGCGCGGACCTGCTCGCCCTGCTGGAAGAGGTGCGCGCGGCCCTGCCCGACTCCCTCGCCCAGGCCCAGGAGCTCATCGGCGGCCGTGAGCAGATGGTCGAGCAGGCCCGCCAGGAGGCCGACCGGATCATCGAGACCGCGCACGCCGAACGCGGCTCGCTGGTCTCCGGCACCGAGGTCGCCCGCCGCTCCCAGGCCGAGGCCGACCGCATCCTCGCCGAGGCCCGCCAGGAGGCCGAGGAGATCCGCGCGGAGGCCGACGACTACGTCGACTCCAAGCTCGCCAACTTCGAGGTCGTCCTCACCAAGACCCTCGGCTCCGTCGGCCGCGGCCGGGAGAAGCTCCTCGGCACCGGACCGGGCACCGACGAGAACGGCTTCGAGGACGACGACGCCCCCGAGCGCAGCCACGACCCGGAGACCCTGCGCCGCGACGCCGACGCCTACGTGGACGTCAAACTGGGCGCCTTCGAGGCGGTCCTGGCCAAGACCCTGGAGGCCGTCGGCCGCGGCCGGCAGAAGCTGCACGGCCGGATCGCCTCCGACGACCTCGGCCTCCTCGCCGACGACACCACGACCTTCCAGCACTCCTCCGACGCCGACTACCTCGCCGACCTCGCCGCCCTCGCGGCGCGGGACACCCCGGCCGAGCAGCCCGCGCAGCAGCCGCGCTACGACCACGCCGAGCCCCAGCCGGCGTACGACTATGCGCCGCAGCAGGACGCCTACGGCGGCTACCAGCAGCAGACGGCCTACACCGGCGGGCAGGACCCCTACGGCTACCAGCAGCAGGCCGACCCGTACGCCTACCACGGCTACGACGCCCACCAGGCGCCCTACGACCCGAACCAGGCGGCCCACCACCAGGGCCCGCCCCCGGAGCAGGAGCGGCAGTCGCAGCCCCAGCACCAGCAGTCCGGGCAGGACCGCCAGGCGTACGCCCTCGACGAGACCAGCCTCTTCGACACCGGCATGATCAGCGCCGAGCAGCTGCGCGCCTACGAGCAGGGCCGCGGCCTGTGACGGTGGCGGGCAACCGCGGGCGGCCGTGAGCACCCGATTGGGCCATGAGCGCAAGGTCCAGTATCCTGGCTCTTCGGTCGCGTGTGCGCGTCACTGACTGCGTGCCGTTCGCGATCACCGCTGCCCGGAAACCGGAGGGCGGCGACCCCCAGACCTCGGAAAGATCGAAAGCAGGAATGGCTTCCAACGCCCGCCTCGACCACCGCAACCCTCTCGTGTTCGACACGCACGAGCTGGGGCGGCGTCCTGGCGCGCAGCAGCGCCTGACCCGCGAGATCGACGCCCCCAAGGACCTCGGGATCCAGGGGGTCATCGGAGTGCCGGAAGGCGCCCCGGTGGAGCTGGAGCTCCGCCTCGAATCCGTCATGGAAGGGGTGCTCGTCACGGGCACCGCCCGTGCGGCTGCCGAGGGGGAGTGCGTAAGGTGTCTGGAGCCGGTCGAGCTGGAGCTCGAAGCGGACTTCCAGGAGATGTTCTCGTACCCTGACGCCGACGACCGGGGCCGTGTGAAGACGGAACCGGCCGACGACGCCGAGGACGACGAGGACATGCTCTTCCTCGAGGACGGCCTGTTCGACCTCGAGCCCGTGCTGCGCGACGCGGTGGTGCTCGCACTGCCCATGCAGCCGGTGTGCCAGGACGACTGCCCCGGCCTGTGCTCCGAGTGCGGAGCCCGGCTGGCGGACGCCCCGGACCACCACCATGACGCCGTCGACATCCGTTGGGCGGCTTTGCAGGGACTCGCCGGTTCACTCGAAGACGGCGAGAAGGACGAGATGAGCGGCGAAGCGCCCGATTCAGCGCGCGCCGCCGAGAAGCAGGAGAAGTAGCCGTGGCTGTTCCGAAGCGGAAGATGTCGCGCAGCAACACGCGCCACCGCCGGTCGCAGTGGAAGGCTGCGGTCCCCACCCTGGTTGCGTGCGAGCGCTGCCACGAGCCCAAGCAGCAGCACATCGCGTGCCCGTCTTGCGGCACCTACAACAAGCGCCAGGTCCTCGAGGTCTGAGCGGCTGGTGAGAGGCTTCATGTCTGACGCCAAGACGACTGGTCCCCGCCAGCGCGGGGGTGGTTCGGCGGACACCACGGCCTCGTCCCACACGCTTCTGGAAGGGCGGCTCGGCTACCACGTCGAGTCCGCCCTTCTGGTGCGCGCGCTGACCCACCGCTCCTACGCGTACGAGAACGGCGGTCTGCCGACGAACGAGCGGCTGGAGTTCCTCGGGGACTCCGTGCTCGGCCTCGTCGTCACGGACACGCTGTACCGCATCCACCCCGACCTGCCCGAAGGCCAGCTGGCCAAACTGCGGGCCGCGGTGGTCAACTCGCGTGCGCTGGCGGAGGTCGGTCGCGGCCTCGACCTGGGCTCCTTCATCCGGCTGGGCCGTGGTGAAGAGGGCACGGGCGGCCGGGACAAGGCGTCCATCCTCGCCGACACCCTGGAAGCGGTGATCGGCGCGGTCTATCTCGACCAGGGCCTCGACGCGGCCTCCGAACTGGTGCACCGCCTGTTCGACCCGCTGATCGAGAAGTCCTCGAACCTCGGAGCCGGCCTGGACTGGAAGACGTCCCTCCAGGAGCTCACCGCGACCGAAGGCCTCGGCGTCCCCGAGTACCTGGTCACGGAGACCGGCCCCGACCACGAGAAGACCTTCACTGCTGCCGCCCGCGTCGGAGGCGTCTCGTACGGCACCGGCACCGGCCGCAGCAAGAAGGAGGCGGAGCAGCAGGCCGCCGAGTCCGCCTGGCGGTCCATCCGGGCCGCGGCGGACGAACGAGCCGCGGCGGCCAAGACCGTCCAGGCCGTTCCGGTGGTCGACGGCAGCGCGGACACCGAGTCCGCCTCCGCCTGACCCACTCCGCCCCGACGAGCGCCCGCCCCCGGCAAGGGGGCGGGCGCTCGGTTCGTCCACCAGTCCCACGGGGGTCGTCATGCCCGAGTTGCCCGAGGTCGAGGTCGTCCGGCGCGGCCTGGAGCGGTGGGTCGCCCACCGGACCGTCGCCGCGGTCGAGGTGCTGCATCCGCGCGCCGTACGCCGGCACGCGGCCGGGGCCGACGACTTCGCGCACCGGCTCAAGGGCCACCGCGTCGGCGTCCCCAGCCGGCGCGGCAAGTATCTGTGGCTCCCGCTGGAGGACACCGACCAGGCGATCCTCGCGCACCTCGGGATGAGCGGACAGCTGCTGGTGCAGCCGCAGGGGTCGCCCGACGAGAAGCACCTGCGCATCCGCGTCCGCTTCGCCGACGCCCTGGCCACCGAACTGCGCTTCGTCGACCAGCGCACCTTCGGCGGCCTGTCCCTGCACGACACCGCCGCCGACGGTCTGCCCGACGTCATCGCGCACATCGCCCGCGACCCCCTCGACCCGCTGTTCGACGACGCGGCCTTCCATCAGGCGCTCCGGCGCAAGCGGACCACGATCAAGCGGGCCCTGCTCGACCAGACCCTGATCAGCGGCGTCGGCAACATCTACGCGGACGAGGCCCTGTGGCGCTCCCGTCTCCACTACGAGCGGCCGACCGCGTCCCTCACCCGTCCCCGCACCGCCGAGCTCCTCGGCCACGTCCGGGACGTGATGAACGCGGCCCTGGCCGTCGGCGGCACCAGCTTCGACAGCCTGTACGTCAACGTCAACGGTGAGTCCGGCTACTTCGACCGGTCGCTGGACGCCTACGGCCGCGAGGGCCTGCCGTGCAAGCGGTGCGGCACGCCGATGCGCCGACGGCCCTGGATGAACCGGTCCAGCTACTACTGCCCGAAGTGTCAGCGGCCGCCGCGCGTCTCGTCGTAGCGCGTGCGGGCCGCGAGGACGTCGTCCATCCGCCCTTCCACCAGGTGGATCAGGCCCAGGAGCCGTTCGGCGACGTCATGGCCGAGGGGGGTCAGCTCGTAGTCGACGCGGGGCGGGTTGGTCGGCTGGGCCTCGCGGTGCACCAGGCCGTCGCGCTCCAGCGCGTGCAGGGTCTGGGACAGCATCTTCTCGCTCACGCCGTCCACGCGGCGGCGCAGCGCGTTGAACCTGAGGGAGCCCTCGTGCAGGGCCCCCAGCGTGAGCGCGCCCCAGCGGCCCGTGACGTGCTCCAGCGTGCCCCGCGAGGGGCAGGCCTTGGCGAACACGTCGTAGGGGAGCTCCTGCTCCGGGATGGCGTCCATTCCTTCAGGGTACGCGAACGCAGCGCTGACCGACAGGTTGCGCTAACCATCGGTTAGCGCCCTGCCGGTGCTCCTAGTAGCCGAAGTCCTGCGTCCACCAGGGGCCGCCCGAGCCGAAGTGGACGCCGACGCCCAGGGTCTTGAAGTCGCAGTTCAGGATGTTGGCGCGGTGTCCGGGGCTGTTCATCCAGGCCTGCATGACCGCCGCCGCGTCGGCCTGGCCGCGGGCTATGTTCTCGCCGCCGAGGTCGGTGATGCCGGCCTTCGCGGCCCGGTCCCAGGGGCTCGCGCCGCTCGGGTCGGTGTGGTCGAAGAAGTTCCGGGCGGCCATGTCCACGCTGAAGGCCTGCGCGAGGGAGGTCAGGGAGCTGTTCGCGGCGACGGGACTGCAGCCGACCTTCGAGCGCTCCTCGTTGACGAGCTTCAGCACCTCCGCCGCGGCCTGGGCCTCCGAGGACACCGCGACCGCGGCGCTGCTGCGGCCGGGCGACTTCGACGCCGTCTTCGACGGAGCCGCCTTGCGCGACTTCTTCGGCGGCGTGGCCGTCGGCTTCTCGGTGGTGGGCGACGCGCTCGGCGACGTCGTCGAGGCCGACGGGCTGGGCGAGGCAGGCGTCGAGGCGGGGGCCGAAGCCGAGGCCGACGGCGCGCCGGTCCGGCCCGCGTCCCGGCTGGTCGACGACTGGCCGCGCTCGGCGCCGGGGTCGGCGGAGCCGGACGTGCCGCCGAACTCCGAGGCGGAGTTGGCCGGCGGCTCGGCGGCCGTCACTCTGTCCGAGGGGCCACCGCCCCCGCCCAGCTTGTAGCCGTCGAGGCCGGGCACGACGCCGGACGCCACCGCGACCGTGCCGAGGGCGACGGCCGCGGACACCCCGAGCAGGCCCGTCTTGACCGGTGTCACGGCCTTGCGCTTGCGGCGCCGGCCCGTCCCGCCCCGGCCCGGACCGCTCGACCCGGAACCGCTGGGGCTGAAGCCGTCCGCTGTGAGGACCGCGGTGTCGTCGGCGGACCGGGCGTGCTCGTCGTCCGTCGCGTACAGGTAGTCGTGGCTCCTGGCGGCCGAGTCGGCGTACGCCTCCGGGTTCAGGTACGGCGCGATGCCCATGGTGGGGGCATCGGCGTGACGGTCCTGCGCGCCACGGCCGGCGGCGGCGCGTCGGTGGCGTCCCATGTCCTGGCCTTCCTCAATCCGAACGGTGTCCCTCGGTCGACCCGCGCCGGGCGGCGCATGACGTCACTGACTCCATACGGTCAACCTGACTCACTCGATCGAGTGAGTTTCATATGAGATTCATTGGGTGGGGACGGTACCGCACGGCGCCGGGGGCGGAAGCGTTCCGAGGGACTTCGCCCGGTTAGATGGCATCCATGAGCGAGGATGTACGGATGGTGGCCTGGGTGCGCGGACACGTCCAGGGTGTGGGTTTCCGCTGGTTCACGCGGGCCAAGGCGCTGGAGATCGGCGGCCTGAGTGGCTTTGCTCTCAATTTGGCCGACGGGCGGGTCCAGGTCGTCGGCGAGGGCACTCGTGAGGCCTGTCAGGGGTTGCTGGAGTGGCTTCTGAGTGACGACACGCCCGGGCGCGTGGACGGAGTCACAGAGATATGGGACACACCCCGCGGCGGCTACGACGGCTTCGCCATCCGCTGACCGAAGACGCGCTCCGGCGGGACGCGGCCGCGCGGGGAAGGTCGGCCCGCAGCCGCCTGAAGCGAAAAGAAGCAGGTGGTTGCCAAGAACCGCTTGCCGTGGAAGGCTCCGCACGCAAAGATGATCGCCACGCCCTGAGGGCCCGCGGGAGTCGCAGCGCCGCCGTTTCCGGCCGCGCGCCCCACGGATGCCCGCCGATACGGGGCGTGATCGTGTTGACCGTCAAACTTTTTGGTGAGACGCTGAAAGCACCCCGCGCACCTAGCTGTTTGGCATGGATGAACGGCAGCACGAACAAGATCCGGTCAACACCGCGGGTGCGAATCCCTCACGACCCACCACCGCTTCGGTCGGTCACTCAGTGTGGAGGACCATCCATCATGGCAAAGGCGCTTCTCGGTTACGTCGGCGGCTCCGACCCGCGACTCCTCGCCGAGATGCGACGGCTCCAGCAGCGCGTCCAGGACCTGGAAAACGAGCTCGGACGAATCCAGGCCGAGAACGACGCTCTGACGGCTGCCGCTTCTCACGACAGGTTCATGGAGAGCATCGACGCACACCAGGCGGAGCCTGCGCTCACCTGATCGCTGCACCGCTCCACGACAGCAGGCGCAGCGACGGGGAGGCATATTCCCATCGCGTCGGACCGCTAAAGTTGTCAGAAGTAGCAAGGGACGCTTCGGCGTCCCTTCTTTCTTCCCCCGATCCCCCGGCTCGCCCCAAGCGTCCCGACCCGCCTGTCGGCCCTCGCGCATCCTTCACACTCTTCAACGAAGGGTCTGCCCTGCGCGTTCAAGGGTGAAACCGCGGGTTCACGGAGTGGGACATGTCGGGAAGGTAGAGTCCAGCGCCGTGCACCTCAAGGCCCTGACCCTGCGGGGGTTCAAGTCGTTCGCCTCGGCGACCACGCTCCGGTTCGAGCCGGGCATCACGTGCGTCGTAGGGCCGAACGGCTCGGGCAAGTCCAACGTCGTGGACGCGCTCAGCTGGGTCATGGGCGAGCAGGGCGCCAAGTCGCTGCGCGGCGGCAAGATGGAGGACGTCATCTTCGCCGGCACCACCGGCCGCCCGCCGCTGGGCCGCGCCGAGGTGTCCCTGACCATCGACAACTCCGACGGCGCCCTGCCCATCGAGTACGCCGAGGTCACCATCACGCGGATCATGTTCCGCAACGGCGGCAGCGAGTACCAGATCAACGGCGACACCTGCCGCCTCCTCGACATCCAGGACCTGCTGTCCGACTCCGGCATCGGCCGGGAGATGCACGTCATCGTCGGCCAGGGCCAGCTCGACTCCGTCCTGCACGCCGATCCCATGGGCCGCCGCGCCTTCATCGAGGAGGCGGCGGGCGTCCTCAAGCACCGCAAGCGCAAGGAGAAGGCGCTCAGGAAACTGGACGCGATGCAGGCCAACCTCGCGCGCGTGCAGGACCTGACCGACGAACTGCGCCGCCAGCTCAAGCCGCTGGGCCGGCAGGCCGCCGTCGCCCGCCGGGCCGCCGTGATCCAGGCCGACCTGCGCGACGCCCGGCTGCGCCTGCTCGCCGACGACCTGGTGCGGCTGGAGGAGGCACTCCGGGCCGAGGTCGCCGACGAGGCCGCGCTGAAGGAACGCAAGGACGGCGCCGAGCAGGAGCTGAGGAGGGCGCTTCAGCGCGAGGCACTCCTGGAGGACCAGGTGCGCCGGCTCACGCCACGCCTTCAGCGAGCCCAGCAGACCTGGTACGAACTCTCCCAGCTCGCCGAGCGTGTCCGCGGCACGATCTCGCTCGCCGACGCGCGCGTGAAGAGCGCCACCTCCGCGCCCCCCGAGGAACGGCGTGGCCGCGACCCCGAGGACCTGGAGCGTGAGGCCGCCCGGGTGCGCGAGCAGGAGGCCGAGCTGGAAGCCGCACTGGAGGCGGCTCAGCGGGCGCTCGACGACACCGTCGCCCACCGCGCCGACCTGGAGCGCGAGCTCGCCGTGGAGGAACGGCGGCTGAAGGACGCCGCCCGTGCGATCGCCGACCGCCGCGAGGGCCTCGCCCGGCTGCACGGCCAGGTCAACGCGGCCCGCTCGCGCGCCGCCTCCGCCCAGGCCGAGATCGACCGCCTGGCCGCCGCCCGGGACGAGGCCCGGGAACGGGCCGTCGCCGCCGAGGAGGAGTACGAGGCGCTGAAGGCCGAGGTCGACGGCCTCGACGCCGACGACGCCGAACTCGCCGAGCGGCACGAGGAGGCCAAGCGGCGGCTCGCCGAGGCGGAGGCCGCGCTGACCGGCGCCCGCGAGGCGGCCACCGCCGCCGAGCGCGAGCGGGCCGCGACCCGGGCCCGCCACGAGGCCCTGGCGCTGGGCCTGCGCCGCAAGGACGGGACGGGCGCGCTGCTGGCGGCGAAGGACCGCCTCGGCGGGCTGCTCGGCCCCGCCCCGGAACTCCTCACCGTCACCCCCGGCCACGAGGTCCCCCTCGCCGCGGCCCTCGGCGCCGCCGCGGACGCCCTCGCCGTCACCACCCCGTCCGCTGCGGCCGACGCCATCCGCCTCCTGCGTAAACAGGACGCGGGCCGAGCGGCCCTGCTCCTGACGGGAGCACCGGAGGAACCGGCCACCGCCCCCGTCACCGGCGCGTCCGCACACACGGCGTCGCCGCCCGCGCCGACCCTGGGCACGGACGGGGAGCACTCCACCGGTGTCGACCGCGGACCCGGAGTCCCCCCGGACGCCGTCTTCGAAGCGGCGTCGGCTCCGACCGCTCCCGTGAGCCGGGCCGCCGGACACCCCGCGGCAGCGGCCCCCGCGCGGCCGGACCCCGGCGCTCCCCCCTTCGCCGCAGGCCTGGTCAAGGCTCCCCTCGAACTTCTGCCCGCCGTGCGGCGGCTCCTGCGGGGGATCGTCGTCGTGGAGACGCTGGAGGACGCCGAGGAGTTGGTGTACGCGCGGCCGGACCTCACCGCCGTCACCGCCGAAGGCGACCTCCTGGGGGCGCACTTCGCGCACGGCGGGTCGGCGGGCGCGCCCAGTCTGCTGGAGGTGCAGGCCTCCGTGGACGAGGCCGCCGCCGAGCTGGAGGAACTGGCGGTGCGGTGCGAGGAGTTGACCGAGGCGCAAACCGCGGCCGGTGAACGGCGCGAGGCGTGTGCGGCCCTCGTCGAGGAGGCGGGGGAGCGGCGGCGGGCCGCCGAGCGGGAGAAGTCGGGCGTGGCCCAGCAGCTCGGGCGGCTCGCGGGACAGGCGCGGGGCGCGGCGGGGGAGGCCGAGCGGTCCGCCGCTGCGGCCGCCCGGGCCCAGGAGTCGCTGGACCGGGCCGTGGAGGAGGCCGAGGAGCTGGCCGAGCGGCTGGCCGTGGCCGAGGAGATGCCGGGGGAGGAGGAGCCGGACACCCACGTGCGGGACCGGCTCGCCGCCGACGGGGCCAACGCCCGGCAGACCGAGATGGAGGCGCGGCTCCAGGTCCGTACGCATGAGGAGCGGGTCAAGGGGCTGGCCGGGCGGGCCGATTCACTGGACCGGGCGGCCCGAGCCGAGAGGGAGGCACGCGCGCGTGCCGAGCAGCGGCGGGCGCGGCTGCGGCACGAGGCCGCCGTCGCGGAGGCCGTCGCCTCCGGCGCCCGCCAACTGCTCGCGCACGTCGAGGTGTCGGTGCGCCGGGCGGACGGAGAGCGGGTCGCTGCGGAGTCCGCCAAGGCGCACAGCGAGCGGGAACTGGCCGCCGCCCGCACCGCCGGACGTGATCTCAAGGCGGAACTCGACAAGTTGACGGATTCAGTCCACCGAGGCGAGGTACTAGGAGCGGAGAAGAGGCTGCGGATCGAGCAGCTGGAGAACAAGGCGCTGGAGGAGTTCGGTGTCGAACCGGCAGGGCTGGTGTCCGAGTACGGGCCGGACCAACTGGTGCCGCCCTCGCCCCCCGCCGACGGCGAGCAGCTGCCGGAGGACCCCGAGCACCCGCGCAACCGGCCCCGGCCGTTCGCCCGGGCGGAGCAGGAGAGGCGGCTGAAGGCCGCGGAACGGGCGTACCAGCAGCTCGGAAAGGTGAACCCGCTGGCCCTGGAGGAGTTCGCCGCGCTGGAGGAGCGTCACCAGTTCCTCAGCGAGCAGCTGGAGGACCTGAAGAAGACCCGTGCCGACCTGCTCCAGGTGGTGAAGGAGGTCGACGAACGGGTCGAACAGGTCTTCACCGAGGCGTTCCGCGACACCGCCCGCGAGTTCGAGGGCGTGTTCAGCCGGCTGTTCCCCGGTGGCGAGGGGCGGCTGATCCTGACCGACCCCGACGACATGCTCACCACGGGAGTGGATGTGGAGGCGCGGCCGCCGGGCAAGAAGGTCAAGCGGCTGTCGCTGCTGTCCGGCGGGGAGCGGTCGCTGACGGCCGTCGCCATGCTGGTGTCGATCTTCAAGGCCCGGCCGAGCCCGTTCTACGTCATGGACGAGGTCGAGGCGGCGCTGGACGACACCAACCTGCAGCGGCTGATCCGCATCATGCAGGAGCTCCAGGAGTCCTCGCAGCTGATCGTGATCACGCACCAGAAGCGCACGATGGAGGTCGCCGACGCGCTCTACGGCGTCTCGATGCAGGGCGACGGCGTGTCGAAGGTGATCTCCCAGCGGCTCCGCTAGCTGCGGGCCCCGGTTACCCCCGAACCTCACTTTCAAGTGTTGAACACATGCTCTTCACGTGTGCCTCTTTTCTCACACGTGTACGGGCCTTGACTTCGAAACTTGAAGGCATAGTCTCGGCAACGTTGTTTTTACCTTCAGGTACCGCCTACCTCGAAGGGCTGACCCCACACCGGCAGCGTTGCCGGTGGCCCGAGGAGTTGAACGTGACCAGCACAGCGCAGGCACCCAAGTCAGGAGCCTCAACGGCTCACCCCGATCATCTCGGGCACGTCATCTTCATCGCCGCGGCGGCCGCCATGGGCGGCTTCCTCTTCGGCTACGACAGCTCCGTGATCAACGGCGCGGTCGAAGCCATCCGTGGCCGTTACGACATCGGCTCCGCCGCCCTGGCCCAGGTCATCGCCGTCGCCCTGATCGGCTGCGCCATCGGCGCCGCGACCGCGGGCCGGATAGCCGACCGCATCGGCCGCATCCGCTGCATGCAGATCGCCGCCGCGCTGTTCACCGTGAGCGCCGTCGGCTCGGCACTGCCCTTCTCCCTGTGGGACCTCGCCTTCTGGCGCGTCATCGGCGGCTTCGCCATCGGCATGGCCTCCGTCATCGGCCCGGCCTACATCGCCGAGGTCGCCCCGCCCGCCTACCGCGGCCGCCTCGGCTCCTTCCAGCAGGCCGCGATCGTCGTCGGCATCGCCGTGTCCCAGCTGGTCAACTGGGGTCTGCTGAACGCCGCCGACGGCGACCAGCGCGGGAAGCTGATGGGCCTGGAGGCCTGGCAGGTCATGCTCGGCGTCATGGTCGTCCCGGCCGTCCTGTACGGGCTGCTCTCCTTCGCCATCCCCGAGTCGCCGCGCTTCCTCATCTCCGTCGGCCGACGTGAGCGCGCCCGCGAGATCCTTGAGGAGGTCGAGGGCAAGGACGTCGACTTCGACGCCCGGATCGCCGAGATCGAGCACGCCATGAAGAGCGAGCACAAGTCCAGCTTCCGGGACCTGCTCGGCGGCTCCTTCTTCTTCAAGCCGATCGTCTGGATCGGCATCGGCCTGTCGGTCTTCCAGCAGTTCGTCGGCATCAACGTCGCGTTCTACTACTCCTCGACGCTGTGGCAGTCGGTCGGCGTCGACCCGGCGGACTCGTTCTTCTACTCCTTCACGACGTCGATCATCAACATCGTCGGCACCGTGATCGCCATGATCTTCGTGGACCGCGTCGGCCGTAAGCCGCTCGCCCTCGTCGGATCCGTCGGCATGGTGATCGGCCTCGCGCTGGAGGCCTGGGCCTTCTCCTACGACCTGGTCGACGGCAAGCTCCCGGCCACGCAGGGCTGGATCGCCCTGATCGCCGCCCACGTGTTCGTCCTCTTCTTCGCCCTGTCCTGGGGTGTCGTCGTCTGGGTCTTCCTCGGCGAGATGTTCCCCAACCGGATCCGCGCCGCCGCCCTCGGCGTCGCCGCCTCCGCGCAGTGGATCGCCAACTGGGCCATCACGGCGAGCTTCCCGTCCCTGGCCGACTGGAACCTGTCCCTCACCTACGTGATCTACGCGGCCTTCGCCGCCCTCTCCATCCCCTTCGTCCTCAAGTACGTCAACGAGACGAAGGGCAAGTCCCTGGAAGAGATGGGCTGACCCGACCCGGGGAGCAGGGCCACCACCCCGCCGCCCTCCTCCCCACCCACCGCCGCCCCCGCCCGGCCCACAGCCGGACGGGGGCGGCGGTATCGCACGACGGGGCGCGTCACCGGACCACGGCCCGGGTCAGCCGTCCAGGGCCGGAAGGGCGCGCTCGGCGAACAGGCGCAGGCTCCGCCAGCCCTCCTCCAGGGGCATCCCGCCGACCAGTGGATGGAGGACGAGGTTGTCCAGCCCCTCCGCCGCGCACTGCTCCGGGGTCAGGACGCGGTAGACGCCCTCCGCGCGCAGCTCCTCCACCGACGTGGCCCGCGAGCGCACCGCCGAGCGGATGTCCGCCGACTGCCAGGAGGCGTAGGTGCGGGCCTCGTGCAGGAAGTGCTCGCCGTACTGCGCCCACACCCGGTCCGGGTCCTCGGAGATGTGCAGCAGCGGGGTCTGCGCCCCCGGCATCATCACCCAGCCCTGCGTGCCGTACTCCGCCAGCCGTTCCTTGTAGTACGCCTCCAGCTCCGGCAGATACGCGCTGGGGAAGAACGGCAGCCCGAGCCGGGCGGCCCGGCGGGCGGCGGCCCGCGAGGAACCCCCCACCAGCAGCAGGGGGTGCGGCTCGGAAGCGGGGCGCGGGGTGACCCGTACCGTACGGCCCCGGTACGCGAACTCCTCGCCGGTCCACGCCTGCAGCAGCGTCCGCAGCACCTCGTCCTGGAGCCGCCCGCGCCGCGCCCACTCCACCCCGGCCCGCGCGTACTCCTCGGGCCGGTACCCGATCCCGGCCACCGTGACCAGCCGGCCGCCGCTCAGCAGATCCAGCACCGCGATGTCCTCCGCCAGCCGCAGCGGGTCGTGCAACGGGCCGATCACCGCGGACACCGTGACCGCGAGCCGCCGGGTCGCCCCGAGGACCGCGCCCGCGAAGACGAACGGAGACGGCAGCCAGTTGTTCTCGACACCGTGGTGCTCCTCGGTCTGGACCGTGGTGATCCCGTGCTCGTCGGCGTACGAGGCCATCTCCAGGGCCGCCCGGTAGCGCGCGCCGAGCTCGGCGGGGCGGGCGCCGGGAGCGACGAGGTTGAAACGGACGACGGTCACGGGCATGGCAGGGCCCCCTTCGGTCGTGGAGGGCAGGACGCTAGCTGACGATCCGTCAGGTAACCAGAGGCGGGCGGCGCCGCGTTCGGACGCGTCGGCGGCCGACCCGGCGGCGAGGGGTCGCGCATACTGGACGCGTTATGGACATCGTCATCCTTGCTGTAGTCATCGCCGTGGTCGTGCTCGGCGCGCTCGGCGGGCTGGTCGTCGGCAGCCGGCGCAAGAAGCCGCTGCCCCCGCCGCCCCCCGCCGCGCCCGACATCACGGCGCCTCCGGCCGAGCCGCACGTCGGCGACGAGGCCGAGACGCCGCGCGACGAACCGCGCCGCACCATCGAGGAGGTGGACCTCCCGGGCGGCGGCGCTCCCACCGCCGTCGAGGAGCCTCCCGTCGTCGAGGCTCCCGCGATCGAGATCCCGGAGCCCACCGAGGGGCGGCTCGTCCGCCTCCGCGCCCGTCTGTCCCGCTCCCAGACCGCCCTCGGCAAGGGGCTGCTCACGCTGCTCTCGCGCGAGCACCTCGACGAGGACACCTGGGAGGAGATCGAGGACACGCTGCTCACCGCCGACGTCGGCGTGCAGCCCACCCAGGAACTCGTCGAGCGGCTGCGCGAGCGGGTCAAGGTGCTCGGCACCCGCACTCCCGAGGAGCTGCGCGGCCTGCTGCGCGACGAGCTGCTCAAGCTGGTCGGCACCGAGGTCGACCGCACCGTGAAGACCGAGCCCGAGGACCGCAAGCCCGGCATCGTGATGGTCGTCGGCGTCAACGGCACCGGCAAGACCACCACCACCGGCAAGCTCGCGCGCGTGCTCGTCGCGGACGGCCGTACGGTCGTCCTGGGCGCCGCCGACACCTTCCGGGCCGCCGCCGCCGACCAGCTCCAGACCTGGGGCGAGCGCGTCGGCGCCCACACCGTGCGCGGGCCGGAGGCGGGCGATCCCGCCTCGGTCGCCTTCGACGCGGTCAAGGAGGGCAAGGAGATGGGGGTCGACGTCGTCCTCATCGACACCGCCGGGCGGCTGCACACCAAGACCGGGCTCATGGACGAGCTCGGCAAGGTCAAGCGCGTCGTCGAGAAGCACGCCCCGCTCGACGAGGTGCTCCTGGTCCTCGACGCCACCACCGGTCAGAACGGCCTCGTCCAGGCGCGGGTCTTCGCCGAGGTCGTCGACATCACCGGCATCGTGCTGACCAAGCTCGACGGCACGGCCAAGGGCGGCATCGTGGTCGCGGTCCAGCGCGAGCTGGGCGTGCCGGTCAAGCTGATCGGGCTCGGCGAGGGCGCGGACGACCTGGCGCCGTTCGAACCGGAGGCGTTCGTCGACGCGCTCATCGGGGACTGACCCCACCCACTCCGCGAGGAAGCGCCCGCCCCCGATCCAGTGGGAGCGGGCGCTTCGCCGTGTTCGGCCGGGGGAGTGCCCGTGCCGGGAGAGCCGGCGTGAGGAGCGCAGGGGGCACCGGCGTCGGGGGCGCCGGCGTGAGGAGCGCCGGGAGCACCGGCGGCAGGAGCGGGGGCCCGTCGTGTGCGCCGGGGCCCTACGCGCGGGAGCGGTGTGCCACGTACGCCAGGGTGCCGAGCAGCAGCCGGGCCTCGGGCGGCCGGGTCGCCGAGTCCAGCGCGGGCGGGCGCAGCCAGCGCACGGGGCCGAGGCCGGCTCGGTCGGAGGGCGGCGCCGTGATGTGCGCACCCGGGCCGAGGCCGCGCAGGTCCAGGGAGTCCGGCGCGTCCCAGCCCATGCGGTACAGCAGACGGGGCAGCTCGGCGGCGGCCCCGGGAGCGACCAGGAACTGGGCGCGGGCCTCGGGGGTGGCGGTCACCGGGCCGAGGGGGAGGCCCATGCGTTCGAGGCGGACCAGGGCGTGCCGTCCGGCCGGCTCGGCCACCTCGACCACGTCGAAGGCCTCCCCGACGGGCAGCATCACCGAGGCGCCCGGATACTCCGCCCACGCGCGTGTGACGTCGTCGAGGGTGGCGCCGGCCGGGACGCGGGGCGCGAGGGGAAGGGGATGCGCGCCCGGCGCGTGGCATTCGGGGCGGCCGCACGAGCACAGACCGCCGGCGGCGCGCGCCCCCGGCACGACGTCCCAGCCCCACAGTCCGGTGAACTCCGCGACGGCGGTGCACTCGGACGAGCGACCGCGCCTGCGCGCGCCGGAGCGGATCTCGCGAATGCCGCCGATCGTGAAGCCCATGCCCCCTCCAACGGGTCCGGCGCAGCGGTGGTTACGCAGCGGACGCACGCCGTGACTCTGTGTGCGTTCGCCTTCCCGGCCCAGCCGTTTTCAGGCGGCGTCCGGAAGCGCTCAGGGTGGTGCGCACTACCGCGCGCGCCCCTGAGTGCACCGTTCCGCCCACCTCTGGCCGTCCTATGTCAAGTGAATCGCCAACGCGCCACCGTGAGTTCATTCGAAGGGGTGGCGAATGGTGGCGTTTCTGGAACCGCCGTGGTCGGCGCGTGATCGTGGGATTACTTTGAGTGTGCGAGACCCAGGGGCACATGCCTCTGTGGGTATGCCGGGGGCAAGTCGGCCAACCGTTCGAAGGGTGAGAACCGCCGGACGGCGGACCCCGTTCACCGGCATTCTGATAGGGCTTGGCGCAGCGAAGCGACAAGTGGTCTCAGGGATGGGGGCGTTCCAGTGAGCGGCAACAGCGGTAGGGGGACGAGCGCTGGGAGCGCTGCGCCCACCGACAAGCGCGCCAACGAGCTGCTCACGTCCTGGTTCGTGCGCAGCGGCTGGTCCAAGGGCGAACTGGCCCGCCAGGTCAACCGCCGGGCCCGCCAGCTGGGCGCCAACCACATCTCCACGGACACCTCGCGCGTGCGCCGCTGGCTGGACGGCGAGAACCCCCGCGAACCCATCCCCAAGATCCTCTCCGAGCTGTTCACCGAGCGGTTCGGCTGCGTCGTCTCCGTCGAGGACCTCGGTCTGCGCACCGCGCGGCAGGCGCCCGCCGCCACCGGTGTCGACCTGCCCTGGACGGGCCCGCAGACAGTGGCCCTCCTCAGCGAGTTCTCGCGCAGCGACCTGATGCTGGCGCGGCGCGGCTTCCTCGGAACATCGCTGGCCCTGTCCGCGGGCCCGACCCTCATCGAGCCCATGCAGCGCTGGCTCGTCCCCTCGCCGCCCGTCCCGCCGGACGAGGCGCCCCTCCCGACCAGCCGCGCGCGCGGCCGGCTCTCCCGGCCCGAACTGGACCTGCTGGAGTCCACCACGGTGATGTTCCGGCAGTGGGACGCCCAGTGCGGCGGCGGACTGCGCCGCAAGGCCGTCGTCGGACAGCTGCACGAGGTGACGGACCTCCTCCAGGAGCCCCAGCCCGAGGCCACCGCCCGCAGGCTCTTCAAGGTCGCCGCCGAACTGGCCGAGCTGGCCGGCTGGATGAGCTACGACGTCGGACTCCAGCCCACCGCGCAGAAGTACTTCGTCCTCGCCCTGCACGCAGCCAAGGAGGCCGGCGACCGGCCGCTCGGCTCCTACATCCTGTCCAGCATGAGCCGCCAGATGATCCACCTGGGGCGGCCCGAGGACGCCCTGGAGCTGATCCACCTCGCCCAGTACGGCAGCCGGGACTGCGCCGGCCCGCGCACCCAGTCCATGCTGTATGCGATGGAGGCCCGCGCCTACGCCAACATGGGCCAGCCCGGCCGGTGCAAACGGGCGGTCCGGATGGCCGAGGACACCTTCGCCGACGCCGGCGAGTGGGACGAGCCCGACCCCGACTGGATCCGCTTCTTCTCCGAGGCCGAACTGCACGGCGAGAACTCCCACTCCTACCGCGACCTGGCCTACGTCGCCGGCCGCAGCCCCACCTACGCCTCACTCGCCGAACCCCTGATGCAGCGGGCCGTCGACCTCTTCGCCAAGGACGACGACCACCAGCGGTCCTATGTGCTGAACCTCATCGGCATGGCCACCGTCCATCTGCTGCGCCGCGAGCCCGGACAGAGCGCGGTGCTGGCCGCGCAGGCCATGAAGGAGGCCAAGAAGGTCCGCTCCGAGCGGGTGAACACCCGTATCCGAAAGACCGTGGACTGCGCGGTCCGCGACTTCGGGGACCTCACCGAGGTCGTCGACCTCACCGACCGGCTCGCCGTCGAGCTGCCGGAGGCCGCCGAAGCGGTCTGACCGCCGACGCGACCGCCATGAACCCCGGCCGCGGCCGGCCTTCCCGAACCGCCCGACTCGGCTCCCCCATGCCAGGTCATCGGAAGGCCGACCGCGGCCGGTCCTCTTCCTCCCCCGGCGACCCCCGGCGTCGTCCGGGTGAAGGTTGCGCCACGATAACGATCGGCTCGGGCGACATCAGCGAGTTCATCGACGCGTAACACGCACAGTGCCTTCGTCACGGCGGCGAAACAACGAGGGGCCTCCACCGAAACCGCGCTGCGTCAATCTCGTGGCCCATAAGCGGCCCACCCCTCATTCCGCTCAGGCTTCGCCCGCACGGGGCCGTACCTACGACGAGGAGACGCCGATGGCATCAGCCATCACGCTTGCGGCGGACGCACCCACGCTGTCGTCCGCGAACACAGGCTTCATGCTCATCTGTTCCGCCCTGGTAATGCTCATGACGCCGGGCCTGGCCTTCTTCTACGGAGGCATGGTCCGCGTCAAGAGCACCCTGAACATGCTGATGATGAGCTTCATCAGCCTCGGGATCGTCACGATCCTGTGGGTGCTGTACGGCTTCTCCCTCGCCTTCGGCACCGACTCCGGCAGCCTCATCGGCTGGAACTCGGACTGGGTCGGCCTCAGCAACATCGGCCTGACCGAGCTGTGGGACGGCTACACCATCCCGGTCTTCGTCTTCCTCGTCTTCCAGCTGATGTTCGCCGTCATCACCCCGGCCCTGATCAGCGGCGCCCTCGCCGACCGCGTCAAGTTCTCCGCCTGGGCGCTGTTCGTCGCCCTGTGGGCCACGGTCGTGTACTTCCCCGTCGCGCACTGGGTCTGGGGCGCCGGCGGCTGGGCCTTCGAGCTCGGCGTCATCGACTTCGCCGGCGGCACGGCCGTCCACATCAACGCCGGCGCCGCGGCTCTCGGCGTGATTCTGGTCATCGGCAAGCGCGTCGGCTTCAAGAAGGACCCGATGCGCCCGCACAGCCTCCCGCTGGTCATGCTCGGCGCCGGTCTGCTGTGGTTCGGCTGGTTCGGCTTCAACGCCGGCTCCTGGCTCGGCAACGACGACGGTGTGGGCGCGCTGATGTTCGTCAACACCCAGGTCGCCACCGCAGCCGCCATGCTGGCCTGGCTGATCTACGAGAAGATCCGCCACGGCGCGTTCACCACCCTCGGCGCCGCCTCCGGCGCGGTCGCCGGCCTGGTCGCCATCACCCCCGCGGGCGGCGCGGTCTCCCCGCTCGGCGCGATCGCCGTCGGCGCCATCGCCGGCGTCCTGTGCGCCATGGCCGTCGGCCTGAAGTACAAGTTCGGCTACGACGACTCCCTCGACGTCGTCGGCGTCCACCTGGTCGGCGGTGTCCTCGGCTCCCTGCTGATCGGCTTCTTCGCCAGCGGCAAGGGCCAGTCCGACGTCAAGGGCCTCTTCTACGGCGGCGGCCTCGACCAGTTCTGGAAGCAGTGCGCCGGCGTCTTCGCCGTCCTCGCCTACTCCCTGATCGCCTCCGCGATCCTCGCCTTCCTCCTGGACAAGACCATCGGCATGCGGGTCCCCGAGGACGACGAGGTCGCCGGCATCGACCAGGCCGAGCACGCGGAGACCGCATACGACTTCAGCGGAGCCGGCGGCGGCGCCGCCCGCTCGACCGCCCTCCCGGCCCCCGTGCCCGACACCGCCAAGAAGGTGGACGCATGAAGCTCATCACCGCCGTCGTCAAGCCCCACCGCCTCGACGAGATCAAGGAAGCCCTCCAGGCCTTCGGCGTGCACGGTCTGACGGTCACCGAGGCCAGCGGCTACGGTCGTCAGCGGGGCCACACCGAGGTCTACCGCGGCGCCGAGTACACGGTGGACCTGGTCCCCAAGATCCGCATCGAGGTGCTGGCCGAGGACGACGACGCCGAGCAGTTGATCGACGTCGTGGTCAAGGCGGCCCGCACCGGCAAGATCGGCGACGGCAAGGTCTGGTCCCTCCCGGTCGAGACGGCCGTACGGGTCCGCACCGGCGAGCGCGGCCCGGACGCGCTCTGACGGCAGCACAGAACAGGAGCCCCTGGGTGACGAGTACGGACGTGCGGAAAGAAGCAGAGGACTCGGGACCCAGCGGCTACGCGGCGGCCCGGCTGCGCCTCCTCACCGAGGAGACGCGGTCCGGGCCGCCGCGCCGTAAGGCCCTGTCCGAACTGACCGACGACTGGCTCGCGGGACTGTTCACCGCGGCCGCCGGCACGACCGAGGGCGTCTCCCTGGTCGCCGTCGGCGGTTACGGCCGGGGCGAACTGTCCCCGCGCAGCGACCTCGACCTCCTCCTGCTGCACGAGGGCGGCGACCCCGCGGAGATCGCCGGACTCGCCGACCGTCTCTGGTACCCCGTGTGGGACCTCGGCCTCGCCCTCGACCACTCGGTGCGCAGCCCCGCCGAGGCCCGCAAGACCGCCGGCGAGGATCTGAAGGTCCACCTCGGCCTCCTGGACGCCCGCCACCTCGCCGGCGATCCGGCGCTGACGGCCGCACTGCGCACCACGGCCCTCGCCGACTGGCGCAACCAGGCGCCCAAACGCCTGCCCCAGCTCCAGGAGCTCTGCGCCGAGCGCGCCGACCGCCAGGGCGAACTCCAGTACCTCCTGGAGCCGGACCTGAAGGAGGCCCGCGGCGGCCTCAGGGACGCCACCGCCCTGCGCGCCGTCGCCGCGTCCTGGCTAGCCGACGCGCCCCGCGAGGGCCTCGACGACGCCCGCCGCAGGCTCCTCGACGTCCGCGACGCCCTCCACCTGACCACCGGCCGCGCCACCGACCGCCTCTCCCTCCAGGAACAGGACCAGGTCGCCGCCGAACTGGGCCTCCTGGACGCCGACACCCTCCTGCGCCAGGTCTACGAGGCCGCCCGCGTCATCTCGTACGCCAGCGACGTCACCTGGCGCGAAGTGGGGCGCGTGCTCCGGTCGCGCGCCGTGCGGCCCAGGCTGCGCGCCATGTTGGGCGGCGGCAAGCCCGTCGCCGAACGCTCCCCGCTCGCCGAAGGCGTCGTCGAACAGGACGGCGAGGTGGTGCTCGCCCGCGCCGCACGCCCCGAACGCGACCCCGTGCTCCCGCTGCGCGCCGCTGCCGCCGCCGCCCAGGCCGGCCTCCCGCTCTCCCTCCACGCCGTACGCCGCCTCGCCGCCACCGTGCGTCCCCTGCCCACGCCCTGGCCCGCCGAGGCACGCGAGCAACTGGTCACCCTGCTCGGCTCCGGCCGCCCCACCGTCGACGTCTGGGAGGCACTGGAGGCCGCCGGCCTGATCACCCGGCTGCTGCCCGACTGGGAGCGGGTGCGCTGCCGGCCGCAGCGCAACGCCGTGCACCTGTGGACCGTCGACCGGCACCTCATCGAGACCGCCGTACGCGCATCCGAGTTCACCCGCCGCGTCAGCCGGCCCGACCTCCTCCTGGTGGCCGCGCTGCTGCACGACATCGGCAAGGGCTGGCCCGGCGACCACTCCGTGGCCGGCGAGACCATCGCCAGGGACGTCGCCGTCCGCATCGGCTTCGACCACGGGGACGCCGCCGTCCTCGCCACCCTCGTCCGCCACCACCTGCTGCTCGTCGAGACGGCCACCCGGCGCGACCTGGAGGACCCGGCCACCGTCCACTCGGTCGCCGAAGCCGTCGGCTCACCCGGCACACTCGAACTGCTGCACGCCCTGACCGAGGCCGACGCCCTCGCCACCGGCCCGGCCGCCTGGTCCTCCTGGCGCGGCTCGCTCGTCGCCGACCTGGTCAAACGCGTCGCCGCCGTCCTCGCCGGGGACGAACCCGAGGAGCCGGCCGCCGCCGCGCCCACCGCCGAGCAGGAGCGCCTCGCCATCGAGGCGGCCGCCACCGGCAGTCCGGTCCTCTCGCTGCGCGCCCAGACAGAACCGCCCGCCGACCCGGCGGCCGGACAGGCCTCCGGCGACCCCGAACCGCTCGGCGTGGAGCTCATCGTCGCCGTACCCGACCAGCCCCGCGTGCTCCCGGCGGTCGCCGGCGTCCTCGCCATGCACCGGCTGACCGTGCGCACCGCCGAACTGCGCGCCCACGACCTGCCCTCCGGCGTGGACGGCACCGTCCTGCTGCTCAACTGGCGGGTCGCCGCCGAGTACGGCTCGCTGCCCCAGGCGGCCCGGCTGCGCGCCGACCTGGTCCGCGCGCTGGACGGCTCCCTGGACATCGCGGGCCGGCTCGCCGAGCGGGACGCCGCCTACCCCAGGCGCCGGGGCACGGTCGCGCCCCCCGCGCGCGTGACGGTCGCCCCCGCGGCCTCCCGCCACGCCACGGTCATCGAGGTCCGCGCCCAGGACGCCCCGGGACTGCTGCTGCGGATCGGACGGGCGCTCGAGGACGCGGCGGTACGGGTGCGGAGCATGCACGTGAGCACGCTCGGCGCCAACGCCGTCGACGCCTTCTACGTCACGGACGACACGGGCGCGCCCCTGCCGCCCGGCGAGGCCACGGCCGTCGCACGGAAACTGGAGGAGACGCTCAGGGCGTGACCGCACGCCCTGGCCGGACCGCGTCAGCAGGCCGTCCCCGTCCGCCGGACGCGGCGGGCGGGGACGATTCGCTTGCGCGGCCCGATACTCTGGAAGACGCTCACACTGCCCCCGACACCGAGGACCGACGTCGCCGTGTTCGATACCCTCTCCGACCGCCTCAGCGCGACATTCAAGAATCTCCGCGGCAAGGGGCGCTTGAGCGAGGCGGACATCGACGCCACCGCGCGCGAGATCCGCATCGCGCTCCTCGAAGCGGACGTGGCCCTGCCCGTCGTGCGGACGTTCATCAAGAACGTCAAGGAGCGCTGTCTGGGGGTCGAGGTCTCCAAGGCCCTCAACCCCGGCCAGCAGGTCCTCAAGATCGTCAACGACGAGTTGATCACGATCCTCGGCGGCGAGACCCGGCGGCTGCGCTTCGCCAAGCAGCCCCCCACCGTCATCATGCTGGCCGGTCTCCAGGGCGCCGGTAAGACCACCCTCGCGGGCAAGCTGGGCCGCTGGCTGAAGGAGCAGGGCCATTCGCCGCTGCTGGTCGCCTGCGACCTCCAGCGCCCCAACGCCGTCAACCAGCTGAGCGTCGTCGCCGAGCGCGCCGGTGTCGCCGTCTACGCCCCGCAGCCGGGCAACGGCGTCGGCGACCCGGTCCAGGTCGCCAAGGACTCCATCGACTTCGCGAAGTCCCGGGTGCACGACATCGTGATCGTGGACACCGCCGGACGCCTCGGCATCGACGCCGAGATGATGCAGCAGGCCGCCGACATCCGCGACGCGGTCAGCCCCGACGAGATCCTCTTCGTCGTCGACGCCATGATCGGTCAGGACGCCGTCAACACCGCCGAGGCGTTCCGCGACGGCGTCGGCTTCGACGGCGTGGTGCTCTCCAAGCTCGACGGCGACGCCCGCGGCGGCGCCGCCCTGTCGATCCGGCAGATCACCGGCAAGCCGATCATGTTCGCGTCGAACGGTGAGAAGCTCGACGACTTCGACCAGTTCCACCCGGACCGGATGGCGTCCCGCATCCTCGACATGGGTGACCTGCTCACCCTGATCGAGCAGGCGGAGAAGACCTTCAGCCAGGAAGAGGCCGCCAAGATGGCCTCCAAGCTGGCGTCCAAGAAGGGTCAGGAGTTCACGCTCGACGACTTCCTGGCCCAGATGGAGCAGGTCAGGAAGATGGGGTCGATCTCCAAGCTCCTCGGCATGCTCCCGGGCATGGGGCAGATCAAGGACCAGATCAACAACCTCGACGAGCGGGACGTGGACCGCACGGCGGCGATCATCAAGTCGATGACCCCCGCCGAGCGCCAGGACCCCACGATCATCAACGGCTCCCGCCGCGCCCGGATCGCCAAGGGCTCCGGTGTCGACGTCAGCGCGGTGAAGGGTCTGGTCGAGCGGTTCTTCGAGGCCCGCAAGATGATGTCCCGCATGGCCCAGGGCGGCGGCATGCCCGGGATGCCGGGGATGCCGGGCATGGGCGGCGGCCCCGGCCGCACCAAGAAGCAGCCGAAGAAGGCCAAGGGCAAGCAGCGCTCCGGCAACCCCATGAAGCGCAAGCAGCAGGAGCAGGAGGACGCGGCGCGCAGGGCGGCCGGCGCGCAGGGCGGCGCCTTCGGCCTGCCGGGCCAGCAGGGCGGCCAGGACTTCGAGTTGCCGGACGAGTTCAAGAAGTTCATGGGCTGAAGTCCGTCGGTGTCGCACGTCGGGCGTGCGTGACACCGCGAGGAACTCACGACGCAGAGGGCGTCCTTCCGCACGGGAGGGCGCCCTCAGCGCGTGCCGCCGTCCGCTGTGTGCCGTAACGTCCAGATATGAGCGATGCCGCGCCGCCGCGCCGGACCCCTGACCAGCCGTGGCGCTCCGAGGGCACTCCGGACGAGCCGCCGGCGAGGTCCGGCGGCCGCAGGATGCGCGGGCGCTGGTGGGGCCTGGCCGTCACCGCCGTGATCGTCTTCCTGCTGGCCTACATCGGGCTCAACTACCTCGACCGGGGCGACGAGCCCACGATCGCCTACACGGAGTTCAGCAAGCAGGTCGACGAGGGCAACGTCGACAAGATCTACTCCAAGGGCGACGCGATCGAGGGCCAGCTCAAGAAGGCCCGGGACGATCCCGACGGCGGCGGCCAGTACACCCGGTTCCGTACCCAGCGGCCGGCCTTCGCCGACGACGACCTCTGGCAGAACCTGGACCGGCGGGACGTCACGGTGACCGCGCGGCCGGTGGTGCAGCAGCGCGGTCTGCTGTCCAACCTGCTGATCTCGCTGGTGCCGATCGTGGTCCTGGTCGCCGTGTGGATCTTCGTCGCCCGGCGTTTCGGCGGCGGACTGGGCGGTGCGGGAGGCGTCCTCGGGCGCAAGACCCCGCCCAAGCCGGTCGAACTGCGCGCCGGCACCCAGCGCACCACCTTCGCCGACGTGGCCGGCATCGACGAGGTCAAGGGCGAACTCGACGACGTGGTCGACTTCCTGGAACACCCGGACGCCTACCGCAGGATGGGCGCCAAGATGCCGCGCGGCGTGCTGCTGGCGGGATCGCCCGGCACCGGCAAGACCCTGCTGGCGCGGGCGGTGGCCGGTGAGGCCGGGGTGCCCTTCTTCTCGGCCTCCGCCTCGGAGTTCATCGAGATGATCGTCGGCGTCGGCGCGTCCCGGGTGCGCGAGCTGTTCGCCGAGGCGCGCAAGGTGGCGCCGTCGATCATCTTCATCGACGAGATCGACACCATCGGGCGGGTGCGCGGCGGGGGCGCCTCGGTGAGCGGCCACGACGAGCGCGAGCAGACCCTGAACCAGATCCTCACCGAGATGGACGGCTTCTCCGGCTCGGAGGGCGTCATCGTCATCGCCGCGACCAACCGCGCGGACATCCTGGACCCGGCCCTGACCCGGCCCGGCCGCTTCGACCGGGTGGTCAGCGTCTCCCCGCCGGACCGCGGCGGGCGGGAGTCGATCCTGCGCATCCACACCCGGGGGATCCCGCTCGCCGGCGACGTGGACCTCGCCCAGGTGGCGCGCACGACCCCGGGCATGACGGGCGCGGATCTGGCCAATCTCGCCAACGAGGCCGCTCTGCTCGCGGTCAAGCGCAAGCAGGACCGGGTGACCTCGGCGGATCTGTCGGAGGCGCTGGAGAAGGTGCAGCTGGGAGCCGAGCGCACGCTCGTCATGCCCGAGGAGGACCGCCGCAGGACCGCCTACCACGAGAGCGGGCACGCGCTTCTCGGCATGCTCCAGCCCGGCGCCGACCCCGTCCGCAAGGTCACCATCGTGCCGCGCGGCCGGGCGCTCGGGGTGACGATGTCGACCCCCGAGGTGGAGCGGTACGCGCTCTCCGAGGAGTACCTGCGCGGCCGCATCATCGGCGCCCTGGGCGGGATGGCGGCCGAGCAGGTGATCTACGGGGTGGTCACGACGGGAGCGGAGAACGACCTCGAACAGGTCACGAACATCGCGCGGGGCATGGTCGCCCGGTGGGGCATGAGCGAGCGTGTGGGCCGCCTCTCCGCCCTCCCCAGCGACGCCCAGCAGGCCTACGGGCTCGCCGCCGCGCCGCGCACCCTCGATGTGATCGACGACGAGATGCGGCGCGTCGTGGAGGACTGCTACGAGGAGGCCATCCGCAAACTCCGCGACCACCGAAGGCAGTTGGACGCGCTGGCCGAGGCACTGCTGGAGCACGAGACGCTGGAGGAGGCGGACGCCTACCGCATCGCGGGGATCACCCGGCTGACGAAGGGCGAGGCGTGAGCCCGGCCTTGGGCCTCACGGGCCCGTGAGCCCGCCGACGGCACCCTTCAGGGCGTCCGCGCGATCAGATACCGGAAGACGTTCGGCATCCACACCGTGCCGTCCGCCCGCCGGTACGGGTGCAGCGCCTCGGTGATCTCCTTGTCGACCTGCGCCTGGTCCGTCGCCGAGATCGCCGCGTCGAACAGGCCTGTCGACAGCAGGCCCTTGAGGGCGCTGTCCACGCTCGCGTAGCCGAACGGGCAGGCCACGCGCCCGGATCCGTCCGGCTTCAGCCCGGCGCGCTGGGCGACCTCCTCCAGGTCGTCCCGCAGGGCGGGACGCCAACTGCCCGTGGACCGCAGCGGTTCGGTCAGTTTGGTGGCCACCCGCAGCACCGTGGACGTGGCGCAGCGCTCCGGCGGACCCCAGCCGACGAGCACGACGGGTGCGCCGCGCCGGGCGAGCGGAGCGGCGTCAGCGAGCAGCTCGCCGAGCCCCTCGGAGTCGCCGGCGAGGCAGCCGATGGGCTCGAAGGCGGTCACGATGTCGTACGGAGTCGTCCGCGCGCCGGCCGGGTCCGGTGAGCCGTGGGCGGGGTCCTCGCCGGCGTCCACGCGCGTGCCGTCCCCGAGGTCCCGCAGCGTGCCGTCGACGAGGCGGACGGCGTCCCGCGCGTGTGCGTCCCAGGTCCGCGGGGCCAGCCGCCGTCGGGCGAGGGCCAGCCGCTCCGGGAAGGACGACTCGACGCCCGTGACGCGGGCGCCCGCGGAGGCGGCCGTCAGCAGGGCCAGCCCGGAGCCGCAGCCCAGGGCCAGCAGCCGCGTGCCCGGCCCCACGTCCAGCCGCTCGTAGACGGCCTCGTGGAGCGGAACCAGCATCCGCTCCTGGATCTCGGACCAGTCACGCGCGCGTGCGGCCAGGTCCGCGCGGGGCGCCGGCCCCGCTTGAGGCCGGTGCTGGCGCACGAGCGTAGGTGTCATGGAAAAGCGCCCCAATCCGCCGAGAGTCTGCCGCTGATCGTTCAGGTGGCCCCTCAAGGGGGCCTTGCACTCTCCGTATGCCAGGTAACTCCGCACTCGGTTCCGCGTCCAGGGGTCGCGGGGCCCGGCTTGCCGTCCGTGCGCGGGTGTGGCCGGATTTCACTTTCCGGTAACCCGGGCCCGTACCATCGCGCCATGGCGAAGGCACCCGGCCGCGCGCCGGGCCGCCCTGGCCGGCGGGCATGAGGTGGGGGCCGCCGGGAACACGCTGACCGGACGGCGTCCGGCCACGGGGGCGGGGCGGTGCCGGAGTGCGGGGCGGGGCCCGGTAACGTCGCCCTCGCCGGGTACGCCGACCGGGGCGTCGCGCCACGGCGGGGGAGCGGCCGGAACGCCTCTTGCGGCCCCGGGGAGTCGAGTCGACCGGCGCGCGAACGGAGCGCGGACATCGTCTACGCGCCGGGGCGTATCGCGGACTACGTACCACCTTGATACGGCCTGCGAGGCTTCTCCGCAGATCAGCGCACCCGCCCTCGTCAGGACGCATCAGAGGCAACTGACGGGTACGTGCAAATTATTTGGGATGGCCCGGAATAGGAACACAGCGGCACCCACGCTCGTTGTCATTACGTGAGCACGACACAGACACCACCTGTTCTCGCCGCAGAGCTGGCACAGGCGTGGGCCGACATTCAGCGGTACCACCCCGAGCTGCCGGACCTTGCCGCGCCAGAGTCCCTGATCGGGGAGTCGTCGTCCGCCTGCGGTCACGAGCTCTCCTTCGAGCGGCTGCTGCACGAGGCGGTCCACGGGATCGCCGCATCGCGCGGCGTCCGTGACACCTCCCGGGCCGGCCGCTACCACAACCGCCGATTCCTCGCGATCGCCGAGGAGCTGGGCCTGGACCACCCCGAGGAGCCGCACCCCAGCAGCGGCTTCTCGCTGGTCACGCTCAACCCCGAGGCCAAGCGGCGCTACCGGCCGACCATCGAGCGCCTCCAGCGGGCCCTCAAGGCGCACCTGGCGGCCACCACCGCCGACACCACCCGCGCCTTCCGCGGCCCGGCCGCCCGGCACGGCTCCTCCGGCGGCGGTGTGCGCGTCAAGGCGGTCTGCGACTGCGGCCGCAACGTCCGCGTCGTGCCGTCGGTCCTGGCCCAGGCCCCGATCGTCTGCGGCGGCTGCGGCAAGCCGTTCCGCATCCCGGAAATCATGGGCGCGGCGTAACCGGGAGGCACCGGCATCTCGTGGCTGCCGGTCCCCGGACGACTCGCCCACCGCGACACCGCCCCCGCACCGCCCGAAACCGGCGCGGGGGCGGAATCAGCCATGCAGCCCGGGGGCCCGAGCCCCCGCCCGAAAGCGACCCGCGGGGTGTGGCACAATGGCTAGCTGTACTCGACAGCCGCACAGGACCCCTCTCTCCTCCGGCTGACGCGTCCGTCGGGCACTCGGGTACCGCAACCCCACGCGGCATTCTCGCCGTGCCCAACCACGTCAAATCCAGGAGAACCCACTCCCGTGGCAGTCAAGATCAAGCTGAAGCGTCTGGGCAAGATCCGTTCGCCTCACTACCGCATCGTCGTCGCCGACTCCCGCACCCGCCGTGACGGCCGTGCGATCGAGGAGATCGGCAAGTACCACCCGACGTACAACCCGTCGGTCATCGAGGTCGACGCGGACCGCGTGGCGTACTGGCTGGGTGTCGGCGCGCAGCCGACCGAGCCCGTCCTCGCCATCCTGAAGAAGACCGGCGACTGGCAGAAGTTCAAGGGCGAGCCCGCCCCGGCTCCGCTGCTGACCGCCGAGCCGAAGAAGGCGCGTCCGTCGTTCGAGGCCCTCGGTGGCGACGACACGGGCAAGGGTGAGGCGATCACCCAGAAGAAGAAGGCCGAGAAGAAGGACGAGGCCGCCGCCGAGTCCTCCGAGTCGACCGAGGCCTGAGCAGCATGCTCGAAGAGGCGCTTGAGCACCTCGTGAAGGGCATCGTCGACAACCCTGACGATGTGCAGGTCGCCTCGCGCGACCTGCGTCGCGGGCGTGTGCTGGAGGTCCGGGTCCACCCCGACGACCTCGGCAAGGTGATCGGCCGCAACGGCCGCACCGCACGCGCCTTGCGCACCGTCGTGGGCGCCATCGGCGGCCGCGGCGTCCGCGTCGACCTCGTCGACGTGGACCACGTCCGCTGACGCATCAGCAGCACCGGCTCGGGCCGGGGAGGGCCACTGGGCCGTCCCCGGCCCGCAGTCGTCACGACAGGAGATCTTCGCAAGTGCAGCTCGTAGTCGCACGGATCGGCCGCGCCCACGGCATCAAGGGCGAGGTCACCGTGGAGGTCCGCACCGACGAGCCGGAACAGCGGCTCGGCCCCGGCGCCGTACTGTTCACGGACCCCGCCTCCGTGGGTCCGCTCACGATCGAGACCGGCCGGGTGCACAGCGGCCGCCTCCTCCTGCGCTTCGAGGGCGTCGCCGACCGCACCGCCGCCGAGGCCCTGCGCAACACCCTCCTGATCGCCGAGATCGACCCCGGGCAGCTCCCCGAGGACGAGGACGAGTACTACGACCACCAGCTCATCGACCTCGACGTGGTGACCGAGGACGGCGAGGAGGTCGGCCGGATCACCGAGATCTCCCACCTGCCCTCCCAGGACCTCTTCATCGTGGAGCGGCCCGACGGCAGCGAGGTGATGATCCCGTTCGTCGAGGAGATCGTCACCGAGATCGACCTCGAGGAGCAGCGGGCCGTCATCGCCCCGCCGCCCGGACTGATCGACGACCGCGCCGAGATCGCCTCCTCCCG
The DNA here is from genome assembly GCF_044768125.1 of Streptomyces sp. NPDC101166. Taxonomy (NCBI): domain Bacteria; kingdom Bacillati; phylum Actinomycetota; class Actinomycetes; order Kitasatosporales; family Streptomycetaceae; genus Streptomyces; species Streptomyces sp. NPDC101166. The sequence goes on from NZ_JBIWPF010000008.1 coordinate 188,682, forward strand.
GGACGAGTCCTGATGCGCCTCGACGTCGTCACGATCTTCCCCGAGTACCTCGAACCGCTGAACGTCTCCCTCGTCGGCAAGGCGCGCGCGCGTGGACAGCTGGACGTCCACGTCCACGACCTGCGGCAGTGGACGTACGACCGCCACAACACCGTCGACGACACCCCCTACGGCGGCGGCCCCGGCATGGTGATGAAGACCGAGCCCTGGGGCGACGCCCTCGACTCCGTCCTGGCCGACGGCTACGAGAGCGGCGCTCACGCCCCCGCGCTCGTCGTCCCCACTCCCAGCGGCCGCCCCTTCACCCAGAAGCTCGCCGGCGAGCTCTCCGAACGCCCCTGGCTGATCTTCACGCCGGCCCGCTACGAGGGCATCGACCGCCGCGTCGTCGACGAGTACGCCACCCGCATACCGGTCCACGAGGTCTCCATCGGCGACTACGTCCTCGCCGGCGGCGAGGCGGCCGTGCTCGTCGTCACCGAGGCGGTGGCCCGCCTCCTGCCCGGCGTCCTCGGCAACGCCGAGTCCCACCGCGACGACTCCTTCGCCCCCGGAGCCATGGCCGACCTCCTGGAAGGGCCCGTCTACACCAAGCCCCCCGCCTGGCGCGGCCGGGACATCCCCGAGGTGCTGCTCAGCGGCCACCACGGCAAGATCGCCCGCTGGCGCCGCGACGAGGCCCTCACCCGTACGACGGCCAACCGGCCGGACCTGATCGAGCGCGCCGACCCCCGGGCCTTCGACAAGAAGGACCGCGAGATGCTCTCCATCCTGGGCTGGTCCCCGGACTTGGAGGGCGAGCCCTACGGCCGATTTTGGCGCAGGACCGGCGGCGTGGAACAATAGGCCGCTGTTGTGCGCAGTCCGGCGTGCGCCCCTGCCACAGGGGGACACGACGCCCGCCCCGACGCGCGCGGCCACTCGACCCAGAACCTCTAGTTCCGTTGATGACCTGTGGCATCAGCGAAGAAAGCAGACGAAATGTCTCACCTGCTCGACTCCGTCGACTCCGCGTCGCTGCGCAGCGACGTCCCGGCCTTCCGCCCGGGTGACACCGTCAACGTCCACGTCCGCGTCATCGAGGGCAACCGCTCTCGTGTGCAGCAGTTCAAGGGCGTCGTCATCCGCCGTCAGGGCGCCGGTGTCCGCGAGACCTTCACGGTCCGCAAGGTCTCGTTCTCCGTCGGCGTCGAGCGCACCTTCCCGGTGCACACCCCGATCGTCGAGAAGATCGAGCTCGTGACCCGCGGTGACGTGCGCCGCGCCAAGCTGTACTACCTGCGCGAGCTGCGCGGCAAGGCCGCGAAGATCAAGGAGAAGCGCGACAACTGAGCGCCCTCCGGGGTCCACGGCCCGGCCGGATAACATCTGGCCTCGATGGACACCGAAGCACAGCACACGGAGCGCGACCGCTCCTCCGCACCCGCCCCTTCCGAGCACCCCTCGGACGCGGCGGAGCCGGAGGGACGGTCGCGTTCCGCGTTGGCGGGGCGCGTCAAGGAATGGGTCCCCGGCGGGTGGATCAGCCTCACCCTCCTCGCCTGTCTGCTGTTTTCGCTGTTCTTGAACAGTTTCGTGGCTCAGCCCTTCCAGATTCCCAGCCGATCCATGGAAACCGGATTGAGGATCGGGGACCGGGTTCTCGTAAATAAGTTGGCGTACCGTTTCGGTGCCGAGCCGCGGCGCGGCGACGTCGTCGTGTTCGACGGCACCGGGTACTTCGGGCACGCGGACTACATCAAACGCGTTGTGGGTGTGGGAAGAGACCACGTGGTCTGCTGTGACAAGGACGGGAGGATCCAGGTGAACGGCCGGCCGGTCGACGAGTCGACGTTCCTGTACCCGGGCGACAGCCCCTCCACGGTGCCCTTCGACGTCGTCGTGCCCGAAGGCGCCCTGTTCGTCCTCGGCGACCACCGCAGCGCCTCCAGCGACTCCCGCGATCACCTGGGGTCACCGGGCGGCGGCATGATCCCCGTCGGCGAGGTGATCGGCCGCGCCGACTGGGTCGTCTGGCCCTACGCCCACCAGGCCCGACTGCATCGCCCGAGCGCCTACGCGCGCGTGCCGGCCGGGGAGGGCGCCGATGGGTAACCGCGGAAAGCCGCGTGGCGTGCCCGTCAGCGCCGCGGACAACCTCCTGCCCACCGGCGCACGGCGCACCTCCACCCCCGGCGGCGGCGGACGCTCGCGCACGGAACGGCGCAAGCTCCAGCGCAAGGTCAAGCGCAAGCGAAGGCGGAGCGCCGTCCGGGAGATCCCGCTGCTCGTCGGCGTCGCCGTGCTCATCGCCCTGGTGCTCAAGACGTTCCTCGTGCAGGCCTTCGTGATCCCCTCCGGTTCGATGGAGCAGACGATCCAGATCGGGGACCGCGTCCTGGTGGACAAGTTCACCCCGTGGTTCGGGTCCAAGCCGCAGCGCGGGGACGTCGTCGTCTTCAAGGACCCCGGCGGCTGGCTGCAGGACGAGCAGACCTCCCCGAAGAAGGAGGACCCCGTCGTCGTCAAGCAGATCAAGGAAGGGCTCACCTTCATCGGCCTGCTGCCGTCCGACGACGAGAAGGACCTCATCAAACGGGTCGTCGGCGTGGGCGGCGACCGCGTCCAGTGCTGCGACGGCACCGGACGGGTCACCGTCAACGGCGTTCCCCTGAACGAGGGAAACTACATCTACCCGGGCGACGCCCCCTCCACGATGGCCTTCGACATCACCGTCCCCCAGGGCCGGCTCTGGGTGATGGGCGACCACCGCGGCAACTCCGCCGACTCCCGCTTCCACCAGGACACCGACTACGGCGGCACCGTCTCCGAGGACGGCGTACTGGGCCGAGCCATGGTCATCGCGTGGCCCCTCGGTCGCTGGAACTCCCTAAAAGAACCGCAAACCTTTTCCTCCGTGACCGACTCGGGCTTCGCGACGACCTCGGCCCCCGGCACGTCGCATAGGGTTGCTCCCGACCATCCGAACGGACCGGTCCGACTCCCGAGCCCTGCGGAACTCCCGCTCGTTATGGGAGTGGTGGGCCTGCGCCGTATGTGGGGCAGGCAGCGGCACAGAGTTAGGAGTTGGCGTGGGGGATGTGGCGGTTGGCGCACGGTCCGGGCACGACGGCGAGGAGTACCGCGGACGTCCCGTGGAAGCGGCCGACCAGGCTACGGACGGCGCCGTGACCTCCGGGAATGACGCCCCGGTGGCGGGCGGCGAGGGCCCCGGGGGCGGACAGCCGCCCACGACGGAGCCGGGCCCGGGTGACGGCGCGCCCAAGGCGAAGAAGCCGCGTTCCTTCTGGAAGGAACTGCCGATCCTGATCGGCATCGCGCTCGTCCTCGCCCTACTCATCAAGACGTTCCTGGTGCAGGCGTTCTCGATCCCCTCGGACTCGATGCAGAACACCCTCCAGCAGGGCGACCGGGTCCTCGTCGACAAGCTCACCCCGTGGTTCGGCTCCGAGCCCGAGCGCGGTGAGGTCGTCGTCTTCCACGACCCGGACAAGTGGCTCGCGGGCGAGCCCACGCCCGAGCCGAACGCGGTGCAGACCTTCCTCAGCTGGATCGGCCTGATGCCGTCGGCGGAGGAGAAGGACCTGATCAAGCGGGTCGTCGGCGTCGGCGGCGACACCGTCTCCTGCAAGGGCACCGGCCCGCTCACCGTCAACGGCAAGGCCCTCGACGAGCCGTACGTCTACCCCGGCAACACCCCGTGCAGCCAGGACGACCAGGGCGGCCAGTTCTCTGTGAAGGTTCCTGAGGGCTTCATCTGGGTCATGGGCGACCACCGGCAGAACTCGCGGGACTCCCGCTACAACCAGTCCGACAAGAACCACGGCATGGTCCCCGTCGACCAGGTCGTCGGCCGCGCCGTCGTCAAGGCCTGGCCGATCAACCGCTGGGGCACGCTGCCCGTGCCGGACACCTTCGACCAGCAGGGCCTGAACCCGCAGGCCGCGGGATCCGCCGCGCTCACCGTCGCCCCGCAGGGCGTCGCCCTCGCCGGCGTCGTCCCCGTGGTCCTGTGGCGCCGTCGGCGTGCGGACTCCTCCGGCGAGCGGACTGTGCGGACCGTGACCTCGGGGCAGAGCCGCTGAGGCCAGGGCCTCCGGCCGGCGGAGCCGCTGAGGCCAGGGCGTCGGCAAACCCTTTCCCAAGGATGCGCCCCCGGCTGACGGGGAAGGGCTGCCCCGGCTCGGTACCCCCGGGTAGGGTGCGGACCCATGGGTGGCGAGAGCACGACGCGTACGGCCCCGCACAGCGGCGGTGGCACCAGCAGCGGCCCGGTGGGCAGCCGGACCGGACAGCGCCTGTCCGGACTGGCCGTCGCGCTGGGCCTGGTGCTGTTCCTGGGCGGATTCGGCTGGGCGGCGCTGACCTACCGCCCCTACACCGTGCCCACCGGTTCGATGGTCCCGACGATCAACGCCGGCGACCGGGTCCTCGCACAGGTGGTGGACGGCGACGAGGTGCGCCGCGGTGACGTCGTCGTCTTCAAGGACACCAACTGGGCCGACGCGCCCGTCGTCAAGCGCGTGGTCGCGGTCGGCGGCGACACCGTCGCCTGCTGCACGAACGGCAAGCTGACCGTCAACGGCAAGCAGATCGACGAACCGTATCTGCCCAAGGGCGCCCCCGCCGAGGTCAAGAGCATTCCCGAGGTGGAGGTCCCCGAGGGGCGGCTGTTCCTGCTCGGCGACGAGCGCCAGGGCTCGCTGGACTCCACCGCCCACCTCACCGACGCCGCCCAGGGCACCGTGGCCGCCTCCGCCGTCACCGCCCGCGTCGACGCCGTCGTCTGGCCGATGAACGGCATGCTGAAGCGCCCCACGGGCTTCCAGGCGCTCGGCCACCTCTCCGAGCCCGGCCCGCTGCGCACGATCGGCTGGCTGATCGTCGCCGGCGCGGTGCTCGTCCTCGGCGGCGGCGCCTACGGGCCCATCGCCAAGCGGACCTCCGGACGCGGGGCCGGGGCGGGCACGGGGGCCGCGAGTGCCGGCTGAGCCGGTGCCCGGCGAGCCGGCCGGGACGGACCTGCCGCCGGGCGCGGCCGACACGTACACGGGCGGCCTGCGCAAGGTGGCCCGGGTCGTGCTGCTCGACCCCGAGGACCGCATCCTGCTGCTGCACGGCCATGAGCCGGACGATCCGGCCGACGACTGGTGGTTCACGCCCGGCGGCGGCGTGGAGGGCGACGAGACCCGTGAAGAGGCCGCTCTGCGGGAACTCGCCGAGGAGACGGGCATCACCGAGGTCGAACTCGGCCCGGTGCTCTGGCGGCGGAGGTGCTCCTTCCCGTTCGCGGGCCGCCGCTGGGACCAGGACGAGTGGTACTACCTCGCCCGGACGACCGTGACGGCGACCCGCGCCACGGCCCTGACCGAACTGGAGCGGCGCAGCGTCGCGGGAGCGCGTTGGTGGACGTGTCGGGAACTGAGCCGGGCACATGAGACGGTGTATCCGACCAGACTCGCCGAGCTGCTCAGCAGGCTGCTCGACGAAGGTCCCCCGGCCGGCCCGGTGACGCTCGACACGGAAATCGTCTAGCGGCTCCCGGGACTGGCGCACAATGGTGGGATCGCACGGCTGAAGGGGAACATGCCATGAGCGCCGAGGACCTCGAGAAGTACGAGACCGAGATGGAGCTGAAGCTCTACCGGGAGTACCGCGATGTCGTCGGTCTGTTCAAATACGTGATCGAGACCGAGCGGCGCTTCTACCTGACCAACGACTACGAGATGCAGGTGCACTCGGTCCAAGGCGAGGTGTTCTTCGAGGTGTCGATGGCGGACGCCTGGGTCTGGGACATGTACCGGCCGGCGCGGTTCGTGAAGCAGGTGCGGGTGCTCACGTTCAAGGACGTGAACATCGAGGAGTTGAACAAGAGCGACCTGGAGCTGCCGGGCGGATGAGCCCGACCCGTGTGGGTGACGGAGTTGTCCACAACCGCTGAGTTGCGCACCAAGATCCTCAACGGAGCCGTGAACGCGTGAACGTGGGCGCCGGAGGTGGTGCCGACATGAACGCGAACACGAGCACCGGCACGGGCGGCGGCTCGTCCACGAGCACGGATCTGGCGCGAGGCGCGCTCGGCAGGTACGGCGAGGAGCTGGCCGCCCGACGGCTGGCCGGGGCCGGGATGGCGATCCTGGGGCGCAACTGGCGCTGTGGCAGGGCCGGCGAGATCGACATCGTCGCGCGGGACGGCGACGTCCTGGTCGTCTGCGAGGTCAAGACCCGCAGGGACGGCGGTTTCCAGCACCCGATGGCGGCGGTGACGCCGGACAAGGCCCGCCGTCTGCGCTGCCTGGCCGAGCGATGGATCCACGCGCACGGGGGAGCGCCACCGGGCGGCGTCCGCATCGATCTGGTCGGCGTGGTGCTGCCCCGCCGCGGCGCCGCCGTCGTCGAGCACGTGCGGGGGGTGGCCTGAGATGGGCTTCGCGCGTACGTGCTCGGTGGCGCTGGTGGGCGTTGAAGGCGTCGTGGTCGAGGTCCAGGCCGACCTGGAGCCCGGGGTCGCGGCCTTCACGCTGGTGGGGCTGCCGGACAAGAGCTTGAGCGAGAGCCGGGACCGGGTGCGGGCGGCGGTGGTGAACTCGGGCGGCGAGTGGCCGCAGAAGAAGCTCACCGTCGGCCTCAGCCCGGCCTCCGTGCCCAAGGCGGGTTCGGGCTTCGACCTCGCCATCGCCAGTGCGGTGCTCGGCGCGTCCGAGCGGATCGACCCGCGGGTGCTGGCCGACATCGTCATGATCGGTGAACTGGGGCTGGACGGCCGGGTGCGTCCCGTGCGGGGCATCCTCCCGGCGGTGCTGGCGGCGGCGGACGCCGGGTACGAGCAGGTCGTCGTCCCGGAGTGCGCGGCCGCCGAGGCCTCCCTGGTGCCCGGTGTCTCGGTGCTCGGCGTGCGCAGCCTGCGGCAGCTGATCGCCGTGCTCGCGGACGAGCCCGTGCCCGACGAGGAGCCGGACGAGGCGGGCCGCCCCGACCCTCTCCTGGCAGGCCTGCGGATGCCCGGGACGGGCGCCGCCACCGGTATGCACACCATTGGCTCCGCCCCCCACGACCAGGGGCACGACCTCGCCGACGTCGTCGGGCAGCGCTCGGCGCGCACGGCGGTCGAGGTCGCCGCCGCCGGGGGACACCACCTGTTCCTCGAAGGGCCGCCGGGCGCCGGCAAGACCATGCTGGCCGAGCGGCTGCCGGCCGTGCTGCCCCGGCTGTGCCGGGAGGAGTCGCTGGAGGTCACGGCGGTGCACTCGGTGGCCGGCCTCCTGCCGCCGGGCAAGCCCCTGATCGACGTCCCGCCGTACTGCGCACCGCACCACTCGGCCACGATGCAGGCGCTCGTCGGCGGCGGACCCCACATCGCCCGGCCCGGAGCCGTGTCGATGGCCCACCGGGGGGTGCTCTTCCTGGACGAGACCCCCGAGTTCAGCAGCCACGCTCTCGACGCCCTGCGCCAGCCCCTGGAGGCGGGGCACGTCGTGATCGCCCGCAGCGCGGGCGTGGTGCGGTTCCCCGCGCGCTTCCTGATGGTGCTCGCGGCGAATCCGTGTCCCTGCGGTCGCTTCTCGCTGCGGGACACCCTGTGCGAGTGCTCGCCCTCGGCGGTCCGGCGCTACCAGGCCAGGCTCTCCGGGCCGCTGCTCGACCGTGTCGACCTGCGCGTCGAGGTGGACCCGGTGAGCAGGGCCGAACTGGCCCACCGCGGCCCCGGCGGCGAGACGACCGCGACGGTCGCCGAGCGGGTCAGGGCCGCGAGGGAACGCGCGTCGGCCCGGCTGGCCGGCACCCCGTGGCGGACCAACAGCGAAGTCCCGGGGCGTGAGCTGCGCAGCCGCTGGCACCCGCTGAGCGGGGCGATGGACGAGGCCGAGCGGAACCTGGAGCGCGGGGTGCTCACCGCCCGGGGCCTGGACCGGGTCCTGCGGGTGGCCTGGACCGTCGCCGACCTCGTCGGGCACGACCGGCCCGACGCGACGGACGTCGCCCTGGCGCTCCAGCTGCGCACCGGGGTGCCGCGCGGGGTGCCCATGGCGCTCGGGGCGATGGCGTGACCGGCGTCGACGGCCGGGGGCGCGGCGGACCGGGGCCCGAGGAGCCGGCCGGTGCCGGGGAGACAGGCGGGCCGGACCCGGACGGGCCGGCGTTCGGCGAGGCGGGGTGCGACGAGCCGGACGGGGAGCGGCTCGCGCGGGTGTTCCTCGCCAGGGTCGTCGAGCCGGGCGACGAGACCGGAGGGCGCTGGGTGCGCGAGTACGGCGCGCCCGAGGTGGCCCGGCGGCTGCGCGGCCACGGGGACGCGCTGCCCGGGGTGAGTCCCAGGCGGTGGGCCGGGCTGCGGGCGCGGGGTGACGAGGCGGCGCCCCGGCGGGATCTGGCCGCGGCGCGGCGGGCCGGGGTGCGGTTCCTGTGCCCGGGGGACGCGGAGTGGCCCGGCCCGCTGGACGACCTCGGGGACGCCCGGCCGCTCGGTCTGTGGGTGCGGGGTGGTCCCAGCCTGCGGATATGGGCGCTGCGCTCGGTCGCCGTCGTCGGCGCCCGCGCCTGCACCGAGTACGGCGCGCACATGGCGGCCACCCTCGCCGCGGGCCTCGCCGAACGCGGCTGGGTGGTGGTCTCCGGCGGCGCTTACGGCGTCGACGGCGCCGCGCACCGGGGCGCCCTCGGGGCGGGCGGAGCCACGGTCGCCGTCCTGGCCTGCGGAGTCGACCGGCCCTATCCGCGCGGCCATACGCAGTTGCTCGACCGGATCGCCCGGCAGGGCCTGGTGGTGGGGGAGCTGCCGCCGGGCGACCACCCGACGCCGAGCCGGTTCATCCTGCGCAACCGGGTGATCGCCGCCCTCACCCGGGGCACGGTGGTCGTCGAGGCGGCGCACCGCAGCGGCTCCCTGGTCACCGCGCGGGCGGCGCAACGGCTGGGCCGGCACACGATGGGCGTGCCCGGACCGGTCACCAGCGCCCAGTCGGCCGGGGTGCACACACTCCTGCGGGAGGAGGCCGTGCTGGTCACCGACGCCGCCGAGGTCGTCGAGCTGGTCGGGGACATGGGCGAGCTGGCGCCGGAGCGGCGGGAAACGGCGTTTCCGCGCGACCTGCTGGCGCCGGGCGCCCGCGGCGTCCTGGCCGCGCTCCCCTCCCGGCGAGCCGCGGCCGTGGGCGAGATCGCCCGGGAGGCGCGCACCACGCCGGACGACGCGATCGCCCGACTGTACGAACTCAGAGCACTCGGATACGTCGAACGACATGGCGACGACTGGAAGTTGACACGCCAGGCGGTGGTGTCCGCCCGACGGGGTGGACACCCGTGTTGACCGGGTGGGTTCGGCCGTCCGGGCGAACGTCGACAGCCTTGAGAACGCGCGCAGTTGACGCGTCCCCGGCGTCGCCCGGGGCGAACGGCGTGCCCCTGGGCGGCGGCCGCCGAGGTCGGTCCCCGCACCGGTCCGGGCGCGACCTTCGCACACCGCGACGCTCCAGTCACGCTACGCTCACGAGGATTCCGTCACAGACCGGCCAACAGCCATCACATCGCAGCACTCGGCAGCACATCCCACCAGTAGGCGTCACACCGCATCACACACGTATCTCCACGGCAGAAACGGCACAAGGCGACGTATGCCCCAGCACACCTCCGGGTCCGACCGGGCGGCGATCCCCCCAGCCGCCCGCGACGGTGGCAGCGTGAGACCGCCCGCTCCCTCGACGCTCGACGAGCTGTGGCGCTCGTACAAGGCGACGGGGGACGAGCGGCTGCGGGAGCAGCTGATCCTGCACTACTCACCGCTGGTGAAGTACGTGGCCGGGCGGGTGAGCGTCGGACTGCCGCCCAACGTGGAGCAGGCGGACTTCGTGTCCTCGGGCGTGTTCGGGCTGATCGACGCGATCGAGAAGTTCGACCTCGACCGCGAGATCAAGTTCGAGACGTACGCGATCACCCGGATCCGGGGCGCGATGATCGACGAGCTGCGGGCGCTGGACTGGATCCCGCGGTCCGTGCGGCAGAAGGCGCGCAACGTCGAGCGGGCCTACGCGACGCTGGAGGCGCGGCTGCGCCGCACGCCCTCGGAGGGCGAGGTCGCCGCCGAACTGGGCATCGCGGTGGACGAGCTGCACGCGGTGTTCAGCCAGTTGTCGCTGGCCAACGTGGTCGCACTGGAGGAGCTGCTGCATGTGGGGGGCGAGGGCGGGGACGGCCTCAGCGTCATGGACACGCTGGAGGACACCGCCGCGGACAACCCCGTGGAGGTGGCCGAGGACCGGGAGCTGCGCAGATTCCTGGCACGGGCCATCAACACCCTGCCCGACCGGGAGAAGACGGTCGTGACGCTGTACTACTACGAAGGGCTGACCCTGGCCGAGATCGGGAACGTGCTGGGCGTCACCGAGAGCAGGGTCAGTCAGATCCACACCAAATCCGTGCTCCAGTTGCGCGCGAAGCTGGCGAGCTTCGGCCGTTGACCCGGTCGGGGCCGTGCGGCGGACGGCTGACCGGCCCGCCGGCGGGCGGGCCGAGTCACTCCCGCCGAAGGGGCGGCGTCCGTAAAGTGGTGACGTGCCAAGGATTCGAGCGGCCTCCGTGGCCGAGCACCGGACGATGCAGCGAGCCGCCCTGCTGGACGCGGCCCGGTCATTGCTGTCCGAGGGCGGGACGGAGGCGCTGACCTTCCCCGCCCTCGCCGAGCGGACGGGGCTCGCGCGTTCGTCCGTGTACGAGTACTTCCGGTCACGGGCGGCCGTGGTCGAGGAGCTGTGCGAGGTCGACTTCCCCGTGTGGGCGGCGGAGGTGTCGGCGGCGATGGCCGCGGTGGACGAGCCTTCGGCCAAGGTCGAGGCGTATGTGCGGCGGCAGCTGGCGCTGGTGGGGGACCGGCGGCACCGGGCTGTGGTGGCCATCTCGGCCAGCGAGCTGGACGCGGGGGCGCGGGAGAAGATCCGCGCGGCGCACGGTTCGCTCGTCGCGATGATCGTGGAGGCGCTGGCTGCGATGGGGCACACGGAGCCCCGGCTGGCGGCGATGCTGGTGCAGGGAGTCGTGGACGCGGCGGTCCGCAGGATCGAGCTGGGCGCGGAGGAGCCGGACGGGGTGACCGAGGCCGCGGTGGGGATGGTGCTGCGGGGGGTTCTGGGCTGAGCCGCCGCGCCGGCGGGCCGGGCCGCGTCGAGCGGGTCGGCTGAGCGGCCCTCTGCCGAGCGGCCCTCTTCCGAGCGGCCCTCCGTTGAGCGGCCGCGCTGAGCGGCTCGGGGCGGTGCTCCTACGGCAGCGGCACGCCCAGGACCGGCAGCAGACGGGACGGACCTCGGCGCAGCAGCCACGGCGGAAGCAGCGACAGAGGGTTCAGGTAGGCCTCCTTCCTTCGCAGGCCCCAGTGGACGCACGGGGACGTGCAGTGGGAGCCGCTCGGCTGGACCGTGCCCACCTGATCGCCCGCCGCGACCTCGTCTCCCTCGCGGACGGTCGCCGCCACCGGCTCGTACGTCGTGCGCAGGTCCGTGCCCGTCAGTTCCACCGACACGACGCCTCTGCCCGCGACCCGCCCGGCGAAGGAGACCCGGCCGGCCGCCACCGCCCGGACCGGAGCGCCGGGAGCGGCCGCCAGGTCCACACCGCGGTGGCCGCGCCCGTACACCGTCGCCGGGGGCTCCCAGCCGCGCAGCACCGGTGGGCGCCTCCCCACCGGCCAGGCGCGGCCGATCGCCGGCACCGGCCCGGACGGGGGCGTGGGCGCGGCCGTAGGCGCGAGCGGGGATGTGGACGGGGATGTCGGCGGACCCGGGGACGGCCCGGGCGGTGAGGGATCCGCCCAGGCCACAGGCATCGACATGATGATCGGCAGGAGCAGCAGCAGGCCCCCGCACCGCTTCGCGTTCATGCCGCACAGCGTGGCCGGAAACCGCCGGCCGTGCCCGAGGCTGTGGACCGGCGCCCGGTTGTGGACAGCGGCGTCACCCGGTGGTCCGCCGGTCCCGTACACTTCTTCTGGCGATCCGGGTCACCGGGTCGACTTCGCACGCCCCAACATCAGACCCTCACCGGTCGGTGTCAGCGCCCCTCGGTCCTTCGTGGCTCGGCGCGTCGCGGGCGTCAGGCGCGGGAGCCGTCCGGCATCCGCGGCACAACCGAGAAACCCAAGGAGAACGGCCATGGCCGTCGTCACGATGCGGGAGCTGCTGGAGAGCGGCGTCCACTTCGGTCACCAGACCCGTCGCTGGAACCCGAAGATGAAGCGCTTCATCTTCACCGAGCGCAACGGCATCTACATCATCGACCTGCTCCAGTCGCTGTCGTACATCGACCGCGCCTACGAGTTCGTCAAGGAGACCGTCGCCCACGGCGGCACGGTCATGTTCGTCGGCACGAAGAAGCAGGCGCAGGAGGCCATCGCCGAGCAGGCCACCCGCGTCGGCATGCCCTACGTCAACCAGCGCTGGCTGGGCGGCATGCTCACCAACTTCTCGACCGTCTACAAGCGCCTGCAGCGCCTCAAGGAGCTCGAGCTCATCGACTTCGAGGACGTCGCCGCGTCGGGTCTGACGAAGAAGGAGCTCCTGGTCCTCTCGCGTGAGAAGGCCAAGCTCGAGAAGACCCTCGGCGGTATCCGCGAGATGTCCAAGGTGCCCAGCGCCGTCTGGATCGTGGACACCAAGAAGGAGCACATCGCGGTCGGCGAGGCCCGGAAGCTCAACATCCCGGTCGTCGCCATCCTCGACACCAACTGCGACCCCGACGAGGTCGACTACAAGATCCCGGGCAACGACGACGCGATCCGCTCCGTCACCCTGCTCACCCGCGTGATCGCCGACGCCGTCGCCGAGGGCCTCATCGCCCGTTCCGGCGTCGCCACCGGCGACAAGGGCGACAAGGCCGCCGGCGAGCCGCTGGCCGCGTGGGAGCGCGACCTGCTCGAGGGCGAGAAGAAGGCCGACGAGGCTCCGGCCGCCGAGGCCGCCCCCGCCACCGAGGCCCCCGCCACCGAGGCCCCCGCCACCGAGGCCCCCGCTGCCGAGGCCCCCGCGGAGACCCCCGAGGCCCCCGCCGCGGAGACCGCCGAGGCCCCCGCCGCGGAGACCGCCGAGGCTCCGGCCGCGGACGCCGAGCAGGCCTGACCGTCACAGCGTCACGGTTGACGGCGGGGGCGCTGACATGAAGTCCGCCCCCGCCGTTCACCCGTAGGTCGGCACAGAGCCGGAGAGTTCCCGTGAAGCGGGCTCCGGCCCGTGCAGATCGTCGATCTTCCAGACTTCGAGAAAGACTCACAGACTCATGGCGAACTACACCGCCGCCGACGTCAAGAAGCTCCGCGAGCTCACCGGCGCCGGCATGATGGACTGCAAGAAGGCGCTGGACGAGGCCGAGGGCAACGTCGAGAAGGCCGTCGAGGCGCTCCGCATCAAGGGCCAGAAGGGCGTCGCCAAGCGCGAGGGCCGCTCCGCCGAGAACGGCGCCGTGGTCTCGATCATCGCCGACGACAACTCCTCCGGTGTCCTGGTCGAGCTGAAGTGCGAGACGGACTTCGTCGCCAAGGGCGAGAAGTTCCAGGCCGTCGCCAACGCGATCGCCGAGCACGTCGCCAAGACGTCCCCGGCCGACCTCGACGCCCTGCTCGGCTCCGAGATCGAGGCCGGCAAGACCGTCCAGGCGTTCGTGGACGAGGCCAACGCCAACCTCGGCGAGAAGATCGTCCTGGACCGCTTCGCGCAGTTCGCCGACGGCTTCGTCATCGCGTACATGCACCGCACGATGCCCGACCTGCCCCCGCAGATCGGTGTCCTCGTCGAGCTGGACAAGCCGAACGCCGAGGTCGCCAAGGGCATCGCCCAGCACATCGCCGCCTTCGCGCCCAAGTACCTGTCCAAGGACGAGGTGCCGGCCGAGGTCGTCGAGTCCGAGCGCCGCATCGCCGAGGAGACCACCCGCGCCGAGGGCAAGCCCGAGGCCGCGATCGCCAAGATCGTCGAGGGTCGCCTCAACGGCTTCTTCAAGGACGCCACCGTCCTCGGCCAGCCGTACGCGCTCGACAACAAGAAGTCCGTCCAGAAGGTCCTGGACGAGGCCGGTGTCACCCTGAAGCGCTTCTCGCGCATCAAGGTCGGCATCTGAGTCCGTACCGCGATCGACGCGCGACCCCTATAGGGTCGACGTGAGTCGTCCGCGTACGCCGTCACGCACGCGTGACGGACGACAGCAGATCTGACGAGGAGGCCATTGCCGCGCATGGGTTGCGAACGACACCCCACCGGCAATGGCCTTCTTCGTATGTGCACCACGTGAAAGAGGCGGGATCTCCCATGACCACCAAGGCCCAGAAGAGTGACGACGGCAAAGTACGCGGCCGGTTCCTGCTGAAGCTGTCCGGAGAGGCGTTCTCCGGCGGCGGCGGCCTGGGCGTCGACCCCGACGTGGTGCACAAGATCGCCCGCGAGATCGCCGCCGTCGTCCGGGACGGCGCCGAGATCGCGGTCGTCATCGGCGGCGGCAACTTCTTCCGCGGCGCCGAGCTCCAGCAGCGCGGTATGGACCGCGCCCGCTCCGACTACATGGGCATGCTCGGCACCGTCATGAACTGCCTCGCCCTCCAGGACTTCCTGGAGAAGGAAGGCATCGACAGCCGGGTCCAGACCGCCATCACCATGGGCCAGGTCGCCGAGCCGTACATCCCGCTGCGCGCCGTGCGGCACCTGGAGAAGGGCCGCGTGGTCATCTTCGGTGCGGGCATGGGCATGCCGTACTTCTCCACCGACACCACCGCCGCCCAGCGCGCCCTGGAGATCGACGCCGAGGCGCTGCTGATGGGCAAGAACGGTGTGGACGGCGTCTACGACTCCGACCCGAAGACCAACCCGGAGGCGGTCAGGTTCGACGCCCTCGGCTACGGCGAGGTCATCACGCGCGACCTCAAGGTCGCCGACGCCACGGCGGTCACGCTGTGCCGCGACAACAAGCTGCCGATCCTCGTCTTCGAGCTTCTGGCCGAGGGCAATATCGCGCGAGCCGTCAAGGGTGAGAAGATCGGCACGCTTGTGGGTGACGAAGGCGACCGGGTCTGACCGGTCGAACCGCAGTTCGTACGACAAAGCCTGACCGGGGGACGGACCCTGGTCGGGGGATGGACAATGTCCTGCCGGTCGGGAACCGTGCAGGAAGAAGACGCGACGCAGCCGGCCGCCGCCTCCGCAGGGAACCGCAGCCGGGCCTACTCAAGACACGCAGGAGCAAGTGGTGATCGAAGAGACCCTCCTCGAGGCCGAGGAGAAGATGGAGAAGGCCGTCGTGGTCGCCAAGGAGGACTTCGCCGCGATCCGCACCGGCCGTGCGCACCCGGCGATGTTCAACAAGATCGTGGCCGACTACTACGGCGCGCCGACGCCGATCAACCAGCTGGCTTCGTTCTCCGTGCCGGAGCCGCGCATGGCGGTCGTGACCCCGTTCGACAAGAGCGCGCTGCGCAACATCGAGCAGGCCATCCGCGACAGCGACCTGGGCGTCAACCCGAGCAACGACGGCAACCTCATCCGGGTGGTGTTCCCCGAGCTCACCGAGGAGCGCCGCCGCGACTACATCAAGGTCGCCAAGGGCAAGGGCGAGGACGCCAAGGTGTCCATCCGCTCCGTCCGCCGCAAGGCCAAGGACGCGATCGACAAGCTCGTCAAGGACGGCGAGGTCGGCGAGGACGAGGGCCGCCGTGCGGAGAAGGAGCTCGACGACACCACCGCGAAGTACGTCGCACAGGTGGACGAGCTCCTCAAGCACAAGGAAGCGGAGCTGCTCGAGGTCTGATGAACGACTCTTCCTGGGGCGCTCCGCCGCACGCCGGTTCACAGGCGGGGTACTGGGGGCCCAACGACCAGGGACCTGTCCAGGGGGCCGCCCCGGCGGGTCCCGGCTACGATGCGCCTGAGGCGCAGCAGACTCGCCCCATGCCCATCGTCCCCGACGTACCCGCTCCCGGCGGACACCAGGATGACGACCGGGGGGCCGCTCGTCCGGGCGGTCCCGCGTTCCGGGACGGGACGCCTCACCGCGAGACGCCGCAGGCGTTCCGCGACGAGTCGTTCCAGAACGAATCGTTCCCTCACGAGTCGTTCCGCGACGCGAACCGCCGCGGCGGCGGCCCGTACCGTGACGACACCCCGTCGGTGCAGCCCCCTGCGGCGGCGCCGCAGAATCCGGAGCCCATGCCCGACGCCCCGCAGCCGGCGCCCGCACCGCAGAAGAAGAGCGCGGGCCGTGACCTGGGCGCGGCCATAGGGGTCGGCGTCGGGCTCGGCGCGGTGATCGTCGCGTCGCTGTTCGTCGTCAAGGCTGTGTTCGTCGGTGTCATAGCGATCGCCGTCGTCGTCGGGCTGTGGGAGCTGACCAGCAGGCTTCAGGAGCGCAAGGGGATCAAGGCGCCGCTGGTGCCGCTCGCGCTCGGCGGGGCGGCGATGGTCGTCTCCGGGTACGTCCGGGGCGCCGAGGGCGCGTGGGTGGCCATGGCCCTGACCGCGCTGGCGATCCTCGTCTGGCGGATGACGGAACCGCCGGAGGGCTACCTCAAGGACGTCACGGCCGGTCTCTTCGCGGCGTTCTACGTCCCGTTCCTCGCCACCTTCGTCTCGCTGATGCTGACGGCCGAGGACGGCGCGCAGCGGGTGCTGATGTTCCTGGTGCTGACGGTGGTCAGCGACACCGGCGCGTACGCCGTCGGCTGGCGCTTCGGCAAGCACAAGCTCGCCCCGCGCATCAGCCCCGGCAAGACCCGCGAGGGCCTGCTCGGGGCGGTGGCGTTCGCGATGGTCGCGGGCGCGCTGTGCATGCAGTTCCTGATCGACGGCGGCACGTGGTGGCAGGGCCTGCTGCTGGGCCTCGCGGTCGCGGTGAGCGCCACGCTCGGGGACCTCGGCGAGTCCATGATCAAGCGGGACCTCGGGATCAAGGACATGGGCACGCTCCTGCCCGGTCACGGCGGCATCATGGACCGCCTGGACTCCCTCCTGCCGACGGCCCCGGTGGTCTGGCTCCTCCTGGTGATCTTCGTAGGCGCCACCTGACCGACCCCGCACCCCCTGCCGACGCACGGGCCCCCGTCCTCCCGGACGGGGGCCCGTCGCGCTGTGTACTTAAGCCGAGAACTGATCTCCCGAGGGCATGAAGAGGCCCATTACCAGCGGTTTTGCCGCCAGCAGAGGGCCGTCTCTGGGCCGTCAGGGCTCCCGGGCCGTGCCGAAGACGTCGTCCAGGGCCCGGCGCGCCCGCTCGGTGCTGCTGGGCATCAGGTGGGTGTACACCCGCAGCGTCATCGCCGGATCGGCGTGGCCGAGGTATTCGCTCACGGCCTTGATGCTCTCGCCCGCGTCCAGGGGAAGGCCGAGGCGTACAAGTGGCGAAGGGTGTGCTGCCGGGCGGAGGCGTACGGCTTCCCGGGTTCCGGCGTCGGGATGAGGCCGGCCGCCGCGAGAGCGGGCTTCCAGTCCTGCACGTTGAAGTTGCTTCGCCAGACGATCCCGTCGGCTGTGTTGGTGAAGAGCAGGCCTCGCTCGGTGAGCGGGCCGTCCGGCCTGACCCACGGCAGCTTGATGCCCACGGGCGGGTGACTCTCCAAGTGCTGCCGCAGGGCCGAGGCCAGTGCAGGATCACAACTGATGCTTGACGTTCTGGTCCTCGATGATGTTTGCCGTGGGCCCTAGGGACTGTCCCGTCTCCAGCTACCCTCCGGTCATGGAGCAGGACTACCCTCTGGTCCGCGCCGTCTTGCCGGGGCTCGTCACAGAGCTGATCACTCTCCTGGAAAACGAAGGAGAACGCGAGCTAGCCCTCTGCGCGTGGGATCTTCGTCTGGTTGACGAGTGCGGGTGTGGCGATGACTTTTGCCAGAGCTTCCAGACCGCAGCTCATCCGCGGGGGCAGCCATACGGCCCTGGTCATCGGTGCGTGCCGCTTGCGCCCTCTCGAGGCATGCTGTGCTTGGACGTCGTGGATAGCCGGATCATGTACGTCGAAGTACTCGGTCGGTCACCCATACCGCGCAGCCGTGAGGTCGGCGTCGACATCAGCTGGGACCGAAACAAGCATCTACCGGGACCGGACATCGCTCTGTGATCAGAGCGCGGTAAGACTTTCCCGACTTCGTCAAGAGCCCGCGTACGGCGCGGGCGTCGCGCCGCCTCTGAGGCTGCGGACGGAGGGGTGGAAAGCCCTCGGTGACTGGGGCGGTCGGCTTCACGGCTTTAGGCAGCCACAATGGGGCGAGCCTCTAAGCCCATGACCCAACGTCGGGCTTTACCGAGCAGGTCCACAGACCGCCCGACGCGTCGGAAGCTCACGGGGTCATGATCACTCGCCCCAAAGCAGATCCAGCCCAAAGCCGCTCCGCCGACCTTAGTCCCATCACTTACGGCCTGAATTTCTCAGTCCCAATCACAGGAATTACCCCTTCGCCATCAAGGGTTTTGAGAGTTCCCAGAAGGTTCCCCTGTGCCCAGCTATTCCAAGATTTTGCGATCAAGTTGTAGGAGGCTCGGCGTCCGCCGCTCGTTCCGAGTAGTACGCGATCCCGAAAAAATCGATTTCTGAGCACGAGGCGAGGGTCTTTCGCGTCCATATTGGCGCCAGAGATCAGGCCATTGGCCCAATCTTCGATCTTGTCTGCATGCTCGGTGCGTGCTGCTTGAGCCAGCACGACTAGGTGAGTCGGCTGGTTGATTCCCGAGGCCCGATATGCTGCGGCAGCAATAGGTGCCAGGGTAGTCAGTTCTGGCCAGGCCGCAACGGCTCGGAGGATGTCTGAAGTGGCAGCTTTCGTATCGTAGAAACCGTCGAATAGGGTGACCGGATCCCACATTCTATACATTTGTCCCATGATTCGGGCCGCTGCGGCCACGATTACTCTATGCGGAATCTTGAGGAGCTGTGCTGCTTGTCGACGATGCCCTGAGTCGAGCACGTCAAATGTTTCTGCTTCACAGTTAGGGATGACGAGCATCTCGATCGAAACGCCTGAAATTTTGATGCCCATAAGTCGATGCTGCCCGTCGAGTAGCATTCCATTTTTGTCGAATGCGATTCCCTGATGAGTAGTTCTCCATGCTCCACTCGACATCGCTTTAGCGTACCGCTCGTACACGGTGTCAGAAAGAACTCGATTGTGCTGTGGATTGCAGTGAGTCAACCAGACCTCGGCCATTTCTGGCGTGATGGTCATGTGCTTGGGTCCGATTGGCAGAGCTGGGAGATCGATCATGCTTTGCCTGCAATCCCTTCGTGTAGATATACCGAAGGGATGATCTCATGTCCCTAGGTGCGGATCGGGTGATTGTATGCAATTGCTAGAGTGGAGCTTCTGTCTGGATGAGTTTTTGGTAAATCGCGCAAACGGCGACACTTTTTCGGCTCTTTTATTTCGTTCTTGATCGAAGTTGCACTGTGTAATGACTGAGACTGCTGGGCCGTCTCGGGGCCGTCCGAAGCCGACCAACGCTGACAGTCGGCACCCGAGGGTGACCACCCCCACCCCGCTCTGGCCTGGGGCCCCGGCGATGATCTGCCACACTGGTCGTGTTATGCCTGCACCCGGAGAACTCACATTCGTCGCCCCCCGTGGAGCCAAGAAGCCGCCGCGGCATCTTGCCGATCTCTCGCCCGCCGAGCGGAAGGAGGCGGTGGCGGAGATCGGTGAGAAGCCGTTTCGGGCGAAGCAGCTGTCGCAGCACTACTTCGCGCGGTACGCGCACGAGCCGGCGGAGTGGACCGACATCCCCGCCGGGGCGCGGGAGAAGCTGCGGGAGGCGTTGCTTCCCGAGCTGATGACCGTCGTACGGCATCTGTCGACCGACCAGGGCACGACCCGCAAGACGCTGTGGCGGCTGTTCGACGGGACGCTCGTGGAGTCGGTGCTGATGCGCTACCCCGACCGGGTGACCATGTGCATCAGCTCGCAGGCCGGCTGCGGGATGAACTGCCCGTTCTGCGCGACCGGGCAGGCCGGGCTCGACCGGAACCTGTCCACCGCCGAGATCGTGCACCAGATCGTGGACGGGATGAGGGCGCTGCGCGACGGGGAGGTCCCCGGTGGGCCGGCCCGGCTGTCCAACATCGTCTTCATGGGCATGGGCGAGCCGCTCGCCAACTACAAGCGGGTCGTCGGCTCCATCCGCGCGCTCACCGACCCCACCCCCGACGGGCTCGGGCTGTCGCAGCGCGGGATCACCGTGTCCACCGTCGGGCTGGTGCCGGCCATCCACCGGTTCTCCGACGAGGGCTTCAAGTGCCGCCTCGCCATCTCGCTGCACGCTCCCGACGACGAGCTGCGCGACACCCTCGTCCCCGTGAACACGCGGTGGAAGGTGCGCGAGGTGCTCGACGCCGGGTTCGAGTACGCCGAGAGGTCCGGGCGGCGCCTGTCCATCGAGTACGCGCTGATCCGCGACATCAACGACCAGGCCTGGCGCGGCGACCGGCTCGGCCGGATGCTCAAGGGCCGGCCCGTGCACGTCAACCTCATCCCCCTGAACCCGACGCCCGGGTCCAAGTGGACCGCGTCCCGACCGGAGGACGAGAAGGCGTTCGTCGAGGCGATCGCGGCGCACGGCGTGCCCGTCACCATCCGGGACACCCGGGGCCAGGAGATCGACGGGGCCTGCGGCCAGCTCGCGGCCACCGAGCGGTAGTCTGTTCCCGGACAACTTCATGCCTTCGTATTCCGACAGGGGAGCGCCACAGCGCTGAGAGTGCGGCACCGGCCGCAGACCCTCTGAACCTCGCCCAGGTCATTCTGGGTAGGAAGTTCGGTCATCACTCGAGCTGTTGCGCCCTGCCCGGGCACCCTTGGTGGATCCCGGGCAGGGCCGCGTCTTCTCCTGGTCAACCCCAGGAGGAATCCAGTGCACACCAGGACGTTCGTGGCCGCGGCCGTGGGCCTCGGTCTCGTCACGCTGTCCGCTTGCGGGTCGTCGTCGTCCGGCGACGGCGGATCGGGCGGCGACGCCGGGTCCGGCGGCGGCTCCAAGACCGTCACCCTCGTGAGCCACAGCTCGTGGTCCGTCTCCAAGAACGTGCTCGCCGACTTCGAGAAGCGGTCCGGCTACAAGGTGCGCGTCCTGGAGGACGGCGACGCCGGGCAGGCCGTCAACAAGGCGATCCTCACCAAGGACAACCCGCAGGGCGACGTCTTCTTCGGCGTCGACAACACCCTGCTCTCCCGCGCCCTCGACAACGATCTGTTCCAGTCGTACGAGGCCAAGGGCCTCGACCAGGTGGGCGCCGAGTACCGGCTCGACGCGGACAAGCACCGGGTCACCCCCGTCGACCACGGCGACATCTGCGTCAACTACGACAAGAAGTACTTCGCCGACCACGACCTGGCCCCGCCCGCCTCCCTCGACGACCTGGTCAAGCCCGCCTACAAGAACCTCCTGGTCACCGAGAACGTCTCCACCTCCTCGCCCGGCCTCGGCTTCCTGCTGGGCACCGCCGCGCGGTACGGCGACGGCGGCTGGGAGGGCTACTGGAAGAAGCTCCGGGCCAACGGCGTGAAGGTCGTCGACGGCTGGGAGCAGGCCTACAACGAGGAGTTCTCCGGTTCGGCCGGCGGCAGGAAGGCCGGCGCCGACCGGCCGCTCGTCGTCTCCTACGCCTCCTCGCCGCCCGCCGAGGTGATCTACGCCCAGCCGAAGCCCGCCGACGCCCCGACCGGCGTCGCGGCCGGCACCTGCTTCCGGCAGGTCGAGTTCGCGGGGCTGCTGAGCAACGCGAAGAACAGCGCGGGCGGCAAGGCGCTGATCGACTTCCTGCTGTCGAAGGAGTTCCAGCAGGACATGCCGCTCAACATGTTCGTCTACCCGGTGGTCAAGGGCGCCGCCGTGCCGGCCGAGTTCACGAAGTACGGGCCCGCCGCGAAGGACCCCGAGACCATGGACCCGGCGAAGATCGCCGAGAACCGCGACCAGTGGGTCAAGTCGTGGACCTCGCTCGTACTGAAGTAGCCCCGGCCAGGAGGCGCTCGCAGAACGCGGCGCGGCTCGGGCTCATGGCCCTGCCCGTCGCGTTCTTCGGGGTCTTCTTCGCCTGGCCCGTGGCCGCGATCGTCGCGCGCGGGCTCGACGTCGACGGCGCATGGCGCTTCGGCCGTCTCCTCGACGTGCTCGGGCAGTCCGACATCCGGCACGTCCTGTGGTTCACCCTTTGGCAGGCGCTCGCCTCCACCGCGCTGACCCTGCTCGTGGCGCTGCCGGGGGCGTACGTCTTCGCCCGCTTCTCCTTCCCGGGCAAGGAGGTACTGCGGGCCGTCGTCACCGTCCCGTTCGTGCTGCCGACGGTCGTCGTCGGCACGGCGTTCCTGGCGCTCGTCGGGAGGGGCGGGCTGCTCGACGAGTTGTGGGGCGTACGGCTGGACACCACGGTGTGGGCGATCCTGCTCGCCCATGTCTTCTTCAACTACGCGGTCGTCGTACGGACCGTGGGCGGACTGTGGGCACAGCTCGACCCCCGTCAGGAGGAGGCCGCGCGTCTGCTCGGCGCCTCCCGGCTGCGGGCCTGGCGCACGGTCACCCTGCCCGCCCTCGGGCCCGCCGTGGCCGCCGCCACGTTGATGGTCTTCCTGTTCACCTTCACCTCCTTCGGCGTGGTCCAGATCCTCGGCGGCCCCGCGTTCTCCACGCTGGAGGTGGAGATCTACCGGCAGACCTCGGAGATCTTCGACCTGTCCACGGCCGCCGTCCTGACCATCGTGCAGTTCCTGGCCGTCGGCGCGATCCTCGCCGTGCACGCCTGGACGGTGCGCCGGCGGGAGAGCGCGCTGCGGCTGGTGGACGCGAAGCTGACGGCGCGGCGGCCCCGTGGGGCCGGGCAGTGGGCACTGCTCGGCGGGGTGCTGACGAGCGTCGCCGTGCTGCTGGTGCTGCCGCTCGCCGTGCTGGTGCAGCGGTCGCTGGACGCGCCGGACTTCGCCTACTACCGGGCGCTGACCCGTGACGACGGCAACGTCTTCCTGGTCCCGCCGATCGAGGCGGTCGGCAACTCGCTGGAGTACGCCGCCGCCGCGACCGCCGTCGCGGTGCTCATCGGTGCTCTGGCCGCGGCGGCGCTCACCCGGCGGGACGCCGGACGCCTCGTCCGCGGCTTCGACGCGCTGCTGATGCTGCCGCTGGGCGTCTCGGCGGTGACCGTCGGCTTCGGTTTCCTCATCGCGCTCGACGAGCCCCCGCTCGACCTGCGCGGCACATGGATGCTGGTGCCGCTCGCGCAGGCGCTGGTCGGCGTGCCGTTCGTCGTGCGGACCATGCTGCCGGTGCTGCGGGCGGTGGACGTACGGCTGCGGGAGGCGGCGGCCGTGCTGGGGGCCTCGCCGTGGCGGGTGTGGCGGGAGGTCGATCTGCCGCTGGTGCGGCGGGCGTTGCTGGTCGCCGCCGGGTTCGCCTTCGCGGTGTCGCTCGGGGAGTTCGGGGCGACGGTGTTCATCGCCCGGCCCGACAACCCGACGCTGCCGGTCGCCGTGGCCCGGCTGCTGGGCCGCGCCGGGGAGCTCAACTACGGCCAGGCGATGGCACTTTCGACGATTCTGATGCTGGTGTGCGCGGTGGCCCTGCTGGTGCTGGAGCGGCTGCGCACCGACCGGACCGGGGAGTTCTGATGCTGCTGCGGCTCGAAGGCGCGACCGTGCGGTTCGGGGGGCGGGCCGTGCTCGACGACGTCGATCTCGGCGTCGCCGAACACGAGGTGGTGTGCGTGCTCGGGCCGAGCGGCAGCGGCAAGTCCACGCTGCTGCGGGCGGTGGCCGGGCTCCAGCCGCTCGATGCGGGGCGGGTGTTGCTCGACGAGCGGGACCAGGTGAAAGTGCCCGCGCACAAGCGGGAGTTGGGCCTGATGTTCCAGGATCATCAGCTGTTCCCGCAGCGGGACGTGGGCGGCAACGTGGCCTTCGGGCTGCGGATGCACGGCCACACCAGGCATGAACAGGGCGAGCGAGTGCGGGAGTTGCTGGACCTGGTCGGTCTCCCGGGCGCCGCCCGCCGGGCCGTCGCCGCGCTCTCGGGCGGGGAGCAGCAGCGGGTGGCGCTGGCCCGTGCGCTCGCTCCCCGCCCCCGGTTGCTGATGCTGGACGAGCCGCTGGGCCAGCTCGACCGTTCGCTGCGGGAACGGCTGGTCGTCGAACTGCGCGAGCTGTTCGGCCGGTTGGGCACCACCGTGCTCGCGGTCACGCACGATCAGGGTGAGGCGTTCGCGCTGGCCGATCGGGTGGTGGTGATGCGAGACGGGCGGGTCGCGCAGTCCGGCACGCCCCTGGAGGTGTGGCAGCGGCCGGCGGACGCCTTCGTGGCGCGCTTCCTGGGTTTCGACAACGTGGTCGAGGCGAACATCGCCGGCGATGTCGCGGACACGCCGTGGGGCAAGACGCCGGTGCCGTCCGGTTCCCCGCAGGGGCCCCGCACGCTCCTGGTCCGCCCGGCCGGGGTGCTCCTGGCCGACGCGGACGACGGTCTGCCCTGCACGGTCACGGCCCGCACCTTCAAGGGCACCCATGTCACGCTCCACCTCCAGCCGGCCGACGGCCCCCGTCTGGAAGCGGCGTGCCCGCTGCGCCTGGCCCCGGAGGTCGGCGCCGCGGTGGGCGTGAGCTTCGACCCGGAGGAGACCGTCGTCCTCGACTGAGCGGCGGCGAGCCGGATCCGGCCGACATGCCTGTGGCCCGTCCCCACCAGGGGGACGGGCCACAGGTCTTCAGATCAGTGGTTGTCGGCGCCTCGGCGGCGCATGCCGTAGAAGACGGCTCCTCCGCCGAGGGCGAGGAGGGCGGCCGCGATGCCGACGATCGCGCCGGTGGGGGCGCCGGAGCCGGTTTCGGCGAGGTTGGATTCGCCGAGGCCGGGGGACGGGGCGTTGCTGGACGCCGGACCCGATCCGGTGTCGGCAGGCGCGCTGCTGTCGTCCGCCGAGGCCGACGCCGACGCCGACGCCGACGGGGACGGCGTGCCGGGCGTGGCGGCGCCGGACGCCGTGCCGGACGGGGTCGACGACGGCGTCGTGGCCGGGGCGCTGGGCGTGCCGGACGCGGTCGGCTTCCCGGGCTTGGCGGGCGTGTCGGGCTTGTTGGGGTTGTCGCTCTTGCAGCCCTTGGCCGGGGTGGTGAGGTTGGGCTCGATGTCGGCGTTCAGGTCGGCGTCGACGGCCGTGATGTGGACCCGGTACTCGGCGCCCGGCTCCCACTCCTCAGCGAAGACGACGGTGGTGCCCTTGGCCGAGCCGATGACCGTCTGCGGTTCGCCGACCTGGCGGAGGTCGGCGTTGTTGTTCTGCAGGAAGACCGTGACGACGGCCGGGATCGCCGTCTTGTCCTTGTCGGTGACGGTGATGACGCCCTTCGTGCCGTCACAGGCGGCGGACGCGGAGAAGTCCGCTATGTCGCCGGCCAGCGCGGAACCCGAGGCGCCGAGGACGAAGGCGGCCGACGCGGCGGTGACACCGAGCATGCGCACCGAACGAGCGGCGGTACGGCGGGATGGGGGCACGTTTGTCCTTACGTGATGCACAACTGCGGGGGGTGGAGGGGCTGGTGACGCCCCCGTTGCTGTCGCTGCAGCGACCCCTGGGGACTCACTGGTCTATAAGCGTTCCATAAGATCTGTCAACGCGGGAAGGGTTCACGCCCACCGGCTTTGCCCGCTCATTAACCGCCGCGAGGTTTCAACGCCTTCGGCGCCCGCTCGAACTCGGACTCGAACTCGTCCAGGAAATCGATCTGATGGCCGCGTGAGCCGCCCAACGGCTGGGCGGGTGCGAGGAGTCGCACCCGCCCGTGCCGCCCGCTCGTGCTCAGTCCTGGATGGCGGCCGGGTCCATCCAGACGACCTCCCAGGTGTGGCCGTCGAGGTCGTCGAAGGAACGGCCGTACATGAAACCGTGGTCCTGGGTGGACCCGCTGGGGGTGCCGCCCGACGACAGGGCGCGGTCGACGAGTTCGTCGACCTTCTCGCGGCTCTCGGCGCTCAGCGCGACGAGGACCTCGCTGGTCTTCGTGGCGTCCGCGATCTCCTTCTCGGTGAAGGTCGCGTAGAACGGCTTGGTGAGCAGCATCGCCATGATGTTTTCGCTGATCACGACGGAGGCGGCCTTGTCGTCGCTGAACTGGGGGTTGATGGAGTAGCCCAGGTCCGTGAAGAACTTCTTCGAGGCGTCGAGGTCGTTCACGGGCAGGTTGACGAAGATCATCTGCTGGTATGCGCGGGCGGTCATCGGGGCTCTCCCATCGGTCGTTCCTGGCTTGGTCCGACGGCTCGGCGCGGGGGCCGGGCCGTGCGGTGCGGTCCTGCGGTGAGCGCGTGCGGCTCGGTGCGTCCGGTGGGTAGACCGGGGGTCCGTTCGGAACTCATCGGTGGACCGGGGAGGTGTTCCACACGTTTTCTCAGATGGTCAGGGGGAGCGCCGCGAGCGCGGACACCATCAGGGTGAGCGGGACGAACAGGACGGCGAGGGCGCCGGCGCGGAAGACGGCGGCGGTGCGCAGCGCGGTGCTCGGGGCGCCGAGGCGGAGCAGGGCCGCCGTGGTGTCGGCGCGGGCCTGACGGGCCTCCACGGCGGCCGTCAGAAGCGTGGCGAGGGCGCAGCCGCCGACCAGGACGGCGCCCAGGGTGGCCAGCGGGCCGCCGAAGGCCAGGTCCGCCGGGGTGGGGGAGGCGGCGGTGGTGGACGCGTGGAGCGCGGACATCGAGTAGGCGCCGGAGGCGACGGCGCACAGGACGCCCAGGGGGCGGCCGATGCGGGACGCCTCCTGCATCAGGCCTCTACCGGCCAGCAGCCGCAGGGCGCCGGGGCGGGCGGCCTGGAGCAGCCGGCCGCAGAGATGGGTGAGGCCGGGGCCGGCCAGGGCGAGGCCCACGACGGTGAGGGCCCAGCCTGCGAGGACCGCGGCGGGGCTGGTGGGGCCGCCTGGCAGGGGCAGGGGGGCGGCGGTGGTGGTGCGGGCGGCGTAGGACTCGACGGCCAGGCCGGTGGCCAGGAGGGCCGCGCCCCAGGGGAGGCTGGTGGGGTCGGGGGCGGCGGGGGAGGGGAGGTCGTCCGGGGCGTCGGCGTCGGAGTCCGCTGTCGGGGGTGCGGCGTCGGCGGGGGCCGGGGGGAGGCCGTGCGCGCCGGTGTCCGCACGCCGTCGCTCCAGCACGAGCGGGGGGATGCCGGTGGACGGGTGGTCGTCGGCCGGCGCGTGCCGGGTGCCGCCCGCGCCCGCCCCTCCCTCCCCGGCACGACCGACCGCGGGCTCGGCGGTTTCCGGCTCGCCGGCTTCCGCGAGGTGGCGGGTGGTGCCCGCGTCCAGGAGCGCCGCGAGGGCGCCGCCGGACGCGCGGTCCGTGGCGGTGCCGGTGCCGTCCTCGGCTCCGGCGAAAGTCGTGCCGGCCGGGTCGCGCGGGCGCAGGGACAGCGCCGTCGCCGTGGAGGCCGTGACGGGGAGGAGGGCGAGCAGGGTGAGGGTCGCCGGGAGGGGGAGCGGGGTGCCCGCCGCGAGGGAGGGGGCCGCGGCGCCGTCGAAGGGGAGGCCGGTGAGGTCGCCGCGGAGGTGGAGGAAGACCAGCAGGGCGAGGAGGGAGCCGACGGCGGTGGCGAGGGCGGTCGTGGTGGCCGAGATCGCCATCAGACGGGCGGGGCCCAGGCCGATCGCGGCCAGCCCCGGGCGGGACCGGGTGCCGGGGTCGGTGCGGGCCACCGCCAGGGCGAGCTGGACCGTGGCGGCGAACGGGACCGCGCACCAGGCGAGCCGGAGCGCGGAGACCCCCGGAGTGTCCGGGTGGGACAGCGCGTGGCCCAGGGCGCACAGGAGGAGGAAGCCGGTGCCCGCCGAGGCCGCCGTCACCATCAGACGGCGGAGCTGGACGGCGGGGTGGGCGCTGCGGGTCAGGCGGAGAGCGAGCACGCGGCCCGGCCTTCCGTCTCGGCGACGGGCGGGAGGTGGAGCGTCTTCACCCGCCGCCCGTCCAGCAGGGACACCGTGCGGTCGGCGAGGGCGGCGGTCTCCGCCTCGTGGGTGGCCAGGACGACGGTGATGCCGTGCGAACGGGCCGCCGTGGTGAGCGTGCGCAGCACATGGGCGCGGTCGGCGCGGTGCAGGGGTGCGGTGGGCTCGTCGGCGAAGAGGATCGACGGGGCGGGGGCGAGGGCGCGGGTGATGCACACGCGCTGGCGTTCCGCCTGGGTCAGCTCGTGCGGGCGGCAGCGCGCCCGGTCGCCGACGTCGAGGCGCTCCAGCCACTCCAGGGCGGCGGCCTTGGCGCGCCGGCGACTGGTGCCGCGCAGCATCAGCGGGAGGGCCGCGTTCTCCCAGACGTTGAGCTCCGGGACGAGCGCCGGGACCGGGTCGATCCAGCCGAAGCGGTCACGGCGCAGCCGCTCCCGGGCCGCGGGCCCCATGGTGTGCACGGGCACGCTGTTGAACCAGACCTCGCCGCGCTGGACGGGCGCGAGGCCCGACAGGCAGTGCAGCAGGGCCGTCTTGCCGCTGCCGCGCGGGCCGGCGACGGCGAGGATCTCGCCCTCCCGCACGCCCAGTGAGACACCGCCGAGCGCCGGTGAGCCGTCAGGGTGCGTGAAGTGCAGTGAGCGTGCCCAGAGCACGTCGTTGTCCGGCGGGGCCTCCATGGGCGTACACCTCGGTTCAGGTCCGTGATTGCGTGCCGCGTTCCGTGCCGTTCCCCCGTCCGGGTGAACGAAGGGAGGGCCGATCGGTCACGAGCACGCTAAGGACGTCATGGCGGGCATCCGCACAGCACACGGCCCCGGGCTGCCGTTCTCACTCGAACGGCGGGCACCGGGGCCGGTGTTGATCACCTCAGCGGAAGATCACAGCTTCGTCCACGCCTCCGTCAGGGTCGCGCGCAGGATCTGCTCGATCTCGTCGAACGTCTGCTGGTCGGAGATCAGCGGCGGGGCGAGCTGCACGACCGGGTCGCCGCGGTCGTCGGCGCGGCAGTACAGGCCGTTGTCGAAGAGGGCCTTGGACAGGAAGCCGTACAGGACGCGCTCGGTCTCCTCGGCGTCGAAGGACTCCTTGGTCGCCTTGTCCTTGACGAGTTCGATGCCGTAGAAGAAGCCGTTGCCGCGGACGTCGCCGACGATCGGCAGGTCGTGCAGCTTCTGCAGGGTCGACAGGAAGGCGCCCTCGTTGTCCAGGACGTGCCGGGTGAGGTTCTCGCGTTCGAACAGGTCGAGGTTGGCGAGGCCCACGGCCGCCGAGACGGGGTGGCCGCCGAAGGTGTAGCCGTGCAGGAAGGTGTTGTCGCCCTTGTAGAACGGCTCGGCCAGGCGGTCGGAGATGATGCACGCCCCTATGGGGGAGTAGCCGGAGGTCATGCCCTTGGCGCAGGTGATCATGTCCGGGACGTAGTCGAACTTGTCGCAGGCGAACATGGTGCCCAGCCGGCCGAAGGCGCAGATGACCTCGTCGGAGACGAGCAGCACGTCGTGCCGGTCGCAGATCTCGCGGACGCGCTGGAAGTAGCCGGGCGGCGGCGGGAAGCAGCCGCCGGCGTTCTGCACCGGCTCCAGGAAGACCGCGGCGACCGTGTCCGGGCCCTCGAAGAGGATCTGCTGCTCGATCTGGTCGGCGGCCCAGCGGCCGAACGCCTCGGGGTCGTCGCCGAAGATCGGCGCGCGGTAGATGTTGGTGTTCGGCACCTTGTGCGCGCCCGGCACCAGCGGCTCGAAGGGGGCCTTCAGACCCGGCAGGCCCGTGATGGACAGGGCTCCCTGCGGGGTGCCGTGGTAGGCGACGGCGCGGGAGATGACCTTGTACTTGGTGGGCTTGCCGACCAGCTTGAAGTACTGCTTGGCGAGCTTCCAGGCGGTCTCCACCGCCTCGCCGCCGCCGGTGGTGAAGAAGACCTTGTTCAGGTCGCCCGGGGCGTGGTGGGCGAGGCGCTCCGCCAGCTCCACGGCCTTGGGGTGGGCGTAGGACCAGACCGGGAAGAACGCCAGCTCCTGCGCCTGCTTGAACGCGGTCTCCGCCAGTTCCGTGCGGCCGTGACCGGCCTGGACCACGAACAGGCCCGCGAGACCGTCGAGGTAGCGCTTGCCCTTGTCGTCGTAGATGTAGGTGCCCTCGCCCCGGACGATGGTGGGGACGGGGGAGTTCTCGTACGACGACATGCGGGTGAAGTGCATCCACAGGTGGTCGTACGCGCTGCGACTGAGGTCCTTGGTGCTCACGGTTATCGGGTCCTCACGGTTATCGGGTTCCCCACATGTAGGTCTGCTTCTTGAGCTTCAGATAGACGAAGCTCTCGGTGGAGCGCACGCCGGGCAGCGCCCGCATGCGTTTGTTGATGACGTCCAGCAGGTGGTCGTCGTCCTCGCAGACGATCTCGGCGAGGATGTCGAACGAGCCCGCGGTCATCACCACGTACTCGACCTCGGCCATGTCGCTCAGCGCCTCCGCGATCTCCTCCACGTCTCCCTCGACGTTGACGCCGACCATCGCCTGCCGGCGGAAGCCCACGGTGAGCGGGTCCGTGACGGCGACGATCTGCATCACGCCCTGGTCGAGCAGCTTCTGGACGCGCTGGCGCACGGCCGCCTCCGACAGGCCGACGGCCTTGCCGATCGCGGCGTACGGCCGGCGGCCGTCCTCCTGGAGCTGTTCGATGATGGCGAGGCTGACGGCGTCCAGGTGGGGGGTGCCGTTCTTGGACTCGCGGGAGTCCCTCTGCTCTGCGCTTCGACTGGCCACGGGCTCACTGTGCACGACCTCTCGTCGGTTTCGCAAGGTCGCGGCGATGAAATTCGTTGTTTACAAAGGTGAGACCTACGGATTTCGCAGCTCTGGCAGGAGCGGGGGTGTTGAAAACGTCGGAGCACGGACTAGGGTGGGTGTCTCAGCCATTGGACACACGCGAACTGGAGGGCCGGCAGTGAGCACCGAGCTGCGTCGTCTGCGCAACTACATCCACGGTGAGTTCCGGGATGCCGCCGACGGACGGACCACCGAGGTGGTCAACCCCGCGACCGGGGAGGCGTACGCGACCGCGCCGCTGTCCGGGCAGGCGGACGTGGACGCCGCCATGCAGGCCGCCGAGGCGGCGTTCCCCGGCTGGCGGGACACCACCCCGGCCGAGCGCCAGAAGGCCCTGCTGAAGATCGCGGACGCGTTCGAGGAGCGCGCCGAGGACCTGATCGCCGCCGAGGTGGAGAACACGGGCAAGCCCGTCGGGCTGACCCGCACCGAGGAGATCCCGCCGATGGTGGACCAGATCCGCTTCTTCGCGGGCGCGGCCCGGATGCTGGAGGGCCGCAGCGCCGGCGAGTACATGGAGGGCCTGACCTCGATCGTGCGCCGGGAGCCGGTCGGCGTCTGCGCGCAGGTCGCCCCCTGGAACTACCCGATGATGATGGCGGTGTGGAAGTTCGCCCCGGCGATCGCGGCGGGCAACACCGTCGTGCTGAAGCCGTCGGACACCACCCCCGCGTCCACGGTCCTGATCGCCGAGATCATCGGCGGCATCCTCCCCAAGGGCGTCTTCAACGTCATCACCGGCGACCGTGACACCGGCCGTCTGATGGTCGAGCACCCGGTCCCGGCGATGGCCTCCATCACCGGTTCCGTGCGCGCGGGCATGTCCGTCGCCGAGTCGGCGTCCAAGGACCTCAAGCGGGTCCACCTGGAACTGGGCGGCAAGGCCCCGGTCGTGGTCTTCGACGACACCGACATCCCCAAGGCCGTCGAGGACATCTCGGTCGCGGGCTTCTTCAACGCCGGCCAGGACTGCACGGCGGCCACCCGCGTCCTCGTGCAGGAGGCCATCCACGACGAGTTCGTGGCCGCGCTCGCCAAGGCCGCCGCCGAGACGAAGACGGGGCAGCCGGACGACGAGGACGTCCTCTTCGGCCCGCTGAACAACCCCAACCAGCTCAAGCAGGTCTCCGGCTTCATCGAGCGCCTCCCCGCCCACGCCAAGGTCGAGGCGGGCGGCCACCAGGTCGGCGAGAAGGGCTACTTCTACGCCCCGACCGTCGTCTCGGGACTGAGGCAGGACGACGAGATCGTCCAGAACGAGGTCTTCGGCCCCGTCATCACCGTCCAGTCCTTCAACGACGAGGACCAGGCGGTGGAGTGGGCCAACGGCGTCGAGTACGCGCTCGCGTCCTCGGTGTGGACCAGGGACCACGGCCGCGCGATGCGGATGAGCAAGAAGCTCGACTTCGGCTGTGTGTGGATCAACACCCACATCCCGCTGGTCGCCGAGATGCCCCACGGCGGCTTCAAGAAGTCCGGGTACGGCAAGGACCTTTCGGGCTACGGCTTCGACGACTACACGCGGATCAAGCACGTGATGACCTCGCTGGACGTGTGAGTCCTTCCAGCGGCGGGGTGTTCGCCGCCCTCGCGGACCGGTCCTGCGACGGCCGGTCCGCGAGAACGCGTCTGCGCTCAGGTGTCCGCCCGGGCGGCGGCCCGGGCCGCGACGGACGTGCTCAGCCGGCGGAGCCGTTGCGGATCGCGGCGATGTCGAACTGGAGGCGCACCTTCTCGCTCACCATGGCGCCGCCCTCCGCGAGTCTCGCGTTGTACGTCAGGCCCCAGTCGGAGCGGTTGATGGTGGTCGTGCCGTCGAAGCCGACCCGCTCGTAGCCGAACGGGTCGGTGACCCGGCCGATGTAGGTGAGCTCCAGGTCGACGGGGCGGGTGACGCTCTTGATGGTGAGGTCGCCGCTCATCCGGTACACCTCGTTGTCGATGAGCCGGACCGTCTTGCTGATGAAGCGCATACGGGGATAGGTCGCGGCGTCCAGGAAGTCGCGGCCGACGAGATGGGCGTCGCGCTGCTCCACCCCCGTATCGACCGAGGCCGTGGAGAGGACGATCTCCGCCCGCGAGCGGGACGGATCGCGCCCGTCGAACCAGAGCCGGCTCTGGTATTCCGTGAAGGCCCCGCGCACGGTCGTCACCATGGCGTGGCGCACGGAGAAACCGAGACGGCTGTGAGCCGGGTCGATCATCCACTCCCCGGTCAGCGCAGCCAGAGCGGGATCCCTGGAGGAGGCGAACGCCGCGTCGTCGTCGGGGAGTTGGGAGGATGTGGGGGAAGCCGGGCGGCGCAAGGACGCAGCACGGGTGAACAAGTTCATGCTTCACGTACTTACGGGACCCCGGAAACGCCCGCAAGCCTCCTTCAACATCCGCGCACACGGTCGTCACCGATCCCCCCAACATCGGCCCGGATCCCACACTTTGCCATCCCTTTACAACCCGCTCGGGCGCCGCCTCGTCTCTCCGCTCGATCCGTCACACAGCCCGTGGAGTTCGCCCGGGTGCCGTGTGCGCGGACCGACGAAGGAGAGCGATTCATGCGTTTCACCTACCGCACCGGTCTCGGCGCCCTGGCCGTCGCGGGCGCCGCACTGCTGGCGACCGCCGTGCCCGCGTCCGCCGACGGGACGGGCCCGACGACTGTTCCCACCGCGCCCGTCGCCGACGCCAGCGCCGTGCCCACGCCCGCACCGGAGCCCACCACCGACTCCTCCCACCGGGGCCAGGTCGGCGTCGTCCCGAGGGGTGCGGCCGACACCGGCGAGGTCGCGACCTCGCAGGACTCCACCGGCGAGGCCGGTGTGATCGGCGCGGGCGTCGCCGCCGTGTTCCTCGCGGGCGGCGCGGGCATGTACTTCGTACGTCGTCAGCGGACCACCGGGGCATGAGCCCGTACTCCAGGCGCGCCTTCCTCGCCGCGGCCGGGGCGGTGCTGCTCACCGGCTGCGGCGGGGCCGGCACGGCCGAACGGCCGCCCGCGGACCTGCGATCCGACGCCTCGTCAGGAGCGGGCCCGCAGAACGCGGGCCGCGCCGGTGCCGCCGCGACGGCCCGGCCGCTCGCGCGGTCGACGCCGGTCGGGCTGCGGATCCCGGCCATCGGGGTCGACACCCCGCTCATGGCGCTGGGGCTGACCCCCGACGGCAGCGTCGAGGTGCCCCCGATCGAGGCGGACGACCGGGCGGGCTGGTACCGCCATTCGCCGACGCCGGGTCAGACCGGCCCGTCGGTGATCCTCGGCCATGTCACCGTCGGCGCGTTCGGGAACGGCGTCTTCCGCCGCCTCGACCGGCTGCGCGGCGGCGACCGGATCGAGGCGCGCCTGGAGAACGGCACGACGGCCGAGTTCACCGTCACCGCCGTCCGCACGGTCGCCAAAGCCGACTTCCCGACGCAGGAGGTCTACGGCGACGTGGACCGGCCCGAGTTGCGCCTCATCACGTGCGGCGGACCGCGCGACGGCCAGGAGTACCGCGACAACGTGATCGTCTTCGCGGCGCTGGTCCCGGCGCGGACGGCGCAGGGCTCGGCGGCGGACCCGGCGCGCGGCTCGGCGGTGTCGGGCTCCACGACCGGCTCGACGGCGGTCTCGTCAGGAGAACCAGGAGCACGGTGAAACGATCCCGCGAGAAGGAGGCGGCCGAGCTGTTCGCCGCCCTCTACCCCCGCCTCGCCGGCTGGTGCCGCCGTCTCGTCGACGACGACGGGACGGCGCACGAGATGGCCTCGGAGGCGTTCACCCGGCTCTGGGCCCGCTGGACGGCGGTGGCGGAACCGCAGGGCTTCCTCTACGTCACCGCGGCCAACCTGGTCCGCGACCACTGGCGCAAGGTCGAACGGGAACGCCGGGCCGTACGCCGGGTCACCGCCGAGGCCGCGGTCAGCGCTTCGGTCGAACCGGCGGACCCCTCGGTGCGGATGCTCGTGCAGTCCCTGCCGGACCGGCTGCGCGTGCCGATCCTGCTGCACTACTACGCTGACATGCCCATCAGTGAGGTGTCCGCGCTGACCGGGCGCAAGGAAGGAACCGTCAAGGCCGACCTCCACGCGGCCCGAGAACTGCTCCGCGCCCACCTGAGGAGAAGCCTTGATCACACCCGCTGACGACTTCGACGACGGCCCGCACGGCGCCGGTGACGACCCTCTCGCCGTCATCATGCGGCCCGCCGCCGCTCATCTCGCCCCGCCGCCCGGCCGATACGAGGACATCCGCCGGGGCGCGGCCCGCCGCCGGCTGCTGCGCGCGGCGGCCGGGGTCGGCGTGACCTGCGCCCTCGCGGCCGCCGTCGTGCTGCCTCTGCGCCTTTCGGCGTCCGAGGCCCCCGCGCAGCCCGCTGTGCCGCTCGCCCCGCCACCCGTGAGCAGCCCCGTCACCGGCACACCCGCACCGCCCGCGAGAACCGTCCCGTCCGCGAGTCCCACCCCGTCCGGGGCGTCCACGACCGGGTCGGGACCTACCGAGGGGGCCCCGACCCCCAGCCCCGATCGCCGCACCGCCACCGGGGCGCCGGCCCCCGACTCGACCCGTCTGTCTCCGTCTGCGGAGGGATCCCGGGCGACGATCGCCCCGTCGGCCGAGCCGAGCACGGCGGCGGACGGGCGAGTGACGAGGGGAGCGAGCGGCGGACGCGGCTGAGCGGCGACGTGCGGTGCGGGTGAACGCGGGGGAACGCGGGGGAACGCGGGGGAACGCTGGGGAACGCGGACAACTTTTGAACATGTTCAACTCGGGCGTATGCTGCGCTCATGAGCGACAGAGCCGCCCTGTTGAAGGGCATCCGCGCCTGGCTTGTCTTCTTCGTCGTGTGCCTGGTGCTCAGCGGTGCCACGGCCTTCCCGCTGGTGCACGAACTGCGCTGGACCGAGGAGCTGTTGAGGTCCCTGTCCGTGCCGGAGCACCTGCCCGCTCTCATGGACTGGATCGAACGCGTCCGGCAGGGGCTCGACGCCGTCGACGCCGACCATCCCTTCGTCCTCTACGGCACCGACTGGCTGGCCTTCGCGCACCTGGTCATCGCGGTCGCGTTCTACGGCCCCTACCGCGACCCCGTTCGCAATGTGTGGGTCGTCGAGTTCGGCATGATCGCCTGCGTCGGCGTCATCCCGCTCGCCCTGGTCTGCGGGCCGATCCGGGGTATCCCCTTCTGGTGGAGCGTGCTCGACATGGCGTTCGGCGTGCTGGGAGTGATCCCGCTGTACGTCGTGCGCGAGAGGATCAAGCGGCTGGCGGCCCTCACCCCGAACGCCTGGGCCGCGGCGGCCGCCTGAGCACGGTGGCGTCGGCGCCCGTCAGCCGTCCTTGCGCAGGGCGCACAGCACGTCGACGCGGTTCGTCGTGATGGAGTCGACGCCCAGGTCCAGCAGCCGGCGCATCGAGCGTCGGGTGTCCGGGGTCCACACCGACAGCAGCTGCCCGTCCCGGCGCACACGGTCGGCGAGGTCGCGGTCGACCAGGGAGAAGCGGTAGTTGAGCCAGCGCGGCGCTATCGCCGCCAGCACCGAGGGGCGGACGGGGGCGCGGCTGGTGTGGGTCAGGGCGATCTCGGCCGACGGGTCGGCGGCGCGCACCGCGAGCATCGCGGCGGCGTCGGCGCAGTAGTAGACGCGGTCGGCCGCGCCCGCCTCGCGGACGGCGTCCACGATCCGGCGCGCCGACCGTGCGTCCCTCGTCCCCGGCAGGTCCAGCATCACCCGGACGCCCTCGGTCGCGGCCAGTGCCTCCGTCAGGGTCGGCACCCCGCCCGCCGTCAGACCGCGCACCTCCGCTGCCGACAGCGACCGCAGCGGCCGCTCGTGCCGCCACAGCCGCTTCAGCGTCTCGTCGTGCAGGAGAACGGGCACGCCGTCCCTGGTGAGCCGTACGTCGATCTCCACGGCGTCCGCGCCCCGGTCGAGCGCGGAACGCAGTGAGTCGAGCGTGTTCTCACGGAAGCGGTACGGGTCGCCGCGATGGGCCACGGCAGTCACGGTCTGCATGGCCCCCATTGTGGTGGGGCGGCGGCGCGGGCCGTTCTCAGGGGGCGGACCACCCCGCGGTGTAGGCGTCGATCTCGGCGGCGAGGCGGGCCTTGCCGGGGCCGTCCAGGAACGACGCCTCGACGGCGTTCTTCGCCAGCTCGGCCAGGCCCCGCTCGTCCAGGTCGAGGAGGCGGGCGGCGACCGCGTACTCGGCGTTGAGGTCGGTGCCGAACATGGGCGGGTCGTCGGAGTTGACCGTGACCAGGACGCCGGCCTCGACGAACCGCCTGATCGGGTGCTCGTCGAGGGTGCGGACCGCGCGGGTGGCGATGTTGGAGGTGGGGCAGACCTCCAGGGCGATCCGGTGCTCGGCGAGGTGGGCGAGGAGCTTCTCGTCCCGCGCGGAGCTGGTGCCGTGCCCGATGCGCTCGGCGCGCAGGTGGGTGAGGGCGTCCCAGACGGTCTGAGGGCCGGTCGTCTCGCCCGCGTGCGGCACCGAGTGCAGGCCGGCGGCGATCGCCCGGTCGAAGTACGGCTTGAACTGCGGGCGCGGCACGCCGATCTCCGGTCCGCCGAGCCCGAAGGAGACCAGGCCCTCGGGGCGCACCCGGTCGTCCGTGGCGAGCCGGGTGGTCTCCTCGGCCGCCTCCAGACGGGCCTCGCCGGGGATGTCGAAGCACCAGCGCAGCACGGTCCCGAACTCGGCCTCGGCGGCCTTGCGGGCGTCCTCGATCGCGTCCATGAAGGCGACTTCGTCGATGCCGCGGCGGGTGGAGGAGAAGGGGGTGATGGTCAGCTCGGCGTACCGCACCTGCTGACGGGCCAGGTCCCGGGCCACCTCGTAGGTCAGCAGCCGGACGTCCTCCGGGGTGCGGATGAGGTCGACGACGGAGAGGTACACCTCGATGAAGTGCGCGAAGTCCGTGAAGGTGAAGTAGTCGACCAGCGCCTCGGGGTCGGTGGGCACCTTGGAGTCGGGGTGGCGAGCGGCCAGCTCGGAGACGATCCGCGGGGAGGCGGAGCCGACGTGGTGGACGTGCAGTTCGGCCTTCGGCAGCCCCGCGATGAAGGCGTGGACGCCGGCGCTGGGGTCGGCGGGGGTGAGGGGTCCGGCGGGGACGTCGCGGCTGTCGGTCAAGGGGTCCTCCCCAGGAGCGGCGCTCCGAGCGGCCCGGGGGCTCGGCGGGAGCGCGGTGATCGGCTGATCGGTGGGTCGGGGCCATCGTAGGCGCAGGTGCGGCGGGCCGGGACGGGGGTGGGGTGGGTGGCGGGGGCGGGCCTCGGACCGCCCCCCTCGCCGCCTATCTCGGGCCTTAGCATTGCGGAACGCACGACAAAGGGGGGTCCCGCGTATGTCCGACGACGCACCGACGCCGGCAGGGCAGGGGGAGGCCGCAGCTTCGCGGCCTGACGCTGCCGACGACGCCGTCCACAGTCCATGGGCCGCGCCCGGCTCCGTACCGGAGGGGGCGGAGGGGCCGCAGTACGCGCTCGCCGAGGAGCCGTCCGACGGGCACACCGGCCCGCAGGACGCGGAGCCCACGCCCAGGGTGCCGCTGACCAAGCCGGACGGGGGAGCCCTGACAGCGGCGGACGGCGACGCGCGGCCCGTGGCGGACGCGAAGCCCGTGACCGAGGGCAGTTCGTCCGCTTCTTCCGCCGCTCCGTCGTCAGGGCCCTGGCCCGAACCCGCCGTGGGTTCCGAACGCGGCACCGACACCACCGTCGTCTTCCCCGAGGAGCCGGTCTCGTCCCCCGAGGCGCCGGCCGCGCCCTCACCGCACACCGTTCCGCAGGCGGAGGACCGGCGGGCGGAAGAATCCCCGGCGGAGGAACCGCAGCCCTTCGCTCCCCGGGACCAAGTCCCCCCGTCCGTCCACCAGCAGCCGACGGTCGCCTCGCTGCCCGGCGCCGAGGGGAACCCCGCGCAGGCAGGCCCGCCGCCCTGGGCCGACCCCTTCGGCCCGCCCGCGTACCGGCCCGTGCCGACGCACGCGCCGACGTCCACCCCGCCCGCGAGCGCGCTCTTCGCCGCGTTTCCGCCGCCCGACCCCGCCACCCTGGCCGGGGGGCCGCCGCCGGGGATCGACCCCTTCGCACCTCCGGCCGGCGGCGCCGTTCCGCCGCCGCCGATCGCGCCGGGCGGGCCCGGGCCGATGCCGTACGGCTACCCCGGCGGCTACGGCCACCAGGGCGCGCCGGCCGGGTACGGTCACCACGGTTCCCCGGCCGGGTACGGCGGCGGCCTGCCGGCCTACTACGGCTGGAACGGGATGCGGCCGCCGAGCAATGGGATGGGCCTCGCCGCGATGGTCCTGGGCATCGTGGCCGCCGTGGGGATCTGCCTGTGGCCGGCACCCCTCCTCATCGGCCCCCTCGCTGTCGTCTTCGGGCTGATCGGACGCTCGAAGGCCAAGCGGGGCGAGGCGAACAACGCAGGTCAGGCCCTCGCCGGCATCATCTGCGGGCTCACCGGATTCGTCCTGGCGGCCGTGGTGCTCGTCCTGTTCATCGTCGGGCAGGTCCGCCCCTGAGGAAGGGCCGCAGGGGAGCCGAAGCGACTCAGGGCGATCCCGCCGGCTCCCCCTGCGGCGCGCGTCAGACAGGCCCTAGGAGCGCAGGCGCTCCCGCGCCTCCATCAGCGCGAACCCCAGCAGGTTCGGGCCCTTCCACCGCTGTGGGTCCCACGCGCCCTCGTCCCGGGCCGAGAGGCCGATGCCCCAGACCCGGTCCACGGGGCTCGCCTCGACCAGCACCCGGTCACCCGTGTTCAGCAGGAACCGCCGCAACTCGGGACGGGCGGCGAACTTGTGGACGCTGCCCTCGACCACGATCCGCAGCCGCTCCCGCTCCCAGGTCGCCTCGTCGAAGCCTTTCACCAGCCGCCCCGCCTTCTTCGCCTCGGCGGGGTGCACGGCGGCCAGCGCACGCCGCTCGGCCTCGGCGTCGCCGAACAGCCGCGCCTTGCCGGCCATCATCCAGTGCTCGGCGGTCGCGTAGGCGACGCCGTCCACCTCGAACGGGGACGGCCACCACTGGCTCAGACAGCTCGCGCCCACCCGGCCGTCGGGCTGCGGCCGGTGCCCCCAGAAGTGCAGGTACCTGACCCTCGCCCCCGAACGGACCGCCCTGACCAGGGCGTCCCGAGAATCGATCCTCTCCATGCACGCCACCTTGCCACGCGCCACTGACACTTCGTCCGCCCTTTTTCGCACCCGCTCGACACCTGGTCGACAGATTCCGTCGCGTAATCAAAAGGCAACAACGGAATCACTTGTTGAGTGGCCATCGCTCTGCCAGGATCGGCAGTCAAATCGAGCTGGAGCTACGCCACCGGCCCCCGCGTAAAGTGGGGCGAAGGCGGAGGAGAGCGACATGCAGAAACCGGGCACCGCCACCCCGGACCGATCCGACCGGTTCCCCGCACGGGACCGCTTCGCGCAGGGCGCCCAGCACATCGCGGGCCGCCTGAGGCACGGCACGTCCGGCCGCACGCACACCGTGGTCGACCCGGCCACCGGCGACGAGGTCCTCACCTATGAACTCGCCGGCGCGGCCGACGTGGACGCGGCCGTCGCGGCCGCCCGCGCCGCCTTCCCCGGCTGGGCCGGCGCCACGCCCGGCGAGCGCTCGGACGCCCTGCACCGCCTCGCCGCCGTCCTCGCCGACCGGGCCGAGGACTTCGCCCGTGCAGAGTCCCTCCAGTGCGGCAAGCCGCTGAAGCTCACCCGGGAGTTCGACGTCCCGGGCACCATCGACAACACGGCCTTCTTCGCGGGCGCCGCCCGGCACCTCCAGGGGCAGTCGGCCGGGGAGTACTCCGGGGACCACACCTCGTACGTGCGGCGCGAGCCGATCGGCGTCGTCGGCTCGATCGCGCCCTGGAACTACCCGCTCCAGATGGCCGCGTGGAAGATCCTCCCGGCGATCGCCGCGGGCAACACCGTCGTGCTCAAGCCCGCCGAGCTCACCCCGCTCACCTCGCTCCTCTTCGCCGAGGCCGCGACGCTCGCCGGCATCCCCGACGGCGTCGTCAACATCGTGACCGGCGCCGGCAGAGAGGCGGGCGAACACCTCGTCGGCCACCCCGACGTGGCCATGACGTCCTTCACCGGCTCCACCGCCGTCGGCAAGCGCGTCGCCGAGATCGCCACCGCCACCGTCAAACGCCTCCACCTCGAGCTCGGCGGCAAGGCGCCCTTCGTCGTCTTCGACGACGCCGACCCGGAGGCCGCGGCCCACGGCGCCGTGGCGGGGGCCCTGATCAACACCGGCCAGGACTGCACGGCCGCCACGCGCGCGTATGTGCAGCGGCCCCTCTACGAGGCGTTCGTCGAGCGGACCGCCGCCCTGATGGAGACCGTCCGGCTCGGCGACCCGTTCGCCCCCGGAACCGACCTCGGCCCGCTGATCTCGCACGCCCAGCGCGACCGCGTCGCCGCCTTCGTCGACCGGGCCCGCGCCTACGCGCGCGTGGTGACCGGCGGCGAGGCCCCGGAGGGGGAGCTCAAGGCCGGCGCGTACTACCCGCCCACCCTGATAGCGGACGCCGCCCAGGACAGCGAGGTCGTGCAGTCCGAGATCTTCGGGCCGGTCCTGGTCGTCCTGCCCTTCGACGCCGACGACGAGGGCATCCGGCTGGCCAACGACACCCCGTACGGGCTCGCCGCCTCCGCGTGGAGCCGGGACGTCTACCGGGCGAACCGGGCGACACGCGAGATCCAGGCCGGCTGCGTCTGGATCAACGACCACATCCCGATCATCAGTGAGATGCCGCACGGCGGACACAAGGCGTCCGGCTTCGGCAAGGACATGTCCGCCTACTCGTTCGAGGAGTACACCCAGCTCAAGCACGTCATGTTCGACAACACCGCGGTGGCCCGCAAGGACTGGCACCGCACCGTCTTCGGGGACCGGCCGTAGCCCGCTTCGGGCTGCCGCCGGGTGGCGTCACACCGGCCGCCGACCAGGCCGACCTCTTCCGAAAGGGCACCACGCGCATGGAGCAGTACGAGCCAGAACGCCTGACCCCGCCCCAGGCGGCCGCCGTGCGGCGCAGTCTCAGCAACGGCAGGGCGGCCCTGACCCGCCGGTCGCTGCTGCGCGCCTCCGCCGGCGGCGCCCTGACGCTGGGCGGCCTGGGGGCCCTGAGCGCCTGCGGGATCCCCGCGGCCGGCCAGACCGCGGGCGGCACCTCCGCCGAGGACCACTCGGCCCAGGAGAAGACCGTCAACTTCTCCAACTGGACCGAGTACATGGACGTCGACGCGTCGGGAAAGCACCACCCCACGCTGGAGGCGTTCACCCGGCGGACCGGCATCTCGGTCAAGTACACCGAGGACATCAACGACAACAACGAGTTCTTCGGCAAGATCAAGCCGCAGCTCGCCGCAGGCCAGGACACCGGCCGCGACCTCATCGTCCTCACCGACTGGCTCGCCGCCCGCCTCATCCGCCTGGGCTGGGTGCAAAAGCTCGACGCCTCCCTGCTGCCGCACGCCTACGCCAACCTGTCGAGCCAGTTCCGCAGCCCCGACTGGGATCCCGGACGGGCGTACTCCTACCCCTGGCAGGGGATCTCGACCGTCATCGCCTACAACAAGAAGGCCCTCGACGGCATCGAGGTGACGTCGGTCTCCGACATGCTCGACAACCCCCGGCTCAAGGGCCGCGTCGGCTTCCTCACCGAGATGCGCGACACCATGGGCATGACCCTGCTGGACATGGGCAAGGACCCGGCGAAGTTCAGCGACGACGACTACGCCGCCGCCATCGCCCGTCTGCAGAAGGCCGTCGACAGCGGGCAGATCCGCCGCTTCACCGGCAACGACTACACCTCGGACATCACCAGCGGGGACTTCGCGGCCTGCATCGCCTGGGCCGGAGACGTCGTCCAGCTCAAGGCGGACAGCCCCGACGTCGACTTCGTCATCCCCGACAGCGGCTACATGACGTCCAGCGACAACATGCTGATCCCCAACAAGGCCCGTCACAAGTCGAACGCCGAGCGGCTCATGGACTACTACTACGAGCCGCGGCCGGCCGCCGAGCTCGCCGCCTACATCAACTACGTGTGCCCCGTCGACGGCGCGCAGTCCGAACTCGCCAAGATCGACCCGGCAGCGGCGAAGAATCCGCTGATCATCCCCGACAAGGCCATGCAGGCGAAGTCCCACTCCTTCCGCTCCCTGAGCGCGACGGAGGAGACGGCCTACGAAGCACAG
Organism: Streptomyces sp. NPDC101166; assembly: GCF_044768125.1. NCBI lineage: Bacteria > Bacillati > Actinomycetota > Actinomycetes > Kitasatosporales > Streptomycetaceae > Streptomyces > Streptomyces sp. NPDC101166. The sequence goes on from NZ_JBIWPF010000008.1 coordinate 231,618, forward strand.
TTCGCGAAGCTCACTGGGGCGTGACGACGATGAAGACGACTGACAGCGGCGGCGACGTCCGCCTCTCGGGCATCAGCAAGACCTACGGCTCCTTCACCGCCGTCCATCCGCTCGACCTGACCGTCCCGCAGGGCTCGTTCTTCGCCCTGCTCGGCGCCTCCGGCTGCGGCAAGACCACCACCCTGCGCATGATCGCCGGCCTGGAGGAACCCTCCACCGGAACCGTGCACCTCGGCGACCAGGACGTCACGTCCCTGCCGCCGTACAAGCGGCCGGTGAACACGGTCTTCCAGTCCTACGCCCTCTTCCCGCACCTCGACATCTTCGAGAACGTCGCCTTCGGACTGCGCCGGCGCGGCGTCAAGAGCGTGAAGAAGCAGGTCGAGGACATGCTGGAACTCGTCCAGCTCGGTGAGCAGGCCCGCAAGAAACCGCATCAGCTCTCCGGCGGCCAGCAGCAGCGCGTCGCCGTCGCCCGCGCCCTGATCAACCACCCCAGGGTGCTCCTCCTCGACGAGCCCCTCGGCGCCCTCGACCTCAAGCTGCGCCGCCAGATGCAGCTGGAGCTCAAGCGCATCCAGACCGAGGTCGGCATCACCTTCGTGCACGTCACGCACGACCAGGAGGAGGCCATGACGATGGCCGACACGGTCGCCGTGATGAACGCGGGCCGAGTCGAACAGCTCGGCTCGCCCGCCGACCTCTACGAGAACCCCAGGACCACGTTCGTCGCCAACTTCCTCGGCACCTCCAACCTGATCGAGGCCGAGGTCGACTCCCGCGGCGGCGGCGACATCGTCCTCAAGGCGGGCGGCGGCAAACTGCTGCTGCCCGAGGCCCGCTGCACCGCGCCCACCGAGGCCGGCGGCAGGGTGCTGGTCGGCGTACGCCCGGAGAAGATCTCCCTCACCCATGCCGACGACGCCGGCGAGATCCCCGTCGGCCGTAACCGCGTCACCGGCACGATCGCCGCCACCAGCTTCATCGGCGTCTCCACCCAGTACGTCGTCGACAGCGCCGTCTGCCCCGAGTTCGAGGTCTACGTCCAGAACGTCGACCGCGACACCCGGCTGGCCCCCGGCGCCGAGGTCGTCCTGCACTGGAGCCCCGCCCACACCTTCGGCCTGGACGCCGCCCAGGCCATCGACGCCGGCCTCGACGAGGAGGCGGCCGCCTGATGACCACGCTCACCGAGGCGCCCCCGCCTCTCTCCCCGCCCACACCGAAGGAGAGGCCACCGCGCAGACGCGGCCGCTGGACGCCGTACCTGCTGCTGCTGCCCGGACTGCTCTGGCTGGTCGTCTTCTTCGCCCTGCCGATGATCTACCAGGCCTCCACGTCCGTGCAGACGGGCTCCCTGGAGGAGGGCTACAAGGTCACCTGGCACTTCGCGACCTACTGGGACGCGCTGAGCGCGTACTGGCCGCAGTTCCTGCGCTCGATCCTCTACGCGGGCTCCGCGACCGTGCTGTGCCTGATCCTCGGCTATCCGCTCGCCTACCTGATCGCCTTCCGCGCCGGACGCTGGCGGAACCTGATCATGATCCTGGTGATCGCCCCGTTCTTCACCAGCTTCCTGATCCGCACCCTCGCCTGGAAGACGATCCTCGCCGACAGCGGACCGGTGGTCGGCGCACTGGACGCGCTGCACGTCCTCGACGTCACCGCCTGGCTCGGCTGGACCTCCGGCGACCGGGTGCTGGCCACGCCCATGGCCGTGGTGTGCGGTCTGACGTACAACTTCCTGCCGTTCATGATCCTTCCGCTCTACACCTCGCTGGAGCGCATCGACGGACGGCTGCACGAGGCGGCCGGCGACCTGTACGCCAAGCCCGTCACCACCTTCCGCAAGGTCACCTTCCCGCTGTCGATGCCCGGCGTGGTCTCCGGCACGCTGCTCACCTTCATCCCGGCGTCCGGCGACTACGTCAACGCCGAACTGCTCGGCTCCACCGACACCCGCATGATCGGAAACGTCATCCAGACGCAGTTCCTGCGGGTGCTCGACTATCCGACGGCGGCCGCGCTCTCCTTCATCCTCATGGCCGCGATCCTTTTCATCATCACTTTCTACATCCGCAGGTCCGGGACGGAGGATCTGGTCTGATGCCCTTCGTCAACTGGCTGAGAAGGAATCTCGTCGTCATCGCGGGACTTCTGACACTCTCCTATCTCCTGCTGCCCAACGTGATCGTCACGGTGTTCTCCTTCAACAAACCGAAGGGACGTTTCAACTACGAGTGGCAGCAGTTCTCCACGGACGCCTGGAAAGACCCGTGCGGCGTCGCCGGAATGTGCGGCTCGCTCGCGATCAGCCTCCAGATCGCCCTCTGGGCGACCCTCGGCGCCACGATCCTCGGCGCGATGATCGCCTTCGCCCTTGTCCGCTACCGCTTCCGCGCGCGCGGCGCCGTCAACTCGCTGATCTTCCTGCCCATGGCGATGCCCGAGGTCGTCATGGCGGCCTCGCTGCTCACCCTGTTCCTCAACATGGGCGCGCAGCTCGGGTTCTGGACGATCCTCATCGCGCACATCATGTTCTGCCTCAGTTTCGTCGTGACGGCCGTCAAGGCGCGCGTCATGTCGATGGACCCGAGGCTGGAGCAGGCCGCCCAGGACCTGTACGCCGGCCCGGTGCAGACCTTCGTCCGGGTCACCCTGCCGATCGCGGCCCCGGGAATCGCCGCGGGCGCGATGCTCGCCTTCGCGCTCTCCTTCGACGATTTCATCATCACCAATTTCAACGCGGGCTCGACCGTCACCTTCCCGATGTTCGTCTGGGGTTCGGCCCAGCGTGGAACGCCCGTCCAGATCAACGTCATCGGCACGGCCATGTTCCTCGTCGCCGTGCTGCTCGTCCTGACCTCCATGGTCGTCGGAAACCGCCGCAACCGGCAGAAGGCATAGCCTTTCCGTGAGATCCTCCGTAGGGAGTTGAAATCATGGCCACGAGCGCCATGAGCAGTGGCAGAGAATTCGGCAGAGAAAAGGACTGGGCCGCTTCCCTTTCCGAAGCGCGGCCGGTGTCGTACTGGCTGGAGGACCCCGGAAAGCCCCGGCCCGAGGCCGCCCTCACCGGACCCGGGACCTGCGATCTGCTGGTCGTCGGCGGCGGCTACAGCGGGCTGTGGACCGCGCTGATCGCCAAGGAGCGCGATCCCCGGCGGGACGTGGTGCTGCTGGAGGCCCGCGAGGTGGGCTGGGCCGCCTCGGGCCGCAACGGGGGCTTCTGCGCGGCCTCCCTCACCCACGGGCTCGCCAACGGTCTGGCCCGCTGGCCGCGGGAGATCCGCGTCCTCCAGAAGCTGGGGGCGCGCAACCTCGACGAGATCGAGGCGGCGGTCGCCCGGTACGGCATCGACTGCGACTTCGAGCGCACCGGCGAGATCGACGTCGCCACCGAGCCCTACCAGGCCCGGGAGCTGCGCGACCGGTACACCGAGATCGAGCGCCGGGGCCTCGCCGAGGACGTCGAGTTCCTCGACGCAGACGCGGTGCGCGAGCAGGTGGCCTCACCCACCTTCCAGGCCGGGCTGTACGACCGGCGGGGCGTGGCCATGCTGCACCCGGCGAAACTCGCCTGGGGGCTGAAACGGGCCTGCCTGCGGCTCGGCGTCCGCATCCACGAGCACACGCCCGCGCTGACGCTGAAGCCGTACGGCGCGGGAATGGCCGTGAGCACCCCGTACGGGAGCATCCGCGCCCGGCAGGTCGCGCTGGGGACGAACATCTTCCCCAGCCTGGTCCGGCGGGTCCGGTCGTACACCGTGCCGGTCTACGACTACGCGCTGATGACCGAGCCGCTGACGGCCGAGCAACTGGCGTCCGTCGGCTGGAAGAACCGGCAGGGCCTCGGCGACTCGGCCAACCAGTTCCACTACTTCCGGCTGTCCGCCGACAACCGGATCCTGTGGGGCGGCTACGACGCGGTCTACCCCTACGGCGGGCAGGTCCGCGCCGAGTACGACGACCGGCCCGAGACCTACGCCAAGCTGGCCGGGCACTTCTTCACCTGCTTCCCGCAGCTGGAGGGCGTCCGCTTCACGCACGCGTGGGGCGGCGCGATCGACACCTGCTCGCGCTTCTCGGCGTTCTTCGGCGCCGCGCACCGGGGGAAGGTCGCTTACGCCGCCGGGTACACCGGGCTGGGCGTCGGGGCGACCCGGTTCGGCGCGGAGGTGATGCTCGACCTGCTGGCGGGGGAGCGCACCGAACGCACCTCGCTGGAGATGGTCCGCAAGAAGCCGCTGCCCTTCCCGCCCGAGCCGTTCGCCTGGACCGGCATCGCCCTCACCAAGTGGTCGCTGGCCCGCGCGGACGCCCGGGAGGGGCGGCGCAACCTGTGGCTGCGGACGATGGACCGGCTCGGTCTCGGCTTCGACAGCTGACGTGGGCACCGCACCCCGCGTTTCACCCGAACGGGTGAGCTGAACTCGCGTAATGCCCGCCGGGGACCCCCCTCTCCTCCTTCTGACGCGCCCGCGTCGACCTCGCATCGACGAGGGACACGAGAACACGAGGAAGAGGGGGGTCCGCTCATGGCCGGTTCGAAGACGGCGGCTCAGTGGCTCGCATCGGTGGCGCCGGATCCGCGGGCCTGCCACCGGGAATGGGAACGCAGCCCCCACGGGGTCGCCCTGCTGCCGGCCGGCAGGGCCTGGGACGTCCTGATCCTGCCGGGCGGCCTCGGCTATCCCACGCTCGACGTCCTCACCCGCATCCTCGACCGGCCCGGCCCCGTGCTGGTCGACTTCGGCGACGACCGCATGGGCTTCTTCGTGCCGCCCGGCACCGCCGCCCGCTGGATCGGCACCGGCGTCCGCTCGGCCGGCGCCGGCACCTGGATCGTCGTCCCCCACCCCGACCGGTCCACGGCCGGCGTGCGCTGGCTGATCCCGCCGGACGGCACGGGCACCCTCACCGACGCGGCCCTCCTGGAACTCGCCATGCACGAGGCGGCGGCGGGCCGGGCCGGCGGCTAACCCGGTCGACCCGGGCCGCCGGTGTGAGTCAGGCGTACGGCTACTCCGCGGACGTCGCCTTCAGGGCCAGCCAGAGCTCCATCCGGGCGTCCGGATCGTCCAGGGAGCGGCCGAGGATCTCCTCCACCCGGCGCATGCGGTAGCGCAGGGTGTGGCGGTGGACGCCCAGGTCGGCCGCGGCCGCGTCCCACTGGCCGTGACGGGAGAGCCAGGCGCGCAGCGAGGCGACCAGGTCGCCGCGGCCGGTGGCGTCGTGTTCGCGCAGGGCGCGCAGCAGGCCGTCCGCGAAGGCCTTCACCGCGTCGTCCGCGAGCAGGGGCAGCACCGAGCCCGCCGCCAGCTGCTCGTGCTCCACGAGGACGCGGCCCCGGCGGCGGGCCACCGACAGCGCCTGCTCGGCCTGCTTGTAGGCGGCCGCCGCCGCGATCGGACCGGCCGGCGCGGACAGGCCGACGACCATCGCGTCCTCGTCGCCGTCCCCGCTGCCGCCGGCCCGCTTGCCCTCCCGCGCCGCCGCGTACCGCGTGCAGGCCGCCACCGCCGCCCCGCCGTCCGCGGCCAGCGCCACCAGCCGGCCGCCCTCGGGCACCACCAGCACCGCCTCACCCGACCGGGCCGCCGCCGACTCCGCCACGTCGACGAGACCGGCGAGGGCGGCGAGCGGATCCCCCGCCGGCTTGGCGGCGGAGGCCGGCTCGGCCACGAGGACCCTGAACGGCGCGTCCAGCAGCTCGCCGTACAGGTCCCCGGCGACGGCCCGCGCGTGATCCGGTTCGCCCGCCAGCAGCATGCGCAGCACCGCCGCGCCGAGCCGCTGCTCCGCCGCCTGCAGCGAGCGGGAGCGCTCCGTGGTGAGCGTGAGCAGGGCGATCGCCGAGTGCACGGCGTACCGCTCCGCCGTGCCGAGCGCCGCAGCCGTCCCCACCGCCAGCGTCGCGCGCGGGCGGCGGCCCGCGCCGAGGGAGTGCAACTCGACGCGGTCGGCGTTCTCGGGGGCGTCTGCGGGCTTGGCGTCCTTGCCGCCGGCCCCGCCCTGTGCGGGCGCGGAGCCACCGGGTCCGCCCACCACCGCCGACGCCGGTGTCGGGCGCTCCCGCAGCCGCTCCACCTCCGCCGTGAGCCGACCGGCGCGCCGCCCCGCCCACTCGGGCGCCGCCGCGACGACCGAGCCCGACGCGTCGTACAGCGCGGCCCAGCCGTCGACCTGTGCGGCGAGCGCGGAGAGCAGCCCCTGCGGACCGGCCGCCAGGGCCTGCTTCGTCAGCTCCCGCTGGGCAGCGAACCCGGCCGTCACCGCCCGGTACTGATCGGCCGCTATCGCCGCCGACACCGCTTTGCTGATCGCGAGGAACGGTGTGCGGCGCGGCACCTCCAGCAACGGCAGGCACTCCTCCTCCGCGGCCTCCACCAGCGCCTTCGGAATCTCGTCGTAGGCGACCCCGACGGCGAAGCCCAGCCCCACCACGCCGGCCCCGGCCAGCCGCCGCACATAGCGCCGCATGGCCTGCGGGTCCTCCGCGTCCAGCTTCAGCGCGGTGATCAGCAGCAGTTCCCCGCCCTCCATGTACGGCACGGGATCGGCGAGCTCGCTGACGTGCGCCCAGCGCACCGGCACGTCGAGACGGTCCCCGCCCGCCCGCACGGTCAGTTTCAGCGCCGAGTGGTGGACGAGTGAGGCAAGCGTGGGAGGCATGGGGCCTTCAGGTCTCGGGCCTCAGGTCGGCAGGGGCGACCGGGCAGATGATCCATTGGCCGCTTCGTATGAAGAGCCTGTGCCGATTCTGCCTCACTGTAGGGGTATCGGTGTCGCGTTCAGCCCCTCAGGTCCAGCAGCAGCGGCGGCGCGTGCTCACCCTTGACGCTGGTCAGCGACAGCACCGCGTGCCCCGGCGGCACCTCGTGCGCCAGCTGCGACGCCGACCACCGCTCCCGCTCCACCTGGCGCACGGTCACCGCGTCCGTGGTCACCGCCCGGCCGGTCACCAGCTTGCGCAGGGCGTGCAGCGCGCGGGTCATCGGCTGGTCGGCGAAGACCGTGTGCTGGGCGACCTCCTTCGTCTCCACCCACTCGGTGCCCCAGCTCTGCGCGAACCGGCCGCCGTCCCAGGTGGTGATCCCGGAGAACGCCATCCGGCAGCCGACGGCCGCGTACAGCGGGCCGTGCAGCGTCTCGGGGACGTCGGCGACGCTGCGCAGGGCGAGCAGCACGCCCGCGTTCTGCGAGCGCAGCCGCTGGATGCGGCGCACCGAGTCCGTGGTGACCGCGCCCGTCGCGTCGTCCAGCACCAGACACACGAAGTGCGCGCGCCGCCCTTCCCGCACGACCGAGTGGAACTGGGCCAGCACGAGCCGGGTGATCAGCCGTCCGGCCTCCTCGTGCCCCCGCTCGGGCAGGTCGATCCGGACCCGCAGCGGGTGGTGGGCGAGCGCGCGCAGCGAGAACGCCCGCCGTTCGCCTCCCGCCGCGCGGTCCTCGACCGCGGCGGCCCGCTCACCGCCCCCGAAAAAGCCCGCGAACGCCGGACGGTTCAGCAGCGCCAGCCGGTCGGCCAGGGCACGGCCCGGGTCACCCGGGGTGCCCGTCTGACGCACCCGCGCCTCCACTTCGCGGCGCATCACCTCGTCCGCGGCCACGGCCTCCCGCAGCGCGGACAGCGCCGCCGGCTCGCCCTCCAGCAGCTCGCGCAGCACCGGCAGCGCCGGGAAGCGGCCGTACGCCGACCGGTAGGGGCCGAGCAACTGGGCGAGCGCCGTGGCCGCGGCCTGGCCGCCGACGGCGTCGAGGTCGCCCACGAGCGCCTCGGCGAGCACCCCGGCCGCCTCGTCCGGGTCCTCCGACTCGGCGTACGGGTCCAGGTCGTGCACGGACGACCGGTCGCCGATCCGGACGATCACGTCGAACGCGGAGTCCGAGCCGAGCGGGCTCCCCGGGGAGGACACCGCCACGAAGGCGCATCCCCCGGTCAGCGCCTGCAGCGCCAGCGTCTCCGTCACGGGCTCGACGAGCGTGCGCGTCTTGCCGGACCCCGACGGCCCCACGGCCAGCAGCGAGGTGCCCAGCACGTCCGGGCCGAGCGCCGCGCCCGCCTCGTGGTACGGCAGCGGCGCGCGCTCACCGGCCACCCAGCGCCCGATGCGCACCTGAGCGGCCAGCACGTCGTGCCGGGCGGCCCGCCGGGGCAGGTCGCGGGAGCCGGAGGGGTGTGTCCACGCGGCGCCGCCCTCACGCAGCACGGTGTCCCGGAAGTCGCCGGAACCCGACTCCCACGCGCGGGTGAGGCGCGCGCAGTCCACGTCGTTCATCCGCCCGGCGGCCACCTCGGCGGTCAGCACCTCCGCCGCCTCGTACTGCCCGGCGTCCCGCAGCCGCGGCCACTGCGCGCGCGGCAGCTCCACGGGGGCCGGCGCGGCGGGATCGGCGGCGGCGCGCCGGGCGGCGAGCCGTTCCCTCAGATACGGCAGCCAGCCGCCGAGCACCGCGAACGGCCACGCCACCAGCACGGTGATCACCGCGTACAGCGAGTCGGTGAACAGGGGGGAGGCGAACAGCTCGTAGCCGCCGGAGATCAGGACGACGAGCGAGAACAGCGGGGCGACCACCGGCAGGGGATCCCAGCCGACCCCCGGGAAGGCGTCCGGGAACACGAAGCTGAGCGCGACCAGCGCCCCGAGCAGGGCGAGCAGCGCCCGCGAGGGCTGTGGCCGACGGCCGACGAAGTGGCGCACGGCCTCGGCCCAGCCGCCCAGCCGGCCCATCGCGTAGAGGAGGACGGCGAAGAAGACGCCGTCGTAGACCACCCGGGCCTCCGCGCCGTCCGTGGTCTTGGGCGAGGCGATGGTGCCGCCCCACCACCAGTCGTCCGGGGTGAACAGGCGCAGCGGGGCGAACTGGTAGGGGAGGCCGCCGCGCCGCCACAGCGACCACAGCACCAGCGCGACCACCAGAGGGATCAGCATCCCGACGACCGTCACGGGAGCCAGGCGCTCCGCCGCCCGCGCCTCCTTCGGCGGCCGGTACCCGAGACGCCAGATGCCGGGCCGTGTCTCGGGCCGCGCCTCGTCCAGCCAGGCGGCCACGGCGGAGGAGGGGGGCTGCGCAGGCTTCGCGGTCTGCTCGGACGTGCCCGGAGCCCGCGTCGGCCGGGGCGGTGTCCGTGGAGGCGCCGGGGGTACCTGGGACGGGGCCGGCGGCGTCGGCCCCGCAGGGCGTGGCACAGGGGCCGCGTGTGTGTCCCGTGCGTCCCGCGTCCCGTCGCTGTTCATCGCCGCGCCCCCTGACCAGCCGCTCCGTCCACCGTCAGCGAGTCAATCTAACGCCCCGTCCGAAGGAGTCCACCGCTCACACGGCCGGGCCCGGTCCGAGTGCCGCCGGGCCCGCTATGTCCACGGCGGACAACCCGCCCCGCCGACAACGCCCACATGGAGCATGCCCACCCTTTCCGAACCGCCCTAACCTGCGAGAAACGAAGTCCGAGCGTCCTCACCACACCCGGAACACCCGGAATCACGGAACACCCGGAATCACGGAACACCCGGAACCGCCGAACACCGGGAATCACGGAACAACCGGAACCGCCGCACACCCGGAATCCCGGGTCGCAAGATCATCAGGGAGCCCCCATGACCGCACTTCCGCAGGAGCGCCGCGTCGTCACCGCCATCCCCGGCCCGAAGTCGCAGGAGCTGCAGGCCCGCCGCACCGCCGTGGTCGCGCAGGGCGTGGGTTCCGTGCTGCCGGTGTTCACCGCGCGCGCGGGCGGCGGCATCATCGAGGACGTCGACGGCAACCGCCTCATCGACTTCGGCTCCGGCATCGCCGTGACCTCCGTCGGCGCCTCCGCCGAGGCCGTCGTGCGCCGTGCGAGCGCCCAGCTCGCCGACTTCACCCACACCTGTTTCATGGTCACCCCCTACGAGGGCTACGTGGAGGTCGCCGAGGCCCTCGCCGAGCTCACCCCCGGTGACCACGCCAAGAAGTCCGCGCTGTTCAACTCCGGCGCCGAGGCCGTCGAGAACGCCGTCAAGATCGCCCGCGCCTACACCAAGCGCCAGGCGGTCGTCGTCTTCGACCACGGTTACCACGGCCGCACCAACCTCACCATGGCGCTGACGGCGAAGAACATGCCGTACAAGCACGGCTTCGGCCCGTTCGCGCCCGAGGTCTACCGCGTCCCGGTCGCCTACGGCTACCGCTGGCCGACCGGCCCGGAGAACGCGGGCCCCGAGGCCGCCGCGCAGGCCATCGACCAGATCACCAAGCAGGTCGGCCCGGACAACGTGGCCGCGATCATCATCGAGCCGGTGCTCGGCGAGGGCGGCTTCATCGAGCCGGCCCGGGGCTTCCTGCCCGCGATCCGCCAGTTCGCCGCCGACAACGGCATCGTGTTCGTGGCCGACGAGATCCAGTCCGGCTTCTGCCGCACCGGCCAGTGGTTCGCCTGCGAGGACGAGGGCATCGTCCCCGACCTGATCACCACCGCCAAGGGCATCGCGGGCGGTCTGCCGCTCGCCGCCGTCACCGGCCGTGCCGAGATCATGGACGCCGCGCACGCGGGCGGCCTCGGCGGCACCTACGGCGGCAACCCGGTCGCCTGCGCCGGCGCGCTCGGCTCCATCGAGACGATGAAGGAGCTCGACCTCAACGCGCGGGCGAAGAGCATCGAGGCGACCATGAAGGCGCGCCTCACCGCCATGCAGGACAAGTTCGACGTCATCGGCGACGTCCGCGGCCGTGGCGCGATGATCGCGATCGAGCTGGTCAAGGACCGCGCGACCAAGGAGCCGAACCCGGAGGCGACCGCGGCGCTCGCCAAGGCCTGCCACCAGGAGGGCCTGCTCGTCCTGACCTGCGGCACCTACGGCAACGTGCTGCGCTTCCTGCCCCCGCTGGTCATCGGCGACGACCTGCTCAACGAGGGACTCGACATCATCGAGCAGGCCTTCGCCCGCGTCTGACGAGTCAGGCGCCGGGGGCAGAGTGTGAAGAACGTGTGCGGGGTGGATGGCGGGACGGAAATCCGTCTGTCGCCGCGGGATCGACTGCCGTAGGTTCTAGGCAGATGAGAGATACACCCCGCCCGCAGGGGACTGCGGGCGCCCAGGCCGGGGCCTCCCCAGCTTCGACCTGGTCGTGCTTCGCGCACACAACCGGGGCCCAGCGCTTCGGATCTCCTCACCGATCGGACGGTCGCCCGCCCCAAACCCCCCGGGGCGGCCGGCGTTCCGGTCCGGACGGCCACCCCGGAACCACCCCCCCCTGTTCCGGGGTGGCCGACCTCCTTCTGACGCGCCGACCACGCGACGCGGACCCCGGACCTCACGGCCCGGGGTCTTCTTTCTTCCCGAGCGCGGTTCCACGTCGGCACGCGCCTGCCCCACTTGCCCGACTTGCCGCACGTTCGCCCCGCGCGACCGGCCGCACCTGACAAGCTGGGCGCATGCCGACCCGCCCCCACCAGCGAGCCGAGGACGCGCCCGCGCCGCCGGCGATCCCCGACCGGGCTCCACGAGCCCGCCGGCCGGGCCTTGAGTTCACGTTCCTGCTGGGCCTGCCCGCCCTCCTCTTCGTCCTCATCACCTGGCAGGTCGCCGTGGACGGCCCGCTGCTGCGGCTGGACGGACGCCTCAGCCACGCCCTCGTCCACCCCGACCGCGCCTCCGACCTGCTGTCCGGCCTGGGGAACGTGGAGGTCGCCGTGCCGGCCCTGCTGCTGGCCGCCCTGTACGCCGTCCGCCGGGGCAACGCGGCCGGCCGGCGCCGCTGGTGGCTGCCGCCGGTCACCGCGTTCGTCCTGCTGACGCTGGTGGCGCTGATCGTCGTACCGCTGAAGGAGTGGACGGCCCGGCCCGGCACACCCGTCGTGCCGCCCGCCATCGGCTACTACCCCTCCGGGCACACGGCGACCGCCGGCGTGGCCTACGGGGCCGCCGTCCTCCTGCTGCTGCCCTGGCTGGTCACCGCGGCCGCCCGGCGCGCCGCGGCCGCCCTCGCCTTCGTCCTCGTGCTGGCCGTGTCCTTCGGGCTCGTCCGGCACGGATACCACTGGCCGCTGGACGTCGTCGCCAGCTGGTGCCTGTGCGTGGCGCTGCTGGGGGCGTTGCGGCTCTTCCTGAGGCGGACCATGAGATAGCCCGGCGCGGCCGCCCCGCCCGCCGTACGCCGGTACCCACAGCCCACCGCCCCGCCCCCGCCCCGGCCGACCCCGCCAAACCGGCGCACCCGCACCCCGCACCCGTACGACTCGGACAAGCGCTCACGGGCCCCCGCCGCCCTACGGTGGACCCGGAAACCCAGCACACCCCCGAACGGAAGGGCCGGACCGACACATGACTTCCACCCACGCCTTCTGGCTCGCCGGCCGCCAGGTCACCGGCGAGGACAGCTTCGACGTCAGCTCCCCGTGGGACGGCCGTCTCGTCGGCAAGGTCAGCGTGCCGACGGACGCCCAGGTCGAGGAGGCCGTGGCCGCCGCGTACGCCGTGCGGGACGAGTTCGCCGCCACCCCCGCCCACGTCCGCGCCGCCGCCCTGGACCACGTCAGCAAGCGGCTCGCCGAGCGCACCGAGGAGATCGCCCAGCTGATCTCCGCCGAGAACGGCAAGCCCGTCAAGTGGGCCCGCGGCGAGGTCGGCCGGGCCGTCTCCGTGTTCCGGTTCGCCGCCGAGGAGGCCCGCCGGTTCAACGGCGGAGAGGCGCAGCGTCTGGACACCGACGCCGGCGGACAGGGGCGCCTGGCGCTGACCCGCCGCTTCCCCAAGGGCGTCGTCCTCGGCATCGCGCCGTTCAACTTCCCGCTGAACCTGTGCGCGCACAAGGTCGCCCCGGCCATCGCCGCCGGCGCGCCGATCATCCTCAAGCCGGCCCCGGCCACCCCGCTCTCCGGCCTGATCCTCGGCGACCTGCTCGCCGAGACCGACCTGCCCGCAGGCTCCTGGTCGATCCTCCCGGTCGCCAACGACAAGATGCCCGCCCTCGTCCAGGACGAGCGGCTGCCGGTCATCTCCTTCACCGGCTCCGAGAAGGTCGGCTACGCCATCATGGACTCGGTGCGGCGCAAGCACTGCACCCTTGAGCTCGGCGGCAACGGCGCGGCCGTCGTCCTCGGCGACTGGTCCAGCGACGCGGACCTGGACTGGGCGGCCACCCGCATCGCCACCTTCTCCAACTACCAGGGCGGCCAGTCCTGCATCTCCGTGCAGCGCGTGATCGCCGACGCCGCCGTGTACGACCGGCTGCTGCCGCGCATCGTCGCCGCCGTCGAGGCCCAGGGCACCGGCGACCCGTCCGACGACGCGACCGACGTCGGCCCGCTGGTCAGCGAGGACGCGGCCAAGCGCGTCGAGACCTGGGTGGACGAGGCCGTCGCCGCGGGCGCGACCCTGCTCACCGGCGGCAAGCGCGACGGCGCCACCTACGCGCCGACCGTCCTCACCGACGTGCCCGCCGACGTCACGATCGCCTGCGAGGAGGTCTTCGGACCGGTCCTCACCGTGCGCAGGACGGACGGCGAGGACGAGGCCTTCGCGGCCGTCAACGACTCCAAGTACGGCCTCCAGGCAGGCGTGTTCACCCACGACCTCCAGGTCGCCTTCCGCGCCCACCGCGCGCTCGAGGTCGGCGGCGTCGTCATCGGCGACGTGCCCTCCTACCGCGCCGACCAGATGCCCTACGGCGGCGCCAAGCAGTCGGGCGTGGGCCGCGAGGGCGTGAAGTTCGCGATGGACGACTACACCTACGAGCGGGTGCTGGTCCTCACCGGCCTCGCGCTCTGAGCGGACGCGAGCCCTTTTCGAAGGGGCCCGGCACCGAGGCCTTCCGGACGCTGTCCGCGTCCGGGGCCTTCCGGTGCCGGGCCCCTTCTCTGCGCCGGCCCCCTCCGGACCCTCAACCGGAGAAGCCGACACGCGCGAGCCGCAAAGGGCCGCGCAGCCTCAGCCGCAGATCCCGCACACCCGCCGCGGTGAACGGGGCGTCCAGGGTGACGTAGTCGTACGCTCCCGCCGTCGGTGTCCCGAGGGTCAGCGCGGCGAGGACCGGGCCGCCGTCCACGGTCAGCTCCACCGTGCCCGAGCCGGCCGCCGCCACGCTCACGCGGGCCGCCCCCGCCCCGAAGTCGCAAGCCCGGTAGAGCAGTTCGCCCGCGCCGCCGGCGGCGGGCGTCACCGCGTCGCCCGAGACCTTGGTCCGGTCGACGATCTCGGTCCCGCCCTGCTCGTCGAAGTCCACGGCCGCGAGCCCGTCGCGGAGCACCGGGCGCGGGGCGGCCGGCTCCCCGTCGAGCGTCACCGTCGTCCGCAGCCGCACGTCCTCGCTGGATGAGCCCACCAGCAGGTCGTACGGCCCCGGCTCCAGCCGCCACCCGCCCCGTGCCACGTCCCAGAAAGCGAAGGCGGACAGCGGGACCTCGAAGGACACCTCGGCCCTCTCGCCCGGCGCGAGCGTCAGACGGCGGTGGGCCAGCAGCTCACGGCGCGGCCGGGTCACCGACGGGTCCACCGCCCGCGTGTAGAGCTGCGCGACCTCGTCGGCGGACACGTCCCCGGTGTTGGCGACCGTGAAGGACACCCGCACCGGGCCGCGGCCGCCTTCGCCGCCGACGCGCACCACCAGATCGGCGTATGCGAACGACGCGTACGACAGACCGTGCCCGAACGGGAACAGCGGCCTGCCCTCGAAGTACAGGTACGTCTGCCGGCCGCCGATCACGTCGTAGTCGAGCAGGTCGGGAAGGTCCGCGTCGGCGGCGTACCAGGTCTGCGGCAGGCGGCCCGCGGGGGAGACGTCGCCGGCCAGCACCCGCGCCAGCGCCGTTCCCCCGGCCTGGCCGCCGTGCGCGGTCCACAGCACCCCGGACAGCGGCCCCGGGTCGACCGCGTAGGGGTAGGCCGACACCAGCGCCAGCACCACGCGCGCGTCACCGGACCGGGCCGCCGTCAGGAGCCGTTCCTGCTGCGCGGGCAGCCGCAGGGTGGTGCGGTCCTCGGTCTCCCGGCCGTTGATGTGCGGATCGTTGCCCGCCACCACCACGACGACGTCCGCCTCGGCGGCCACCCGGGCCACCGCGTCCTCGCCGTGTTCGACGACGACCAGCTCGAACACCTCGGGCTCGTCCTCGGCAACCTTCACGCCCTCGGCGGTGACACTGACGTGGCGACCCGTTCCGATGTGCCTGAGGAGGTGTCCGTTGCCATGTCCGTCGGTCCCGGCGCCCGGTGCCGCCTCCAGGCGGAACGTCTCCTGCACCACCCAGCCGCCGGGCTGGTCGGCGGAGGCCCGCAGGAAGCCGTCCTCGGCGACCGACAGGTAACGGCCGTCGGGAGCGCGCAGGGTGAGGACCCCGTCGCCCCAGTCGGCGAGCGCCAGCTCGGTGCCGTCGGCGCCGGCGGTGAGCGGGGGGAGGTCGATGCGGCCCGCGAGCAGCGCCGGGTCGAGGGCGCCCTGCGCGCCGCGCGCCTCGTCGGCTGCCTCAGGGGCGGCCGGGACGTGCAGGAACGTGCCCGCGGACGTCTTCAGCAGGACGCGGTCCACGCCCTCCGCGAAGGCCACGCGCTCCGCCCCGAACCGCTCGTACAGCCCCTCCAGGGGTGTCGAGCGGTGGATCAGCGCGCCGCTGTACCAGTCGAGCTTGCACTCGTCGGCGAGCGGGCCGACCACCGCGATCCGGGTGTCGGCGGCGAGCGGCAGGACACCGTCGTTGCGCAGCAGGACCACCGCCTGCTCGGCGGCCTCCTGGGCGAGTGCGCGGTGGGCCGGGGTGTCGAACTCGCCGGTGCCCGCGTGCGGGTCGTAGTGCGGGTCGAACTCGCCGAGGCGGAAACGGACGGAGAGCTGACGGCGGACCGCCGTGTCGACGTCGGCCTCGGTCAGCAGGCCCCGCTCCAGCGCGCCCCGCACCCGGGCGGTGATCTTCGAGCCGTCCGTGCCGTGGTCGGTGAAGCTGTCCACGCCCGCGGTGAGCGAGGCCGCCGTCGCCTCCTCGTGCGTGTCGAAGTAGTGCTCGGAGTCGACCAGGTTGGAGGGTGCGCCCGCGTCCGAGCACACCATCAGGTCCTGCTCGGTCCAGGTGCGCAACTGCTCCCGCAGATACGGCGAGACATGGTTGGGACGCCCGTTGACCAGGTTGTACGCCGGCATCACCCCGGCGACCGCACCCGCCTCGACCGTCTCGCGGAAGGCGCGCAGATCGTACTCGTGCAGCACGCGCGGCCGGACCGAGGAGGACGTGACGTCGCGGCCGGTCTCGTTGTTGTGGGCCAGCCAGTGCTTGAGGACCGGCGCGGTGCGCCAGTACGTCGGATGCTCGCCGCGCAACCCATGGGTGTAGGCGGTCGCGATGGCGGAGGTCAGCTTCGGGTCCTCGGAGTAGCCCTCCTCGTTGCGGCCCCA
The DNA here is from genome assembly GCF_044768125.1 of Streptomyces sp. NPDC101166. Lineage (NCBI taxonomy): Bacteria > Bacillati > Actinomycetota > Actinomycetes > Kitasatosporales > Streptomycetaceae > Streptomyces > Streptomyces sp. NPDC101166. The sequence goes on from NZ_JBIWPF010000008.1 coordinate 247,986, forward strand.
CAGGGGGTGGCGCAGCAGGTTGACCGTGGGCGACCAGACGTTCAGACCGACCCGCTCGTCACGGGCGCGCATCGCGCGGACCTCCCGGGACACCGCCTCGCCGACCCGGCGCACCAGGTCCGGGTTCCAGGTCGCGCCGAGCCCCACCGCCTGCGGGAACACCGTCGCCGGGCCCATCCAGGCCACCCCGTGCAGCGCCTCCTGGCCGGTGCGGAACGCGGCGATCCCCAGGCGTTCGACGGCCGGGACGAACTGGTGCAGGAAGGAGATCTTCTCATCCAGGGTCAGCCGCGCCAGCAGGTCGTCGACGCGCTTGGTGAACGGCAGCTGCGGATCACGGAAAGGCGGCGTGGGCGGCATGGGTGCGGTCACGTGGGGATCCCTCGGCGATGGAGCGGAAGAACGCTTTCGAAGCGCTTCGATGCTCATTCGCCTCAGGGGTGGGTGTCAAGGGACCCCACCGCAACAAGTCCGACAACAGGGCGTGATTTCAAGCCGAATATGCGCGCGGGAGGAAGCGGGAAGGTGCCGAGGAATCTTGGGAACGACTCTTGTGCACCCCCTGCCCTTCACCTAACCTCGCAGCAACATCGAAGCGCTTCGACAATCCTGTGAACGGTCGGAGCCGCCATCGGGTGCGCCCAGCCCTGGGAAGACCGGGAGTCGGGATGCGCTTCAGCTCAGCCAGATCCACTCGAGACACCGCAGCCGACGGCCACCGCCGGGTGTCCTGGTGCGCCATGAAGGGTTGACGCAATGACGCCGAACGCCGCTTCCCCCTCCACAGGTCCTTCCGGGCCCAGCCGGAGAAGCTTCCTCGCCTCCACGGCGGTCGCCACCGCAGCGGTGGCGGGAGGAATGCCGTTGCTCGCCGCCTGCGGCGGCTCGGACGGCGGCTCGCGCGACGGCACCACCTCGGGGAAGAAAGCCAAGAAGATCCTGCCGACGTTCGTCGCCGGCAACATCGTCACCCCCGACATCGCCTCCAAGAACGGCTCCGCGGTCGGCTTCACCGGCAAGCTCGACCTCGCGGGCCTGAAGTCCTCCGTGCCGGCGAAGCTCGGCAAGGGCGGCAAGGTCACCGTCATGGCCCCGTTCTGGGGTTCGCCGCCCAAGGGCGACAACGCCTACTACAAGGCGATGAACGACCTGGCCGGCGTGGACGTCCAGTGGCGCAACCAGGACGGCAACACCTACGACCAGAAGCTCGGCGCGGTCCTCGCCTCCAGTGACGTCCCCGACGTGGTGGTCATCCCCGGCTGGAACATGGGCGGCAAGATACCGAGCGCCATCATCGGCAAGTTCGCCGACCTCGGCCCCCATCTCTCCGGGGACGCGGTCAAGGAGTTCCCCAACCTGGCGGCGATCCCGACGGAGGCCTGGCAGCGCTCCATCTTCGGCGGCAAGCTGATGGGCCTGCCGATCCCCGCCTCGTACGTCCCGAACATCGTGCCCTGCTACCGCCAGGACGTCTTCGACAAGGAGGGCTACCAGGTCCCCAAGTCCGCAGACGAGTTCCTGGCGCTGTGCAAGGAGGTCACCAACGCCAGGGCCAAGCGGTGGGCCTGCGGCGACATGAAGTGGACGGCGTTCAACATCTTCGGCGTGCTGTCCGGCGGCGAGAAGCCCCTCGGCTGGGACATGGTCGACGGCAAGCTGGTCAACCGCATCGAGACGGAGGCCTTCCTCGAGGCGCTGGAGTGGACCCGCAAGCTGTTCGCCGCCAAGGTCGTCCACCCCGACTTCGAGCTGGGCAAGAGCCAGGCCACCGACCCGGCCCCCAAGTTCGCCGCCGGCGAGTTCCTGATCTGGAACAACGACATCTCCAACTGGTACGTCCAGACCGCCAGCCAGGCCGCCCAGAACCCCGGCTTCAAGATCTGGGGCATGGACCTCTTCGGCCACGACGGCGGGCAGCCCACCCTGTGGGCCACCAACCCGGCCAACATGTTCGCCTTCGTCAACAAGAAGGCCTCCGAGGCCGTCGTCCGCGACGCGCTGGCCCTCGCCGACGTGACCGCCGCCCCGTACGGCACCAAGGAGTACATGCTCACCAACTACGGCGTCGAGGGCACCCACTACAGCGTGAAGGACGGCGTGCCCGTCAAGAACGACAAGGGCAACAACGAGGTCGCCAACTCCTACACCTTCATCTCCGCCCCCGCCGCGACCATCGCCCACCCCGACTTCCCGGCCGTCGCCAAGGGCCAGGTCGAATGGCAGCAGCGGATGGGCGCCTTCACCAAGAAGTCCGCCTTCTACGGCATGCAGGTCACCGAGCCCACGCGCTTCACCAACCTCACCAACGACGTGGAGCAGTTGGAGGACGACATCGTCCGCGGCCGCAAGAAGGTCAGCGACATGCAGCAGTTCGTCGCCGACTGGAAGAGCAAGGGCGGCGACCAACTCCGCGACTGGTACAAGAAGCTGCTCGACGAGAACGGTTCGGCGGCGAGCTGACCCGGCGGCGAGGCAAGGAGAACGGCTGTGTCCCACAGCACGGTGCCTCGGAGCAGGGCCGAGGCCGACGAGACGGAGAAGACCCCGGTGGCGTCCGGCGGCGCCACCGGTCCCGGACGCAGGGCGCCCGCCTCAGGAACGAGCCTGCGCCTCAGGTTCAGACGCGACCGCGTCCTGCTCCTGATGACCCTGCCGGCGGTCGCCCTGGTCCTGCTCTTCAACTACGTGCCCATCCTCGGCAACGTGGTCGCCTTCCAGGAGTACGACCCCTACATCAGCGACAACGGCGTCGTCTCCATCTTCAACAGCCCCTGGGTGGGCCTGGACAACTTCCAGCGGATCTTCGAGGACTCCGCCTTCTGGAACGCGGTCGAGAACACACTGGTGCTGTTCGTCATCCAGCTCGTGCTGTTCTTCCCGATCCCGATCCTCCTCGCGCTGCTCATCAACAGCGTGGTCAGGCCGAGGGTGCGGGCGGTCGCCCAGGCCGTGCTCTACCTTCCGCACTTCTTCTCCTGGGTGCTGGTCATCGCCGTCTTCCAGCAGCTGTTCGGCGGAGCCGGCATCCTCTCCCAGCTCCTGCGGGAGAACGGGCACGACGGCCTCAACATCATGGCCGACCCGGACACCTTCGCCCTGCTCATCACCGCCGAGAGCGTGTGGAAGGACGCCGGCTGGGGGATCATCGTCTTCCTGGCCGCGCTGGCCTCCGTCAGCCCCGACCTCTACGAGGCCGCGGCCATGGACGGCGCGGGCCGCTGGCGCCGCATGTGGCACGTCACCCTGCCCGCGCTGCGCCCGGTGATCGCCCTGCTGCTCGTCCTGCGCGTCGGCGACGCCCTGACGGTCGGCTTCGAACAGATCCTGCTGCAACGCGAGGCCGTCGGACCAGGGGCCGCGGAGGTCCTCGACACCTTTGTGTGGTGGAACGGCGTGCGCAACCAGGACTTCAGCTACGCGGCCGCCGCCGGCCTGATCAAGGGCGTCGTCAGCCTCGGGCTGGTCCTCGCCGCGAACAAGGTGGCCCATCTCATGGGCGAGCAGGGGGTGTACAAGAAGTGACCACCGTGACCTGGGAGCCACGGCCGGACGGCGATCCGGAACCGCGGAAAGCGCCGCGCTGGTGGCAGGCCCCGCCCCGGCCCGGCTGGGAGGAGCCGCCCTCCAGGGCGGGCCTGGCCGGCAAGAGCATCGCCCTCGCGCTGGCCTGCCTGGCGATCGTCTTTCCGCTGTGGATCGTCGTCGTCACCAGCCTGTCCTCGCGCAAGACCATCGACGAGGCCGGCGGACTGGTGATGGTGCCCAAGGGCATCACCTTCATCGCCTATGAGGAACTGCTCGGCGGCGGGCAGGTCACCCGCGCGGCGGTCATCAGCGTCCTCGTCACCCTCGTCGGCACGCTGTTCTCCATGACGGTGTCCGTGCTGTGCGCGTACGGACTCTCCCGCAGCGGCTCGCTCGGGCACCGCTGGCTGCTGATGATCCTGCTGGCGACCATGTTCTTCAGCGCCGGACTCATCCCCACCTACCTGCTGGTGCAGACCCTGGGACTGACCGACACCTACCTCGCGCTGATCCTGCCCAGCGCGGTGAGCGTCTTCAACATCCTCGTGCTGCGCGGGTTCTTCATGGGCATATCGCCCGAACTGATCGACAGCGCGCGCATCGACGGGGCCGGCGACTTCCGCATCCTCCTGCGGATCGTGATGCCGCTCTCGCGCGCGGTCATCGCGGTGATCACGCTGTTCTACGCGGTCGGGTACTGGAGCGCGTGGTTCAACGCCTCGCTGTACCTGAACGAACAGGACATGATGCCGCTCCAGAACGTCATGATCCAGCTGGTGCAGAAGCAGGAGGCGCCGGTCGGGCTCGGGCAGGCCATCAGGACCGGCCAGCTGTCGGGACTCGCCGTGCAGATGGCCGTCATGGTGATGGCGCTGCTGCCGGTGGCCGTGCTGTCGCCGTTCGTCCAGAAGCACTTCAAGAAGGGCATGCTGACCGGCGCAGTGAAGGGGTGACGGGCGCCCGCCGCCCCGGCGGCACGCCGACAGGGCGCGCCCGTCGTCCCGGTGGGCCGCAAACGGCCCACACGCCCACCCCCTCCCACCCCCGAGGTGCCCCCATGCACGCCACCCGCCGCACACTCCACCCCGCCGACGGCGGTCGGGGCATCCCGTACGGGGAGCCCCTCTGATGGCCGCCGGCCACCGGCCCGGCCTCGCCGACGCCACCCGGGGCCGCCTCCTCTTCGGCGGCGACTACAACCCCGAGCAATGGCCCGAGGAGACCTGGCACGACGACGTCCGTCTGATGCGCGACGCCGGCGTCAACTCAGTCACCCTCGGCGTCTTCTCCTGGTCCCGGATCGAACCCCGGCCAGGAGCACGGGAGTTCGGCTGGCTGGACACCCTGATGGATCTGATGCACGACAACGGCGTCGGCGTCGTCCTCGCCACCCCCACCTCCTCGCCCCCGCCGTGGCTGGGCCGCCTCCACCCGGAGAGCCTGCCCCGCGACGAGCACGGCGCGATCGAATGGTGGGGCGGCCGGCAGCACTTCTCCCACTCCAGCGCCGCCTACCGCCGGCACGCCGCCGCCGTCACCGAGGACCTGGCCGCCCGCTACGGCCGCCACCCCGCCCTCACCCTGTGGCACATCAACAACGAGTACTGCACCTACGACCACGGCGACGAGGCGGCCGCCGCCTTCCGCCGCTGGCTGCGCGAGCGGTACGGCACCCTCGACGCCCTCAACGAGGCCTGGGGCACCGCCTTCTGGGGGCAGGCCTACGACACCTGGGACGGCATCCTGCCCGCCCGCCGCGCCCACTACCTGCGCAACCCCGCCCAGTTGCTGGACTTCCGGCGCTTCACCTCCGACGCGCTCCTGGAGTGCTACGTCGCCGAACGCGACATCGTCGCCCGGCACAGCCCGCACATCCCGGTCACCACCAACTTCATGCCGCTGTGGTCCGGGCAGGACGCCTGGCGCTGGGCCGAGGAGGAGGACGTCGTCTCCGTCGACCTCTACCCCGACCCCCGCGACCCCCACGGCGCGCAAGCCGGCGCCCTCGTCCAGGACCTCACCCGCTCCCAGGCCCGCGGCCCCTGGATGCTGATGGAGCAGGCGGCCGGTCCGGTCAACTGGCGTGGTGTGAACCACCCCAAGCCCCGGGGCATGAACCGCCTCTGGTCGCTCCAGGCCGTGGCCCGGGGCGCGGACGCCGTCTGCTACTTCCAGTGGCGGCAGTCCCGGCAGGGCGCTGAGAAGTTCCACTCCGGGATGCTCAGCCACGCGGGCGAGCGGGGCCGCACCTTCGAGGAGGTCAAGCAGATCGGCCGCGACCTCGCCCGGCTCGGCCCTATGGTGACGGGCCGTCATGTCGCCGCCGACGTGGCCGTGCTGCACGACTGGCACTCCTGGTGGGCCGGCGCCCAGGACGGCCGCCCCTCCACCGAGGTCGACTACCCCGACGTCCTCACCGCCTGGCACCGTGCCCTCTGGCGAGCCCACCTCACCGCCGACTTCGCCCACCCCGAGCACGACCTCACCCCTTACAAGCTGGTCGTCGTCCCCCAGCTGTACGCCCTCACCGACACCGCGATCGACAACCTCCTCGCCCATGTGCGCGACGGCGGCACCCTGGTCAGCGGCTTCTTCACCGGCGTCGCCGACCACGACGACCGGGTGCGGCCCGGCGGCATGGACGCCCGGCTGCGCGAGCTGTTCGGCATCCGCGTCCTGCACGAGTGGTGGCCGCTCCAGGCGGGGGAGCACATCGAGTGCGACGGCTTCAGCGGCACGCTGTGGTCGGAGGAGATCGAGCCGGGCGACGACGCCGAGACCCACACCCGCTACCGGGGCGGCGACCTCGACGGCATGCCCGCCGTGCTCCGTAGGGGCCGCGCCTGGTACGTCTCCACGCTCCCGGAGCCGGACCCCCTGCGCGACCTGCTCGCCCGGATCGCGGCGGACGCGGGCGCGGGCCCCGTCCTCGGTGAACTGCCGGACCAGGTCGAGGCCGTCCGCCGAGGCGACCTCCTCTTCCTGCTCAACCACGGGCGGGACACCGTGACGGTCGCGGTGCCGGGCACGCACCGAGACCTCCTGACCGGCGCCGGCGTGACCGGCGAGATCACCCTCGGCCGCTATGACGTCGCCGTGCTGACGCCATGACCCGGCGGCCCCGGCCACGGCACGCTTCCTCCGGCACACCTGTGCTCCACCTGGTCGCCGGAGAAGACCACGTCCTTCACACGAAGGCGTGGTGACATCCCCCCGCGAATCCCCCCACCCATGGAAAGGGACACCATGGCACTGAGCGCACCGCGCAAGCTCACCACGGCCGTACTGGCCCCGGCGCTGGCCCTCGGCGCGACCGTCGCCCTCGCCTCCGCCCCCGCGTCCGCCGCCGTCTGGAACTCCTGCGACCGCTGGGGCACCACCAGCCTGAACGGCTACACGCTCTACAACAACATCTGGGGCTCCGGCTTCGGCAGCCAGTGCGTCTGGGCCAACTCCGGCACCAACTGGGGCGTCTGGGCCAACCACCCCAACACCGGCGGCATCAAGTCCTACCCCGACTCCAAGAAGGTGATCAACAAGCGGATCAGCGCGCTCTCCTCGTTCACCAGCAACTACAACGTCACCGTCCCGTCGTCCGGCGCGTACAACACGTCGTACGACATCTGGGACACCGACCACGACTACGAGATCATGCTCTGGGTCAACAAGACCGGCCCCGTCGGCCCGCTGGGCTCCTCGCAGGGAACCGTCACCCTCGGCGGCCACACCTGGACCGTCTACAAGGGCGACAACGGCTCCAACGAGGTCTTCTCCTTCATCCGCACCTCCAACTCGACCTCCGGCACGGTCAACATCCTGCCGATCGTCAAGTGGATCAAGGACACCAAGCACTGGTTCGGCGACGAGACCATCGGCGACGTCCAGTTCGGCTTCGAGATCACCTCCTCCGCCGGCGGCCTGAACTTCACCGCCAACAACCTGACCGTCAGCGGCGGCTGACCCACGCCACGACGGTGCGGCCGGTCCCTCCCCTACGGGACCGGCCGCACCCTCCTGTGCGCGGCTACTCCGCCACGGGCAGCCGCGCCCCGTCCCGCAGGAACAGCGGGATCCGGTCCAGCGGGGCGTCGACCGTCACGGCCCGGCCGCCCTCGTACATCTCACCCGTCCACGCGTCCGTCCACCGGGCACCGGCCGGGAGATACGTCGTCCAGGTGGTCGCACCCGGCTCCAGCACCGGGGCGACCAGCAGCTCCGCACCGAACAGGTAGGCGTCACAGACCTGCCAGGCGAGCTCGTCCCGCGGGAACTCCAGGAACAGCGGCCGCATCGGCGGCAGCCCCTCCTCGTGGGCCTCGCGCATGACCTTCAGGACGTACGGCTTGAGGCGCTCGCGCAACCGCAGGTACCGCTCCAGGATCGCGCCGGCCTCCTCCCCGTAGGACCACACCTCGTTGGGGCCGCCGGTCATCTCCGGCCCCAGCGGCATGCCCGGGTCGCGGAAGCCGTGCAGCCGCATCAGCGGGGACAGCGCGCCGAACTGGAACCAGCGGACCATCACCTCGCGGTACGCCGGGTCGTCCGGGTCGCCGCCGTGGAAGCCGCCGATGTCCGTGTTCCACCAAGGGATGCCCGACAGCGCCGTGTTGAGACCGGCCGCGATCTGACGGCGCAGGGTGGCGAAGTCGGTGCCGATGTCGCCCGACCACAGGGCCGCCCCGTAGCGCTGGCTGCCCGCCCACGCCGAACGGTTGAGCGTGACGATCTCCTCCTTGCCGCCGGCGCGCAGCCCCTCGTGGAACGTACGGGCGTTCTCCGCCGGGTACATGTTGCCGACCTCCAGGCCCGGACCCGCCCAGTAGCGCAGGTTCTCCGGGAAGCCGGGCTTGAGCTCCGGCTCGCAGGCGTCCAGCCAGAAGGCGTCGATCCCGTACGGGAGAAGGTAGTTGTCCCGGATGCGCGACCACACGAACTCACGGGCCTCGGGGTTGGTGGCGTCGTAGAAGGCCACCTGGACCGTCGAGGCGACCCCCTTGTCCGGCCAGTCGGCGTGCGCCATCGGACCGTACTGGGTGCCGATGAAGTGGCCGCGCTGCTCCATCACCGCGTGGTTCTCGCTCAGCGGCGACACCGACGGCCAGACGCTCACCACCAGCTTCACGCCCAGCTCGTCCAGTTCGGCGACCATCGCGGCCGGGTCCGGCCACTGCGCCGGGTCGAACTTCCACTCGCCCAGATGGGTCCAGTGGAAGAAGTCGCAGACGATGGCGGACAGCGGCAGCCCCCGCCGCTTGTACTCCCGCGCCACCGCGAGGAGTTCGTCCTGCGTGCGGTAGCGCAGCTTGCACTGCCAGAAGCCGGCCGCCCACTCCGGCAGCATCGGGGTGCGGCCGGTCACCGCGCTGTAGCGGCGCTGTGCGTCGGCCGGTGCGCCCGCGGTGATCCAGTAGTCGATCTGCCGTGCCGAGTCCGCCACCCAGCGGGTGCCGTTGCCGGCCAGCTCCACCCGGCCGATCGCCGGGTTGTTCCACAGCAGCGTGTAACCGCGGCTGGAGGTGAGCACGGGGATGCCGACCTCGGCGTTGCGCTGCACCAGGTCCAGCACCAGCCCCTTCTGGTCCAGCCGCCCGTGCTGGTGCTGCCCCAGGCCGTACAGCTTCTCGTCGTCGTAGGCGGCGAAACGCTGCTCCAGCCGGTGGTGTCCGTTGCCGACGGCCGTGTAGAGGCGGGGGCCGGGCCACCAGAAGTGGGCACGGGCCTCGGACAGCACCTCGGCGCCGTCCTCGGTCCGCAGGAAGCGGACCAGGCCCTCCGCGTCCACTTCGACGGTCAGCGCGCCGACCGTCAGCCGTCCCCGGCCCTCCTCGATCTTCACGGTGGACGGGGTCGGCGGCGCCTGGGCGAGCAGCGCGCCGGGCAGCGCGTCGAGGACGGGACCGCCCAGGCGGGCCCGGACCCGGACCGCGTCCGGCCCCCACGGCTCGACGCGCAGCGTCTCCTGGCGCCCGCTCCACTCCAGAGCGCCGTCCCGCTCACGGAACGTGCCGACGGTGGGCGAGGACTGCGCGAGGCTGACCTGGGGCTGGTTTTCGGCAGGCTGATTCACGAGGGGGCTCCTGTGCTCCTGGAGGAGTGCAGACGTGTGGAGGGCGGGGCGTCGCGGCGGGGGAGCGGAGAGGGGGGAGGTGCGGGCGGGCGCGGTGGCTCAGGGGAGGCGGGCGCGGTGGTTCAAGGGAGGCGGGCGCGGTGGCTCAGGGGAGGCGGGCGCGGTGGTTCAGGGGGAGGCGGGCGCCGGTCCCGTGCTCGCCCGGACGGTCAACTCGGGTTCCAGCAGGACCACTTCGCTCTCGCCCCGGCCGTCGAGCTTGGCGACGAGACGTTCCACGGCGTGCCGGCCCATCTCCTGCGCGGGGATGGCGACCGACGTCAGCCGCACCGATGCCTGCACGGCGACCTGTTCGGGGCAGATCGCCAGCACCGACACGTCCTCCGGCACGGCCCGCCCCTGCTGGCGCAGCAGCGCGAGCAGGGGCTCGACCGCCGACTCGTTCTGCACGACGAAACCGGTGGTGCCCGGCCGCTCGTCGAGGATCCGGGCGAGCGTCGCGGCCATGGCGCCGTACCCGCCCTCGCACGGGCGGTGCAGCAGCCGCACCCCCAACTCCCGGGCACGGGAGCGGAGTCCGTCGAGGGTGCGTTCGGCGAACCCGGTGTGCCGCTCGTACACGGCGGGGGCCTCGCCGATGACGGCGACGTCCCGGTGCCCGAGCTTGGCCAGGTGCTCCACGCACAGTGCGCCGGTGGCCGTGAAGTCGAGGTCGACGCAGGTCAGCCCGGCGGTGTCGGCGGGCAGCCCGATCAGCACCGCCGGCTGATCCGTCCCCCGCAGCAACGGCAGCCGCTCGTCGTCCAGTTGCACGTCCATGAGGATCATCGCGTCGGCGAGGCCGCTGCCGGTGACCCGGCGGACGGCGTCGGGGCCCTCCTCGCCGGTGAGCAGCAGGACGTCGTAGCCGTGCGTGCGGGCGGTGGTGGCGACCGCGATGGCGATCTCCATCATCACCGGCACGTACATGTCGGTGCGCAGCGGGACCATCAGCGCGATGATGTTCGACCTGCTGCTGGCCAGGGCGCGGGCGCCCGCGTTCGGGTGGTAGCCGAGCTCGCGGATGCTCTGCTCGACCCGCTGCCGGGTGGTCGCGGAGATGGACCGCTTGCCGCTGAGGACATAGCTCACCGTGCTGGCCGAGACTCCGGCGTGCTGGGCGACCTCGGCGAGGGTGACCATCCAGCTCTCCAAGATGTGTGAAGCGCTTCGACAGTGCGCATTGCGAACAGGGGCGGGCGAGGGTGGTTCGACAGTAGCCCTAGCAAGGGTGGGTGTCCATAGGGCGTCGAAGCGCTTCGACAGCGCCTTCCGGACGGTCTCGGGCTGTTCATGCCGGAAGCGGGCGGCGGGGCCGCGCACCCCACCGTGCCACTCCTTCGGCGCAAGGACGCGGCCGGGGTGCCGCCCCCGTCCCGACACGGGCGGAACCCGGGAGCGCCCGCGGCGGAACCGGCCTTCCCCCGGCCCGACCGCCGCAGCAGGGGTGGTGGGGCGACTGAGGATCCGGTACATACGATCGGGTAGGACCCGTCAGTAACCGAATAGGTCCAAGATCCCGATTCGCGGCGAGGTGAGCCTCATGTCCGCACCACCCACCTCCTCCTCCCGACCCCGCCCCACCGTCACCGAACGTGAGGCACGCCAGGTGGCGGAGGCCGCCCGGGAGCAGGACTGGCGCAAGCCGAGCTTCGCCAAGGAACTGTTCCTGGGCCGCTTCCGGCTCGACCTGATCCACCCCCACCCCCTGCCCGCCGGCGAGGACGCCCGCCGCGGCGAGGCCTTCCTCGCCAAGCTCCGCGACTTCTGCGAGACGCGGATCGACTCGGCCCGCATCGAACGCGAGGCGCGCATCCCCGACGAGACCGTCAACGGTCTCAAGGAGCTCGGCGCCCTCGGCATGAAGATCGACCCCAAGTACGGCGGCCTCGGCCTCACCCAGGTCTACTACAACAAGGCCCTCGCCGTGGTCGGCACCGCGAGCCCCGCGCTCGGCGCCCTCCTGTCCGCCCACCAGTCCATCGGCGTACCGCAGCCGCTGAAGCTCTTCGGCACCCAGGAGCAGAAGGACACCTATCTGCCCCGCTGCGCCCGCACCGACATCTCGGCCTTCCTGCTGACCGAACCCGACGTCGGCTCCGACCCCGCCCGCCTGGCCACCACCGCCGTCCCCGACGGCGACGACTACGTCCTCGACGGGGTCAAACTGTGGACCACCAACGGCGTCGTCGCCGACCTCCTGGTCGTCATGGCCCGGGTGCCGAAGTCCGAGGGCCACAAGGGCGGCATCACCGCCTTCGTCGTCGAGGCGGACTCCGAGGGCGTCACCGTCGAGCACCGCAACGCCTTCATGGGCCTGCGCGGCCTGGAGAACGGCGTCACCCGGTTCCACCGGGTCCGCGTCCCCGCCGCCAACCGCATCGGCCCCGAGGGCGCCGGCCTCAAGATCGCCCTCACCACCCTCAACACCGGCCGGCTCTCCCTGCCCGCCATGTGCGTCGGCGCCGGCAAGTGGTGCCTGAAGATCGCCCGCGAATGGTCCGGCGTCCGCGAGCAGTGGGGCAAGCCCGTCGCCCGGCACGAAGCGGTCGGCTCCAAGATCAGCTTCATCGCGGCCACCACCTTCGCGCTCGAAGCCGTCGTCGACCTGGCGAGCCAGATGGCCGACGAGGACCGCAACGACATCCGCATCGAAGCCGCCCTCGCCAAGCTCTACGGCTCCGAGATGGCCTGTCTGATGGCCGACGAACTCGTCCAGATCCGCGGCGGACGCGGCTTCGAGACCGCCGAGTCCCTCGCCGCCCGCGGCGAACGCGCCGTACCTGCCGAGCAGTTGCTGCGCGATCTGCGCATCAACCGCATCTTCGAGGGCTCCACGGAGATCATGCACCTGCTGATCGCCCGCGAGGCCGTCGACGCCCACCTCTCCGTCGCCGGCGACCTCATCGACCCCGACAAGTCCCTCCAGGACAAGGCGAAAGCAGGTGCCAACGCCGGCGCCTTCTACGCCAGGTGGCTGCCCAAGCTCGTCACGGGCCCTGGCCAACTCCCCAACTCCTACGCCGAGTTCAAGCACGAGGTCGACCTCTCCCCGCATCTGCGGTACGTCGAACGCCACTCCCGCAAACTGGCCCGCTCCACCTTCTACGCCATGTCCCGCTGGCAGGGCCGCATGGAGACCAAGCAGGGCTTCCTCGGCCGCGTCGTCGACATCGGCGCGGAGCTGTTCGCGATGAGCGCGGCCTGCGTGCGCGCCGAACTGCTGCGCGGCCGGGGCGAGCACGGCCGCGAGGCCTACCAGCTCGCCGACGCCTTCTGCCGCCAGTCCCGCGTCCGCGTGGAGGAACTGTTCACGCGCCTGTGGTCCAACACCGACGACGTCGACCGCAAGGTCGTCGAAGGCGTCCTCGGCGGGGCCTACGAATGGCTCGAGGAGGGCGTCGTCGACCCCTCCGGCGACGGCCCCTGGATCGCCGACGCCACCCCCGGCCCCAGCCGCCGGGAGAACGTGCACCGTCCGATCAGGTGACACCGCACACCCTCCACCAGGGCGTCCCCTCGGCAGAAGGATCACGAGGGGACGCCCTGTCCACGCCCGCCCCCGTTACGGAGACAATGGGGGGATGAGCGACAGTCCAGCCCCCTCAGGGCGCGGGCCGGAAACCCCGGCCGCCCCGCGACGCCACGCCGCCCCCACCACGCCGGGACCTGACTCCGGCGGTGCCGCGATCCGCGCCCTGGCCGACCCGCACCTCGTCCACGACCCCGTCACCGGCGACGGACCCAAGGACGTGGTGATCCTCGGCGCCACCGGATCGATCGGCACCCAGGCCGTCGACCTCGTGCTGCGCAACCCGGACCGCTTCCGCGTGACCGGCCTGTCCGCCAACGGCGGCCGGGTCGCCCTCCTCGCCGAGCAGGCCCACCGGCTGCGGGTACGGACCGTCGCCGTCGCCCGCGAGGACGTCGTACCGGCCCTGCGCGAGGCGCTCACCGCCGAGTACGGCGGCAAAGAGCCGCTCCCCGAGATCCTCGCCGGACCGGACGCCGCCACCCAGCTCGCCGCCTCCGACGCCGCGCACTGCCACACCGTCCTCAACGGCATCACGGGCTCCATCGGACTCGCGCCCACCCTCGCCGCCCTCCGGGCGGGCCGCACCCTCGCGCTCGCCAACAAGGAATCGCTCATCGTCGGCGGCCCCCTGGTGAAGGCGCTCGCCGCACCCGGCCAGATCATCCCCGTGGACTCCGAGCACGCGGCCCTCTTCCAGGCCCTCGCCGCCGGCACGCGCGCGGACGTCCGCAAACTGGTCGTCACCGCCTCCGGCGGCCCCTTCCGCGGCCGCACCCGGGAACAACTGGCGCACGTCAGCGTCGAGGACGCCCTCGCCCACCCCACCTGGGCCATGGGCCCCGTGATCACGATCAACTCCGCCACCCTCGTCAACAAGGGCCTGGAGGTGATCGAGGCACACCTCCTCTACGACATTCCCTTCGACCGCATTGAGGTGGTCGTGCATCCCCAGTCGTATGTCCACTCGATGGTTGAGTTCACGGACGGATCCACACTGGCGCAGGCGACGCCCCCCGACATGCGCGGGCCCATCGCCATCGGCATCGGCTGGCCCGAGCGCGTGCCCGACGCGGCGCCCGCCTTCGACTGGAGCAAGGCGTCGACCTGGGAGTTCCTCCCGCTCGACAACGAGGCCTTCCCCTCGGTGAACCTCGCCCGGCACGTGGGCGAACTCGGCGGGACGGCGCCGGCGGTGTTCAACGCCGCCAACGAGGAGTGCGTCGAGGCGTTCCGCCGGGGCGCTCTGCCCTTCAACGGCATCATGGACACCGTGACCCGGGTGGTCGAGGAGCACGGCACGCCGGTCACGGGAACTTCACTCACCGTGCCGGACGTCCTCGAAGCGGAGGCCTGGGCGCGGACCCGGGCCCGGGAACTGACGGCACAGACGGCGGCGGAGGCCCGCGCATGACGACCTTGACGTTCATCCTGGCGGAGGCCCGCGCATGACGACCCTGATGTTCATCCTCGGCATAGTGGTCTTCGCGGTCGGCCTGCTCGTCTCCATCGCCTGGCACGAGCTGGGCCACCTGTCCACGGCGAAGCTCTTCGGCATCCGCGTGCCCCAGTACATGGTCGGCTTCGGCCCCACCGTCTGGTCGCGGAACAAGGGCGAGACCGAGTACGGCGTCAAGGCGATCCCGTTCGGCGGCTACATCCGCATGATCGGCATGTTCCCGCCCGGCGAGGACGGCCGGATCACCGCCCGCTCCACCTCCCCCTGGCGCGGCATGATCGAGGACGCCCGCTCCGCCGCGTACGAGGAGCTCCAGCCCGGCGACGAGACCCGCATGTTCTACACGCGCAAGCCGTGGAAACGCGTCGTGGTCATGTTCGCCGGGCCCTTCATGAACCTCGTCCTCGCGTTCGTCCTGTTCCTCATCGTGCTGATGGGCTTCGGCATCCAGCAGCAGACCACCACCGTCGCCTCCGTCTCCCCCTGCGTCATCGCGCAGAGCCAGAACCGCGACACCTGCAAGCCGTCCGACCCGGCCTCCCCCGCGGCCGCCGCCGGCATGGTCAAAGGCGACAAGATCGTCTCCTTCGACGGCCGGCGCACCGAGGACTGGGACACCCTGTCCGACCTCATCCGCGACAGCGCGGGCCGACAGGTGCCCATCGTCGTCGACCGCGACGGCAAGGAAGTGACCCTGCGGGCGACGATCGCCACCAACCAGGTCGCGAAGAAGGACGCCGGCGGCGCCTACGTCCAGGGCGAGTACGTCAAGGCGGGCTTCCTCGGCTTCAGCGCCGCCACCGGCGTCGTCAAGCAGGACTTCGGCGACTCCGTGGTCTGGATGAGCGACCGGGTCGGCGACGCCGTCGACTCCCTCGCCGCCCTGCCCTCCAAGATCCCCGCCCTGTGGAACGCCGCCTTCGGCGACGGACCCCGCGAACCGGACTCCCCGATGGGCGTCGTCGGCGCGGCCCGGGTCGGCGGCGAGATCGCCACCCTCGACATCCCGGCCTCCCAGCAGCTCGCCATGTTCGTGATGCTCCTGGCCGGTTTCAACCTCTCCCTGTTCCTGTTCAACATGCTCCCGCTGCTCCCGCTGGACGGCGGCCACATCGCCGGCGCCCTGTGGGAGTCCCTGCGCCGCACCGTCGCCAAGGTCCTCAAGCGCCCGGACCCGGGCCCCTTCGACGTGGCGAAGCTGATGCCGGTGGCCTACGTGGTGGCGGGGATCTTCATCTGCTTCACCATCCTCGTCCTCATCGCCGACGTGGTGAACCCGATCAAGATCTCCTGACCGCCTCGGTTCACGACGGCCGGGCGCCTCGGTGTCCGGCCGTTCGCCGTCCTGGCGCGATCCCGGCGGGGCCGGGCGTGCGCGCCGGTCCCATCGGGTGGTTTACCGGCGGGATGTGCCCGGCTCCGGCCCCGTGCCGTAATCTCGAAGCCTGGCGCCCGCCGCTGACGGGACCTGGGCCTTGATCCACGACTTGGGGTTGCACAGCAGATGACTGCGATTTCTCTCGGCATGCCGTCCGTTCCGACCAGGGTTGCCGAGCGCCGGAAGAGCCGGCAGATCCAGGTCGGCTCCGTGGCGGTCGGCGGGGACGCTCCCGTGTCCGTGCAGTCGATGACCACGACCCGCACGTCCGACATCGGGGCCACGCTCCAGCAGATCGCCGAGCTGACCGCGTCCGGCTGCCAGATCGTCCGCGTCGCCTGCCCGACCCAGGACGACGCCGACGCCCTCGCGACCATCGCCCGCAAGTCGCAGATCCCGGTGATCGCCGACATCCACTTCCAGCCGAAGTACGTGTTCGCCGCCATCGAGGCCGGCTGCGCGGCCGTCCGGGTCAACCCCGGCAACATCAAGCAGTTCGACGACAAGGTCAGGGAGATCGCCAAGGCGGCGAAGGACCACGGCACGCCGATCCGCATCGGCGTCAACGCGGGCTCGCTGGACCGCCGGCTGCTCCAGAAGTACGGCAAGGCCACCCCGGAGGCGCTCGTCGAGTCCGCCCTGTGGGAGGCCTCCCTCTTCGAGGAGCACGACTTCCGCGACATCAAGATCTCGGTCAAGCACAACGACCCGGTCGTGATGATCGAGGCCTACCGTCAGCTCGCCGCCGCCTGCGACTACCCCCTCCACCTCGGCGTCACCGAGGCCGGACCCGCCTTCCAGGGCACCATCAAGTCCGCGGTCGCCTTCGGCGCGCTGCTGTCCCAGGGCATCGGAGACACCATCCGCGTCTCCCTCTCCGCGCCCCCGGTGGAGGAGGTCAAGGTCGGCAACCAGATCCTGGAGTCCCTCAACCTCAAGCAGCGCGGCCTGGAGATCGTCTCCTGCCCGTCCTGCGGCCGCGCCCAGGTCGACGTCTACAAGCTGGCCGAAGAGGTCACCGCAGGCCTGACCGGCATGGACGTCCCGCTGCGCGTCGCCGTCATGGGCTGCGTCGTCAACGGCCCCGGCGAGGCCCGTGAGGCCGACCTCGGCGTCGCCTCCGGCAACGGCAAGGGCCAGATCTTCGTCAAGGGCGAGGTCATCAAGACCGTCCCCGAGTCCAAGATCGTGGAGACCCTCATCGAGGAAGCCATGAAGCTGGCCGAGCAGATGGAGTCGGACGGCATCGCCTCGGGCGAGCCGTCGGTGTCCGTCGCGGGCTGAGCCCGGCCTGACCACCGCTGAACCACGAGCCGACCCGGACTGCATCCGGGCCGGCCCGGCCGCGTCCAGGAAACCCCGGGCCGGCCCGGCCGCGTCCAGGAAACCTTGGGGTGGGCAAGGCCGCGCCCAAGAAACCTCCGTCCGTCCGGTCAGAGGTGTCTCATCCACACGTTGGGCTCCTCGTACACGCCCGTGTCCGACTCCACGTCCACCCGCAGGACGCTCAGCCCGTCCGGGATGACGTATTCCCCGGACTCCGGCAGGGCCAGCCCGGTCCACCGCTCCCACTCCGCGACCGTGCCGGTCATCGTCTGCGAGGCCGGCGCCGCCGCCAGGATCCGCGCGCCCAGCCGCTCGTGCGTGCGGATCCACGGGTCCAGTGCGGTGCCGTCCGGGCGGCGCCACCGCATGAAGGCGTCGATCGGCGTCACGGGGTAGCGCGCCTTCGTCGTGGGCCGCACCGGCGCGACCACCCGGCCGAGCCCCGCCGCCCGCCCCGTCTCCCGCAGCGCCGACAGCATCCGGCCCGCAAGCCCCCGCCCCTGCAGCGCCGGCGTGACCACCGCCCCGCAGATCACCAGCGTGTCCGGCTCCACGCCGCCCTCACGGCCCTCGACGGCCCGGGCCAGCGCGTCGGTGTACCCCGTGGGCAGCGCGTCGACCTGCCCGTCCCAGCGGACCGGCACCCCCCACCCCGCCGCGACCGGCGCCCCGTCCTCGTCCACCAGCATCAGATCCAGGTCCGCGAACCACTCGCGGACCCGGCCTATGTACTCCTTCACCAGCCGGTCGGCGGTGATGAACGGGGGAAAGCCCTCGCTGAACAGCTCCGCGAGCGGCTCCCGCGGCCACTCACGGGCGTCGGCCCGCTCGGTCGTCAAGATCATGAAGTGATCCTGGCACGGGCGACGACCACGCCCCGGCGCGTCACGGAGACCGGCCGAGCCCGCAGCGGCTTCGGGACGGGGCGGCGCGGCACATTCTCGGCAGGTACAGTGCGGGGATCAGGCAGACCCCAGTGTGAGGCCCCGCACTTGTTGACGCAGACCACCTCCCGGGTCCTCGAACCGAGCGACCTGGACGCCGCTCTGGCCGTCCTCGACCGCGAGCCGGTCACCAACGCCTTCGTGACCTCCCGTGTCCAGGTCGCCGGCCTCGACCCCTGGCGACTGGGCGGCGAGATGTGGGGCTGGTACGAGGACGGCATGCTGACGTCCCTGTGCTACGCGGGCGCCAACCTCGTCCCGATCTGCGCCACCCCGCGCGCGGTACGCGCTTTCGCCGACCGGGCGAGAAGGGCCGGCCGCCGCTGCTCCTCCATCGTCGGCCCCTCCGACGCCACCGCCCAGCTGTGGCGGCTGCTGGAGCCGAGCTGGGGCCCGGCCCGCGAGATCCGCGCCCACCAGCCCCTCATGGTCACCGACCGCATGCCCGCCGACATCGCCCCGGATCCCTACGTCCGCCGCATCCGCAAGGACGAGATGGAAACGATCATGCCGGCCTGCGTGGCGATGTTCACCGAGGAGGTCGGCGTCTCCCCTATGGCCGGCGACGGCGGCCTCCTCTACCAGGCCAGGGTCGCCGAACTCGTCGGCGCCGGCCGCTCCTTCGCCCGACTCGACGAGCACGGCCGGGTCGCCTTCAAGGCGGAGATCGGCGCGGCGACCCCCGAGGCCTGCCAGATCCAGGGCGTGTGGGTGGCCCCCGAGTACCGGGGGAGGGGCCTGGCCGTGCCCGGCATGGCCGCGGTCCTGCGCTACGCCCTCGCCGACGTGGCCCCGGTCGTCAGCCTCTACGTCAACGACTTCAACACCGCCGCGCGGCGCACGTACAAGAGGGTCGGATTCCAAGAAGTGGGCGCGTTCATGAGCGTCCTGTTCTGAAAAAGACGCTCGTGTTCGGAAATGACGTTCCTGTCTCCGAGGAGACGTTCCCACACCGCAGGCCGGGAGCGCATCCACCGGCCCGCACGCCCCAAACCCCCCTGTAGTCTCCCCGCATGGACCTCGTCATCGGCCCCCTGGATCTCTCCGCACACGTGGACGAGGCCCTGAAAGTCCAAGCCGCCGCCTTCGGACTCGGCCCCGACGAGGTGGCCGTCCGCCGGCAGATCGTGCTGCGCCACATGACGTACCCCGGCGCCCGCGCTCTCGGCGCCACCACCGCCGACGGCCGCCTGGCCGGCTTCGTCTACGGCATGCCCAACGACCGAGCCCACTGGTGGTCCACCGTCGTGGAGCCCTACCTGCGCGCCCTGGGCAACGACGTCTGGCTCGACGACTCCTTCGTCATCACGGAGCTGCACGTCCACCCCGCCCACCAGAACCGCGGCGCGGGCCGCGCCCTGATCACCGCCATCACCGACGAGGCAGCCCAACCCCGCTCGATCCTCTCCGCGATCGACACCGAGAGCCCCGCCAGGGCCCTGTACCGCTCCCTCGGCTACCAGGACCTCGCCCGCCGTGTCCTCTTCCCCAGCGCCCCCCGCCCGTACGCGGTGATGGGCGCCCCGCTGCCCCTCCTCCGCCGATAACGGATTTCCGGCCACCCCCAGCTCCCGGCTAACCTCCTTGCCATCACCTTCACCTCGGCAGGAGTACGACAACCATGGCGAACGCACCGGTCCAGCGCATGTCCCAGTTGATGGCGAAGACCTTGCGCGACGACCCCGCGGACGCCGAGGTCCTCAGCCACAAGCTCCTCGTCCGCGCCGGCTACGTCCGCCGCACCGCCGCCGGCATCTGGAGCTGGCTGCCCCTGGGCAAGAAGGTCCTCGCCAACGTCGAGCGCATCGTCCGTGAGGAGATGGACGCGATCGGCGCCCAGGAGGTGCTGCTCCCGGCGCTGCTGCCGAAGGAGCCCTACGAGACGACCGGCCGCTGGGACGAGTACGGCCCCGAGCTGTTCCGCCTCAACGACCGCAAGGGCGGCGACTACCTCCTCGGCCCGACCCACGAGGAGATCTTCACGCTGATCGTGAAGGACCAGGCGACCTCCTACAAGGACCTGCCGGTCATCCTCTACCAGATCCAGACCAAGTTCCGTGACGAGGCCCGCCCCCGCGCCGGCATCCTGCGCGGCCGTGAGTTCCAGATGAAGGACTCCTACTCCTTCGACCTGGAGGACGAGGGCCTCGCCAAGTCCTACGCCCTGCACCGCCAGGCCTACCAGAAGGTGTTCGAGCGCCTCGGCCTCGACTACCGCATCTGCGCGGCGACCGCGGGCGCGATGGGCGGCTCGAAGTCGGAGGAGTTCCTCGCCCCGGCCGGCGCCGGCGAGGACACCTTCGCCGACTGCCCCAACTGCGACTTCGCGGCCAACACCGAAGCGATCACGTACGAGTTGAGCCCGGTGGACGCGGCCGGCGTGCCCGCCGCCGAGGAGATCCCCACCCCGGACACCCCGACCATCGAGACCCTCGCCGCCTCGCTCGGCGTCCCGGCCTCCGCCACCCTGAAGAACCTCCTCGTCAAGGTGAACGGCGAGATCGTCGCCGTCGGCGTGCCCGGTGACCGCGAGGTCGACATGGACAAGGTCGAGGCCCACTTCGCCCCGGCCGCCGTCGAGTTGGTCACCGCCGAGGACTTCGTGGGCCGCCCCGACCTGGTCCGCGGCTACGTCGGCCCGCAGGGCCTGGGCGAGAAGGTCACCTACATCGCCGACCCGCGCGTGGCCCCCGGCACCGCCTGGATCACCGGCGCCAACAAGGAGCACACGCACGCGAAGAACGTCGTCGCGGGCCGTGACTTCGAGGTCGACGCCTACGTCGACGTCGTCGTCGTCCAGGAGGGCGACCCCTGCCCGAAGTGCGGCACCGGACTGAAGCTGGACCGCGCCATCGAGATCGGCCACATCTTCCAGCTGGGCCGCAAGTACGCCGACGCGCTCAAGCTCGACGTCCTCGGCCAGAACGGCAAGCCGGTCCGCGTCACGATGGGCTCCTACGGCATCGGCGTCTCCCGCGCGGTCGCCGCCCTCGCCGAGCAGAGCGCCGACGACAAGGGGCTGTGCTGGCCCGCCGAGGTCGCCCCGGCCGACGTGCACGTCGTCGCCGCGGGCAAGGCGCTCCAGACCGAACTGGCCCTGGACGTCTCGGAGAAGCTGCGGGCGGCGGGCCTGCGCGTCCTGGTCGACGACCGGGCCGGCGTCTCCCCGGGCGTGAAGTTCACCGACTCCGAGCTGATCGGCGTACCGAAGATCCTCGTCGCGGGCCGTCGCTCCGCCGAAGGCGTCCTGGAGCTGAAGGACCGCCGTACCGGTGAGCGCGAGGAGCTCACGGTCGACGAGGCGATCGCCCGCCTCACCGCCTGAGCACACCTCGCCGAAGCCGTTCCCTCCGCGTCGCCCGACAGCACGTCGGCCCGCCGACTCGGAGGGGACGGCTCCGGCCGGGCTCGCAACACGCCCTAAAGCCAGCCGGCGAACTCCAGCAGCAGTTCGGCGTCCCTGGGCCGCCCCACCCTCAGGGCGCGCACACCGGACTCGACCGCCCGGAACAGGGTCCAGCCCCGCACCCGCTCCTGGTCCAGTTCCAGCGAGTCCGCCAGCTTGCGCACCCGCCGGCGCGTGATCGACGCCCCGGACGACGAGGCGATCAGATCCTCCACCCGGTCCCGCACCAGCCGGGCCAGGTCGAAGGCACACTCGCCCACCACCGGATCGGGCCCCACGGCCAGCCACGGCATACGCTCACCCGCCAGCACCTTGCTCTGCCGGAACGTCCCGTGCAGCAGCCGGTGTTCGGGCGGCGCGGCCAGCAACTCCGCACGCGCCGCGAGCGCCGCGTCCACCAGCGCGCCCGCCTCGGAGCCGGCGGCGGTGTTCCGCATCGCCTCCGCCTGCCGCCCGGTCCGCTCGGCGACGGTCTCGAACGACTCCCCGCCCGGCGGCTCCACCCACAGCCGTCTGAGCGTTCCCGCCGCCTCCAGCAGCGCCTTCGCCTCCGGCAGCGACCGCACCGACACATCGGGATGCAGCCGCTCCAGCACCAGCACCCCTTCGCCGACGGGCCCCTCCTTCAGCTGTACGGCGCCCAGCCCGCCCCAGTGCGCGAGCGCGGCCCGCTCGGCCTCCGGCCGGAACCGGGGCGGGGCCAGCTTCAGCACCGCCGGCGTGCCGTCCGCGTACCGCACCAGCACCACGAGGCTGCTGCGCCCGCCCGGCACCTGTACCCGCTCGACGGTCAACTCGCGTAGAGCGGCGGCCTGTCGGGCCGCTTCGGGCAGCGCCGCCAGCCACTCGTCGCCGTCCGGCGCCGTCTCACCGAGCGCCCTGACCAGACGCGGCGGCGGTTCGAAAGCCATGCGCGAGCCGTCCCTTCGTGGTCGTGCTGCTGGATCCGGTGGTGCTTCGTGCTTCGTGCGTGCTCAGTGGTACTCGATGCTCAGCGATGCGTGGTCGCCGGTCCGTTCCGCCCGGCTCTCGCGGCCCGGCGGGCGTCCGCCTTCATCCCGTCGGCGCCGGTGTGGCCGAGGCTCCGGCACCGGTGGCGGCCGGATCCGGGGCCGAGCCGGCCCGCTCCGCCAGACCAGGGAAGGCTACGCTCCCGCCGCGCCAGCGCACCGCCCGGACCGCCGCCTCCCGCAGCACCCCGGCCGCCTCACGGCGCCGTGCGCCCCCGGCCGCCCGCACCAGGTCCGAGTAGACCCCGGCCACCCGCTCCTCCAGCTCGGCGGCGAGCCGCACCGCCGACGCGGAGTCCGCCACCGCGAACGGCAGCGCGTACGCCGCGCTCGCCGCCACCGGCACACCGCCGAGGTCGCGGACCTGACGCATCAGTGCGTCCCGGCGCGCCCGGTGCGCGTCGTACGCCGCACGGGCCTCCGCGCGCCGCGGCTCGCCGATCCGCCCGCCGACGACCCCGTACCCGTACACCGCCGCGTGCTCGGCGGCCAGCGCCGCCTGCAGGGCCGTCATCTCGGAGCCCTCGGCGGCGCCCTTCGTGCCCTGTGTGCCGCTCATCGGGTCCCCTCCGTCAGCAGATAGGCGTGCGCCGCGCCGGCCGCCGCCACCGAGGCCAGCAGCCGGGCCAGTTCGCCCGGCAGGCCCGCCAGGGCCGCGACCCTGTCGTCGGCCAGCGTCCGTTCGGCGGCGGCCAGAGCGGCGAGGGCGTCCTTCTCGTTCGCCGGAACGGCCGGGGAGGCGGGCGGTGCGGAACGGCCGCCGGCAGCCGCCCCGGAAGCGGATGCCCCCGAAGGGGAGGCCGAAGCCGCCCCGGAAGACGCCGCCCCGGAGACCGTCGGCTTCGAAGGCGTCGGTCCCGGAGCCCCCGTCGCCCCGCTCGTTCCCGGCGCACCGGACGCCGTCGCGGCGCCCCCGAACGCCTCCGTGTGCCGCACCACCTCCGCCCGAAGCGGCGTCAGCCGCGCCGCCAGCCTCGGATGAGCGGCGAGGACGGCGTCGTACCGCGCCGCCAGCGCCGCGCTGTCCCGGGCCGCACGCGCGCGTGCCCGCTCCGCCGCCGAAGGACTGCCGCCCGGGCCCTCCTCACCGGAGTCCCCGGGCCCCGAGCAGCTCATCAGCAGGGCGGTCCCGGCGGCGGTGGCCAGCAGGGCTCTTCTGCGCGGCCCGGACAGGGCGCGCGGCGGCGGAGGGAACGGCACGGCAGACGTCCTCGGGGAACTCGAAGGGAACACCGATCAGGGCCCGCTCACGCGCGGCACACCCGTGATCACCGTACCCGCGCCCCCGGCCCCCGGCGGTCACCGGCACCGCCCGGTGGACGGCAACACCCCCCGCGACCCGATACCCTTTGATCAGACACGCGACCCATCCCACAACAGCACACGCGGCCGAGGAGTCACCCGGATGAGCACCACCCAGAGCGAGAGGCTGCGAGAACTGCTGGAACCCCTCGTCACCTCCCAGGGCCTGGACCTCGAAGAGATCGCCGTGGACTCCGTCGGACGCAAGCGGGTGCTGCGCGTCGTCGTCGACTCCGACACCGGAGCGGACCTGGACCGGATCGCCGATGTGAGCCGCGCGCTCTCGGCGAAGCTCGACGAGACCGACGCGATGGGCGAAGGCGAGTACACCCTCGAGGTCGGCACCCCCGGCGCGGAACGCTCCCTCACCGAGCACCGCCACTACGTGCGTGCCACCGACCGCCTGGTGAAGTTCCAGCTGCGCGAGGACGGCGAACTCGTCGCCCGCGTCCTCACCGTGGACGACGAAGGCGTCGACGTCGAGGTTCCCGGAGTCAAGGGCCGCAAGGCCACCGCCCGCCGGATCGCGTTCACGGACATCGACAAGGCGCGCGTGCAGGTCGAGTTCAACCGCAAGGACAAGCAAGACGCGCAGGACGCGAAGGACATGAAGGAAGAGGAGGAGGCGTAGCCGTGGACATCGACATGAGCGCCCTGCGGGGCTTGGTCCGGGAGAAGGAGATCTCCTTCGACCTGCTGGTCGAAGCGATCGAGTCGGCCCTCCTCATCGCCTACCACCGCACCGAGGGAAGCCGCCGTCACGCGCGCGTGGAGCTCGACCGGCAGACCGGTCACGTGACCGTGTGGGCGAAGGAGGACCCCGACGACCTCGAGGAGGGGCAGGAGCCCCGCGAGTTCGACGACACGCCGTCCGGCTTCGGCCGTATCGCCGCCACCACGGCCAAGCAGGTGATCCTGCAGCGCCTGCGCGACGCCGAGGACGACGCGACGCTCGGCGAATACGCCGGCCGTGAGGGCGACATCGTCACCGGTGTGGTCCAGCAGGGCCGCGATCCGAAGAACGTGCTCGTGGACATCGGCAAGCTGGAGGCCATCCTGCCGGTGCAGGAGCAGGTCCCCGGCGAGACCTACCAGCACGGCATGCGCCTGCGGTCGTACGTCGTCCGGGTGGCCAAGGGCGTGCGTGGCCCGTCCGTGACGCTCTCGCGGACGCACCCCAACCTGGTGAAGAAACTGTTCGCGCTGGAGGTGCCGGAGATCGCCGACGGGTCCGTCGAGATCGCCGCCATCGCACGTGAGGCCGGTCACCGTACGAAGATCGCGGTCCGTTCCACCCGTTCGGGTCTGAACGCCAAGGGCGCCTGCATCGGCCCCATGGGCGGACGTGTGCGCAATGTCATGGGCGAGCTGAACGGCGAGAAGATCGACATCGTCGACTGGTCGGACGACCCGGCCGAGATGGTGGCGAACGCGCTGTCACCCGCCCGGGTGTCCAAGGTGGAGGTCGTCGACATGGCGGCCCGCTCCGCGCGCGTGACGGTGCCGGACTACCAGCTCTCGCTGGCGATCGGCAAGGAAGGGCAGAACGCCCGGCTCGCCGCCCGGCTGACCGGCTGGCGGATCGACATCCGGCCCGACACCGAGCAGGCCGGGGAATAGATCCAGGCCTCGGCACGCTCAGATCACGTCAGTTATACGCGCGGCAACTGTTCGAATCCTGCCCCAAAGGGGTGAGGGCGCCGCGGGGAGGTAGACTTAACTGTGTCTGGCCGGACG
This sequence comes from Streptomyces sp. NPDC101166, assembly GCF_044768125.1. Classification (NCBI taxonomy): domain Bacteria; kingdom Bacillati; phylum Actinomycetota; class Actinomycetes; order Kitasatosporales; family Streptomycetaceae; genus Streptomyces; species Streptomyces sp. NPDC101166. Next base: position 273,711 of record NZ_JBIWPF010000008.1, read on the forward strand.
CACGACCGATCATGCCCTGAACGCACCTGTGTGGGGTGTCGGGAACGCACGGCCAAGACGGAGCTGCTGCGCATCGTGGCGGTCGAGGACGCCTGCGTCCCCGATCATCGCGGTACGCTGCCCGGCCGGGGTGCGTACGTGCATCCCGCCTTGGTCTGTCTCGACCAGGCGGTACGCCGCCGGGCGTTCACGAGGGCGTTGCGTGCCCCAGGAGCGCTCGACACAAAGGCGTTGCGCCGGTACGTCGAGCAGACGACAGTTGCCGATCAGGCAACACCGTAAGGAAGCGTTGCGTGGAACCCCCGCGCGGCCCAGGTACCCCGCGAGTTGGAAGTAGGTCGAGATTGCGATGAGCACTCGATGAGCACGCGATGAGTACGCCCATGAAGTAGCGACGGTCCGGCCGCAACCCGGACCTAAAAGGAGCGAAGTGGCTAAGGTCCGGGTATACGAACTCGCCAAGGAGTTCGGCGTGGAGAGCAAGGTCGTCATGGCCAAGCTCCAAGAACTCGGTGAATTCGTCCGTTCGGCGTCTTCGACCATCGAAGCGCCCGTGGTACGCAAACTGACTGACGCCTTCCAGGGCGGCGGCAGCGGCAAGTCCGCCAAGCCCGCCCCGCGCAAGGCCGCCCCCAGGCCCGCGGCGCCCTCCCCGGCGCAGGCGGCCCGTCCGGGCCCGGCCGCACCGCGGCCGGCCGCCCCCAAGCCCCCGACGGCTCAGCCGCCCGCGGCCCCGGCCGCCCCGGCTGCCTCGTCGGCCCCGTCCGCCCCGTCGGGCCCCGCGCCGACGGCCCCCGGCCCGCGTCCGGGCCCGCGGCCCGCGCCGCGTCCGGCCCCGGCCGCCCCGGAGTTCACCGCTCCGCCGGCGCCCCCGGCCGCCCCGAAGCCGGCCTCCCAGGGCCCGCGCCCCGGTGCGCCCAAGCCCGGCGGCCGTCCCGCGCCCGGTCAGGGTCAGCAGGGCGGCGGTCAGGGCCAGCGCCCGGCCGCGCAGGGTCAGCGTCCCGGTGGCGGCTCGCCGCGTCCGGGCGCCCGTCCGGCCGGTCCCCGTCCGGGCAACAACCCCTTCACCTCCGGCGGCAACGCCGGTATGGCCCGTCCGCAGTCGCCCCGTCCGCAGGGCGGCCCCGGCGGTCCGCGTCCCGGCGGCGCTCCCGGCGCCGGCCCCCGTCCGCAGGCACCCGGCGCCCAGGGCGGCGGTCCGCGTCCGCAGGCTCCCGGCGGTTCCCGTCCGTCCCCGTCCGGCATGCCGCGTCCGCAGGGCGGCGCGGGCGGTCCGCGTCCCGGCGGCCCGCGTCCCAACCCGGGCATGATGCCGCAGCGTCCCGCTGCCGGCCCGCGTCCCGGCGGCGGCCCCGGCGGCCGTGGTCCCGGCGGCGGCGGTCGTCCCGGCGGCGGCGGCGGTCGTCCCGGTGGCGGCGGCGGCTTCGCCGGTCGTCCCGGCGGCGGTGGCGGCGGCTTCGCCGGTCGTCCCGGCGGTCCCGGCGGCGGTGGCGGCGGCTTCGCCGGCCGTCCCGGCGGTCCGGGCGGTGGCGGCGGCGGTCGTCCCGGCTTCGGTGGTCGTCCCGGCGGTCCCGGTGGCCGTGGTGGCACGCAGGGCGCCTTCGGCCGTCCCGGCGGTCCCGCGCGTCGCGGTCGCAAGTCGAAGCGGCAGAGGCGCCAGGAGTACGAGGCCATGCAGGCCCCGTCGGTCGGCGGCGTGATGCTGCCTCGCGGCAACGGCGAGACCATTCGCCTGTCGCGCGGTGCGTCGCTCACCGACTTCGCCGAGAAGATCAACGCCAACCCGGCGTCGCTCGTCGCGGTGATGATGAACCTCGGCGAGATGGTCACGGCCACGCAGTCCGTCTCCGACGAGACGCTGCAGCTCCTCGCGGGCGAGATGAACTACGAGGTTCAGATCGTCAGCCCCGAGGAGGAGGACCGCGAGCTGCTCGAGTCCTTCGACATCGAGTTCGGCGAGGACGAGGGCGACGAGGAGGACCTGATGGTCCGCCCGCCGGTCGTCACCGTCATGGGTCACGTCGACCACGGCAAGACCCGGCTCCTCGACGCCATCCGCAAGACGAACGTCATCGCGGGCGAGGCCGGCGGCATCACCCAGCACATCGGTGCCTACCAGGTCTCGACCCAGGTCAACGACGAGGACCGCGCGATCACCTTCATCGACACCCCGGGTCACGAGGCGTTCACCGCCATGCGTGCCCGTGGTGCCCGGTCGACGGACATCGCGATCCTGGTCGTCGCGGCCAACGACGGCGTCATGCCGCAGACGGTCGAGGCGCTCAACCACGCCAAGGCGGCCGACGTCCCGATCGTCGTCGCGGTCAACAAGATCGACGTCGAGGGCGCCGACCCGACCAAGGTGCGCGGTCAGCTGACCGAGTACGGCCTGGTGGCCGAGGAGTACGGCGGCGACACCATGTTCGTCGACATCTCCGCCAAGCAGGGTCTGCACATCGACTCGCTGCTGGAGGCCGTGGTCCTCACCGCGGACGCCTCGCTCGACCTGCGGGCCAACCCGAACCAGGACGCGCAGGGCATCTCCATCGAGTCCCGTCTCGACCGCGGCCGCGGCGCCGTGGCGACGGTCCTCGTCCAGCGAGGCACCCTGCGGGTCGGCGACACGATGGTCGTGGGCGACGCCTACGGCCGAGTGCGCGCCATGCTCGACGACAACGGCAACAACGTCGCCGAGGCCGGCCCGTCGACGCCGGTCCAGGTCCTCGGCCTGACCAACGTCCCGGGTGCGGGCGACAACTTCCTCGTCGTCGACGAGGACCGCACCGCCCGCCAGATCGCCGAGAAGCGCGCGGCCCGCGAGCGCAACGCGGCCTTCGCCAAGCGCACGCGCAGGTTCTCCCTGGAGAACCTGGACGCCGCGCTGAAGGCCGGCGAGGTCCAGCAGCTGAACCTGATCATCAAGGGTGACGCTTCCGGATCCGTCGAGGCGCTCGAGTCGTCCCTGCTCCAGCTGGACGTCGGCGAAGAGGTCGACATCCGCGTCCTGCACCGCGGCGTCGGTGCGGTCACGGAGTCCGACATCGACCTGGCGATGGGCTCGGACGCCATCGTGATCGGCTTCAACGTGCGCGCGGCCGGCCGTGCGCAGCAGATGGCCGAGCGCGAGGGCGTGGACGTCCGGTACTACTCGGTCATCTACCAGGCGATCGAGGAGATCGAGGCGGCCCTGAAGGGCATGCTGAAGCCGGAGTACGAGGAGCACGAGCTCGGTACGGCGGAGATCCGCGAGGTCTTCAAGTCGTCCAAGCTCGGCAACATCGCCGGTGTCCTCATCCGCTCGGGCGAGGTCAAGCGCAACACCAAGGCGCGCCTCATCCGCGACGGCAAGGTCGTCGCGGAGAACCTCAACATCGAGGGCCTGCGTCGCTTCAAGGACGATGTCACCGAGATCCGCGAAGGGTTCGAGGGCGGTATCAACCTCGGCAACTTCAACGACATCAAGGTCGACGACGTCATCGCGACGTACGAGATGCGGGAGAAGCCGCGGGTGTGACACCCACGGCGCAAGCTGCTGGCCGACGGGACCACGGTCCCGTCGGCCAGCGGCCCGTTACGGGCAGTACCGCGGCCCACGCCCCCGGGCGGCCCCGCCGGAAACTCTGTCGAGCCGCCGGCGGGTACGCGGTACCGTTCTTGATGCCCCTGCTCCATGGAGGGCAGGGCCATCTATCCCGCGCCGGCGGGTGAACCGGCTGTACACATGTACGTGGGGACACTGTCCTTCGACCTGCTCCTCGGCGACGTCCGGTCGCTGAAGGAGAAGCGCTCCGTCGTCCGCCCGATCGTCGCCGAGCTCCAGCGCAAGTACGCGGTGAGCGCGGCCGAGGTGGACCACCAGGACCTGCACCGCCGGGCCGTCATCGGCCTGGCCATGGTGTCCGGTGACGCGGAGCACCTGACCGACGTACTGGACCGTTGCGAACGGCTGGTCGCCGGCCGTCCCGAAGTGGAGCTGCTGTCGGTCAGACGCCGCATCCACGGGGAAGACGACTGACCGGACACCGACCACACAACGCAAGCAGAAGAACAAGAACGGGAGACGGACCAGTGGCCGACAACGCGCGCGCCAAGAGGCTGGCGGACCTCATCCGAGAGGTGGTGGCGCAGAAGCTGCAGCGCGGGATCAAGGACCCGCGGCTCGGTTCCCACGTCACCATCACGGACACCCGCGTCACGGGTGACCTCAGGGAGGCGACCGTCTTCTACACCGTGTACGGGGACGACGAGGAGCGGCAGGCCGCGGCCGCCGGTCTGGAGAGCGCCAAGGGCATCCTGCGCTCCGAGGTGGGCCGCGCCGCCGGCGTGAAGTTCACGCCGACGCTCGCCTTCGTCGCCGACGCCCTGCCGGACAACGCGCGCACCATCGAGGACCTCCTCGACAAGGCGCGCCAGTCCGACGAGAAGGTGCGTGAGGCGTCCGCGGGCGCCGCGTACGCCGCCGGCGCCGACCCGTACCGCAAGCCCGATGAGGACGAGACGGACGACGCCGCCGAATGAACCGGAAGCACACCGCGCCCGACGGCCTCGTCATCGTCGACAAGCCGTCGGGCTTCACTTCGCACGACGTCGTGGCCAAGATGCGGGGGATCGCCAAGACCCGCCGCGTCGGCCACGCCGGCACGCTCGACCCGATGGCGACGGGCGTCCTCGTCCTCGGCGTGGAGAAGGCGACCAAACTCCTCGGGCACCTCGCCCTCACCGAGAAGGAGTACCTGGGGACCGTCCGGCTGGGCCAGAACACCGTGACGGACGACGCCGAGGGGGAGATCATCTCCGCCACCGACGCCTCCCATGTCACCCGGGACGCGATCGACGCCGGCGTCGCCGAGCTGACCGGCGACATCATGCAGGTCCCGTCCAAGGTCAGCGCCATCAAGATCGACGGCGTGCGCTCGTACAAGCGGGCCCGTGAGGGCGAGGAGTTCGAGATCCCCGCCCGCCCGGTGACCGTCTCGACCTTCACGGTCTACGACGTCCGAGAGGCCGTCGCCGAGGACGGCACCCCCGTCATGGACCTGGTCGTCTCGGTGGTCTGCTCCTCCGGCACCTACATCCGCGCCCTCGCCCGCGACCTGGGCGCCGGCCTCGGCGTCGGCGGCCACCTCACCGCGCTGCGCCGCACCCGCGTCGGCCCCTACGCCCTGGACTCCGCGCGCACCCTCGAGCAGCTCCAGGAGGAGCTGACCGTGATGCCGATCGCCCAGGCCGCCGCGGCCGCGTTCCCCCGCTGGGACGTCGACGCACGCCGGGCCCGGCTGCTCATGAACGGCGTCCGGCTGGAGATGCCCGAGGAGTACGCCGGCGTCGGAGCCGTGGCCGTCTTCGACCCCGAGGGCCGTTTCCTCGCGCTGGTGGAGGAACAGAAGGGCAAGGCCAAGAGCTTGGCCGTCCTCGGCTGACCTCCGGCCGGACCGCCCGTGGAGCGGCGGCACACGGGGCCTGCTGTGCCGCCGCTCCACGGTCCCCCTCGGTTCCCCCATCCCTAGGCTGTGTCCGACGGGGTGCGTTCATTCACCCGTCCGGCAGGCGCTCGGAGTCAAGCCGGGGAGCGCAAGGGGGCGCGTTCGCCATGTGCGCTGGTCCTGCCGATCTTTCCGGGCCTACCGTTCGGGCTGCAGAGCGGCAGAGCTATGCGGACGGCAGACGGCAGCGGAAGCGGACGGGCGCAGGGGTACGACGATGAACGAACGACGCCCGCGCCCTGACGAGACTCCGCGCCCTGACGAGACTCCGTGCCCCGACGAGACTCCGCGCCCGGACGAGACTCCGAGCCCGGACGGCACCGGGGGTTGCGGTGGCGCCTCCCGTCCCGGCGACCACCCCTTCCTTCCCCCCGACCGCTCGCTCGTCCGCTTCCGCGACCCCCTGGGCCGCCCGCGCGGCGTCGGGTTCCTCGCCGACCATCACGGCACGGTGCTCACCGGCCACGAGGTCGTCGACGGCCCGGGGCCTCTCGTGGTGGAGGACGCCGACGGGCGCGGCCACGCGGTGAACGCCGACGCGGTGACCGCGCTGCCGGAGCTCGGCCTGGCACTCGTACGCACCGAAGGGCTCGACGGCGAGCCGTTGCCGCTCACCGTCCGCGACCACGTCGAGGCGGGCGCCTACGTCCGGCTGACCGCCGGCTGCTGGCGTGAGGCACGCGTGCTGGCCGCGGTCCCCGCGACCTCCACCCACGGGTCCCATCTCCTCCACGGCGCACTGGAGTTGGCGATCGGCACGGCCGGCCGGGACGCGCTGCGACGCGGCGGCGGCGCCGCCGGCGGCCCGGTGCTCGACGCCGCGACCGGCGCCGTCGTCGCCGTCCTGAGCACCGCCCTCAGCACCGGCCACCGCGAGGCCGGCTTCGCCGTCCCGTTGCGCCCGGCCCCCTCCGACGGTCCCCTCGCCGACCTGCTCGCCCGCAACGCGGCGACGGTCCCTGCCTACGGCGCCGACCTCAACCCCGCGGCGCTGCTGGAGCTCACGGCCACCTCGGTCGGCTCCGACTTCCTCACCGCGGTCCCACCGGTCGAACGCCCGGTGATCGCGAGGGAGTTCGCCGACTTCGCCGAGGGTCCGGCGGCCGTGCTCGCCCTCGTCGGAGCGCCGGGCAGCGGCCGTACGACCGAACTCGCGTCGCTCGCCGCCCGCCGCGCCCGGGACCCTCGGCCCGCGCCCACCCTGTGGCTGCGCGGCGCCGACCTCAGGGAGGAGGACGTCTCGATCGCGGACGCGGCCCGGCGGGCGCTGACCCGCGCGGCCCGTATCGTGACCGCGTCCCGGCCGGTCCAGGGCGACCCCGGCGAACTCACCCCGGAGCGACTCGCCCGACTCGCCCGGAGCGCCGGCCGCCCCCTGCTGCTGCTCCTCGACGGACCCGAGGAGATGCCCCCCGCTCCGGCGGGCCGCCTGCGCGAGTGGACCGACGGAACGGCCGGGTGGCTGCGGGAGACCGGTGCGCGGCTCGTGGTGGCGTGCCGCGCCGAGTACTGGGAGGAGGCAGGGGCCCGGTACCCCGCCGAGCTGCTGCACGGCCGTCCGGCCCCGGCGCTGCCCCCGTGCGTCCTCCTCGGCGATCTCACCCCGGCCGAGGCGCGGGAGGCCCGCGCCCGCTACGGCGTCCCGGACGCCGAGCTCACCCACGCCGACGCCCGCCACCCCCTCACACTGCGCCTCTACGCCGAGGTCCGCGCCGCCCTGCCCGAGGCCCCCGGCGTCCCCGTGGACCGCGACGCCGTCCTCGCCGCCCACCTGGACCTGATGTGCCTGCGCGTCGCGGTGCGCCTGGCCGCCGAGAACGGCGTGCGCGGTACCGCCGTACGACTGCTCGCGGCGAAGGTGGCCGGACAGGTCCACGAGGCCGCCCGGCGCAGCCTCGGACCGGGCCAGGGAGCGCTGGACCGCGCCGCGTTCGAGGCGGTGTTCCCCTGGGGACCCGCGCCCGCCCGGCTCGGCGGCGGCACCGGCTGGGCGTCCGCCGTCCTGGCCGAGGGCGTCTTCGTCCCCGCGGGCGCCGGCTACCGCTTCGCCCACGAGGAACTCGCCGACTGGATCCAGGGCGCTCATCTCGACCTCGACGAGGCCCTGAACGTCCTCGTACGCGCACGGGGCCGCCGCGGCTCCCTGGCCGACACCCGCCCGCTGCCCGTCCCGCACCACCGCATCGGCCCCGTCGTCCAGGCCCTGCTGCTCCTCGCCCGCCATCACGGACCGCGCCGACTCTCCGACACACTCGGGGAGTTGACGGCCGCGCTGCGGGCCGGCCCCGACGCCTGGTGGGCCGCGCGCCTGCTGGGCGAGACCCTGCGCGGCGTCCCCGACGCCACGCCGTACCTCGCTGTCCTGCGCCCGCTGGCCGACCTCGTGGCGCGGTGGCGGGGGCGGCCCGCAGGGCAGCCGGCGGGGGGCGCGGAACCGTGGGGTCGGGCTGAGCCGCCGAGCGAGTTCGCCCCCGACTTCTGGGCCACGCTCGCGCTCCCCGTCGACGCCCGTCTCGACCTCCTGCGCCGGCTGGTCGTCGCCGACGCCGCCCCGCACGCCGTCGACGCGCCCCGCTACCTCGACGCCGTCGCCCGCCTCCTCAACGACGACCCACTCGCCGTACAGCCGCAGCTCGCCCTCTGGTTCGACGACGAGCGCCCGCTGCCCGCGACGCCGCACGCCACCGTGGCGACGGCGGCGCAGGCGCTGCTGCACACCCACCGGCACGCGGCGCCGGACGACCTCGTCGAGCTCCTCGCCGCCCGCGCCCACGCCCGCGCCGACGAGCTCCTCGCCGTCCTGGCCGAGGAGGAACCGTCCGCCCTGTGCCGGGCCGTGCACCGCTGGGCCCACGACGAACGGCCGGTCCGGCGCGTCGCCGCCACTGCGTACGCCCTGCGCGTCGCGCCTCACGCCCGCACCGCCGCCGACCGCGAACTGCTGCGCCACACCGCCCACGCGCTGCTGACCCGCCCCGCCGATCCCGCGCCCGCCCCGCACGGGGAAACCGTGGTTCGTCCCGACGGGGTGCCCGCCCCGCACGAGGGCGCGCTCGTGCTGCTGCACGTCCTCGCCGACGCCGGCGCGCCCGCGCTGTCCCGCCGTGTCACCGCCCGCGCCGCCCTGGAGAACGGCCCGGCGTCCGTCGTGTCCCCGTGTGACGCCCCCTCCCTGCGTGGGCCGAGTCACAGCACCCATGCCGATGCGGGCCGGGGCCACCCGGCATGGCACTCTTAGAGCTGCGTACGGGTCGCTGCGTAAGCGGTCGACGAACACACGTACGAAGCAACCGATGTACGACACGGACACGGGTTCGAGGAGCGGTCACAGTGCAGCGCTGGCGTGGCTTGGAGGACATCCCCCAGGACTGGGGGCGCAGCGTCGTCACCATCGGTTCGTACGACGGGGTGCACCGCGGCCACCAGCTGATCATCCGGCACGCCGTCGAGCGCGCCCGTGAACTGGGCGTGCCCTCCGTCGTCGTCACCTTCGACCCGCACCCCAGCGAGGTCGTCCGCCCGGGCAGCCATCCGCCGCTGCTCGCCCCGCACCACCGCCGGGCCGAACTGATGGCCGACCTGGGCGTGGACGCGGTGCTGATCCTCCCGTTCACCACGGAGTTCTCGAAGTTGTCGCCCGCCGACTTCGTCGTCAAGGTGTTGGTCGACAAGCTGCACGCCAAGGCGGTCGTCGAGGGCCCCAACTTCCGCTTCGGCCACAAGGCGGCGGGCGACGTCGAGTTCCTGACCGAGCAGGGCAAGGTCTACGACTTCGAGGTCGAGGTCGTCGACCTGTACGTGACCGGTGAGGCCGGCGGCGGCGAGCCGTTCTCCTCCACCCTGACCCGGCGCCTGGTCGCCGAGGGGGACGTGACCGGCGCCGGCGAGATCCTCGGCCGCCCGCACCGTGTGGAGGGTGTGGTCGTGCGCGGCGCCCAGCGCGGCCGTGAGCTGGGCTTCCCCACGGCCAACGTCGAGACGCTGCCCCACACCGCGATCCCCGCCGACGGCGTCTACGCCGGCTGGCTGCACGCGGGCGGCGAGGCGATGCCGGCCGCGATCTCCGTGGGCACCAACCCGCAGTTCGACGGCACCGAGCGCACGGTGGAGGCGTACGCGATCGACCGCGTCGGCCTGGACCTGTACGGGCTGCACGTCGCCGTCGACTTCCTCGCCTTCGTCCGCGGCCAGGCGAAGTTCGAGTCCCTGGAGGGGCTGCTGGAACAGATGGCGCAGGACGTGCAGCGCTGCCGGGAGCTGGTGGCTGCGGCGCGGTAGCCGTCGACCGCGCGTACGTCGCGCATATCGCGTACGTCGCGTACGTCGCGCACATCGCGCACATCGCGCACATCGCGTACATCGCGTACAGGAAGGGCGGCCGGTGTTCCAGGACACCGGCCGCCCTTCATGCTTCACCCGCCACGACTCACTGCTGGTGCGGCGGCGGGGGAGGGGGCGGGGTCTGCCCGTCCGGACCCTGCGGGTGGCCGGCCGGCGGCTGACCGTACAGCGGCTGCGGCGGATACGGCTGCCCCTGCTGCGGGTGGGGCTGCCCCTGCGGGGGATGGGCCTGCGGCTCCTGCGGGGGATGGGCCTGCGGCTCCTGCGGGGGGTACGGCTGGCCGGGCTGCGGCGGGTACGGCTGGCCGCCGGGCTGCTGGGGGTACTGCGGGGGCTGCTGGGCCTGTGGGGGCTGCTGGGGGTACGGCTGGCCGGGAGGCATGGGCTGCCCCGGCATCGGCTGCCCGGGGTACTGCTGTCCCGGCGCGGGCTGTCCCGGCATGGGCTGCTGACCCGGGATCTGCTGGCCGGGCATGGGCGGGGCGGCGACCGGCGGCGGGTTGCCGTCGTTGGTCCACAGGCCCTGAAGCTGCTGATGCCGGACGAAGTCCTCGGCGACCATCGCCGCGAGGTTGAAGTAGGACTCCCGCACCTTCGGCCGCATCATGTCGAGGTCGACTTCCGCGCCGGCGGCGAGATGCTCGTCGAACGGAACGACGATGACACCGCGGCAGCGGGTCTCGAAGTGCCCGACGATGTCCTCGACCTTGATCATCTTGCCGGTCTCGCGCACACCGGAGATGACGGTGATGGACCGTGAGACGAGTTCGGAGTACCCGTGCGCGGACAGCCAGTCCAGCGTCGTGCTGGCGCTGCTCGCGCCGTCGACGGACGGCGTCGAGATGATGATCAGCTGGTCGGCGAGGTCCAGCACCCCGCGCATGGCGCTGTAGAGCAGGCCGGTGCCCGAGTCGGTGAGGATGATCGGGTACTGCCTGCCGAGGACGTCGATGGCGCGCCGGTAGTCCTCGTCGTTGAAGGTGGTGGACACGGCCGGGTCGACGTCGTTGGCGATGATCTCCAGGCCGGAGGCGGCCTGGGAGGTGAACCGCCGGATGTCCATGTAGGAGTTGAGGTACGGGATCGCCTGGACCAGGTCACGGATGGTCGCCCCGGTCTCGCGCCGCACCCGGCGGCCGAGCGTGCCGGCGTCCGGGTTGGCGTCGATGGCGAGGATCTTGTCCTGCCGCTCGCTGGCGAGGGTCGAACCGAGCGCGGTGGTCGTCGTGGTCTTGCCCACGCCGCCCTTGAGGCTGATGACGGCGATGCGGTAGCAGGACAGCACGGGCGTCCGGATCAGCTCCAACTTCCGCTGCCGCTCGGCCTCTTCGCGCTTGCCCCCGATCCTGAACCGGGAGGACGCGGCGGCGGGCCGCCCGCTCTTCGCCTTCTGCTTCTTGTTGTTGAGCAGCCGATCGGAGGACAGCTCCACGGCCGCGGTGTAACCCAGCGGCGCGGCACCGGGGTTGACCATCTGCCGCTGGTCGTGCTGAACGGGCTGCGGCCACGCGGCCCCGGCACGGGGGTCCACGGGCTGGTGCGGAGGCTGGGCCGCGGGGGGCGCCTGAGGCACATCGGACTGGTGGGGGCCGTGCTGAGCCCAGGGGGCGTCAGGAGTCTCCGGGGCCTGGGGGGCTTGCGGAGGCCGGGGGTGGCCCACGGGCGGCTGGGGCTGGGGGAAGCCGTAACCGGGCTGCGGCCCGGGTGCCGGTGCTCCGGCGGTCTGCGGGAAACCGTAACCGGCCTGCGCGTCGGGTGCGGCCGGCGGCTGGGGAGCCGAAGCGGCCGGGCCGGACTGCTGGGGAGGGGGCCCGGGCTGCGGGAAGCCGTAACCGGCCGGGGTGTTGGCCACCGGGGGTTGGGGGAAGCCGTAGCCGGGCTGGGGGTTGGGCGCGGGTGCGGCGGGCGGTTGCGCCGCCGGGGGCTGCGGCTGTTCCGCCGGCACCGGGGAGGGCTGCTGGTACGGGGGTTGCGGGAAGCCGTAGCCGGGCTGGGGGGTGGGCGCGGCGTCCGGCTGCGGGGCGGCCGGAGGCAGCGGGAAGCCGTGACCCTGCTGCGGGTGAGGCTGCGCGGCAGGCCCCGGCTGCTGGGGCGCGGGGGGCTGCGGGAACCCGTAACCGGCCGGCGGCGCGGGCGGCGGGTTCCAGGCCGCCGGAGGGACGGGCGGCTGCGGCACCGGTGCGGTGGCCGCCGAATCCGTCTGCGGCGGCTGGGCAGGCCACTGCGCGGCCGGTGCCGGTGCGGCGGGCTGGTAGGACGGAGGGAGCGGCGGAACCCCGCTCTGAGGCACCGGCGGGGGTGTCCAGGCAGGCGGAGCGGCCGGCGCGTCGGCACTCGCCGGGGCGTTCCCGTTCGGGGTGTCCTGGGGCTGGGCATCGGCGGCGCTCGCGGGGGCGGCGTCCGGGAGGTCCGCGGTCGGGGCGTGCTGCGGCGGGGCGGCGTTCGTCGCCACGTCGCCCTGCGGTTCAGGGGCGCTCGCCTGGAGGTCGTCCTGCGTTTCGGGAACACTCGTCGCCACGCCGTCCTGCGGCCCGGCGGCCTCACCCTGAGCCACCGCGGGGGGCGCCTCCTGCGGCTCGACCGCTCCCGCGGGGGCCGCGTCGGACGGCGTCCGCTGCGGGCCGGCGGGAGCGTCGTCCTGCGCGCCGGCTGGAGCGTCGCCCTGCGGCGAGGCGTCTTCGGGGGCCGCAGCAACCTCGGGCCGCTCCCCGCCGTGAGCGACGGCGTCCTGGACCGGCTCGGTCACGCCGGCCGCCTCGGCCCCGGCGTCGACGTGCGCCTGGGCTTGCGCCGAGGCGTCCGGTCCACCCTCGACAGCCTGGGCGTCGTCCGCACTGCCTACTGCATGCGCGGGCGTCTCCTCGGCAACGGCCGCCACAGGCAGGTCCGTCGAGACGGCGGAGGAATCACCGGACTCATCGGCGGCCCCGGCCGCACCCGTCTGCGCGGCCTGCGCCTCCGTCGAGGCGTCGGCGTCATCAGGAGCGCCGGCGGCCGCAGCGGCGGCCGCGTTCCCCGCGATCTCCCGCTTGAGGGCGACCGCCGAGAAACGCATGGTGGCGCCGCTCTCGAGGTCCCCGTTCCCGGCACCGTCCGGCGCGTCACCGGGGGAGGCGTCGGCACCGGGAGTCCCGGACCGCGCCTCCTGCGGCTCGACCCCGGTGCCCGAGGACGGGCCGGGCACGCTGGCCGCGGGCGGAGTGAACGGCGCCCCGGGCCCCGCCGGCGGAGCGAAGGGGGCTCCGGGCCCAGGAGGCGCGGGCGGCACGGGAGGAAGCGGAGGCGCGAACGGAGCCCCGGACGGGGCGTTCGTGTGGGCCGGCGTAGCCACCCCGGGAGGGGGACCGTCGACGGGCAACTGCCCCCCGGGCGCCCCCGGACCAGCCGCCCCGGGCTGCGATCCGTCTCCCGCCCCGGAACCGACTCCGGACCCCACCCCGGCGTCCGAACCGGAACCCGCAGCAGTGTGAGGCGCTCCAGGACCCGCAGCCGGGTGAGCCGCCGCGGGGTGAGCCGCTCCAGGACCCCCAGCCGGGTAAGACGCGCCAGGACCCGCCGCCGGGGGAGCCGTCGCAGGACCCGTAGGGGAGGCCCCTTCGGAAGCCGCCTCCGGAGCCGCAGGGGACGTCGCCCCCGGACCCGCCGCCGGGGAGGGCGTTGCCGACCCCCCGGCCGCCCCGGCCGCGTTCTGCGTGTACCAGGCAGGCGGCGCGTAGTCGATGGTGAACTCGCCCGTCGCCTCGACGGCGGACTCCGCGTCGGGCTGGTCATCGCCGGGTGTGGCCCAGCCCCCGCGGATCCCGTCCCGATCGCTGCTCACAGTTCCTCCTGGTGTGGTCGAGCACCCTCATGCCGTGCCGGGGCGACCAGTTCTTGTCGTCCGAAGTCGTTCGATGCCGAGGAAGTGCGAGCAGTGCACGCCCGCGCTGCGGGTCGTACGGCCACCGGCTCTCCCCCTGAGACGCCGGCCACCTGTCCACGGGTCTGGTGCCGCGCCCGCGTCCAGCCTAATCACCAGCGACCCCACCCCGGCAGGCCCGCCCGTACCTCCGCACCAGTCCATCACGCCGACCGCCGCCCGACGCAAGCCACCTGCCCGCATCGACCGTCCAGGAGCGAGGACGCGGACCGACCTCGGGCACCCTCGCGCTACCGCACCACGCGCCCTGATCGGACGCTCATGCGCAACGACCTTTCAGTCCATCCGCCGAGGCGTGCCCAGCAGTCCGACCTCCGCGTCCGTGGGCTGCGTCATCACGTACTGCCGGTCACGGTCGGAGCACCAGAGCGTCAATCCGTCCATGAGGGTGGGCAGGGCCTCCACATCCTCTCGGGAAAGCGTCAACTCCCGCCCTAGATCGACTGACTCGTCCGGCGAGATGCGCTGCACGCCCACGAGCCGGGCCTGCCGGATGAGGCGCGGCGCCACTGGGCTGAGGTACGGCAGCAGGGTGAGCACGGCCTGCCACGGGCCGGACGCCACGCGCCCGCGCGGCGGACGCATCCCGCAGTCCCGCACCACCAGCACCGGCGTGCCGGCCGAGGCGCCCTGCGGGGGCACCCGGCCCACCTCGTACACCGCCAGGCCGTTCTGCCCGCCGCCCATGGCATGCACCATCTGCGCCCAGGCCTGCGGCCGTCCCGTCTCCACGGCCACCCGGGCTCCGGTCGCCGCCGCTCGCAGAGCCAGCACCTGCGCCGTCCACAGACCGCCGACGAGGACGACGTCATAGGGAGTCGGTCGGTTGAGGCCCAGAACTGCGGGCCGCCCCTCGGAATCGACACCGATGACGACGCCGTCGTCCCCGATGGGAAGAGTCAGCGAGGCGAGTTGTTCCACGGTCGCCGAATGACGGCCGTGCCGTGGGCCGATGAGCCCGAAGCCGCCGCGCAGCAGCCGAGCGCCCCGGCGGCCCGAAACGGGTTCCGGCTCCCCGGGCGCGGTGGCCGCCCCCGCCGTCGACACCGTCACCGAACACCTCCGAGGGGCAGCGTGGCCAGGACGCCGGGAACCTGTTCCCGGTCGAGACGGGCAAGACCCGCACCGGTGTGCCGGGCCGCGCCCTGCACCGAGCGCCGGGCCGCCACGAGTTCGTCGTCACTGCGCCCCGTCACCCGGACGTGCCCGGTGAGGGACACCTCCTGCCGGTCACCGGGCGTGAGCGTGACGCTGAACGTCGTCGTGAGGGCGGGGACCGCGGTGACCAGGGCGACGAACTGCGGGAGCGAAGGACCGGCGCCGCCGCCCAGCGAGGGCCACCGCCGCAGCCAGTACGTGGTGTGCCGGCGGTTGTCGCACCGCCAACTGCGGCTGGATTCCTCGGTGCGCCGGTCCAGCGTTCCGGTCCGTCCGGCCTCCGCCGTCACCAGCGGATTGGCGCACACCGATGTGGCGATGGCCGTCGTCAGCTGCTCCTCGTCGAGGACGGTCGCACGGAACCCGGCCCCCGTGAGCCGGCTCGCGAGATGGTCGGCGACCCGCACCACGCACTTCTGCGCTCCGACGAGGCCGCCCCCACGCGCGGCGACGGCCTCCGCGCACAGCTCGGGGTCCAGCTTCAGCGCGATCCACGTGATGCGCACAGCCGGGGCGCCGGTCTGCTCCTGCAGCGGCGCGTAGTTGGAGACGGCCACGGACTGCGGCGGCAGATGAAGCGCCGGCGCGGGCTGGGTGTGGAGCACGATCTGAGCGGACTCCAGGCGGATCCCGTCCACCTCCAGCGCGTCGTGCACCAGAGCCAGCGGCAGCGGCTGCCGGTCACGCTCGGCCCGCAACGCGGTCGCGTCCGCTTCCACCATGAGGACGGCGGTGACGAACGTGCCGTCACCGACGATCCCCACGGGACGCCGGTCACGGCCGCGATAGGTGTACGTCCGCAGACTCGGGTCGCACTCCAGGGCCGGTCCGAAGCCCGGTTCGGTGCCTGGTGGCACCTCGAACTTCCGGGCGAACCGCTGCCGGGCCTTCAGCGCCCGCACGGTGGCCAGCCACTCCGGAAGGGAGCGGCCGCGACGACGCGCGACGGAGAGAGCCACCAGCGCGACGGCCACAACGCCCGCGACGACCAGGCCCACCGGGCCGATAGCCCATCCGACGAGCAGGGCGGCGGCGGCGACCTCCCACAGAACGAGGCGTTGCAGCCGGAATGCCCCGCCCTGACCCGAACGTGCCCTGATCTGGAGCGGACTCGAAGCGGACCCCTGTCGCGACGGTTCCGTCAGCGGCTCCGAGCCGCCCCGCGTCCGCGACCGGCCGGAGCGTACGCGCGTTCCCACGGCCATCACACGATCCCCCCGCTCTGCTCACGTCCCGCCCGCATTCCAGCACCGCACAGGGCACTTGACGGCCCGGGAACCTTACCCGCTCCCCGGGCGCCGTCCGACACCAGGCATAGTAGGGGGCTGCTCTGACATCGGGGCGGCGACCGCGGCCCCGATGGTGCGGCCAGGCCGGAAACGGGGAGAGACAGAGACAGATGGCATCCCGGCGCGATCAGCTCAATGCCTACACCTTCGCGAAGCGCCGTACGCTCGCGGCCTTCCTGCAGTCGTCATCAGACGGGTCGGAGGAGGGGGCGCCACGACCGCTGCGCGCGATCCTGCCCGGCGCCGTCGTGGGCGTCGTCGTCATGGCGGTCTTCGGGGCGTGGGGCATGTTCAAACCGACCGCGCCGAAAGGCTGGGACGAACCCAACGCCAAGGTGATCGTCGCCAGCAAGTCGACCACGCGATACGTCGTCCTGAAGACCGACGGCCAGGTCCAGCTCCACCCCGTCCTCAACATGGCTTCCGCGAAACTGCTGCTGGAGGAGGGCGGGGGAGACGTCGTCACCGTCGCCGAGTCCGTCCTCGACGACGGCAAGATCCCGCACGGCGTCACCATCGGCATCCCGTACGCACCCGACCGCCTGCCCTCTCCCTCCGAGGCGGGCAGCGCGAAGCGCTGGGCGGTGTGCGAGCGCCCGAGCGCCGGCGGCGGCGACTCCGTGCAGAAGGCCGCTCTGGTGCTCTCCGCCCGTGACATGAAGGCGACCGACGGCAAGGGCCGCCTCGACGGCGGCCAACTGCTCTACGTGAGCGACCCCGACGGCAAGCGCTACGTCGTCGACGCGGACGGCCGGGCGTACCCGATCGACAAGAGCGACGAGTTGCTGCTGCGCGCCGTGGTCGGCTCGGGCCGGCAGCCCCAGAAGGTGTCCGCGGAGTGGCTGGCCACCCTGCACCGGGGCGACGCGATCACCTTCCCCGACATCACCGGCCGGCCGGGCGAGCCGGCCGACGCGCCGGGGCAACTGGACGAGTCGGCCGACAAGGTGGGCATGGTGCTCAAGGCGTTCGACAACAATCAGGAGCAGTACTACGTCGTCCTGCCCGGCCGGGTGGCGCCCGTCTCCGCCTTCGTCGCCCAACTCCTGCTGTTCAGCGAGGAACTGGCTCGCGTCGGCCAGGCCGGCCAGGCGCGCGAAGTCAGCCCCGGCGCGATCGTCCCGGGCCAGGCGTTCGGCACCGAGCACCGCTGGCCGACCGGTGACCCCACCCCCGTCAACGACGCCTCGGCGGCCTCCGGCAGCCGCAGCACGGTCTGCAACGTCCTGCGCGGCGTGGACGCCGGCTCCGGTGCCACGACCCTGAGCACCTGGGCGGGCACGGACTTCCCCGAGAAGCTGCCCGCCGGCTCCTCCAGCGCCTACGTCACCCCCGGCTCCGGCCAGCTCTACCGTCAGTTCCAGGGCGAGGCGACCAAGACCGGCCCCGTCTTCCTGGTCACCGACACGGGCCTGCGCTACGTCCTGCAGTCCAACGCGGACAGCGCCACGGACGACGCCGGCATCGGCACGACGGCCGAGCAGCGCAAGCAACTGCAGCAAGAGGCGCGACAGGCGCAGAGCCGACTCGGCTACAAGGACGTCGATCCGGCTCCGATCCCCGTCGCCTGGTCCAAGTTCCTGCCCACCGGCCCCCGTCTGTCGACGGCCGCGGCACGCCAGCCGCAGGGCTCCTGAGAGGGGACGACCGTGTTGCGTACGACGCTGGCGGCGGCGGCGACCCTGGTGACGATGGCCACGGTCGTCGCACCCCCCGCCGCGGCCGCGGACAAGCTGCCCTACTCGGACCAGTGCCAGTTCCCCAACGGCCTGTACCCGGGCCGCCCCTGGTCGCTGCAGCGTGTGCTGATGGAGGAGCTGTGGAGCCGTTCCAGGGGTGAAGGCGTGCGGGTGGCCGTCATCGACACGGGCGTGGACGTGAAGAACCCCCAACTCGCCCACGCCGTCGACGTGAAGAGCGGCCGGAACTTCCTGCCCAAGGGCCTCAAGGACGAGAACGGCGACCCGATCGAGCGGGGCAAGGAGAACGGCACGACCGACACCGTCGGCCACGGCACCAAGGTCGCCGGCATCATCGCCGCCCGCCCCGCCGAGGGCACCGGCTTCGTGGGCCTGGCCCCCGAAGCGACGATCATCCCGATCCAGCAGAACGACGCGGAGGGCCACGGGACCACCGATACCCTCGCCGCGGCGATCCGCTACGCCGTCCAGGCCAAGGCCGGGGTCATCAACATCTCCCAGGACACGGCGAACGCGATGAGACCGTCCTCCACCCTGGAGAACGCGATCGACGAGGCACTCGCCCAGAAGATCGTGGTCGTGGCGTCAGCCGGCAACGACGGCCTCGGCGGCAACGACAAGAAGACCTACCCGGCCTCCTACGAGGGCGTCCTCGCGGTCGCGTCATCCGACCGCAACAACGAACGCGCCTCCTTCTCCCAGTCCGGTGACTTCGTCGGCGTGGCGGCCCCCGGCGTCGACATGATCTCCACGGTCCCCCAGGGAGGCCACTGCTCCGACAACGGCACGAGCTTCTCCGCGCCGTACGTCGCGGGCGTCGCGGCGCTGCTCAAGGCGCGGCATCCCGGCTGGACCGCTCGCCAGATCGTCGCCCAGATCGAGCAGACCGCCGAGCGCACGATCGCCGGCCACGACCGCCTGGTCGGCTGGGGCGTCGTCGACCCGGTCCGCGCCCTCACCGAGGACGACCACCCGATCGAGTCCCCCGACCCCAGGGAGGGCCTTGCCCGAGCGGAGGCCCCCACCGCGGCGAAGTTCCAGGTCGGTGAAACCCCGGACGAGCGGAACACCCGCCTCGCGACGTACGTCGCCGTGGCCGCGGCGGTCCTCGTCGCAGGCCTCAGCGGCACAGCGGTGGCGATCCGCGACGCGCGGCGGCGGGCGAGGAGGGTGGCGGCGGCCGATGAGGCCGGCCAACTACCGGGTACGTGAGGGCCGATGGCGCCCGCACCCTGTAGTCGTGAGGAGTGTGTGAAGCCTCGATGAGCCGTAGCACATTCGATGCATAGGGCAGTTGGGACTGTCGTAGGCAGTCAGTAGAGTGGTCGCGTTGCGGTCATGAACACTTGAGGAGTGCGGGCTGCTCAGGACAGCAGCGCAAAACGGGGAGGGAAAGCTTCGTGCTTCCTGCAGACATGGGCGGTGGAGCCGCCGACGTACGGCGTGGCTTGATGGCGCTCTCGACGTTCAAGAAGCGAGTGGACGACCTGCTCAAGTCCTTCGAGGACTCAGCCGGCGGTTCGTCGAAGGTCGCGGCGCACAGCCTGTCGCAAACCGCCTTCGGCATGGGGAACTTCCCGGAAGCGAAGGCGCTTCACCTGGAGTACGAGCGCGTCCACGAGCGGATCACGTCACTGTCCAAGTCGCTCGGGCTTCAGTTGGAGGCGATGCAGATCGCCGTCCACGGGGTGGACGTCACCTTCGACAACCTCGACGAGGACCTTCGCTACCGGTTCCACGAGATCCGCGCCGAGGTCAACCAGGAACGCGACGAGATGCTCGACGAGCACGCCAAGCGCGACAACGACGCCGACCACACTGACGCGGGGTACTGATGAGCGGCGAGAGCGACAGCAAGAAGCAGCCGGACCCGTACGAGGCCGAACGCCAGGAAGCCGCGCAGCAGAACGGCACTCTCGACGCGGTCATGAACGTGCCCAAGGTCATCAATCCCTGGGGACTCAACAGCGGCTTCCACTTCGGCAAGACCAGCTTCGAGGGCTACGACCTCAACGACATGATCGACATCGTCGAGTCCTCGAACCCCGAACTCGTGGAGAGCGCGGGCACCGCCCTCGTGGCCGCCCGGGACGCCATCACCAAGGCGGCCGAGGAACTCAGCCTCAACCTGGGTGACGTCGACTGGAAGGGCGAAGCCCACACCGCCTTCACCACCTGGGGCAACGACCTGGTCACCACCGCCTACGGCCTGGCCGACTACGCCGACGTCGTGGGCACCCAGGTCCTCGCCGCGAGCTCGGGACTCGCCTCCGTACGCAAGTCCATGCCCCCGCGCGACGGCCGCACCGACCCCAAGAAGGTCGACGACATCCCCGAGGCCAAGCGGGTCGACAGCAACGACGAGTACACGGCAGCGGTGAAGGCGGAGGGCCACCGCCAGGAAGCCATCAACCAGATGTACCGACTGGCGTCGTTCTACACGGTGTCGGGCGGAATGATGCAGACGGCGCAGGAGCCGGTGTTCCCGAAGATGCCCGACGCGGGGGTACCTGCGCCGCCGCTGCGCTGGGGGGTGGAGCCCCCTGCGCTCACGAAGACCCCCTCGCTCTCGAGTACCAGCGCTTCAGAGACCGCGAGTCACCACGCTGTGAGCGCTTCTGGTGACCGCTCGCCCCACGATGTTTCTCTGTCACCCGTCAAGGACACGGACGATTCCTTCACGGTGCCGGACCGGCACGTAGGTATGAAAATCGACAGCGTCGGTACCTTGCAGCCGCCAGAAATCGCGAAGCCGACACCCGTGACATCGCCTTCGACGGCGGGTCCGAACGTCACCCCAGTCGCAACGCCTGCCCCCATGGCACCCGTCACGGCACCCTCAGTGGCGCGCGGTCCACTCGGGCGTGCGTCGGGCATCAGCGGTGTGTCCGCAACGAAAAATCCGGCCTCAGCACAGGGGCGAGCCGCTGGTATGCCGGTGGGACGCACAGGAACCGGGCCCATGGGACCGATGGCGCGTGCTGTCACGTCAGGGCAGGCAGGCGCTCGCTCAACCGGCCCCATGGGGCGGGGTGTGATCGGTGGAGCACCTAGGGCAACCGGGCCTGCTACTGCGCAGGCTAACGGAGTTCCGCGCGGTTCCGCTCCTGGAATGGGAGCCACGAACCCTGGGCGTAGCGTCACCGGTCGAGCAGGCGTCGGGCGTACCACCGATGGTGTGGTCGGCGGGAAGCCGGTCACCGGAGCCACCACCCCTGGACCCACTGCTTCCAGGGCGTCTCGCGGCACAGTCATCGGCGCTCAGAACCCGCCCACTTCGCGCGGCGCGGGCGAGAGGCCCGGTCAACGCGGAGTGATCGGGGCACCGGGCTCGACCACGAGCGCCGGGCAGACATCTCGTCGTTCTGTCGGCAGTCCTGGCGGAGTCGTCGGAACGCCGCCAGGGCGGGCTGCTGGGTCCAGGAACGACGGACGCGGGCCCGGAAGCGTCGGCGGGACACGTGGTGCCGCAGGCAATCGGGGTGCCGGCGAGACGCGCACACGCCGTGAGCAGCGACGCGACGACCCGTCGTCGACCGACTGACCGGACAAGAGCGAGGACAGACAGAGGCATGGTGTCAGGGATCAGCCGACGCGCCGGGCGGAGCACGCCCTGTGCGGAACGGAGCAGAAGACGGGTTTCCGCCGTATGCGCAGCGCTTGGCGCACTGGCCGTCCTGTCGGCAGGCCTGGCTCCGAGCGCGACAGCTGCAGACGTTCAGTCCCAGCAGTGGTACCTGTCGGCGATGAAGGCTGACGAGATGTGGAAGGTGAGCACTGGCAAGGGGGTCAAGGTGGCGGTCATCGACTCGGGCGTCAACCCCAACACCTCCTCCTTGAAGGGACAGGTGCTCACCGCTGAGGTGCCGCAGACTGTGGCGTACGGCGCTACAAAGGACTACGACGGGCACGGAACCACCATGGCGGAACTGATCGCCGGTACGGGTGCCGGTGGTGGTCTGAAAGGCCTTGCACCGGGAGCGAAGATCGTCCCCTACCGCATCGCGTTCGAAGATTTGAAGAGCAAGGCCGAGCGAACGAAGACCGCCAACTCCGCTCAGGCAATCAAGGCCGCCGCCGACAGCGATGCCAAGATCATCAGCATGTCCTACGGCAGTCCGGGGGGTACGGAGGCGGAAGAGGCGGCGGTCAAGTATGCCTGGTCCAAGGGCAAGTTGATGTTTGCCGCAGTGGGTAACGAGGGGGAGAAAAGAGACCTCATCGGCTACCCGGCGGCATACCCCTTCGTCGTAGGAATGGCAGCTTCGGACGAGAACGGCAAGGTTGCGAGCTTTTCGGAGCGTGGCAACTACGTCGACCTGGCGTCTCCCGGGCTGAACGTGCCCTCCTGGTGCGACAACACCTTCCGCTCTTACTGCACAGGCAAAGGCACCAGCCAAGCCACCGCAATAGCCTCCGCCTCCGCCGCCCTCATCTGGTCGGCCCACCCGGACTGGACGGCGAACCAGGTACTCGCCAGCCTGATCGACACCGCCGGACGCGACTGGGCGAAGAACGACCCCAGCACCTACCTCGGGTACGGCCTGATCCGCCCCCGCAAGGTGCTGGAGAACGGCGGCATCAACCCCGGCGCGGCCGGCACCGACCCGCTTGCGAAGGAGAACGCGACCGGCGTCACGAAGGACGCCGCCGCCTCCCCCTCCGCATCAGCCTCGTCACAAGCGCCGAAAGACCCTTCAGGTGGCCCGGCATCGACGACAGGATCAACCTCGGAGTCGTCCGGCAACACCACGATGTGGGTGGCGCTCGGAGCCGCGGCGGTCCTGGTGATCGGCGGTGGCGCCTTCGCGGTGATCCGCTCCCGGCGAGAGGCATGACGACCCGCGCAGACCGACCGGTCACCCACGACTGACCACCACCCACGTCCATCTCCACCCAGCACAGCTCTCAGGAAAGGGAGTGCCCCATGGTCGACCGCAAGCTCAATGACGGCGATGTACAGAAGCTTCAGACGGAAGTCATCGATCGGTACGACAACATCCGCCAGTCGCTCGCGAAGCTGCAGGGCACGATCGACATGATCGAGAGGGCCTGGACGGGCCAGGGCGCCAACGCATTCAACGCGAAGCAGACGGAGATCAACGGCCACATGGTCGGGATCGGCAAGATGCTCGACGACTTCCTCGAGGGCATCCACATGAACAAGACCGACAAGCGCAATCTCGAGGACCAGATCGAGGCGGACCTCAAGCAGATCCAGGTGCAGGATCTCGGCGGCAAGACCTCGGCGCTCAACAGCTACTGACGAGCCGGTGGCGGCATTGCGTCGCACGGCTGTCCGGACCGCGTAGTCCGGTCGACATCTTCAAGGAAACGAGGGAATCATGTCCGGAGCCCACTACGACGAGCTCGCCGTCACCTACGGCACCATGGACGCGCTCGCCACCGAGCTCGGCGACCAGGCCAAGAAGCTCGAGGACGATCTCGAGGCTCTGAAGCAGGCCGTGCTCAAGGTCTCCTCCGGCTGGGGTGGCGAGGCGTACGAGGAGTTCCAGAAGAAGTCCAAGCAGTGGGACACCCACGCCCGTGGCATCCACCAGGCGCTCGTCCAGATCTCGAAGCAGGTCCACACCGCCGGCGGTGACTACCGCGGCGGCGACCTGAAGGGCGCCAGCTACTTCATGTGACAAGCAGAAGCAGAACCGAACAGGGTGGGCACGCACGGGAGGTGCCCACCCTCACTGCTCCACGGCTGCGCACCGGACGACGTACCAGCCGTCGGGAGCCCGCGAGTTGCCGCCTGTCCGTCGGCTCGCACGGGGACCGGGAAAATTCCAGATCTTTTCGGAAGGTCCTGGATCTTTGCTTCGCGCGACACAATGGAATCACCGGCGGTGTGTGGCCGCTGAAGTAGAAAGCCTCGCGTTACTGTAAGTTCAGGGACACCCCGACAAGCACCCGCCCGCGGCTCTCATTGGATGCACTCCTGTGAATCGCCGACGGCAGCTGCGTATGCCTTTATGAGCTTGAGCATGTCCGCCGCCTTCGCTTTGTCGTGCGTCACCCTGACCGACGCCCACAGTGGCGCGTGGGCAGCCTCGGCCTTGGCGCAGTCGACCTTGCCGACCGCTCCGGTCGCCGAGTAGATGTATCGCCCTTTGTCGCTCTGCGCATCCTGCGGATCGACGGCGAGAGCGGCCTGGGCGACATCGTTCGCTGTCGTCTCGTCTTCCCAGCGTTCGGTGCTGACGGAAAGGACGGAGTTGCCGTCGATATGAATACGGCAGCGCTTGGTGCTTCCCGAGGACTCCGGATGTTCCGTCAGTGTTTCCCCCTCCGGGAGAAGCGGCTTCAGCAGGCTCTGTGGAACGTCGATTCCGCAGAGCGACTCAGGCACCGTGTACTTTTTGTCGGACGGCGAGCACGCGGCGGCCGACAGCAAAGCGGTCATTGCGGCGACAGATGCGAGGGCGATGTGAACCTTCGGCCGCGCGGCGTTGCGGTTCTTCTTCACGGGGGCCCTTTGCTCGGGTAGTGAGGGACGCTCGGACAGCAGGCAGAGGAAGGAACCTTCGCGCCCATTCGGCTTTCCGCCGGGTTCCCGGGCGTTGGGGTCAGTCAGGGATCTCCGTCTCCATGTCTTTAGCCATGTGGTGGCCAGCAGTGGATGCATCGTTGAAACCGTCATTTGTGCCGACGCGCGTCCACTCCTCGACCTTTTCGGAGTATGGCGAGTTGTGAGCATTAGACGCAGCCAGAGCCGCGTTGTGACTCATTGCTGTATTGGCGTCCTTGGAGTTTTCCCAGCGTTCAGCAATGTCCGTCCCCAACTCCTTGCGGAACTCGGGCTCGGAGTCCTTGAAGAACTGCTCCAACACCATGCTGGTCACGGTCCCGGCCGCACCGCCGACGCCGGCACCCACAGCGGGGCTGGCGAGGAAGGATGTGCCCACACCGGTGAGGGTGCCGACTGTGCCGGCAATGAGATTTTTCTTCTGGTTCACTGCGGTTCCGAAGTCGCCGTCCTGCTCACCGGCTGGCCCCAACACAGCCTCTTGACGAGCGATTGCGAGGGTGCCGCCGATCTCACCCGATCTGCGTGAGATCTCCTTGACGGTGTCCTCGGCACTCTGGCCGTAGCGCTGGCCCTCAGGCAAGTCGGGGTTGAGGTGGTAGTCCATGAGGCTGGCCATGTAGGTTTTCTGGCTGACCTCGATCGCTGCATAGCCTTCCGGGTTCTGCCCCACGGCGATGAGGAAGCGGCTGACATCAGCGTGCTTCAGATCGGCTGCTGCCCCGGCGATCGGGAAGAGGCGCTCCACACTCGTATTGCCCTCAGGCGCGTCCGCTGTGGCCCGATTGATGTCCGGCAAGTACTCCGAAGTGATCTGGCCGATGCTGTCGGACATGTAGCTGTGCTTCGTCAGTCGCTCCGGATCGTCTCCGATCGATGCCACCAGGCTTTCCATCAGCCTGGACTGGCCGGCGTTGTGAGGTGGCGTGTCCGCCGTCGGCATCTCCCCGGCCGGGTGGCCCGTGGTGGCTGCTTCCAGCGCAGCAGCCATGTAGTTCCGCCCGGCGATGCTGTCCTCGCCCTTGTCGTCCTGGTCCAGCGGCCAGTCGCGTTCTTCGAAGAGGTAGTCGAAGTTGGTGAGGGAACGGTTGCCTTGCTTGCCGTCGCCGTCTGTGTCCTGGGTGAAGTCATGGTCTTCGTCCTTGGTGACGAAGGTTCCGTTGAAGAAGTCCGTGGCCGCGTCGGGGTTGTTCGAAAGGGCCTTGAGATACCCGGTCATCGGGTCCCACCCAGAGTCGGTCCCCGTGCGGTTCAGGAGCGGGTCGCCGCCCGTGCGGGCCCAGGCGCCGTGGCGGCCGTTGCCCGTGAACTTCTTTTCCGTTTCCATCAGCTTCTCGCCGTAACCGACGAGGAATCGGTCGTCGAAGTCGCCCCACCGCATCAGGTTGGTCATGACTTGGCCCCCGAGAGGGAAGCCGCCGTTGCGGCCTACGGGCTTGTCGGCCAGATCGATCATGCTGGACTTCCATGCGGTCATGTCAGCGCTGTCGCTCTGTGAAGCGCTCGCGAGGGTAAGACCAAGGTTCTTCTGCAAGTCGTCGTACTGATCGGCCCGCTGCTGTCCCAGTTTCCAGGCGACGTGCGGGTCGTTGAGGCCCGTCCAGAAGTCGAGAGTGCCTTCTGCGCCCAAGCGGGTGGCGAAGCGAGCTGCGAAGAGCTCGTCCGCCGCGTGCTCTTTCAAGCCCCGGTTGAGCCTGTCGAACTCCGTGGGTGTGAGGTCTTCGGGATTCTTGCTCGCCAACTCGGCCAGTTCATCGGCGTCCTTGAGGGCCTTGGCCGCCGAATCCCTGTCACTGTAGTCGACGTCCGAGAAGCCCAGTTTGCTCTGGTCGGCGATGGCCAGCAGGACACTGCTGGCTGAACTGTCGCTTTCGTCGGCCTTTTGGAGAATCTTCTGGATCTCGTCACGCAGAGCAGTGATCTCACCCGCGTGATCCTCGTCCTGTTGGGCGCGGCCCTCCGGCGGAACGTTCGAGGTGACGGTGAACCCGCCCTCATAGCCGAGAACGGTCAGGTTCTTCTGGCGACCCCGCTCAAGGGCGTCGTTCAGTTGACCTTTGTAGCTCTTCAGTTCGTCCCGCGTGTCCTTGAGGATCTTGTGAACGGACGATGCCTGACTGTGAGCGTCCGCGAACTCACCAGCGGTCTTGCCGATGAACTCCCTTGACACCGTGGCGTTGTACCCAGCCCAGTTCGCCTTGTTGGCGGCCTGATGGAGTCCTTTCTCGGCGGCTTCCATCAGTGTTTGCAAGTCGTCGACCATCGTCGACCAGTCGTTGACGGTGTCGTCGAGCAGACTGAAGTCAGCGGTTCTGAGGGCGTCGAGATCCATCAGTCCTTGTTGCCCTTCTTGTCATCCTTCTCGCCGTACACCGCGTTGGGCTTGCCGGGATCGCCGACGCGTTCGTCGAAGCCCGCGTCCAGCACGTCGATGCTGCTCATCTGTCGTCGGATGTAGTGGTCGTCGCCTGCGTGCAGCTTCTTCGTGACGGCCATGTGGTTGGAAATATGCGCACACGCGTCCCTGAGAGAGCCGAGCTGCACGTCCCAGCGCAGGGCGACGTGCTGGAGCGCGCGGCCCAGGGCGAAACCGGCGCTGCTGAGCTTGCCGGCGGCGCTCTCGCTGGTGGGGACCGCTCGACGCCCCTTGTTCCACAAGTCGTTGTAGAGATCGAACGCGTGAGAACCGATCACTGCCAGGTCGCCCTGGCTCGCCTTCAGTTCGCCGTACTGACCGGGATCCGGCGCGGGGCGCACGGGCCCGCTTCCGGGATCCAGCTGATTCAGCTGCATCCGAGGCGCGCCGCCCGCAGCAGCCTCCGTTTTCAACTCTTCCCACTCGTCCCACGCCATGCGCGAACCTCTTCCCCGTGTCCCCGTGCTGCCCGTCCGTGAGACGGGTCAGTTCCATCGAGTAGCTGCCCTCGGCGGCCGGACGGCAACATGTCAACGCTGCCGACCTCCGTGCCGTCAGGACGAGTCCTCCTGCACAAGACCCACCTGCACCAACGGCTTCCCCCTCCGTCGCGACACGAAGATCCCGCGGCCCGCGGGCATCGGGCGGGCTCGGACTCCGCCGAGGAGGTCCCCCTCCGACGGGTCGCCGGCGAGGACCACGCCCTGAGCGCCCAGTTCCTTGATGCGCTGCATGAAGCCCTCGTAGGAGGCGCGTCCCGCGCCGGCCGTGGAGCGCGCGATGATGAAGCGCACGCCCACGTCCCGGGAGAAGGGCAGCATCTCCGTGAGCCCCGCCAGAGGGTTGCCGCTGGACGTGGCCACGAGGTCGTAGTCGTCGATGACGACGAACACCGTCGGCCCCTGCCACCAACTGCGGTCCCGCAGCTGCCGTGCCGTCACCTCCGCCGTGGGCGTGCGGCGCTCCATCAGGTTGGCCAGCGCGGACATGTGATGGTCCATGGAGTTGGACATCGGGATGTACTCGGCCAGGTGCGAGGACGGCGTGACGTCCAGCAGCGAGCGACGGTTGTCGACCACGAACAGCTTGCACTCGTCGCCGGAGTAGCGTTCCGTCAGCTGCTTGATGAGCAGGCGCAGCAGGTTGGACTTGCCCGACTCGCTCTCGCCGAAGACGAGGAAGAACGGGTCGGTCTCGAAGTCCACGAAGACCGGTGCCAGATTGTTCTCGTCGAGGGCGAAGGCGACGCCCTGCCGGGGGAGACGGCCGCCGGGCGGCAGGTCCGAGGCCGGGAACTCGCGGGGCAGCAGCCGGACCTCCGGAGCCGGC
This sequence comes from Streptomyces sp. NPDC101166, assembly GCF_044768125.1. Taxonomy (NCBI): domain Bacteria; kingdom Bacillati; phylum Actinomycetota; class Actinomycetes; order Kitasatosporales; family Streptomycetaceae; genus Streptomyces; species Streptomyces sp. NPDC101166. Next base: position 301,881 of record NZ_JBIWPF010000008.1, read on the forward strand.
GGCGCCTGCCAGTGGCGGCTCACCTCCGTCGCCAACGCCTGCGTGGCGTCCGCGAGGTCCGTGTCCGAGGCGAGCCCGTCGATACGCGGCACCGCCGCCATGAAGTGCAGCTTCTGCGGCGTCTGACCGCGGCCGGGCACGCCCGTGGGGACGTTCGCGGCGACCTTGCGGTCCAGCTCGGAGTCCATGGTGTCGCCGAGCCGCAGTTCCAGGCGGTTCATCAGGTGGTCCTTCATGTTCGCCCGGACCTCCATCGAGCGCGAGGCCGTGACGACGACGTGGATGCCGTAACCGAGGCCCCGGGCCGCCATCTCCAGGACGATCGGCTCCAGGGCGTCGTAGTCCGTGCGGAAGTTGCCCCAGCCGTCGATGACCAGGAAGACATCGCCCCAGGGCTGGTCGGCGACCGAGATCTCGCCTCGCGCCCGCCGTGTCCGGAAGTCGCCGATCGAGGCGATGCCCGCCGAACGGAAGTACTCCTCGCGGCGGGTCATCACGCCGTACACCTCGGCGACCGTGCGCCGCACGCGTTCCGGGTCCAGCCGTGAGGCCACCCCGCCCACATGCGGCAGCCCGGCCACCGACGCCATGCCGCCACCGCCGAAGTCGAGGCCGTAGAACTGCACCTCGTACGGCGTGTGGGTCAGCGCGAAGGAGCAGATCAGCGCCCGCAGCAGGGTCGACTTGCCGGACTGCGGGCCGCCGAGGATCTGCATGTGGCCGGCCGCGCCGGAGAAGTCCACCCAGAGGGCGTCGCGGCGCTGCTCGTAGGGCTTGTCGACGAGACCGACCGGCACGACCAGACGCCCCGCCCCCTCGTAGCCCGGCTGCGTCAGACCGCGGCCCTCCACCGCGGCGAGTCCCGGCAGGAGAGCGTCGAGCGACGGCGGGCTGTCCAGCGGCGGCAGCCACACCTGGTGCGCCGACGGGCCCTGCGCCTCCAGCCGGCGCACGATCACGTCCAGCACCGTGTCCGCGAGGGCCTCGTCGATCTCGGGATCACCCTGGGCGGTCCGCTGCTGGGGCACCTGCGCGTACCGCACCGGCACCTCGGCCGCCGTGAACAGCACCGGCCGCCGGTCCACCGGCAGCGGGCCTGTCCCCGCCGCCGCCCGCTGCGGGCCCGAACGGTAGACGCCGGAGACGTAGGCCGCCTTGAACCGCACCATCTCGTCCGTGCCGAACTTCAGGAACCCGGAACCCGGCACGTTCGGCAGCTCGTAGGCGTCGGGGACGCCCAGCGCGGCACGCGACTCCGCCGCGGAGAACGTCCGCAGACCGATGCGGTACGACAGGTAGGTCTCCAGCCCGCGCAGCCGGCCCTCCTCCAAGCGCTGCGAGGCCAGCAGCAGGTGCACGCCGAGCGAGCGGCCGATGCGGCCGATCTGGACGAACATCTCGATGAAGTCCGGCTTGGCGGTCAGCAGTTCGCTGAACTCGTCGATCACCACGACGAGTGACGGGATCGGCTGGAGCGGGGCTCCCGCCGCCCGCGCCTTCTCGTAGTCGTGGATGTTGGCGTAGTTGCCCGCGTCCCGCAGCATCTCCTGACGGCGGTTGAGCTCACCGCGGATGGAGTCGCCCATCCGGTCGACCAGGGTCAGATCGTCCGCCAAGTTGGTGATGACGGCCGCGACATGCGGCATCTGCGCCATTCCGGCGAAGGTCGCGCCGCCCTTGAAGTCGGCGAGGACGAAGTTCAGGGTCTCCGAGGAGTGGGTGACCGCAAGGCCGAGCACCAGGGTGCGCAACAGCTCCGACTTGCCGGAGCCGGTCGCGCCCACGCACAGACCGTGCGGGCCCATGCCTTCCTGCGCCGCCTCCTTGAGGTCGAGCATGACGGGCCGGCCGTCCTCCCCGACGCCGATCGGCACCCGCAGCCGCTCCGCCAGCGACCGGGGCCGCCAGGTGCGCCGGGGGTCGACGGAGGCCGCGTCGCCGAGGTTCAACAGGTCGGTGAACTCCAGCTTCGCCAGCAGCGGTTCGTCGTCGTCCCCGCCGGACGCCATGCGCAGCGGCGCGAGTTGACGCGCGAGAACCTCGGCGGACTCGTACGACAGAACGTCGGGCGTCCCCTCGTAGACCGCGCCGTGTCCCGACTCCAGATGCAGCGCTCCGGGTTGCACGGCGATGTTCAACTCACTGCTGACGGTGGTCGGTTCACCGGGCAGGATCTCGAGGACCGTCACGCCCTGGAGGCCCTCGGGGTTGGCCAGGTGCGAGTCCGCGGGGAGGGAGAGGCCGTCGAGCAGAACGACGATGTGCGGCTCGTCCGGCAGCGGCGTGGCATGGGGATGGAAACGGGGACGGCCGGTGAGCCGGGGGGCGATCAGGTTCTCCAACTCGCGTGGATCGGCGCCGATCAGCCGGCGGCTGCCGGCGCCGTCCATGGTGTTCGGCGACTGCGCGTGCGGCAGCCACTTCGCCCACTCCCAGTGCGCCAGCTCCTCCCGGCCCGCGGCCACCACGAGGACGAGATCCTCGGGGGAGTGCAGCGCGGCCAACGACCCAGCCAAGGCACGGGCGCAGGCCCTCACGGACTGCGACTCGCCGCTGAGGGTCACGTGATAGAAGGCGCGCAGCGAGACGGCCATCGGCAGGTCCTCCACCGTGCCGTGGACGGCGAGGAAGCGTTGCAGGGCGCCCGCGGTGAGCGGCTCCAGCTGCTGGACGGGCCCGGTCTCGGGCGCGAGCAGAGGTGTGGCGAGTCCCTGGGGGCCGAGACCGATGCGGACCTGTGCGAAGTCGTCGTCACCAGGCCGCCGTTCCCACACCCGGCTGCCCTCGGCGACCAGCGCCCACAGCTGTTCCGGGGAGGGGTGGAGGTAGTACTGCGCGTCCCGCTGCGCCCTCGCGGTGTCCAGCGTCGTACGGCGGGTCTGCGCCAGGTAACCCAGGTAGTCACGGCGCAGGTCCGCCAGTTGTCCCTGGGAGCCGCGGCGGAAGCGCACCACCATCGCGATCGACATGGCGATCGTCGAGGCGATCATGACCATGCCCATGATCCTCATGAACGGTTGCCCGCTCGTGAAGAAGAAGACGACCGACCCGCCCATGCCGAGAGTCGGCAGGAGTTGCATCAGCACGCTCTCCTGATGACCCCGCGGCAGTTCCGGCGGGGGCTGAACCGCGATCTCGCCCGTGGGCACCTCGGACGGCAGCGACCGGGCAGGGCGCTTCACGACGATGTGGCTCACTGCTCACCAATCCCCTAGCGGCCCCGGGAAAGTAATCGTCCGCCACCCCGTGTCAGGCGGACGCAGGCCGCCGCGTGATCCTACTGACTTCGCGCACGACCGGGGGAAGGTAGGGTGCCGGATGTTCGCGTGAGCACATGTGACGCGGGCCGTGCGGGTCCGCACGGTTCGGCCAGGTCACAGCACGTTCCGGCGCTCCGCGGCCGTTCGACGACGACTGTTTCGTCGCCCCGCCGGATTCATCGGCCGTGCGGGGCCACGGACCGGCGTGCACGACTTTCACACCGCCGACGCGAAACCATCACTGAGGGGGAGCAGCAGGTGAGCATCACGGCCTCCGCGGCAGCCACCGGAGGGGGACAGGGAACAGGCGCCTCCGGTACGGGCCTCGGCTTCTGCCGGGTCACGATCGTCGCGCCCGACAGCAGGATCGACGTGGCACTGCCCGACGACGTCCCCGTCGTCGACCTGTACCCCGAGATCCTCAGGCTCTCCCGGCAGAGCCCGGCCGAGGGCGCCCCGGTCGGCTACCACCTGGTCCGCCGGGACGGCAGGGTGCTCGACGGCTCGCGCTCCTTCGCCGCCCAGCACATCCTGGACGGCGAGCTCCTCACGCTGCGCCCGTTCTCCGAGTCACTGCCTCCGGCCGTCCACGACGACGTGTCCGAGGTGATCGCCTCTGCCGTGACGCGGGAGCACACCCTGTGGAGCGGCGACCTGACCCGCGCGGCCGGCCTCGTCGGCGGGGGAGTCCTGCCGGCCCTGCTCGCCTTCGTCGCCTGGATGGGCGACCCCCGCCACGACATGCACTCCCTGCCCGGAGTCCTCGCCGCGGTCACCGGCGTTCTCCTGGTCGCTCTCGCCTGCGTACGGGCACGCGTCTACGACGACCGGGCCTCGACCATCGCCCTCGGGCTCGGCGCGCTGCCGAACGTGGGCGTGGCCGGTTCGGGGCTCCTGTCCCTCGCCGACGGCCAGGGCATCGGCAAGCTTCAGTTCCTGCTCGCCTGCGCGGCGGTGCTGCTCGCCACGGTGATCCTCACCTTCTGCTCCCCGGGCGGCGACGCGCCGTTCGTCGCCGGTGTCTTCGCCTCCGCCGTCGCCCTGGCGGCGGTGTTCGCGGCGATCCTCGCGCACTGGTCGCCGGCCGAGACCGCTGCCCTGTGCGCGCCTGTCGCCGTGGGCGCACTCGCCTTCCTCCCCGGCCTGTCCATGCGCTTCGCCCGGCTACCGATCGGGTTCGACGCCCCGGACACCGCCCCCCGCAGCGCATACGGCGCCGACCCGGCCCCGCAGGAACCGGTCGACGTCGAGCGGATCACCGCTCAGGCCCGTCGCGGGCACGAACTGCTCGTCGGCCTGGTCGGCGGCTGCGCCGTGCTCGCGGTCGGCTCCAGTGCGGTCCTCGGCTTCTCGGACGATCTCTGGGCCCAACTGCTCGCACTGGCCGTGGGCATCGCGCTGCTGATGCGGGCCGGTCTCTTCCGGTACACCGCCCAGGTCGCCCCGCTCCTGGCCGCGGGACTGGGCTCGCTCGTCCTGCTGGGACTGGGACTGGCGCTCAACCCGCCCCGGTCGGCCTTCCGGGACGCCCTCACCGGCGACCACACCGACCTCGACGTCCGCACGATCTGGCTGGTCGCCGCCATCGCGGTGGCGTCCGCGCTCATCACCGCGATCGGCCTGATCGCGTCGAGAGGCGGCCTCACCCCGTTCTGGGGGCGCTTCATGGAGATCGCCGAGGGCTTCGTCCTGCTGACCCTGGTGCCGCTGGCACTGGCCGTCTTCGACGTGTACGCGTCCGTCCGGTCGATGACCGGCTGACCGCGGTCGTCCGAAGGGCGCCGCGGCCAGGAAGCCGCAGCCCTGACCCACGAACGCCACGGGGCGGGGAGGCCGGCGCGGAGCCGGGCTCCCCGCCCCGTCGTCGTCACGTCTGCGCGTCCAGCCCCCCGTTGTGCGGCGCCGGCTCCAGGTCGAACTCTCCGTCGCGGGCCCCCAGGACGAAGGCGCGCCACTCCGCCTCCGTGTAGCGCAGCACGGTCTCCGGGTCGAGCGACGACCTCATCGCCACGGCGCCCTCGGGAAGGTACGCGATCTCCACGCGCTCCTCGTGCTGCTCCGTGCCCGGTGCGCAGTGCCATTCGACGCCGTAGATGTCGAGCGCGTACAGCTCGTCACGCTCGCGTTCCTTGCGGGCCTTGACGTCCTCGTTCACTTCCTCCGCCATGGCGAAGCGACCCCTTCCCGACGTATGGGTGATCCAGCGGTCGAGCCTAGCGGCGGCGCCCGGCCCGGCGGCGGGATTCGCAGGCCGCGGCCAGGGTGGTCCCGGCCTGCTGGTACGCTGTGTCTCGGCCGTTTGTGTACGCACCCCCGGAGCCCTTCGGCACTGGAGGACGCGCCCAGCGGATCCCCGCCTCCCGAGTACGGAAGCTCCCCCGAGACGCAGACCGGGGGCACTCGGTGGCTGTTCACACTATTGAGGAGTACGCGTGCCGCTCGACGCCGCAGTGAAGAAGCAGATCATCTCCGAGTTCGGTACCAAGGAGGGCGACACCGGCTCCCCCGAGGTCCAGGTCGCCATGCTGTCCCGTCGGATCTCCGACCTGACCGAGCACCTCAAGACCCACAAGCACGACCACCACTCCCGCCGGGGTCTGCTGATCCTCGTCGGTCAGCGCCGTCGCCTGCTGCAGTACCTGGCGAAGAAGGACATCCAGCGCTTCCGTGCGCTGGTCGACCGCCTCGGCATCCGCCGCGGTGCGGCCGGCGCCAAGTAAGACGCCGTGAAGGGAGCGGTTCCCGTGACGATCGGGGGCCGCTCCCTTTGCCGTACATACAGTCGTACGGACAAGTCCGTACGCACAAGCCGACGGACACGGTCGTCCGCACGCATCCGTCGGACGGGAACATGCGGAGTGTCACTCGCGCTTTGTAGTGTGGTAGCACAACGCAATACGGACGACACACACGACACAGGAGGAGCGCACCGCGCCGCCGCCGGTCCTCGGTAGTGGCCCCCGGGCGACGAGCCCCGGGTGCTTCGATCGAAGACCGGCCCGCACCAGACGGAGCGCTTCTCCGCACCGTCCCACCGCCACACGGGCGGACGGGACGAAAGACGACAAGTAACGGAGAAAACGCTAGTGGAGAACGAGACCCACTACGCCGAGGCCGTCATCGACAACGGCGCCTTCGGTACCCGCACCATCCGCTTCGAGACGGGCCGCCTGGCCAAGCAGGCCGCCGGCTCCGCCGTGGCCTACCTGGACGACGACACCATGGTGCTGTCGGCCACCACCGCCTCCAAGAACCCCAAGGACCAGCTCGACTTCTTCCCCCTGACGGTGGACGTCGAGGAGCGGATGTACGCCGCCGGCAAGATCCCCGGCAGCTTCTTCCGCCGTGAGGGCCGCCCCTCCGAGGACGCCATCCTCACCTGCCGCCTCATCGACCGCCCGCTGCGCCCGTCCTTCAAGAAGGGCCTGCGCAACGAGATCCAGGTCGTCGCCACCATCATGGCGCTCAACCCCGACCACCTGTACGACGTCGTCGCGATCAACGCCGCGTCCGCGTCCACGCAGCTGGCCGGCCTGCCCTTCTCCGGCCCGATCGGCGGCGTCCGCGTCGCGCTGATCCGCGGCCAGTGGGTGGCCTTCCCGACGCACACCGAGCTCGAGGACGCCGTCTTCGACATGGTCGTCGCGGGCCGCGTCCTGGAGGACGGCGACGTCGCGATCATGATGGTCGAGGCCGAGGCCACCGAGAAGACGATCCAGCTGGTCAAGGGCGGCTCCGAGGCCCCCACCGAGGAGATCGTCGCCGCCGGCCTCGAGGCCGCGAAGCCCTTCATCAAGGTGCTCTGCAAGGCCCAGGCCGACCTCGCCGCCAAGGCCGCCAAGCCCACCGGCGAGTTCCCGATCTTCCTCGACTACCAGGACGACGTCCTGGAGGCGCTGGCCGCCGCCGTCAAGCCGGAGCTCGCCTCCGCGCTGACGATCGCCGGCAAGCAGGAGCGCGAGTCCGAGCTGGACCGCGTCAAGGCGCTCGCCGCCGAGAAGCTCCTGCCGCAGTTCGAGGGCCGCGAGAAGGAGATCTCCGCCGCGTACCGCTCGCTGACCAAGACCCTGGTCCGTGAGCGCGTCATCAAGGAGAAGAAGCGCATCGACGGCCGCGGTGTCACCGACATCCGCACGCTGGCCGCCGAGGTCGAGGCCATCCCGCGCGTGCACGGCTCCGCGGTGTTCGAGCGTGGCGAGACCCAGATCCTGGGCGTCACCACCCTCAACATGCTCCGCATGGAGCAGCAGCTGGACACCCTCTCCCCGGTGACCCGCAAGCGCTACATGCACAACTACAACTTCCCGCCGTACTCCACCGGCGAGACCGGCCGCGTCGGCTCCCCCAAGCGCCGCGAGATCGGCCACGGCGCCCTCGCCGAGCGCGCCCTCGTGCCCGTCCTGCCGACCCGCGAGGAGTTCCCCTACGCGATCCGCCAGGTCTCCGAGGCGCTGAGCTCCAACGGCTCGACGTCCATGGGCTCGGTCTGCGCCTCCACCATGTCGCTGCTGAACGCCGGTGTGCCGCTGAAGGCCCCCGTCGCCGGTATCGCCATGGGCCTGATCTCCCAGGAGATCGACGGCGAGACGCACTACGTCACCCTCACCGACATCCTCGGTGCGGAGGACGCCTTCGGCGACATGGACTTCAAGGTCGCCGGCACCAAGGAGTTCGTCACCGCCCTCCAGCTCGACACCAAGCTGGACGGCATCCCCGCCTCCGTCCTGGCCGCCGCCCTCAAGCAGGCCCGTGACGCCCGCCTCCACATCCTCGACGTGATGATGGAAGCGATCGACACGCCGGACGAGATGTCCCCCAACGCGCCGCGGATCATCACCGTGAAGATCCCGGTCGACAAGATCGGCGAGGTCATCGGCCCGAAGGGCAAGATGATCAACCAGATCCAGGAGGACACCGGCGCCGAGATCACGATCGAGGACGACGGCACCATCTACATCGGTGCCGCCGACGGTCCGGCCGCCGAGGCCGCCCGCGCCACGATCAACGGCATCGCCAACCCGACCATGCCGGAGGTCGGCGAGCGCTACCTGGGCACGGTCGTCAAGACGACCACGTTCGGCGCGTTCGTGTCGCTGCTGCCGGGCAAGGACGGTCTGCTGCACATCTCGCAGATCCGCAAGCTCGCCGGCGGCAAGCGCGTGGAGAACGTCGAGGACGTCGTCGGCGTGGGCCAGAAGGTCCAGGTCGAGATCGCCGAGATCGACTCCCGCGGCAAGCTCTCCCTCATCCCCGTGATCGAGGGCGAGGACGAAGCAGCCTCTGACGACAAGAAGGACGACGCCGACCAGTGACGTCCCATGGCTCCAAGGCGACGGCCCGCACCTCCACCAAGGCGCGGGCCGTCGCCCGTACCCAAACCCTCATCAAGGGCGACGACGGCATCGGCACGGTCCGCAAGACGACCCTCCCGGGCGGCCTGCGCATCGTCACCGAGACCCTCCCCTCGGTGCGCTCCGCGACCTTCGGCATCTGGGCGCACGTCGGCTCCCGCGACGAGACGCCCGCGCTGAACGGCGCGACGCACTACCTGGAGCACCTGCTCTTCAAGGGCACCTCCCGCCGCAGCGCCCTGGACATCTCGGCCGCCGTCGACGCGGTCGGCGGCGAGATGAACGCGTTCACGGCCAAGGAGTACACGTGCTACTACGCGCGCGTGCTCGACGCCGACCTGCCGCTCGCCATAGACGTCGTCTGCGACATGCTCACCGGCTCGCTGATCCGCGAGGAGGACGTCGACGTCGAGCGCGGCGCGATCCTCGAAGAGATCGCCATGACCGAGGACGACCCCGGCGACTGCGTGCACGACCTGTTCGCGTACACGATGTTCGGCGACAACCCCCTCGGCCGCCCCGTCCTCGGCACCGTCGACACGGTCAACGCCCTCACCGCCGACCGCATCCGCCGCTTCTACAAGAAGCACTACGACCCCACCCACCTCGTCGTCGCCGCGGCCGGCAACGTCGACCACAACAAGGTCGTACGCCAGGTCCGCGCCGCCTTCGAGAAGGCGGGCGCCCTCGGAGACCCCGACGCCACCCCCCTCGCCCCGCGCGACGGACGACGCGCCCTGCGCACCGCCGGCCGAGTGGAGCTGATCGGCCGCAAGACCGAGCAGGCCCACGTCGTCCTCGGCATGCCCGGCCTCGCCCGCACCGACGACCGGCGCTGGGCGCTGGGCGTCCTGAACACCGCGCTCGGCGGAGGCATGTCCTCGCGCCTCTTCCAGGAGGTCCGCGAGAAGCGCGGCCTGGCCTACAGCGTGTACTCGTACACCTCCGGCTTCGCCGACTGCGGCCTGTTCGGCGTGTACGCCGGCTGCCGGCCCAGCCAGGTGCACGACGTGCTGAAGATCTGCCGCGACGAACTCGACCACGTCGCCGAGCACGGCCTGTCCGACGACGAGATCGCCCGCGCCGTCGGCCAGCTCAAGGGCTCCACCGTCCTCGGCCTGGAGGACACCGGTGCGCTCATGAACCGCATCGGCAAGAGTGAGCTGTGCTGGGGCGAGCAGATGTCCGTCGACGAGATGCTGACCCGGATAGCGGCCGTCACCCCGGACGAGGTCCGCGCGGTGGCCCGCGACGTCCTGGGGCGGCGCCCCTCGCTGTCGGTCATCGGCCCGCTCAAGGACAAGCAGGCCTCCCGTCTGCACGAGGCCGTGGCCTGACACCCGCTCCGGCCACGGCGGACATCCTCGGAAGTCACCTTCGGTAAGGAAGCAAGACATGAGCAAGCTGCGCGTGGCGGTCCTCGGCGCACAGGGCCGCATCGGTTCCGAGGCGGTCCGGGCGGTCGAGGCCGCCGAGGACATGAAGCTGGTGGCCGCCCTGAGCCGGGGCGACAAACTGGAGACCCTGGCGGAGACCGGCGCCCAGGTCGTCGTCGAACTGACGACCCCGGGCTCGGTCATGGGCAACCTCGACTTCTGCGTACGGCACGGCATCCACGCCGTGGTCGGCACCACGGGCTGGACCGACGAACGCCTCGCGCAGCTCAAGGGCTGGCTGGCGCAGTCCCCGGAGACCGGTGTGCTCATCGCGCCGAACTTCTCCATCGGTGCCGTGCTGACCATGAAGTTCGCGCAGATCGCCGCGCCCTGGTTCGAGTCGGTCGAGGTCGTGGAGCTGCACCACCCGAACAAGGTGGACGCCCCCTCCGGCACCGCCACGCGCACCGCCCAGCTCATCGCCGAGGCCCGCCGCGCGGCCGGCTCCGCCCCCGCCCCCGACGCCACCACCACCGCCCTGGACGGCGCCCGCGGCGCGGACGTCGACGGTGTCCCCGTCCACGCCGTGCGGCTGCGCGGGCTCCTCGCCCACCAGGAGGTCCTGCTGGGCGGCGAGGGCGAGACCCTGACCATCCGGCACGACTCCCTGCATCACACCAGCTTCATGCCCGGCATCCTGCTGGGCGCCCGCCGGGTGGTGTCGACCCCGGGCCTCACCTTCGGCCTGGAACACTTCCTCGACCTGAACTGAGTCCCACCGTCATGCGCGCCAAGCTCTCCTACGCCCTCACGGCCGCCGTCCTGGTCTTCTACTTCGTCCTGGTCGGCAGCCGCGGCGTCATGCTCATCCGGGCCGGCACGCTGCTGACCGTCACCTTCGGCGTGGCGGTGCTGATCCTGCCGGTCATCGGCGTGTGGTTCCTGTGGAAGAACACCCAGTTCGTCCGCAGGGCCAACCAGCTCGCCGCCGAACTCGACGCCGAGGGCGGTCTGCCCGTCGACGAGCTGGAGCGCACCCCCAGCGGCCGTATCGACCGCGACTCCGCCGACGCGGTGTTCGCCCGCCGCAAGGCCGAGACGGAGGACGCCCCCGACGACTGGCGCAGCTGGTTCCGCCTCGCCGTCGCCTACCACGACGCCCGCGACACCCCGCGGGCCCGCAAGGCGATGCAACGAGCGATCACGCTGCACCAGGCGTCACGCTGACGCGGGGCAGCCCGACCGTCCGGACGCACACAAGCGGCGGGCCCGGCCGGCGTCGCTGACGCCGGCCGGGCCCGCCGCTTGCCGGGAAGAACCCTCAGGGCCGCCGGTACTCGTCGGCCCACGCCTCGACCGTGTCCGCCGCCCGGTCGAACGCCTCGATCCGCCCCAGGAAGTCCGCCCCGTGCGTGGTCAGCAACGGCACGGCGTCCTGCGGGGACCCGTCCCGGCGTACGAGCGTCAGGGCCTGGCCCTGCAGCGTCCGCGGCAGTCCCAGCCAGCGCACCGGCTGCTGCACCGTACGCACGGCAGCGACCTGGTTCCAGGTCACCGTGCGGGTCAGGAAGAACCTCGCGTGCCGCAGCCCGCGCTCGCTCACCCACACGCCCATCCGCAGCAGCCGCAGCGCGGCGGCGATCACCAGCAGCGAGAGTCCGAACACCGCACCGGCCTCGCTCGGCGAACCGGTCAGCCCGATCACCACCGCGGCGAGCAGCACGTACGAGGCGATCAGCAGACTCAGCGCGGCCACGGCGACCCGCCAGGGCCCCGGACGGTAGGGGCGCCGCCAGCGCTCACGATCCTCGAAGGGCAACGCGACGTCCGCTGCCTCGGATGCGCGGTCGGCCGTCAAGAAGGGCAGGGGCACGGCTGGTCCTCACTCGATCCATGCTGGGGCTGTGCCCGGTGAGGTTATCCGCCTGTGTCCCCGCTCACCACCTGCGGGGGGCCGGATGGCGTCAGCGCCCCTCGGAGGCCTTCGAGGCCTGGGACTGCTGGGACGGCGCGGTGTGGTCGAGGCTCAGCGCCGGCATCCCGATGACCAGGGAGCCCACCAGCGCGGCCACGATGGTGAGGGCCAGGAGCCAGCGCCCGGCTATCTGTCCGGCGGAGGACGGCTCCGGCGGCGGAGGGGCCACGTTACTGCGGAACGTGTCGGCTTCGGCGACGAAGGCGAAGGGGACGGGCTCGCGCCGACGGAACATGGTGGGTTCTTCCTCCTTGGGTAGACGAACTGCGTGACCGAGTGGACGCCGCCACCGATGACGAGTGGGCGCTGCCACTGATTCAGACGGTCGGGTGCCCGAAAAGGTGCCCCATGTCACGAGACTTCCGGAAAAAAATTCTCGCGTCGGGCCATCGACCGCCCGCGTGCCCCGGCCCGCCCGCCCGCCCCGGACCCCCGTAGAGTTGGCGCCGCTCGCAAGCCGCCCCTGGAAGGACCTCCGCACCGTGACCGACAGGCCCGCCGACGACACCAAGATCCACACTCGCAGCGACGTCACCGTCGAGCTGGTCAAGCACAGCGCCTCCGACTCCGACGTGCTGTGGGCCGCCCGTGTCTCCACCGCCGGCGAGCAGTCCCTGGACGAGCTGCAGAAGGACCCGGAGCGCTCGAAGGGCCTGATCAACTACCTGATGCGGGACCGCCACGGCAGCCCCTTCGAGCACAACTCGATGACCTTCTTCATCAGCGCCCCGATCTTCGTCTTCCGCGAGTTCATGCGGCACCGCGTGGGCTGGTCCTACAACGAGGAGAGCGGCCGCTACCGCGAGCTCCAGCCCGTCTTCTACGTCCCCGACGCCTCCCGCAAGCTCGTCCAGCAGGGCCGGCCCGGCAAGTACGTCTTCGTCGAGGGCACCGAGGACCAGCAGGAGCTGGTGGCCCGCACCATGGAGGACTCCTACCGGCAGGCCTACGACGCCTACCAGGAGATGCTCGCCGCCGGCGTCGCCCGGGAGGTGGCCCGCGCGGTGCTCCCCGTGGGCCTGTTCTCCTCGATGTACGCGACCTGCAACGCGCGCTCCCTGATGCACTTCCTCGGCCTGCGCACCCAGCACGAGCTGGCGAAGGTCCCGTCCTTCCCGCAGCGGGAGATCGAGATGGTGGGCGAGCGGATGGAGGCCGAGTGGGCGAGGCTCATGCCCCTCACCCACGCCGCTTTCAACGCCAACGGCCGTGTCGCCCCTTGACCGCCACGCAGCGGGAGACGTATGTGCGGATCAGCCTGGCGAAGTGTCCGTATTGCGGCATTTAGAGAAGTTCATCTAGCCTGATCAAACGGACCCGGCACTGCTTGAACCCCCGAGCAGGCAGTGCCGGGCTCCACATTTGTCACGACTTGCCGCCTGCCCCGAGGGCAGACCCTGCCCTGAGCAACGAGTAGCGTGTTACCCATGGCTCCGACCTCCACTCCGCAGACCCCCTTCGGGCGGGTCCTCACCGCCATGGTCACGCCCTTCACGGCGGACGGCGCACTCGACCTCGACGGCGCTCAGCGGCTCGCCACCCACCTGGTGGACGCAGGCAACGACGGCCTGATCGTCAACGGCACCACCGGCGAGTCCCCCACGACCACCGACGCGGAGAAAGCGGACCTGGTACGAGCCGTCCTGGAGGCCGTCGGAGACCGGGCCCACATCGTGGCCGGCGTCGGCACCAACGACACCCACCACAGCATCCAGCTGGCGCGCGCGGCGCAGCAGGCGGGCGCACACGGCCTCCTGGTCGTCACCCCGTACTACAACAAGCCCCCGCAAGAGGGCCTGTACCGCCACTTCACGACCGTCGCCGACGCCACCGAGCTGCCGGTCATGCTCTACGACATCCCCGGCCGCAGCGGCGTCCCGATCAACACCGAGACGCTCGTCCGCCTCGCCGCCCACCCGCGCATCGTCGCCAACAAGGACGCCAAGGGCGACCTCGGCCGCGCCAGCTGGGCCATCGCCCAGTCCGGCCTCGCCTGGTACTCCGGCGACGACATGCTCAACCTGCCGCTGCTCTCCGTCGGCGCGGTCGGCTTCGTCTCCGTCGTCGGCCATGTCGTCACCCCGGACCTGCGCGCGCTCGTGGACGCCTTCACCGCCGGCGACGTCCAGAAGGCCACGGAGATCCACCAGAAGCTGCTCCCCGTCTACACCGGCATGTTCCGCACCCAGGGCGTCATGACCACGAAGGCCGCGCTCGCCCTCCAGGGCCTGCCCGCCGGACCGCTGCGCGCGCCCCTGATGGAACTCACCGCGGAAGAGACCGAGCAGCTCAAGATCGATCTTGCCGCGGGCGGGGTACAGCTCTGACATCGGACTTCACAACTGAACACCGCACAACTGAATACGGCAGGCCACCGGTGCCTGCACATCACCACGACAACTGCTTCTGCACGAACGTCATACGCGCCACGTGCCCACCGGTACGTGGCGCGCATGGTTGAGGAGAGTCTTTTGAGTCATCCGCACCCTGAACTGGGCCCGCCCCCGCCGCTTCCCGAAGGTGGTCTGCGGGTCACCCCGCTCGGCGGCCTCGGCGAGATCGGCCGCAACATGACGGTCCTCGAGTACGGCGGCCGTCTTCTGATCGTCGACTGCGGCGTGCTCTTCCCCGAGGAGGAGCAGCCCGGGATCGACCTGATCCTGCCGGACTTCTCGTCCATCCGGGACCGCCTCGACGCCGTCGAGGGCATCGTCCTCACCCACGGCCACGAGGACCACATCGGCGCCGTCCCCTATCTCCTCCGGGAGAAGCCGGACATCCCGCTGATCGGCTCCAAGCTGACCCTCGCCCTGATCGAGGCGAAGCTCCAGGAGCACCGCATCCGCCCGTACACCCTCGAGGTGGCCGAGGGGAACCGCGAGCGCATCGGCCCGTTCGACTGCGAGTTCATCGCCGTCAACCACTCCATCCCCGACGCCCTCGCCGTGGCCGTCCGCACGCCGGCCGGCATGGTGGTCCACACCGGCGACTTCAAGATGGACCAGCTTCCGCTGGACAGCCGCCTCACGGACCTGCACGCGTTCGCACGACTGAGCGAAGAAGGCATCGACCTGCTTCTCTCCGACTCGACGAACGCCGAGGTCCCGGGGTTCGTCCCACCGGAGCGGGAGATCTCCAACGTCCTGCGCCAGGTCTTCGCCAACGCCAACAAGCGGATCATCGTGGCGAGCTTCGCGAGCCACGTCCACCGCATCCAGCAGATCCTGGACGCGGCGCACGAGTACGGCCGCAGGGTGGCCTTCGTCGGACGCTCGATGGTCCGCAACATGGGCATCGCCCGGGACCTCGGCTATCTGAAGATCCCGCCGGGCCTGGTCGTCGACGTCAGGAGCCTGGACGACCTGCCGGACCACGAGGTGGTCCTGGTCTGCACGGGTTCCCAGGGCGAACCGATGGCCGCCCTGTCCCGGATGGCCAACCGCGACCACCAGATCCGCATCGTCGACGGCGACACGGTGATCCTGGCGTCGTCGCTCATCCCCGGCAACGAGAACGCGGTCTACCGCGTGATCAACGGCCTGACCCGCTGGGGCGCGAACGTCGTCCACAAGGGCAACGCCAAGGTGCACGTCTCCGGCCACGCGTCCGCGGGCGAGCTCCTGTACTTCTACAACATCTGCCGGCCGAAGAACCTGATGCCGGTCCACGGCGAGTGGCGCCATCTGCGGGCCAACGCCGAGCTGGGCGCCTTGACCGGGGTCCCGCACGACCGCATCGTCATCGCCGAGGACGGCGTCGTCGTCGACCTCATCGAGGGCAAGGCCAAGATCGCGGGCAAGGTCCAGGCGGGGTACGTGTACGTCGACGGCCTCTCGGTCGGCGATGTGGGCGAGCCCGCCCTGAAGGACCGGAAGATCCTGGGCGACGAGGGCATCATCTCCGTCTTCGTGGTGATGGACTCCTCGACCGGCAAGATCACCGGTGGTCCGCACGTCCAGGCCCGCGGTTCGGGCATCGAGGACTCGGCGTTCGCGGGCGTCATCCCGAAGATCACCGAAGTCCTGGAACGCTCGGCTCAGGACGGCGTCGTGGAACCCCACCAGCTGCAGCAGCTCATCCGCCGCACCCTGGGCAAGTGGGTCTCGGACTCCTACCGGCGCCGGCCGATGATCCTCCCGGTCGTCGTGGAGGTCTGACGGACCGTCCGGTCCCTCAACGGCCGTCAGGACGCGTACACCTGGAGCGGAGCCCCTCGATTTGCATCGGGGCGCTCCGCTCCAGTACGTTTACGGCTCCGCCTGAACGGGAACCCAGCCGCCTCGTGCATGTCTGGACCACTCCCCGGAGGGGCGGGAAATCCGACTCAGAACTTCTGATAAAGTCGGAACCGCCGGAAAGGAAACCGCGAAACAAAAGCGGGAACCTGGAAAGCACCGAGGAAATCGGATCGAGAAAAGATCTGATAGAGTCGGAAACGCAAGACCGAAGGGAAGCGCCCGGAGGAAAGCCTGAGAGAGTCTCTCGGGCGAGTACAAAGGAAGCGTCCGTTCCTTGAGAACTCAACAGCGTGCCAAAAATCAACGCCAGATATGTTGATACCCCGTCTGCGGCAGTGATAGCCG
>NZ_JBIWPF010000009.1:0-13910 GCF_044768125.1 Streptomyces sp. NPDC101166
AGACTCTCTCAGGCTTTCCTCCGGGCGCTTCCCTTCGGTCTTGCGTTTCCGACTCTATCAGATCTTTTCTCGATCCGATTTCCTCGGTGCTTTCCGGTTCCCCGCTCTCGCGGTTTCCCTTCCGGCGTTTCCGACTCTATCAGATCCTTTCGGCCCTGATTCCCAGTCAGAGGGGGTTTGCCTTCCCGGCCGCTCGGGCCGTTCCGACGAGTGAGACTTTAGCGGATTCCCCGCCGCCGAAGCGAATCGGGCCCGCGTCCTTTCGAACGCGGATTCCTCATTTCGCGAATACGCACGCCAATGAAACGACGGCAGACGAATGGACTGCTCGCCGAGAGGCTGGTGAGGTACTTGCGGAATGGCTGTCCGGGGACCGACCGGAGTCGGCGCTCACGTCGGACAACTCGGAGAACACTACGTATCGGCCCGGGGTGTGTCAACCCGCCTCCTCGGCGGCCCCGCGCGGCGTACTGTGGGGCCATGTTCATGCGTACGTGCAACCAGCAGTGGTGGGCCGCCTGACGGCGGCCTGACTCACGTATGCAGTCAACGGCCGCCGCCTCGGCGGCCGTTCTCGTATCTCCCTTCTGAGAGCCGGCCGGCGGGCGCGGCGGTCATCGACCAGGAGGTGGAGAGATGAAGCGGGTCTTCAGCGGGGTCAAGCCGACCGGGCATCTGACGCTGGGGAACTACCTGGGGGCCATGCGGCAGTGGGCCGAGGTCGACCAGCACCGGGCGGACGCGTTGTTCTGCGTCGTGGACCTGCACGCGCTGACCGTGGACCACGATCCGTCGCGGGTGCGTCGGCTCAGTCGGCAGACGGCCACCCTGCTGCTGGCGGCCGGCCTGGATCCGGCGTTGTGCACCCTGTTCGTACAGAGCCATGTGGACGAGCACGCGCGGCTGTCGTACCTGCTGGAGTGCGTGGCCACCGACGGCGAGATGCGGCGGATGATCCAGTACAAGGAGAAGGCCGGACGGGAACGCGAGCGTGGCGGGAGCGTGCGGCTGTCGCTGCTGACGTATCCGGTGCTGATGGCCGCGGACATCCTGGCCTACGCGGCGGACGAGGTGCCCGTGGGCGACGACCAGGCTCAGCACGTCCAGCTGACGCGTGATCTGGCGTTGCGGTTCAACCAGCGGTACGGGCAGACGTTCGTGGTGCCGAGGGCCACGCATCCGGCGGTGGCCGCCCGGGTGATGAATCTGCAGGAGCCCGCGTCGAAGATGGGCAAGAGCGAGGACTCCGGGCCGGGGATCGTCTACCTGCTGGACGAGCCGGACGTGGTGCGCAAGAAGGTCATGCGGGCCGTGACCGACAGCGGTCGGGAGGTCGTCTACGACCGGGCCGGGCGGCCCGGGGTGGCGAATCTGCTGGAGATCCTCGCGGCCTGCACGGGCGGGAACCCCGAATCCCTGAGCGCCGTTTACCGGTCCTACGGCGCTTTGAAGAAGGACACGGCCGACGCTGTGGTCGAGGTCCTGAAGCCCCTGCAGGGCAGGCACAAGGAGTTGTGCGCTGACCCGGCGTACGTGGAGGGGGTGCTGAGGGAGGGTGCGGAGAAGGCCCGGGCGATGGCCCGGCCGGTGGTCGACTCCGCCTATCGCGCGATCGGGCTGCTGCCGCCGGTGGCGGAGCCGGTGCTGAACGCGGCGCGGTAGGCGCGCGGGCTGGTGGCGAGGCGCGATGCGAAGTGCTGGCGCATCGTGACCTCGCTGCCGAATCCGGCGCGGCGGGCGACCTCGGGCATGGGGAGGTCGGTGCGTTCGAGGAGTTTCTGGGCTGCGGCGAGGCGCTGGTCGAGGAGCCAGCGCAGGGGGGTGGTGCCGGTCTCGGCGGTGAAGTGGCGGGCGAAGCTGCGTGGGGACATGCCGGCGTGGGCGGCCAGGTCCGCGACGGTCAGGGGTTCATGGAGGTGACGCAGGGCGTGTTCGCGGACGGCGGCGAGGGTGTCGGCGTCGCGGTCGGTGTGCGGGGTGGGTCGTTCGATGAACTGGGCCTGGGTGCCGGTGCGGAAGGGAGCGGTGACCATCGAGCGGGCGATGGTGGCGGCTGCCTCGGCTCCGTGCGCGACGCGGACGAGGTGGAGGCAGAGGTCGATGCCGGCCGCGGTGCCGGCGGCGGTCCAGACGTTGTCGTCCTCGATGAAGAGGGCGTCGGGGACCAGGTCGACGCGGGGGTGACGGGTGCGCAGGAGGTCGATGAGGCTCCAGTGGGTGATCGCGCGGCGGCCGTCGAGGAGGCCGGCGTGGGCGAGGGTGAAGGCGCCGCCGCACAGGGCGGCGAGGGTGGTGCCGCGGGCGTGGGCGCGGCGCAGGGCGTCGAGGACCGGTTCCGGTGCGGGGGTGAGGTGGTCGTCGAGGCCGGGGACGAGAATCAGGTCGGCGCGGGAGAGCCAGGAGAGGGTGCGGTCGGGGAGGAGTGTGAGGCCGCCGCGCATCGGGATGGGGGCCGAGGTGTCGGCGGCGACGCGGCGCAGCTCGAAGGCGGGGACTCCGCGGTCGGTGCGGTCGCTGCCCCAGACCTCGGTGATGACGGAGACGTCGAAGGCGCGGATGCCGGGGAAGGCGACGAGGGCCACGCGGTAGGGGTTCTCCATGGCCTGGCAGTAAACCATCGATCGCTGACTTTCCGCGCTCTGTGAGCGGTGTGGGCACGGCGGCAGGATCGTCGGCATGGAGATTTCACAGAACGCCGCGCTGCTGGTGGTGGACGTGCAGAAGGGCTTCGAGGAGGCCGGTTTCTGGGGGGTCCGGAACAACCCGGGCGCCGACGACAACATCGCTGCGCTCATCGATGTGTGGCAGGGGTCGGGCCGGCCGGTCGTGTTCGTTCGCCATGACTCGTCGAAGCCGGACTCGCCGCTGCGGGCGGGGTACGCGGGCAACGGCTTCAAGGAGTACGTGGAGGAGCGGCGCGGCAAGGGGAGCGGGCCGGAGCTGTTCGTCACGAAGAGCGTGAACTCCGCCTTCTACGGGACGCCGGATCTGGACGGCTGGTTGAAGGCCGCCGGGATCTCGCAGGTCGTGGTGGCGGGGATCCAGACGAACATGTGCGTGGAGACGACGGCCCGGATGGGCGGGAATCTCGGGTACGACGTGCTGCTCGCCTACGACGCGACGTACACGTTCGGTCTGGAGGGGCCGTTCGGGTGGCGGCTCAGTGCTGACGAGGTGGGGCAGGCGTCGGCGGTGTCGCTGCACGGGGGCGGTTTCGCGCGGGTGGTGACCACGAAGGAGGTGGTGGACGCCGCGCGGTGAGGTGACCGCCCCCGGTGAGCGGGGGGCGCGTCAGTCCTTTGTGCCGGAGGCCAGTTGGCGGCTGCGGTCGCGGGCGGCTTCGAGTGCGGCGATGAGGGCGGCGCGTACGCCGTGGTTCTCCAGCTCGCGGATGGCGTTGATGGTGGTGCCGGCCGGGGAGGTGACGTTCTCGCGGAGCTTGACGGGGTGTTCGCCGCTGTCGCGGAGCATCGTGGCCGCGCCGATGGCGGACTGGACGATGAGGTCGTGGGCCTTGTCGCGGGGCAGACCGAGCAGGATGCCGGCGTCGGTCATCGCTTCGACCAGGTAGAAGAAGTAGGCCGGGCCGGAGCCGGAGAGGGCGGTGCAGGCGTCCTGCTGGGACTCGGGGACGCGCAGGGTCTTGCCGACGGAGCCGAAGATCTCCTCGGTGTGGGCGAGGTCGGCTTCGCCCGCGTGGCTGCCGGCGGAGATGACGGACATGGCCTCGTCGACGAGGGCGGGGGTGTTCGTCATGACGCGGACGACGGGGACGCCGGCGGTGAGGCGGTCCTCGATGAACGCGGTGGTGATGCCGGCGGCTCCGCTGACGACCAGTCGGCCGGCGGGGACGTGGGGGGCGAGTTCGTCGAGGAGGGCGCCCATGTCCTGCGGCTTGACCGTGAGGATGAGGGTGTCGGCGGTCTTGGCGGCTTCGGCGTTGGTGACCGGGACGACTCCGTGGCGGCTGCGGAGTTCCTCGGCCCGCTCGGCGCGGCGGGCGGTGACCAGGAGGTCGGCGGGGGGCCAGCCGCCTCGGAGCATCCCGCTGAGAAGGGCTTCGCCGATCTTGCCGGTGCCGAGGACTGCGACTTTCTGGGTCATGGCGGGGGTGTCCTCCGGAAGGGTGCGTCGTCCTGAGGGCATCCTCGCATCCGGGGTGGGCGCGTGGTGCGGTCGTCCGGCAGGCGGGATGTCGGCCGGGGCGGTGGAGCGGGGCCGGCTCGCGGGCGCGGTCGGGCCGTCATGCCGTGCGCCTGCGGAGTGTCGCCGCGCCCAGGCCGAGGACCAGCAGGGCGCAGCCGGCCACGATCAGGACGTCGCGGACGAAGGTCGCCGTCATGTCGGTGTGCCTGAGGACCTCGTTCATGCCGTCGACGGCGTAGGACATGGGCAGGACGTTCGAGAGGGCTTCGAGGGCGGGGTGCATCTCGTCGCGCGGGGTGAACAGGCCGCACAGGAGGAGCTGGGGGAAGATCACCGCCGGCATGAACTGGACCGCCTGGAACTCCGAGGCGGCGAAGGCGGAGACGAACAGGCCGAGGGCCGTGCCGAGGAGCGCGTCGAGCAGGGCCACCAGGAGGAGGAGCCAGGGGCTGCCTGTGACGTCGAGGTCGAGGAACCAGACGGCCAGGCCGGTGGCCAGGGCGGACTGGACGATCGCGAGGGCTCCGAAGGCGAGGGCGTAGCCGGCGATCAGGTCGCCTTTGCCGAGAGGGAGGGCGAGGAGGCGTTCCAGGGTGCCGGAGGTGCGTTCGCGCAGGGTGGCGATGGAGGTCACCAGGAACATCGTGATCAGCGGGAAGATCCCGAGGAGGGAGGCTCCGATGTCGTCGAAGGTGCGGGGGCTGCCGTCGAAGACGTAGCGGAGCAGGAACAGCATCGCGCACGGGATGACGATCATCAGGGCGATGGTGCGGGGGTCGTGGCGGAGCTGGCGCAGGACGCGGGCCGCGGTGGCGGTGGTGCGCGAGAGGTTGAGGGGGCCGGTGGGGGCGGGGCGGGTCGCGGTGGTCATCGGGTCGTCTCCTTTTCACGGGCGGACCGCGTCGCCTCGTCGACGAGGTGCAGGAAGGCCGCCTCGACCGTGTCGGAGCCGGTGCGGGCGCGCAGGGCGTCGGGCGTGTCGTCGGCGAGGATCTCGCCTTCGCGCATGAGGAGGAGCCGGTGGCAGCGCTCGGCCTCGTCCATGACGTGGGAGGAGACGAGGAGGGTGGCGCCGCGGGAGGCGGCGATGTCGTCGAAGAGGTTCCACAGGTCGCGGCGCAGGACGGGGTCGAGGCCGACGGTGGGTTCGTCGAGGACGAGGAGTTCGGGTGCGCCCAGGAGGGCCACGGCGAGGCTGACGCGGTTGCGCTGGCCGCCGGAGAGGTTGCCGGCGAGTGCGTCGGCGTGGCTGGTGAGGTCGACGTCGGCGATGGCCCGGGTGACGTCGTCGTGGCGGCGGTCGGCCGCCGGGCGCCCGGGGTCGAGGATCGCGGCGAAGTAGTCGAGGTTCTGGCGGACGGTGAGGTCGGCGTAGACGGAGGGCGCCTGGGTGACGTAGCCGATGCGAGTGCGCAGGGCGGGGTGCCCGGCGGGCCGGCCCAGGACGTCGAGGGTGCCGGTGACCTTGCCCTGGGTGCCGACGATCGCGCGCATCAGGGTCGACTTGCCGCAGCCCGAGGGGCCGAGGAGCCCGGTGATCTGACCGCGCGGGACGGTGAAGTCGAGGGAGCGCAGCACCGTGCGGGGGCCTCGGACGACGGCGAGGCCGCGGGCCTGGACGGCGGGTGTCCGGTCGGCGTCGGGCGGCTTCGGGGGCTCGCCGGAACTGTAATTCATCATGTGATGAATAGTGCGCCGCGGACGGGGCGTCGTCAAGTGGGCGGGGCGTGGGTCGAGGGGAGGCGGCGCGGTGTCGAGAAGGGCCGGGCCCTCGATACACGCGGGTGCGGCGGCCCCGGAGCCGGGAGCCGCCGCACGGGAGAGGTGTGGTCCGCGGGGTCAGGGGCGGAGGGCGAGCAGGAAGGCGACGTCGTAGGTCTCCTCGACCATGCCGTCCGGGAAGACGGTCAGGAGGTGCCGGCGCTCCTCGTCGAGGAACGCGGCGGCGCTCTCCCCGCCATGGACGAGGAAGATCGAGTGGCTGCCGATGTTGGCCAGATGGGTGTCGAGCGGAACGCGGCGGCTCCAGCGGACCTGGCCGCGGGTGAAGTCCAGGGGGTCGGTCGGGCCTGCCAGGACCGCGTGCGTGCCGTCGCCGTTCCTTCCGGCGGTGCGCTCGAGGCCGAAGTGGCGCTGGACGCGGTCCGTCTGGGCGTCGATCCAGGGCACGTCGAGCGCCGCGGCGTTCCACCACAGGACGAGGGCGCCGCCGGGGCGCAGCACGCGTACGGCCTCCGGGATGGAGCGCGCCGGGTCCGTCCAGTGCCAGGACTGGGCGTAGGTGAGGAAGTCGACGGAGGCGGTGGCGAGGGGGAGGCGGTTGCCGTCGCCTCGGACGACCGGCACCTCGGGGAGGGTGCGGCGGAACTGCTCCGCCATGCCGTCGCCCGGTTCGACCGCGACGACGCCGGCGCCGCGGGCGTGCAGGAGGGCGGTCGCGATGCCGGTGCCCGCGCCGATGTCGGCGACGCGCGCGCCGGCGAGCGGACGGTCCGCCATGGCCTCGATCGCTTCGAGGAGCGCGGGCGGGTAGGAGGGGCGGTTGGCGGCGTACTGGGCTGCGGCGGAGCTGAAGGAGAGTGCTCGGTCGGTGTGCAAGGGAGCCGTCATGGGGCCATGCTGTCCGGGGTGGGCGGCGAGGGAAACGGAGCCTGCGGCTTTTTCCGGGCGTGCCGGGACGGCTCAGGTCCGGCGGCGCTTCCTGGACGGGTTGCCCGTACGGCGGACGGAGCGGCTCTCGTAGCGGACGCGGGCCGCCTCGTACTCCTCGCGGTGGAGCTTCTCGCCGGGGGCCTCGATGAACGAGCGGAAGAAGTAGGCGAGCAGGGAGCCGACGAAGCCGATGGCCAGCAGACCGCGCAGGGAGGACTGGCGGTCGGGATCGTGGCGCTTGGTGAAGCCCTCCAGGGTGTGCCGGAAGGCCAGCGCGCTGCACACCGTGAACATGACGACGACCAGCAGGGTCACGAAGCTGCCGCTGTCGGCGATCGCGAGGCCCTCGTAGGCGAGGCGCAGCACGAGGCAGGAGCCGGCCGCGGCGGTCAGGGACCCGACGGACGCGGCGGCCCGGCGGGCGGCGTAGCCCTGGTCGTGGTCGACCCAACTCGTGCCGAAGAAGCGCAGGGGCTCGGGGCGGGGGCCGGTGGCGCCGCCCTGGGCGCCGTTGTCGTCGCTCACGTGACGATTATGGCCGCGGGCGGGGCGGGCTCCCGGGCTGGGGCGGGCTTCCGTCGGGGCCTTCGACCCGCCGGGAGCCCGCCCGTGTCGTGCGGGTCAGCCGCAGCGCGAGGCGACGTAGCCGTCGCTGCCGGTGCGGACGTAGGTGTCCGAGACGTACTGGCCGCTGCCGATGTTGTCCCAGATGTTCGACGTGCCGTACGGGCCGCTGACCGAGGTGCCCGGCGTCTGGCAGTAGATCGCCACCGAGGCCCCCTCGGGCAGGACCCGGACCACGCCGTAACCGGTGCCGGGACCGCTGCGGACGTTGAGCCGGACGCCCGGGGCGACCGGATAGGAGCTCACCGCCACGGCCGCCCGCCGCACCGGCTCCGCGCCGCCGTCCACCTCTTCCACCTGCTCGACAGACATGACTGAACCTCCCCCGTGAACCCCCATGACCTCCATGGGGGGAGACGTTGATTCCCTGGAATCAACGACTGAAACACATGCCTGCAATTCGAACACAGGGGCCTGGCAAGCCTCCTCGGCCCCGTCAGCCTCATCGACTAGGCTCCCTGCGTCGCGCGCGCCGATTCGCGGCCGAACAGCACGGGGGTGGTGGTCCATGGCGCCACAGCGCAACGCCGGATCGGATGCGGAAGCGGAACTTCCCGAGTACGCCGGCCACTACCGTCTGGAATCCTGTCTGGGATCGGGCGGGATGGGTGTGGTCCACCTGGCCCGCAGCACCTCGGGGATGAAGCTCGCGGTGAAGGTCGTGCACGCCCGATTCGCCAAGGACCCTGAGTTCAGGGGGCGGTTCCGGCAGGAGGTCGCCGCCGCGAGACGGGTGAGCGGGGCGTTCACCGCACCCGTCGTCGACGCCGACCCGGAGGCCGGACGGCCCTGGATGGCCACGCTGTTCATCCCCGGCTCGACCCTCTCTGACCAGGTGAAGCGGAACGGGCCCATGAGTACGGGTGAGTTGAGGCGGCTGATGGCCGGCCTCGCGGAGGCCCTGCGCGACATCCATCGCGTCGGCGTCGTCCACCGGGATCTGAAGCCCAGCAACGTCCTGCTCGCCGAGGACGGCCCGAAGGTCATCGATTTCGGCATCTCCCGGCCGAAGGACAGCGAACTGCGCACCGAGACCGGCAAGTTGATCGGCACGCCGCCGTTCATGGCACCGGAGCAGTTCCGGCGGCCCAGGGAGGTCGGGCCCGCCGCCGACATCTTCGCGCTCGGGTCGGTCCTGGTGCACGCGGCGACCGGGCGGGGGCCGTTCGACTCCGACAGCCCCTACGTCGTCGCCTACCAGGTCGTGCACGACGAGCCCGATCTGACGGGCGTGCCGCAGGTCCTCGCCCCGCTGGTCCAGCGCTGTCTGGCGAAAGAGCCCGAGGAGCGGCCCACGCCGGACGAGCTGATGAGAGAACTGCGTTCGGTGTCGGCCTCGTACGACACACAGGTGTTCATACCGGCGCCGCGGGACCAGGACCTGGACGGAGGGCGGGAGAGAGACCAGGACCAGAACGCGGACCGCGATCCCGTCCGGCCCACCGGCGGCGCCCCGGCCGGCTCCCCCGACGGCCGTCCGACCGGTCAGGCAGTCGCGGACGGCAAGGAGGACGCCGGGGGCGAGCGCACCCGGCGTCGGCTGCTCCGGCCGCTGGCGGTCGCGGCGGGGGCGCTGAGCCTCGTCGCGGGCGGAGTCGCCGCCGTGCAGTGGGCCGGCGGCGCGCCCGCGCCGAAGCCCACCGGGACGCGGACGACGCCGGCCGCGTTCTCGGCGTGGAGGTCGGACCCGTTGTCCGACGCGCAGACCGCGCCCGAGTGCTCCTACGGCGCGGGCAAGCTCCTGTGCGCCCAGGCAGGGACGGTCCTCGCGCTCGATCCCGCCGACGGCTCGCCGGCCTGGCGGCACACCGTCGAGGCGCCTCTCGGCAGCGGGCCGCCGGCGCTCGTCGGCGGCCTGGTGCAGCCCCCGGCGCACCTGGCCCCGCGGTGGGAGGCGCTCGACCCCGGCTCGGGCGAGGTGCGCTGGACGGCGGACATGCCCGAGTACAACGCGCTGCACGCCGCCGGCGGCATGCTGCTGCTCACCTCCCCCGACGGCACGGTCACCGGCGTCGACGGCGCCACGGGGAAGACCGCGTGGAGCCGTACGGTCCCGGGGCAGGCAGAGCCGTACTTCACCTCGTTCGCCGGCGATCCGCTCGCGTACGTGACGAGCACCTCCGCCCCGGGGAGGACCTCCGTCACCGCCGTGGACCCGGCCACGGGCGCCGTGCGGTGGCAGGCCGGGCTGGACGGCACGCTCACGGCCGTCGGCAGCCACGACGGGGCACTGTTCCTGCTGTCCGTCGAGGACGAGACGGGGTACACCGACGCCGTCGTGCGCTACGACCCCGCGTCGAAGTCGACCGGCCGGGTGAAGCTGCCGGTGACCCGTATGGACCCGCAGGCCGGCGTGCGCGGGGACGTCGTCTACCTGCTGAGCACCGGCGGGGCGCTGGAGGCCGTCGACATGGCGGGACGCCGCATCCTGTGGCAGCTGGAGACGGGCGTGAGCCGGGGCTCGGAGCCGGTCGCCGACGGCCGTCATGTGTACGTCGTCGGGGCGGACGGGCGGCTCCTCGGGGTCGACGCCCGCGCCGGCCGGCTGCTCGGGCAGACCCCGGCCCGCCTCGGCGCGCACGGCGACCGGGTGGCGGCCTCCCTGCCGGCGCCCGTCGTCGCGGACGGCCGTGTGTACGGCAGCGCGCCCGACGGCACCGTCTTCGCGGTGGACGGGGGCGACCCGGCGGGCTGGTGACCCCGCCGTCGCCCCCGTGACGCCGGGATCAGCCCAGCTTGGACACGTCCCGCACGGCGCCCTTGTCGGCGCTCGTCGCCATCGCGGCGTAGGCGCGCAGGGCGGCGGACACCTTGCGCTCACGGTTCTTCGGGGCGTACGTCCCGTTCAACGCCTGCTCACGGCGCGTGAGTTCCGCGTCGTCGACGAGCAACTCGATCGTGCGGTTCGGGATGTCGATGCGGATGCGGTCGCCGTCCTCGACGAGGGCGATCGTGCCGCCGGACGCCGCCTCGGGCGAGGCGTGGCCGATGGACAGGCCCGAGGTGCCGCCGGAGAAGCGTCCGTCGGTGATCAGGGCGCAGGCCTTCCCCAGTCCGCGGCCCTTCAGGTACGACGTCGGGTAGAGCATCTCCTGCATGCCGGGGCCGCCCTTGGGGCCCTCGTAGCGGATGACGACGACGTCGCCCTCCGTGATCTGCTTCAGCAGGATCTTCTCGACGGCCTCCTCCTGCGACTCGCAGACGACCGCCGGGCCCTCGAAGGTCCAGATCGACTCGTCGACGCCGGCCGTCTTGACCACGCAGCCGTCGACGGCGAGGTTGCCCTTGAGGACCGCCAGGCCGCCGTCCTTGGAGTAGGCGTGCTCGGCGGAGCGGATGCAGCCGCCCTCGGCGTCCTCGTCCAGGGCCTCCCAGCGCTCCGACTGGGAGAACGCCTCGGCGGAGCGGACGCAGCCCGGCGCGGCGTGCCACAGCTCGACCGCCTCGGGGGACGGCGAGCCGCCGCGCACGTCCCACGTCTTCATCCAGTCCGCGAGGGACGGGCTGTGGACGGCGTGCACGTCCTCGTTGAGCAGGCCCGCGCGGTGCAGCTCGCCGAGGAGGGCGGGGATGCCGCCGGCGCGGTGCACGTCCTCCATGTAGTACGT
This sequence comes from Streptomyces sp. NPDC101166, assembly GCF_044768125.1. Lineage (NCBI taxonomy): Bacteria > Bacillati > Actinomycetota > Actinomycetes > Kitasatosporales > Streptomycetaceae > Streptomyces > Streptomyces sp. NPDC101166. The sequence goes on from NZ_JBIWPF010000009.1 coordinate 11,031, forward strand.
GCGGTCCTTGGCGACGTTGGGCGCCACCTTGGCCAGGCACGGGACCCGGCGCGAGACGGCGTCGATCTCGTCGAGGCCGAACGGGACGCCCGCCTCCTGGGCGGCGGCCAGCAGGTGCAGGATCGTGTTGGTGGAGCCGCCCATCGCGATGTCCAGGGCCATCGCGTTCTCGAACGCCGCGAAGGTGGCGACGTTGCGCGGCAGGACCGTCTCGTCGTCCTGCTCGTAGTACCTGCGGGTGATGTCCATCACCGTGCGCGCGGCGTCGACGTAGAGCCGCTTGCGCGCGGTGTGGGTGGCGAGGGTCGAGCCGTTGCCGGGGAGGGACAGGCCGATGGCCTCGGTCAGGCAGTTCATCGAGTTGGCGGTGAACATGCCGGAACACGAGCCGCAGGTCGGACAGGCGTTCTCCTCGATGCGGAGGATGTCCTCGTCGGAGATCTTGTCGTTGACGGCGTCGGAGATCGCGTCGACCAGGTCGAGCGTGCGGACGGTGCCGTCGACGAGCGTGGCGCGGCCGGACTCCATGGGGCCGCCGGAGACGAACACCGTGGGGATGTTCAGCCGCAGGGCCGCGTTGAGCATCCCCGGGGTGATCTTGTCGCAGTTGGAGATGCAGATCAGGGCGTCGGCGCAGTGGGCCTCGACCATGTACTCCACGCTGTCCGCGATCAGGTCGCGGGAGGGCAGGGAGTACAGCATGCCGCCGTGCCCCATCGCGATGCCGTCGTCGACGGCGATGGTGTTGAACTCGCGCGGGATGCCGCCGGCCTCGACGATCGCCTCGCTGACGATCCGGCCGACCGGCTGGAGGTGGGTGTGGCCCGGCACGAACTCCGTGAAGCTGTTGGCCACGGCGATGATCGGCTTCCGGCCGATGTCCGCACCGGGTACACCGGAGGCGCGCATAAGGGCGCGGGCGCCCGCCATGTTGCGGCCGTGGGTGACTGTGCGGGACCTCAGCTCGGGCATCGTCGCTCGCTCCTTCAGACAGATCAGGTCTTCGTCGAGCCTACGCCGGTCATCCAGGTGTCGGGACGATGTGTCCGGAATGCGGGACGCATGTCTCGCCGAAGGAGCGGAGGCGGCTCCCGGTCACGGTCCCGTGAGGTGCCCCTGCACGACCGGCGCGACCCGGGCGACGATCTGCTCGACGTCCGCCGACGCCAGCGGTTCCACCTTGATCACGTACCGCAGCATCGCCATCCCCACCAGCTGCGCGGCCGCCAGTTCGGCGCGCAGCTCGGCGTCGGGGAGGTCGAGCTGCGCGGCGACGCGGCGCAGGAGCTGGGAGGCGACCAGACGGCGGAAGACGGCCGCCGCGGTCTCGTTGGTCACCGCCGAGCGGACGATCGCCAGGACGGGCGCACGGGTCGCCGGGTTCTCCCAGATGCCCAGGATGAAGCGGGTGAAGCGCTCGCCGACCTCGGCCGGGGGGCCGTCGGCGAGGGCCTCGGGCGCGTCGAGCGCGGGCGCGAAGGCCACCTCGATGGCCGCCGCGAAGACCTGCTCCTTGGTGCCGAAGTAGTGGTGTACGAGCGCCGGGTCGACCCCGGCGGCCTTGGCGATGCCCCGCACGGACGTCTTCTCGTAGCCGCGCTCGGAGAACTCCTCGCGGGCCGCGGTGAGGATGCGGTCGCGGGTGTCGGAGGACTCGGTGCGCGGAGGCCGCCCGCGGCGGCGCGCGCCGGTGCCGTTCACCAGCGGGGCACCTTCGGCGCGGACGCCAGGTGCAGCCGCGTGAAGGCCAGGGCCTCCGCGAGGTCGGCCTCCCGCTCGGCTCCGGACATCGCCCGCCGGGTGTTGACCTCGATGACGACATGGCCGTCGAAGCCGCTGAGCGCGAGCCGCTCCAGCAGTTCGGCGCAGGGCTGCGAGCCGCGGCCGGGGACCAGGTGCTCGTCCTTGGCCGAGCCGTTGCCGTCCGCGAGGTGGACGTGCCCGAGGCGGTCGCCCATGCGGTCGAGCATCTGGATGGCGTCCGTACGGGCCGTCGAGGCGTGGCTGAGGTCGATCGTGAAGTGCCGGTAGTCGTCCTTGGTGACGTCCCAGTCCGGCGCGTAGGCGAGCATCTCGCGGTCGCGGTAACGCCAGGGGTACATGTTCTCGACGGCGAACCGTACGTCCGTCTCGTCGGCCATCCGCCAGATTCCGGTGACGAAGTCGCGCGCGTACTGGCGCTGCCAGCGGAAGGGCGGGTGGACGACGACGGTGCCGGCGCCGAGCCTCTCGGCCGCGGCGCGGGCCCGCTGCAGCTTGACCCACGGGTCGGTCGACCACACCCGCTGTGTGATCAGCAGGCACGGGGCGTGCACGGCGAGGATCGGCACCTGGTGGTAGTCGCTGAGTCTGCGGAGCGCGTCGATGTCCTGGCTGACGGGGTCGTTCCAGACCATGACCTCGACGCCGTCGTATCCGAGGCGCGCGGCGATCTCGAAGGCCGTCGCCGTCGACTCCGGATAGACCGAGGCCGTCGACAGGGCGACCTTCGCATCCGGGATGCGCACGACTGGCTCTGCCATGGGGGACAGGTTACGGGGTGCCGTCGGGTGCGAGCCGGGTCCCCGGCGGCCGTTGTGGCGTTCGCCACGACGCCCGCGACGGGCTCCGGTGGATTCGCGTCGAATGCGCAGGGCGGGGTGCGGCGCTCACACACGCGTGCGCCACTGACGGGGCGGCAGACGGAGGGGACGCGTGTGTGCGCACGCCGTCGGGCCGGGGAGCCGGTCGGGCTCGGCGGCGGTCTTCTCGGCCGCCGTCTTCTTGCGCGGCCCGCCTCGGCACGCGCACGCGTGGCCCGCCGGCTCGCCCAGGTACGCGTGGCCCATCGGCTCGCTCACGTGTGCGTGGCCCCGTCGGCTCGCTCAGGTACGCGTGGCC
>NZ_JBIWPF010000009.1:14009-216392 GCF_044768125.1 Streptomyces sp. NPDC101166
CCGCTGGCTCGCTCACGTGTGCGTGGCCCGTCGACTCGCCCACCTACTCGCGGCCCGCCCACTCGCCCAGGTACGCGTGGCCCATCGGCTCGCTCACGTGCGCGTGGCCCGTCGGCTCGCTCAGGTACGCGTGGCCCGCTGGCTCGCTCACGTGTGCGTGGCCCGTCGACTCGCCCACCTACTCGCGGCCCGCCCACTCGCCCAGGTACGCGTGGCCCATCGGCTCGCTCGCGTGTGCGCGGCCCATCGGCTCGCTCACGCCCGCGCGGCCCGCCCACCTACTCGCGGCCCGCCCACTCGCCCAGGTACGCGTGGACCATCGGCTCGCTCACGTGTGCGTGGCCCATCAGCTCGCTCACGCCCGCGCGGCCCGCCCAGGTACGCGTGGCCCGCCGGCTCTACGCCGAGCCCATGTGGTCCAGGCGGCGCAGGATGACGCCCTCTCGCAGTGCCCAGGGGCAGATCTCCAGGGTCTCCACGCCGAACAGGTCCATCGCGCCCTCGGCGACCAGCGCCCCGGCGAGGAGCTGGCCCGCGCGGCCCTCCGAGACGCCGGGCAGCTCCGCGCGCTGGGCGGCGGTCATGCCGGCCAGGCGCGGCACCCAGGCCTCCAGGGACTCCCGCTTGAGCTCACGCTGCACGTACTGGCCGTCGGTGGAGCGGGCGGCGCCGGCGATGCGGGCGAGCTGCTTGAAGGTCTTCGACGTGGCGACGACGTGGTCCGGGGCGCCGAAGCGGCTGAACTCCCCGACCGTGCGGGCGATCTCCGTGCGCGCGTGCCGGCGCAGCGCCCGGATGTCCTCGGGGTCGGGCGGGTCGCCGGGCAGCCAGCCCGCCGTGAGCCGGCCCGCGCCCAGCGGGAGGGAGACGGCCGCGTAGGGCTCCTCGTCGATGCCGTACGCGATCTCCAGCGAGCCGCCGCCGATGTCCAGGACGAGCAGCTTGCCCGAGGACCAGCCGAACCAGCGGCGGGCGGCGAGGAAGGTCAGCCGGGCCTCCTCCGCGCCGGTGAGGACCTGGAGCTCGACGCCGGTCTCCTCCCGCACGCGCGTGAGGACGTCGTCGGCGTTGCTGGCCTCGCGCACGGCGGAGGTCGCGAACGGCAGCAGGTCCTCGACGCCCTTGTCCTCGGCGGCCTGGAGGGCGTCCTGGACGACCGTGATCAGCCGGTCCACGCCTGCGGCCCCTATCGCCCCGCTGTCGTCGAGGAGTTGGGCCAGGCGCAGTTCCGCCTTGTGCGAGTGCGCGGGCAGCGGGCACGCGCCGGGGTGCGCGTCCACCACCAGCAGGTGCACCGTGTTCGATCCCACGTCGAGGACACCGAGTCTCATAGGGGGAAACGCTACTGCCAGGCGCGTTCCACGCCGTCCCCGGTGTGCTTCCTGAGACGGTGCCGCGTCGGCCCGCGGGCGACTTACCCTGGACGCGTGCCAAAGACGAAAAGCGCGAAGCACGACAAGAACGCCACCCCGAAGAAGTCGCGCAAGGCCGCCCCTCAGGGGCCGCCCGCCGGCCCTGCCGGGGACGAGAAGGGCCTCGACTTCGCGCGTGCGTGGGTCGAGTTCCCCGACCCCGCCGACCCCGAGCAGGTCTTCCGGTGCGACCTGACCTGGCTGACCTCGCGCTGGAACTGCATCTTCGGCAGCGGCTGCCAGGGCATCCAGGCGGGCCGCGCCGACGACGGCTGCTGCTCGCTGGGCGCCCACTTCTCCGACGAGGACGACGAGAAGCGCGTCGCCGAGCACGTGGCGCGGCTCACCCCGGACATCTGGCAGCACCACGACGAGGGCACACGGGACGGCTGGGTCGCGGAGGACGAGGACGGCTCGCGGCAGACCCGCCCGTTCAACGGCTCGTGCATCTTCCAGAACCGTCCCGGCTTCGCGGGCGGCGCCGGCTGCTCGCTGCACATCCTGGCGCTGCGGGAGGGCCGCGAGCCGCTGGAGACCAAGCCGGACGTCTGCTGGCAGCTCCCGGTGCGGCGCACGTACGACTGGATCGACCGGCCCGACGACACGCGCGTGCTCCAGGTGTCGATCGGTGAGTACGACCGGCGCGGCTGGGGCCCGGGCGGTCACGACCTGCACTGGTGGTGCACTTCGGCGACCTCGGCGCACGGCGCGGGCGAGCCGGTGTACGTGTCGTACCGGGCGGAGCTGACCGAGCTGATGGGCAAGGCGGGCTACGACCGGCTGGTCGAGCTGTGCGAGCAGCGGCTCGCCGCACAGCTTCCGCTGGTGGCGCCGCATCCGGCGGATCCGGCGGGCTGAGGCGGCCCGGCCGGGGCGGTCGGCTGCTCTACGGGGCGCCGGTGTCTCCGTCGTCCTCCCCGCCGCCGTCGCCCGGTGGCGGTGTCGAGACGCCCGGGTCCGGCGTGGACGGATCGGGGGTGGGCTCGGGGTCGGCGGTGGTCGGCGGAGGGCTGGAGGCCGGGGCCGTGCTGGGCGGGGCCGTGGGGCTGGGCGCGGGTCCCTCCGACGGGGGCGCTCCGGTGGGGCGGCTCGGCACGGGGCCGGCGGGAGCGGGGGCCGCGCCGTAGCCGTCGATGGAGACGACCGCGCCGGCCGGGGCGATCGCCACGCGTGCGTGCCAGTGCCCGGCGGGTTCGCGCAGACGGTCGACGTACACCTTGACCGTCGTCGACTCGCCGGGCGCGATCACGCCCTGGGAGCGGCTCAGGTGGAGCCAGGGGGCGGTGGCGGTCGCGGACCAGCGGATCGGCTCGGGCGCGTCCGGGGCCGCGGTCAGGGTGATCAGGGTGGTGGCGCCGTCGTTGCCGGCCCGCACGGAGAGGCGGCCCGCGCCGTGCTCGCCGAGTCCGGCGACGCTGATGACCTCGACGGAGACGTCGGTCTCCTCGCCCGCGGAAGCGCCCCCGCCGGGCCGGGGGCTCGCGTTGCCGGCGTTCTGGTAGCCGCCGGCGGCCGCCGAGTCGAGGCCCCCGGGGTTTCGCGCCTCGCTGGCGGCGGGGTTGCGTCCGTCGGCGCCCTCGCTGGTCGGCGTGCTCCGGTAGGCGGCCCAGAGGGCGAGCACGGGCGCGGCGACGACGGTGGCGACGACGGTCGTGGTGACGGCACGCGCGCGTAGGCGGTCGCGGCGGGCGGCGCGGTCCTTGGGGGCCATCGGGAAGCCGCGCCGGTCGAACCGGGGGGCGGCGGCGCCCCGCGCGCGGGAGAGGCGGGCGGTGGCGGCGCGCAGGCTCGCGCGGGGCGCTTCCAGCACGGGCAGCTCGGCGGGGGTGACGCCGGCGCCGGGCCAGCGGCCGGGGACCGCGCGCTCGGCGGCCCTGCGGCAGCGCGGACAGTCGTCGACGTGCCGGACGAGTTCGCGGCGCAGGGCGGCGCTCAGCACGAGCTGGTCGTTGCCGGAGAGACGCTCCACCCCGGGGCATCCGCCGGTCTCCACGACGGCGAGGGCGGCGCGGGTGCGCTCGACCTCGCAGGCGGCGGTGGCGAGCAGCTCGCGGGCGGCGGCGTGCTCCATCCCGAGAACGGCGGCCACCTCGTGGGCGGCGAGCTGATGACGTACGGCGAGCTCCAGCGCCTCGCGCTGCTCGGGCGTGGTGCCGGCCGCCTCCGGCCACGCGAGCAGGGCGAGTTCACGCCGCCGCTGCTGCTGGGCCTCGTCCGCGAGGCCGGCGGGAGGCGCTTCGGCGGACTTCGCTCCGCTCGCGCCGGGGGCGTCCGGCCGCCCCGCCGCGTGCGCGCCCTGCCGTCTCCGCCTGGCCTCGGCGAGCTCGCGCAGACACGCCCAGCGGGCCAGTGCGTACAGCCATGCCCTGCGGTCGCCCGCGGCGTCCTGGGCGCGCTGACCGCGCCGCTCGGCGAGGGCGAGGGCGTCCGCGAGCGCGGCGGTGGCCGCGTCGTGCTCGCACAGGACGGACAGACAGTAGGTGAACAGGCCGTCGAGGTACGGCTCGTAGGACGGCTCGCTGCGGCCGCGCGGCCGCCGCGCCGGCGTGCGCGCCTCGGTGCGGTCGCGCGCCTCCCGGTGCGCCCGGTGTGCGCCGGTCGTGCGGGTCGGGGTCTGCGGACTGCTGCTCATCACCCGTGCGACCGTAGGCGGCGTGGAACTGCGTGTTCTGCCCCCTTGAGTCCTTTTAATCCGTACGGGTGAAACGATCCCTCATACGGGTCGGGGGTGGCAGGTGCATACGGGGTCGTCCCCCCGAGGGGAACGCGGGGGGCGCACGGTTGTCCACAGGCCCGGTCCGTTGTCGGTGGCTGCGGTTACGGTTTCCCCCATGGCTGCCCGTACGAAGACCACCAAGGACCGTCCGTCCTACCGCTGCACGGAGTGCGGCTGGCAGACGGCCAAGTGGCTCGGCCGCTGCCCCGAATGCCAGGCGTGGGGCACGGTCGAGGAGTACGGCGCGCCCGCGGTCCGTACGACGGCGCCGGGGCGCGTCACCACCTCCGCCCTGCCGATCGGCCAGGTCGACGGCCGTCAGGCCACCGCCCGCCCCACCGGCGTGGCCGAGCTGGACCGTGTGCTCGGCGGGGGCCTGGTGCCGGGCGCGGTGGCGCTGCTCGCCGGGGAGCCGGGCGTGGGCAAGTCGACGCTCCTGCTCGACGTGGCCGCCAAGTCGGCCAGTGACGAGCACCGCACGCTCTATGTGACCGGCGAGGAGTCCGCGAGCCAGGTCCGGCTGCGCGCCGACCGCATCGGCGCCATCGACGACCACCTCTACCTCGCCGCCGAGACGGATCTGGCGGCCGTCCTCGGCCACTTGGACGCGATCAAGCCCTCGCTGCTGATCCTGGACTCGGTGCAGACGGTGGCCTCCCCGGAGATCGACGGTGCGCCCGGCGGGATGGCCCAGGTCCGCGAGGTGGCCGGGGCCCTCATCCGCGCCTCCAAGGAACGCGGCATGTCCACGCTGCTCGTGGGCCATGTCACCAAGGACGGCGCGATCGCGGGGCCGCGCCTGCTGGAGCACCTGGTCGACGTCGTCCTGCACTTCGAGGGCGACCGGCACGCGCGCCTGCGTCTGGTGCGGGGCGTCAAGAACCGCTACGGGGCGACGGACGAGGTGGGCTGCTTCGAACTGCACGACGAGGGCATCACGGGCCTCGCGGACCCGAGCGGACTCTTCCTGACCCGTCGTGACGAACCGGTCCCGGGGACCTGCCTGACGGTCACCCTGGAGGGCCGCCGTCCCCTGGTCGCCGAAGTGCAGGCGCTCACCGTCGACTCGCAGATCCCCTCCCCGCGCCGGACGACCTCCGGCCTGGAGACGTCCCGGGTGTCGATGATGCTCGCGGTCCTGGAGCAGCGGGGCAGGATCAGCGCCCTCGGCAAGCGGGACATCTACTCGGCGACGGTCGGCGGGGTGAAGCTCTCCGAGCCCGCCGCGGACCTGGCGATCGCCCTCGCGCTGGCCAGCGCCGCCAGCGACACACCCCTGCCGAAGAACCTCGTCGCGATCGGCGAGGTCGGCCTGGCGGGCGAGGTCAGACGGGTCACGGGCGTGCAGCGCAGGCTGGCCGAGGCCCACCGTCTGGGCTTCACGCACGCGCTCGTGCCGGGCGACCCCGGGAAGGTCCCCGCGGGCATGAAGGTCCTGGAAGTCGCGGACATGGGGGACGCCCTGAGGGTCCTGCCGCGGTCCCGTCGCCGAGAGGCCCCACGGGACGGGGAGGACCGCCGGTAGACTTTGCCCAGGTCTCGCCCGTCCGTACGAACCGAGTGCGCGCAGCGGGGACGCCAAGAACCTGCGACCGGAGGAGTGCAGTGGCAGCCAACGACCGGGCGGCAGCTCATGGAAAGTCCGGTGGCAATTCCGGTGCCGATGGCCTGATGCGCGCCTCGCTGAGCGCGGTGGCCCCCGGCACGGCCCTGCGCGACGGCCTGGAGCGGATCCTGCGCGGCAACACCGGCGGGCTCATCCTGCTGGGTTCCGACAAGACGGTCGAGGCGATGTGCACGGGCGGTTTCGTCCTGGACGTGGAGTTCACGGCGACCCGGCTGCGCGAGCTGTGCAAGCTCGACGGCGGCATCGTGCTCTCCTCCGACCTGTCGAAGATCCTTCGGGCCGGCGTCCAGCTGGTGCCGGACCCGACGATCCCCACGGAGGAGACCGGCACGCGGCACCGCACGGCGGACCGCGTCAGCAAGCAGGTCGGCTTCCCCGTCGTCTCGGTGTCCCAGTCCATGCGGCTGATCGCGATCTACGTCGACGGCCACCGCCGTGTCCTGGAGGACTCCGCGGCGATCCTGTCCCGCGCCAACCAGGCCCTCGCCACCCTGGAGCGCTACAAGCTCCGGCTGGACGAGGTCGCGGGGACTCTGTCGGCGCTGGAGATCGAGGACCTGGTGACGGTCCGGGACGTGTCGGCCGTGGCCCAGCGCCTGGAGATGGTGCGCCGCATCGCCACCGAGATCGCCGAGTACGTGGTGGAGCTGGGTACCGACGGCCGCCTTCTCGCCCTCCAGCTCGACGAGTTGATCGCCGGCGTGGAGCCCGAGCGGGAGCTGGTGGTCCGGGACTACGTGCCGGAGCCGACCGCCAAGCGCTCCCGCACGGTCGACGAGGCGCTGTACGAGCTGGACGCGCTGAGCCACGCCGAGCTCCTCGAAATGTCCACGGTGGCGCGGGCGCTGGGCTACACGGGCTCCCCCGAGGCCCTCGACTCCGCGGTCTCCCCGCGCGGCTTCCGGCTCCTGGCCAAGGTCCCCCGCCTCCCCGGCGCCATCATCGACCGCCTGGTGGAGCACTTCGGCGGCCTCCAGAAGCTCCTCGCCGCGAGCGTCGACGACCTCCAGACGGTGGACGGAGTGGGCGAGGCCCGAGCCCGCAGCGTCCGAGAGGGCCTCTCCCGCCTGGCGGAGTCCTCGATCCTGGAACGCTACGTCTGACACCGCCCGCGGCAGCGGCACGCGAGCCGCGGGCGAACCGTCCGCCTAATCGGCCTTCAGCACGAACGACGTCTGCGCCTTCGCGAAGCCCGGGACCTTCGCCTCGACCAGGTACGTCCCCGGCCCGGCCACCCCCGCCGGCGGCGTCGCGCACTTGGGCGCACCGGGCTTGCGGTCCCAGGTCACGGTGTACGTGATGCCGCTCCCGCCGACCACCCGGTACAGCCGGCTGCCCGCACCCTTGGGGCAGTCGTCCGAGGACCAGTAGTCGTTCTCCGCCCCCGCCTGAGTGATCGTCAACACGGCCTTCGCAGGCCCGAGATCGACCTTGCAGTCACTCCCGGAGGAGTTCTTCGCCGTCAGCTGGAACGTGGGCGTCTGTCCCGGCGAGTAGGTGTTCCGCACACTGCGCAGGCTCAACGTCACCACGCTCGCCGTGCAGTTGGGCAATGTGGTCCCGGCCGGCAGAGCGGTGGCGGAAGTCCCGGCACTGGAAACGCCGTCGCCCCCCACGACCCCGGCGCCCGCGGCCCCACCGTCGCCCGCACCGGCGCCACCCGAACCGGTCGCGGATCCGCCACCCGAACCCGACCCGGCCCCGGAGCCGCCCACGGCCCCTGACCCGCCCGATCCGCCCGATCCGCCGGAACCGGAGCCCCCGCTGCCCGACTCGTCGCGCCCGCCGGGGTTTTGGCTGATGGCGGGCCCTGATCCGGACGGTCCCGGAGTGATCGAAGGCGCGGGATTCTTCCCGTTGGGACCGTCCGCGCCGTTGCGTCCGCCACCCCCGCCCGAGGCCACGATCCACGTGACCAGCAGCGCCAACAGGGCGACCACGGACAGCAGTACGACCCTCCGTCGCCAGTAGATGGAGGAGGGAAGCGGCCCGACCGGATTGCGCAGAGATCCCACGGCGCAAACTGTACGAGAGATCGCGGCGTTCACCGGCCCCACCCGCCGCCCGGAGAACAACTTTTCCGGATCATCATCCCGGACACGGCTGCTCCGCCCCCGACTTGTGCCCTTCACACCGTCACCAGTCGCACGACGTGACGGCGACGACCTTCACGCTCACCATCCGTGACCGCCGCGGAAGGAGCCGCCGCCCTTCGCATTCGCGCCGCTTGCACCTCTGGCCACAGCCGCCGGACGCACCGGCCGGGACCAGCAGGACGGACACACGGAAGATCGGCCGCGCCCCGCCCCCCCAGAGTGGCGGTACGCGCGCTCCCCTCCCCTCATGGCAGGATCGGTAGGGCCATGACTGCGCCCACCAAGCCCCCGTACAGCAGCCCCGCCGACGCCGACACCGCCCCCGATCCCCTGCTCGACGAGCAGGTCACCGGCGCCCACCTCCACTCCCCTGTCATCGACTGGTTCGACGACAACGCCCGCGACCTGCCCTGGCGGCGGCCCGAAGCCGGCGCGTGGGGCGTGATGGTCAGCGAGTTCATGCTCCAGCAGACTCCGGTCAACCGGGTCCTGCCGGTCTACGAGCAGTGGCTCGCCCGCTGGCCGCGCCCCGCCGACCTGGCCGCCGAGGCCCCCGGCGAGGCCGTCCGCGCGTGGGGCAGGCTCGGCTATCCGCGCCGCGCCCTGCGGCTGCACGGCGCGGCGGTGGCCATAACCGAACGGCACGGCGGCGACGTGCCGTCGGACCACGCCCAGCTCCTCGCGCTGCCCGGCATCGGCGAGTACACGGCCGCCGCTGTCGCATCCTTCGCGTACGGACAGCGGCACGCCGTGCTGGACACCAACGTCCGGCGGGTCTTCGCGCGCGCGGTCACCGGCGTCCAGTACCCGCCGAACGCGACCACGGCCGCCGAACGCAGGCTCGCCCGGGCCCTGCTGCCCGAGGAGCAGGAGACCGCCGCGCGCTGGGCGGCCGCCTCCATGGAACTCGGGGCGCTCGTCTGCACGGCCAAGAACGAGACGTGCGGGCGCTGCCCGATCGCCGCGCAGTGCGCCTGGCGGCTCGCGGGCAAGCCGGAGCACACCGGCCCGCCCCGCCGGGGGCAGACGTACGCCGGCACCGACCGGCAGGTGCGCGGGAAGCTCCTCGCCGTCCTGAGGAACGCTCACGCACCCGTGCCGCAGGCAGTCCTGGACCGTGTGTGGCACGAGCCGGTGCAACGCGCGCGTGCGCTGGACGGCCTCGTCGCGGACGGTCTCGTGGAGCCGCTGCCCGGCGGCCAGTACCGCCTGCCGCTGACGTGACGCACAGACATTTCACGGCCGTGGCACAGGCTTGGCGCTCGCGCACGGCCCCGTAACAGGCTTCCGTCACACTCTCTCGCCGACCAGAACACCCCATAGGCACACCAAACGGTCGGACCCCTTACCCCGAACTCATTTCCGTTACACAACCGACGGACAGCCGCGCGCTGGCCGCAGGCTCCCTCGCACAGTGCCGTGACAACACCTCCGTAGTTTCTCTTCCGTGGCCGCAGCGGCACGAGGGCCACAGACCAGAGCAGGACACCGGCGGACCACGGTCGGCCGGAACGGGGACACGGAGGGTGTTGATCATGGCGCAGGGAGAGGTGCTCGAGTTCGAGGAGTACGTCCGCACTCGGCAGGACGCGCTGCTGCGCAGCGCCCGCCGGCTGGTCCCGGACCCGGTCGACGCCCAGGACCTGCTCCAGACGGCGCTGGCCCGGACGTACGGCCGCTGGGATGGCATCGCGGACAAGCGACTGGCCGACGCCTACCTGCGCCGCGTCATGATCAACACCCGCACCGAGTGGTGGCGGGCCCGCAAGCTGGAGGAGGTGCCCACCGAGCAGCTCCCGGACGCCTGCGTGGACGACTCCACCGAGCAGCACGCGGACCGCGCCCTCCTGATGGACGCGATGAAGGTGCTCGCTCCCAAGCAGCGCAGCGTCGTCGTGCTGCGACACTGGGAGCAGATGTCCACGGACGAGACCGCCGCCGCCCTCGGCATGTCGGCGGGAACCGTCAAGAGCACGCTGCACAGGGCGCTCGCCCGGCTCCGTGAGGAGCTGGAGGCCCGCGATCTGGACGCACGCGCGCTGGAGCGTGAGGAGCGGGAGCGTTGCGCGGCGGCCTGACCGAGGCCGGGCCCCCACGGGTCCGGGGGATCTTCCAGGCGGCGATCACGGCGATGACCGTGCTCGCCGCCCTCGGGCTTTTGGCCTCCGCCTGCGCCACCGGGGGCACCGGCGCGCGCGACGAGGGGCCGGCCCGCGGCACCGTCCCGGGCGCCACCCCCGCCGCCGTCCCCACCAGCACCTTCGACCGTGTGGACGCGGTCGCTCTGGTCAAGGACGATCCGGCGGTGTCGGCCGAGGTCAAGCGCGGGCTGAAGCCCTGCGTCGGCGACGAGTACCCGGTCGACGTGTCGTACGGCGACCTCACCGGCGGCTCGGAGGACGACATCGTGGTCAACGTGCTGACCTGCAGTGACGTCGTCGGCGTCGGTTCGTACGTGTACCGGCGGGCGGGCGACGGCTACACCAACGTGTTCAAGGCGGAGGAGCCGCCGGTCTACGCCGAGATGGACCGGGGCGTCCTGGTCGTGTCCAGGCAGGTCTACGAGAAGGGCGACCCGGTCTCCAGTCCCTCGGGCGAGAACGTGATCACCTACCGCTGGGTCGGGGGCCGGTTCGTCAAGGAGTACAGCTGGCACAACGACTACAGCGTCGTGGGCGACGATGCGCCGCCGCCGTCGGCCGGCGGCTGACCGGGCCGGTCGTCGAGGGAATGCCGTCGGGGAAAGCGGTCAGGCGAAGTCGTCGGGCGAGGTCGTCGGGGAAAATTCGCCGTCGTGTGAACCGTTCCGGCCCTCCGGAACGATGAACCAGTGAACGGCCTGAGCGCTCCGGGCGTCCCCTCTATGGGCACTCGGACAGCGAAGCGACGGATTCACGCCCGATTCGACCGCCCGAGACCCGACCCGATCCAGACCCGACCGACCCGAACACGACATACCGACGCGCAAGCGAACCGACTCACGACGAGCCGACTCACGACCGGCCGATACGCACGAGGACTGAGAGCACCGGGATGGCAGACCAGACCCACGTCCTGTTCGTCGAAGACGACGACGTCATCCGCGAGGCCACCCAGCTCGCCCTGGAGCGGGACGGCTTCGTGGTCACCGCGATGCCCGACGGGCTGTCCGGACTGGAGGCGTTCCGGACCGACCGCCCCGACATCGCGCTGCTGGACGTGATGGTGCCCGGCCTGGACGGGGTGAGCCTGTGCCGGCGCATCCGCGACGAGTCCACCGTGCCGGTGATCATGCTTTCCGCGCGCGCCGACTCCATCGACGTCGTCCTCGGCCTGGAGGCCGGCGCGGACGACTACGTGACCAAGCCGTTCGACGGCGCCGTCCTGGTCGCCCGTATCAGAGCGGTGCTGCGCCGGTTCGGTCACGCGGGCGGCGGCGACCGGGCCGACCAGGACGCGGCGGCGGTCGGGGGCGTGCTGACCTTCGGGGAACTCGAGGTCGACACCGAGGGCATGGAAGTACGGCGGGCGGGCCGGCCGGTGGCCCTCACGCCGACCGAGATGCGCCTGCTGCTGGAGTTCTCCTCCGCCCCGGGCACGGTGCTGTCACGGGACAGACTGCTGGAGCGGGTGTGGGACTACGGCTGGGGCGGTGACACACGGGTCGTCGACGTCCATGTGCAGCGGCTGCGGACCAAGATCGGTCAGGACCGCATCGAGACGGTCCGCGGCTTCGGTTACAAGCTGAAGGCCTGAGCGGAACGGGGTATCGGGGGATGTTGCGACACCTGGTTCCGGGCCGCGTGGAGCGCGCGGGCATCCGCACCGGCCTGCGGTGGAAGCTGAGCGCGGCCATCGCGCTGGTCGGCGCGCTGGTGGCGGTCGCGCTCAGTCTCGTCGTGCACAACGCGGCCCGAGTGTCCATGCTGGACAACGCGCGCGATCTCGCGGACGAGCGCATCCGGATCGCCCAGCGCAACTATCAGTTGTCCAGGCATCCGAACTTCCCCAACATCAAGATCGACGACCCGCGACTGCCGGCGGAGCTGAGGGAGAAGGTCGAGGAGGGCCGCCGGGCGACGTTCGTGTCGGACCACGGGGGCGGCGCGCCGGACATCTGGGCGGCGGTGCCGGTCAACGACGGGGAGCATGTGCTCTCCCTGCACACCGGGTTCACCGACCGCAGCACGGACATCCTCATGGATCTCGACCAGGCCCTGGTGATCGGCTCCATCGCGGTCGTCTTCGGCGGCAGCGCGCTCGGCGTGCTCATCGGCGGACAGTTGTCCCGGCGGCTGCGCAAGGCGGCGGCCGCGGCGAACGAGGTCGCCAAGGGGGAGGCGGACGTCCGCGTGCGGGACGCCATCGGCGGTGTCGTCCAGGACGAGACGGACGACCTGGCCAGCGCGGTGGACGCCATGGCGGACGCGCTGCAGCAGCGGCTGGAGGCGGAGCGCAGGGTCACCGCCGACATCGCGCACGAGCTGCGCACCCCGGTGACGGGGCTGCTGACGGCCGCGGAGCTGCTGCCGCCCGGCCGGCCCACCGAACTGGTCCTGGACCGGGCGAAAGCGATGCGCACCCTCGTCGAGGACGTGCTGGAGGTGGCCCGACTGGACGGGGCGTCGGAGCGGGCCGAGCTGCAGGACATCCTGCTGGGCGAGTTCGTCGCCCGGCGGGTGGCGGCCAAGGACCCCGAGGCCGAGGTGCGTGTGGTCCACGAGTCGATGGTGACCACGGATCCGCGGCGGCTGGAGCGGGTGCTGTTCAACCTGCTCACCAATGCGGCCCGGCACGGCAAGGCGCCGATCCAGGTCTCCGTGGAGGGGCGGGTGATCCGGGTGCGCGACCACGGCCCCGGCTTCCCGGAGAGCCTGCTCGCCGAGGGCCCGAGCCGCTTCCGGACCGGCAGCAGCGACCGCGCCGGCCGTGGTCACGGGCTGGGCCTGACCATCGCCGCCGGCCAAGCCCGGGTCCTGGGCGCCCGGCTGACCTTCCGCAATGTGCAGCCGGTGGGCGCGCCCGGGCACATACCCGCCGAGGGGGCGGTCGCCGTGCTGTGGCTGCCCGAACACGCGCCGACCAACACCGGCAGCTATCCGGTGCTGCCCTGAGCGGAAGGCGTCGGCACCCGGGTCGCGTCGCGGACAGGGGCGGGCGGCGCCGCGTCTGTGCACGCGACGCCGCCTCGCCTTCGGCTCGGGATCAGACGGACTCGACGACCGGGGCCTTGGCGGCGGCCGTCCCGCCCGTGGCGCCGTCCGGGCCGTCCGGCTTGGGGAGCGCGCCCCGCAGCGGGACCTCCTTGACGAACACCGCGGCGACCAGGGCGATCACGGCCACCGCGGTGCCGACGAGGAACGCTGCGTGCGTGCCGTCGGAGACCGCGTACTGGTACGCCTCCCGCGCCGCCGCGGGCAGCTTGGCGAGGCCGGCGGCGTCCATCTGGGCGGACTGCTCGGTGACCTTCGAGCCGAGGGCGCCGGCCCGCTCGGTCATGACGTCCTGGACCCGGCTGTTGAACAGCGCGCCCATGATCGCGACACCGAAGGAGGAGCCGAGGGTGCGGAAGAGGGTGGTGGAGGAGGACGCGACGCCCATGTCCTTCATCTCCACGCTGTTCTGCGCGACCAGCATGGTGATCTGCATCAGACAGCCCATGCCGAGGCCGGTGACGGCCATGAACACGCCGGACATGAACCGGGAGGTCCCGGTGTCCATCGTCGACAGCAGGTACAGGCCGGCGATCAGCAGGACGCTGCCGACGACGGGGAAGATCTTGTAGCGGCCGCTGCTCGTGGTGATCCGGCCCGCGATCATCGAGGTGACGAGCATCGCGCCGAGCATCGGCAGGAGCAGCAGTCCGGAGTTGGTCGCGGACGCGCCCTGCACGGCCTGCTGGTAGAGCGGCAGGAAGAGCGTCGCGCCGAACATCACGAAGCCGGCGATGAAGCCGATGATCGACATCAGCGTGAAGTTGCGGCTGCGGAAGATGTGCAGCGGCACGATCGGTTCGGCGGCCTTGGTCTGCCAGAACACGAACCCGACGAGCGCGGCGACGCCGATGCCGGTCAGCTCCATGATCCGCGCGGAGCTCCAGGCGTACTCCGTGCCGCCCCAGGTGGTGACGAGCACGATGGCGGTGATGCCGACGGTCAGCAGCGCGGCGCCCAGGTAGTCGATGCGCGCGTCGGACCGCTTCTTCGGCAGGTGCAGGATGACGCTGATCAGGCCGAGGGCCACGACGCCGAGCGGCAGGTTGATGTAGAAGGCCCAGCGCCAGCCCCAGTGGTCGGTGATGGAGCCGCCGACGAGCGGTCCGCCGATCATCGCGATCGCCATGACGCCGGCCATCATGCCCTGGTAGCGGCCGCGCTCCCGCGGCGGGACCAGGTCGCCGATGATCGCCATGACGCCGACCATCAGGCCGCCGGCGCCCAGGCCCTGCACCGCGCGGAAGGCGATGAGCTGGTTCATGTCCTGGGCCATGCCGCTGAGCGCGGACCCGGCCAGGAAGATCACGATCGACGTCATGAAGGCGCCCTTGCGCCCGTACATGTCGCCGAGCTTGCCCCAGATCGGGGTGGAGGCGGCGGTCGCGAGGGTGTACGCCGTCACCACCCAGGACAGGTGCTCGAGGCCGCCGAGGTCGCCCACGATCGTCGGCATCGCGGTGCCGACGATCATGTTGTCGAGCATGGCGAGCATCATCGTGATCATCAGCGCGAGGATCACGGCCCGCACGCTCTTCGCCTGTTTCTCCTGTGCACCGGTGTCCGGTGTACCCGGTGTGCCGGTCTCCCGCTCCACGCTCTTGCTGTCCGCCATCGTTCCCACTCCCCCACGGCGGCCCACTTACTTGCCGCCCGGCTAGTTCACTACACTGGGAAAGTAGACGGGGAACTAGCCGGGCGTCAAGTAAGTTCTAGCCGGGCGGCAAGTAAGTTTCTCTTACCTTCGGCGGCCGGATTTCCGTGGGACCGCGAGCACTACGAGGATGGACGTCACTATGGACGGCACCAAGCAGCAGCGCCGCGGCAACACCCGCCAGCGCATCCAGGACGTGGCGCTCGAACTCTTCGCCGAGCAGGGCTATGAGAAGACCTCGCTACGCGAGATCGCCGAGCGTCTCGACGTCACCAAGGCGGCCCTGTACTACCACTTCAAGACCAAGGAAGAGATCATCGTCGGCATCTTCACGGATCTGACGAAGCCGATCGAGGACCTGATCGACTGGGGCCGGGAGCAGCCGCACACCCTTGAGACCAAGCAGGAACTGGTGCGGCGCTACAGCAAGGCCCTCGCCGAGGCGGCCCCGCTCTTCCGCTTCATGCAGGAGAACCAGGCGACGGTGCGGGAGTTGCAGATCGGCGACTCCTTCAAGGACCGCCTGCAGAGCCTGCGCGACATCATCCTCGACCCGGACGCCCCCCTCACCGACCAGGTCCGCTGCGTCAGCGCCATCTTCACGCTGCACGCCGGCATGTTCTTCCTCCATGACCTCGAAGGCGACCCCGAGGACAAGCGTGCAGCCGTCCTCGAAGTCGCCGTCGATCTGGTCACCCAGGCCCATCGGGGCGCCCGGCCGTCCTCTTCGTCCCCCTCCTCGGAGGACTAGGAAAAGCGGCCGGCCCTGACCGCCGTCAGACGGTCACGCCCTTGGCGCGCAGGAACTTCACCGGGTCGATCGCCGAACCGTAGTTCGGGGTCGTGCGGATCTCGAAGTGCAGGTGCGGGCCGCTGGAGTTGCCCGTGTTGCCGGAGAGTGCTATGCGCTGACCGGTCTTGACGATCTGACCGATCTTCACGTCGACGCGCGACAGGTGCGCGTACTGCGAGTAGACGCCGTTCGCGTGCTTGATCACGATGGCGTTGCCGTAGGCCGGACCGTCGCCGGCGCCGTAGCCGCCGGCCTTGACGACGGTGCCGCCGTGGGCGGCCATGACCTTGGTGCCGGTCGGCACGGCGAAGTCCTGCCCGCTGTGCTTGTGCGCCCACATGCCGCCGGCCTGGGCGAAGCTCGCGGACAGCCGGTACTTCGCCACCGGGTCGATCCAGGAGGCGCTCTTCTTGGCGGCCGCGGCGGCGGGCTTGGCGACGGCGGCGGGCTTGGCGGCCGCGGGCTGCGCGGCGGACGCCACTCCGGACCCCAGCACGACCGAGGCGCCGAGAGCGGCGGCCCCGACGGCCGCGCGGGTGCGGAGCTGAGACGTACGGGAGGAACGGGACGTGACGCGCTGGAACATGGAAAACCTCATGGGTCCGGGGTCAGAGAGAACCGCCCGGCGCGACGTCCGCCGGATGGCCATCCCTTGGTAACCCCCGAGTCCATGTCGCCTCAAATGTGTGACCTACGGCGATAGCTAGTACTAAACCCCTAATCCGATGACTTCTTGACAGTTGGCCTTTTAGTCCGTTTCCCCGCCAACTCCCACCCGGCGCGCCCAGTTCGCCTCACCCTTTGAGCAACATGTCCGTTTTGCCGGAATTAGCATTATCACTAATCCATGTAGTAACGGACATTTCGCCTGTGCGGCATGTCACCGATGGCCCCCTATGGGGGACTTCTTCATGTGACGCGCACTACTCCCTTACGGGCGCACGGAGTTGTGACCCCGGTCACCTTCGCATGCACGCCTCTGTGAGCGGCCTCTCATCAACGGCTACCGTCCAGTAACCCGCTGGTTCCCCTCAGGCCATCCCCACCGATGAGCATGCCCACGACACCCGTAGCACATGGACGTGAGAGGACCCCCACCACCATGAACAGAGGTACCTGGATGCGCCGTATCGCCATGACGGCCGTCACCACGGCCGCCGTCACCGCGATGGCCGTCCCGGCCGGCGCCCAGGCCGCGACGGCCACCGGCAG
Organism: Streptomyces sp. NPDC101166; assembly: GCF_044768125.1. NCBI lineage: Bacteria > Bacillati > Actinomycetota > Actinomycetes > Kitasatosporales > Streptomycetaceae > Streptomyces > Streptomyces sp. NPDC101166. Next base: position 30,712 of record NZ_JBIWPF010000009.1, read on the forward strand.
CTCCACCGTCGCCACGACGGCAGCCGCCGCGGACGTCGACTACGCCACCTGGCAGGCCGACTGCCAGGGCGTGATGAACCAGGCCCTGCCGTACCTCAAGCAGCGCATCGCCGCCGCCAAGCCGGGCGAGAAGCAGGCGCTCGTCCTCGACATCGACAACACCGCGCTGGAGACCGACTTCGGCTTCAGCTACCCCCAGCCGGCCAACAAGCCGGTCCTCGACGTCGCCAAGTACGCCCAGGAGCACGGCGTCTCGCTGTTCTTCGTGACCGCGCGCCCTGGCATCATCGCCGGCTTCACCGACTACAACCTCAAGCAGGTCGGCTACAAGGTCTCCGGCCTCCGTGTGCGCGGGCTGTTCGACCTCTTCAAGGACGTCGCCGCCTACAAGACCGCCCAGCGCGCCGACATCGAGAACAAGGGCTACACGATCATCGCGAACATCGGCAACAGCGCCACCGACCTGTCCGGCGGCCACGCCGAGAAGGGCTACAAGCTGCCGGACTACGACGGGCAGTTGTCGTAACCCCAGCGGGGCCGGACGCAGACATGCGAAAGGGGCCGGTGCTCGAAAGCACCGGCCCCTCTCTCGCGCTCAACCCCGGGAGGGTCAGGCGTCCTTGCTCAGGTTCGGCCCGGCGCCGCCGGCCGCCTGCTCGATCGGCGGGACGTCGGGCAGCGACGACTTCTCCTCACCCCGGAAGGTGAAGGTCTTCGCGTCGCCCTCGCCCTCGGTGTCCACGACCACGATGTGGCCGGGGCGCAGCTCGCCGAAGAGGATCTTCTCCGAGAGGGTGTCCTCGATCTCGCGCTGGATCGTGCGGCGCAGCGGCCGGGCGCCCAGGACGGGGTCGTAGCCCTTCTTGGAGAGGAGCTCCTTGGCGGTCTGGGAGAGCTCGATGCCCATGTCCCGGTCCTTCAGGCGCTCGTCCACCTTGCCGATCATCAGGTCGACGATCGCGAGGATGTCCTCCTGGGTCAGCTGCGGGAAGACGACGACGTCGTCGACACGGTTGAGGAACTCGGGCCGGAAGTGCTGCTTGAGCTCGTCCGAGACCTTGTTCTTCATGCGCTCGTAGTTGGTCTTCGAGTCGCCCGCGGCCGCGAAGCCGAGGTTGAAGCCCTTGGAGATGTCCCGGGTGCCGAGGTTGGTCGTCATGATGATGACCGTGTTCTTGAAGTCCACGACCCGGCCCTGGGAGTCGGTCAGCCGACCGTCCTCCAGGATCTGCAGCAGCGAGTTGAAGATGTCCGGGTGGGCCTTCTCGACCTCGTCGAAGAGGACGACGGAGAACGGCTTGCGGCGGACCTTCTCGGTCAGCTGGCCGCCCTCCTCGTAACCCACGTATCCGGGCGGGGAACCGAAGAGACGCGACACCGTGTGCTTCTCGCTGAACTCCGACATGTCGAGGGAGATCAGCGCGTCCTCGTCGCCGAAGAGGAACTCTGCGAGGGCCTTGGACAGCTCGGTCTTACCGACGCCGGACGGGCCGGCGAAGATGAACGAACCACCGGGACGCTTCGGGTCCTTCAGACCGGCACGCGTACGGCGGATCGCCTTCGACAGCGCCTTGACGGCGTCGACCTGGCCGATGACGCGCTTGTGGAGCTCGTCCTCCATGCGCAGCAGACGCGAGGACTCCTCCTCGGTCAGCTTGAAGACCGGGATGCCGGTGGCCGTGGCGAGGACCTCGGCGATCAGCTCGCCGTCGACCTCGGCGACGACGTCCATGTCGCCGGCCTTCCACTCCTTCTCCCGCTTGGCCTTGGCGGCCAGGAGCTGCTTCTCCTTGTCGCGGAGGGAGGCGGCCTTCTCGAAGTCCTGCGAGTCGATCGCGGACTCCTTGTCCCGGCGGACGCCGGCGATCTTCTCGTCGAACTCGCGCAGGTCCGGGGGCGCGGTCATCCGGCGGATGCGCATCCGGGAGCCGGCCTCGTCGATCAGGTCGATCGCCTTGTCCGGGAGGAAGCGGTCCGAGATGTACCGGTCGGCCAGCGTGGCGGCCTGGACGAGGGCCTCGTCGGTGATGGAGACGCGGTGGTGGGCCTCGTACCGGTCACGGAGACCCTTGAGGATCTCGATCGTGTGCGGCAGGGACGGCTCGGCGACCTGGATGGGCTGGAAGCGGCGCTCGAGGGCCGCGTCCTTCTCCAGGTGCTTGCGGTACTCGTCCAGGGTGGTGGCGCCGATGGTCTGGAGTTCACCGCGGGCCAGCATCGGCTTGAGGATGCTCGCCGCGTCGATCGCACCCTCGGCGGCGCCCGCGCCGACCAGCGTGTGGAGCTCGTCGATGAACAGGATGATGTCGCCGCGGGTGCGGATCTCCTTGAGGACCTTCTTCAGGCGCTCCTCGAAGTCACCGCGGTAGCGGGAGCCGGCGACCAGGGCGCCGAGGTCCAGGGTGTAGAGGTGCTTGTCCTTGAGGGTCTCGGGCACCTCGCCCTTGACGATCGCCTGGGCCAGGCCCTCGACGACCGCGGTCTTGCCGACGCCGGGCTCACCGATCAGGACGGGGTTGTTCTTGGTGCGGCGCGACAGCACCTGCATGACCCGCTCGATCTCCTTCTCGCGCCCGATGACCGGGTCGAGCTTGGACTCGCGAGCGGCCTGCGTGAGGTTGCGGCCGAACTGATCCAGGACCAGGGACGTCGAGGGGGTGCCCTCGGCGGGACCGCCGGCTGCGGCGGTCTCCTTGCCCTGCTGGTAGCCCGACAGCAGCTGGATCACCTGCTGCCGCACCCGGTTCAGATCCGCACCCAGCTTGACCAGGACCTGGGCGGCGACGCCCTCGCCCTCACGGATCAGGCCGAGCAGGATGTGCTCCGTGCCGATGTAGTTGTGGCCCAGCTGAAGGGCCTCGCGGAGCGACAGCTCCAGGACCTTCTTGGCACGGGGGGTGAAGGGGATGTGCCCGGACGGGGCCTGCTGGCCCTGGCCGATGATCTCCTCCACCTGCTGGCGGACCGCCTCGAGCGAAATCCCGAGGCTCTCAAGGGCCTTGGCGGCGACACCCTCACCCTCATGGATCAGGCCCAGGAGGATGTGCTCGGTGCCGATGTAGTTGTGGTTGAGCATCCGGGCTTCTTCCTGAGCCAGGACGACAACCCGCCGCGCGCGGTCGGTGAACCTCTCGAACATCGTTAATCGCTCCTCAGAGCGGTCAGGCAGTGGGGGGAACTTCCCCTCCCTGTCCTTCCGCAGCTTAGTCCCGCAAGCGGGGACCGCTCATTCCAACTGCCGACACCGTCGATGGCCTCCTGACCCCGAACGCCGACATCTGCTCCAACCCGATGGTGCGAGACGATGTTCCCGCAGGCCAGGCAGTTACCCCCATCGCCAGTACGCCGATGGCGAACGTGAGACGTCCTGTCCTGCGTGTCGCCCCCTCCCACTAGGCATGTCTTACCCGTCGGGACTGACACTCCATGCCGCGCGCCCCGGTTCGCTCCGCTATGGGCGAACAACCTTGCGCCCCCGGACGCCCCCGCGCGCCGCGATTTCGGACACTTTGCGCGATCGCCGGAACACTCAGCGTAACTCTCGGCGCTTTTTGGCGGTTGCACTTGGCATGGTCGGCACAGCCTCCTCCCTCGTCCCTGCTCCGCGGCGGCCGCTCGATCCGGACCCGGCCGTCCCGGCCGACCGGGTCCGCGGCTGGTACGAGAACGAACTGGGGTGGGCGACGGTGCCCGGGGAGCCGGTACGACTTTCCGTGGGCCTGCGCTTCGACGTCCTGGACGTGCCGGCCGTCGCGGGCCATGCGGCGCTGCGGCGCCTGCCGTCGGGCGCTCCGGTGGGCGTGCGGGGGGAGCGGATGCAGTTCCTGGTGGCCGCGGGCAGTGCGGAGGAACTGCCGGGGGTCCTGCGCTGGCTGGAGTGGGAGCCGCTTCACCTGGATCTGAGGCCCATCGGCCCCGGGGGCTCCGTGGAAGCGCCTCGGCCCACCGGCCCCGCCGAGCGGCAGGCGCCTGAGGAGAGCGTCGAGGCGCCCTCGCCTTCCCGGCGCCCGAAGACGGCCTCCCCCGCTCCCGGCGGGCGGTGCCCCGAAGCTGTGCAGGGGGCCGCCGTCTGGCTGCGGCCCCCCGTGGCGGGGCGCGGGGTGGAGGCCTCGCTGCCGACGGTGTCGGCGTTGGGGGGCGGAGGAGGCGCCCCCGATCTCGTGCGGCTGGTCAACACACTGGCGACACACTGTCACCGTGCCCGATTGCTGCGCGCGTGCGCTCAGCCGTTGGCCTTCTCGTAAGCCTCGCGAATGGTCGCGGGAACCCGCCCGCGGTCATTCACCTCGTAACCGTTCTCCTTCGCCCAGGCACGGATCTGCGCCGTGTCCTGGCTGCCGCCGGAAGCGGCGCGCGTCTTTCCACGCCCACCCGAAGCACGGCCTCCGGTACGGCGACCGCCCTTCACGTACGGGTCGAGAAGGCCGCGCAGCTTGTCCGCATTGGCAGTCGTGAGATCGATCTCGTACGTCTTGCCGTCCAGAGCGAACGTCACGGTCTCGTCCGCCTCGCCACCGTCGAGGTCGTCGACAAGAAGGACCTGAACCTTCTGTGCCACCGCATTTCCTTTCATCGATAACGTGAGGGCCGGGGGTCTCCGGCGTCCGCCGTTTCGCCGCCCCCTGTTATATGCAGTACTGCAGTACGTCGGAAAGCAAACCGCTTTTCCCGGGAAAACACAAACCCCCGGTTGAGACCCACGGCCGGTCCCGCGTCCGGAAACGTGCGCGTTTCGGACATAGGGCACCCGGGCAAGGCGGGGCGGTCCGGAATGGACTCGGCGATCACAGATGCAGAAGCATCCGGCTGTTGCCCAAGGTGTTCGGTTTCACTCGTTCGAGACCGAGGAACTCCGCGACGCCCTCGTCATAGGAACGCAACAGCTCCGCGTAGACATCGGTGTCGACCGGCGTCTCACCGATCTCCACGAAGCCGTGCTTGCCGAAGAAGTCCACTTCGAAGGTCAGGCAGAAAACGCGCCGAACGCCGAGCCAGCGGGCGGTGTGGAGCAACTTCTCCAACAACTGGTGGCCGACGCCGGCGCCCTTCAGGCCGTCCTTCACGGCGAGAGTGCGGACTTCCGCGAGGTCTTCCCACATCACGTGCAGTGCCCCGCAGCCGACCACCTCGGCGTTGTCGTCGCGTTCGGCGACCCAGAACTCCTGGATGTCCTCGTAAAGCGTCACCGTCGCTTTGTCGAGCAGGATGCCGCCACGGACGTACGCGTCAAGGAGACGGCGTACGGCGGGGACATCGCTGGTCCGGGCCCGGCGGACGGTGATGGCTTTAGCGCTGACTTCAGGGCTCTGAGCTGACATGTGCGGACGCTATCGCCCACCGGTTCCCGTCGCCGAGCCGGGGTTCTCGCCCGCACTCCCCGCTTCCGCGGGCGGAGGCGGTGGTGTTTGGGGGCCTTGGACGATGCGCACCGCGTCACTGAGCGCCCTTCGCTGTTCCTCGCTCATCATGCCGAAGAAGGCGACGAGTGCCGCGGCGGGGTTGTCGCTCTGCGCCCAGGCGTCGTTCATGAGGGCGGCCGCGTAGGCGGCCCGGGTGGAGACCGCCTCATATCGATAGGCCCGGCCTTCCGCTTCACGGCGGACCCAGCCCTTCTGATGGAGATTGTCCAAAACGGTCATGACCGTCGTGTACGCGATCGACCGTTCCTGCTGAAGGTCTTCCAGGACTTCTCGAACGGTCACCGGGCGGTTCCACTTCCACACCCGCGTCATGACCGCGTCTTCGAGTTCTCCCAGTGGGCGAGGCACAGCTCAGACAATAGTGGGAGATCCCGCCCATCGCGTGCCGGACGTGCACTTTCGCCGACAAGACGAACAAAAAGGGCGCACGAGTCCGAGCGGATCGGAGTCGTGCGCCCAGGTGGGCGACGGGGTCAGGCGTCGGCCGGCCCGGAGGCCGGGCGGGCGCCCTCCGCGCGCGCGAGGGCGGCGTCGACGGCCGCGTCCTCCTTGGCCTTGTTGGCGCCGCCCTGGGTCTTCACGATCACCCTGATCACGCCGATGAAGAACACGGCCATGACGACGGGGGGCACGAGCGCGGAGACGTAGTCCATGGATCCAGAGTAGCCAGGGCGCGAGGGGGTCCCGGGCCGGGGTGGCCGTGCGACTCCCGCTGCCGGCGTTCCGGACGGGCCGCGGTGTCGCGGGGCACTCCGGTCAGCCGGCCACCAGCGTCCGCCGCCCGGCGCCCGCGGGCGGTGCGGCCGGCTTGCGGCGGGGGAAGACCTCGCCCGGCGTCGGGATGGGCCGGCGCGACGGCTCGGGGGCGGCGGGATGCACCGGGACGGGCCCCGGGGCGGGGGCCGCCGGCTTCTCCGCGGGCTTCTTCTTCGGCTTCTCCGTCGGGCCGTCGGCCGCCGCGACGGTCCCTGCGGCGCGGAGCGTCTCGCCGCCCTCCTGCCGCGCCTGCCCGGAACGTCCGCCAGGAAGCGCCAGAAGGCGCGTGCGGGACGCCGGGACGATCCCGGCGGCCTTGGCGGACGGCTGAGCCGTACGACCCGCCAGACGGGCGCGTACGTCCTGCTCGGCGAGCGTCCGACAGCGTTCCAGGAGCGCCGCGGCCGGCGGAGCGCCCCGCAGTGCCCGCAGCGCCGCGAGGTCGTCGGGGACGGGCCGGTAGCCGGCGCCCAGCACCTCCTCCAGGAGCCGGAGGTAGCCGGCCGCCGCACCGGGCAGGGCGGCGCGGTACCGGCCGAGGTCGGCCTCCAGGAAGGCCCGCAGCCGGGCGGCCTCCCGCGCCGCCTCGTCGAGGGAGTCGGCGAGGCGATGACAGTCCTGGACGTCCTCGGCCGAGGCGGGACCGGGGTGGAGGGCGAGGGCGAGAGCACGGCGGAGCACACGCAGCTCCTCCGGGCCGAACGCCATGCCGCCGCGGGATCCGTATGGCGTGGGCATGCGGCAACGATACGCGCTAATCAGACAAGTTCGACATAACGGACAGGCGTGGCGCATCACGATTCCACCGACCGGCCCGCACCCATGGGCCGGCGACGCGCCCCGCTCACATGCGTGACACGTTCCGTTCGTAGACCAGGCGCAGGCCGATCAGGGTCAGCCAGGGCTCGTGCTCGTCGATCACCGAGGACTCGCCCAGCACCATCGGCGCCAGACCGCCCGTAGCGATCACCGTCACGTCGTCCGGGTCGTCGGCCAGCTCGCGCGCCATCCGGCCGACCACGCCGTCGACCTGGCCGGCGAAGCCGTAGACGACGCCCGACTGCATCGCCTCGACGGTGTTCTTGCCGATCACGCTGCGCGGGCGGGCCACCTCGATCTTGCGCAGCTGCGCGGCCTTGATGCCCAGGGCCTCCACGGAGATCTCGATGCCGGGCGCGATGACGCCCCCGACGTACTCCCCGCGGGCACTGATCGCGTCGAACGTCGTCGCCGTGCCGAAGTCGACCACGATCGCGGGGCCGCCGTAGAGCTCGTTGGCGGCGACCGCGTTGATGATGCGGTCGGCGCCGACCTCCTTGGGGTTGTCGAACAGGATCGGCACGCCCGTCTTCACACCGGGCTCGACGAGCACCGCCGGCACGTCGCCGTAGTGCCGTCGGGTGACCTCGCGCAGTTCGTGCAGCACCGAGGGGACCGTCGCGCAGATGGCGATGCCGTCGATGCCGTCGCCCAGTTCCACCCCGAGCAGGGGGTGCATGCCCATCAGCCCCTGGAGCAGGACCGCGAGTTCGTCGGCCGTGCGGCGGGAGTCGGTGGAGATCCGCCAGTGCTCGACGATGTCCTCCCCGTCGAACAGGCCGAGCACCGTGTGCGTGTTCCCCACGTCGATCGTCAGCAGCATGGCCGGTTCCCGCTCCTACTCCGCGGCTCGAAGGTCGAGGCCGATGTCCAGGATCGGCGAGGAGTGGGTCAGAGCGCCCACGGCGAGGAAGTCGACGCCGGTGGCCGCGTACGCCTCGGCGTTGTCCAGGGTGAGCCGGCCGGACGCCTCCAGCAGCGCGCGCCCGCCGACGATGCCGACGGCCTCCTCGCACTCGCCGGGGGTGAAGTTGTCCAGGAGGATCAGGTCCGCTCCGGCGTCCACGACCTCGCGCAGCTGGTGCAGGGTGTCGACCTCGACCTCGATCGGCACGTCGGGGAAGGCCTTGCGCACGGCCTCGAAGGCCTGGGCGACGCCGCCGGCCGCCACCACGTGGTTGTCCTTGACCAGGGCCGCGTCGGACAGCGACATCCGGTGGTTGACGCCGCCGCCGCAGCGGACGGCGAACTTCTCCAGCGCGCGCAGCCCCGGCGTCGTCTTGCGCGTGTCCCGCACACGCGCCTTGGTGCCCTCCAGGACGTCGGCCCAGGCGCGGGTGGCGGTCGCGATGCCCGACAGGCGGCACATCAGGTTGAGCGCGCTGCGCTCGGCGGTCAGCAGGTCACGCGTGCGCGTGGTGACCGACAGCAGCTTCTGCCCGGACTCCACACGGTCGCCGTCCTCGACGTGCCGCTCGACCTCGAACTCGTCCGTGCAGACGACCGAGATCACCGCTTCGGCGACCCTGAGGCCCGCCACCACGCCGGCCTCGCGCGCGGTGAAGTCGGCGGTGGCCACGGCCTCCTCGGGGATGGTCGCGACGGTCGTCACGTCCACGCCGAGGGCCAGGTCCTCCTGGATGGCGACGTTGGCGATGTCCTCGACCTCCAGGGGGTCGAGTCCGGCGTCGGCCAGCAGCCGGGCGAGAGCGGGGTCCAGCCCGCACTCCATGTACTCCTCGTCGCCGGCGCCTTCGCCGCAGGCGCAGCCGCCGCCGCAGCCGCCGTTCTCGACGGGGGAAAGGTCCTCGGGGGTGCTCACTTCTGTCACTGCTCCTGCTGGTGCTGCCGGGTAGGGGGGAAGTCTGCGGTATCGGTGGTGCGTACGGCGAGCGTCCGGTCCGGATTCAGCCGTACGACGATGTGACGGCGCCAGTTCGCGTCGTCGCGCCCGGCGCGGTCCTCGCGCCAGTGGCAGCCGCGGGTCTCCTCGCGCAGCAGGGCGGCGGCGACCAGGACGCGGGCCACGCACAGGAGGTTGGTGGCCTCCCAGGTGTCGACGCCGGGCTCGGCGGTCTTGCCGTTCTCGTCGAGGGCGTCACGGGCCTCGGTGTGCAGCCGCTGGAGCCGGTCGGCGGCCTTCTCCAGCGACTCCTTCGAGCGCAGGACCCCCGCGCCCTCCGTCATGGTGCGCTGGATGGCGAACCGGGTCTCGGGGGCCAGCAGCGGGTGCGCGGGCGTCGCCGGGTGCTCGACCGGGGCGGGCACGCGCTCGTGCGGGCCGTCGGCCGCCCGGCCGTCCGCGATGTCGGCGGCGATGCGCTCGGCGTAGACGAGGCCTTCCAGGAGGGAGTTGGAGGCGAGCCGGTTCGCGCCGTGCACACCGGTGCAGGCGACCTCCCCGCACGCGTACAGGCCCGGGACGGTGGTGCGGCCGTGGGAGTCGGTGCGCACGCCCCCGGAGGCGTAGTGGGCGGCCGGGGCGACCGGGACGGGCTCGGTGACCGGATCGATGCCGTGGGCACGGCAGGCGGCCAGGATCGTCGGGAAGCGGTTCTCCCACATGGCGGCGCCGAAGTGGCGGGCGTCGAGGAACATGTGCTCGGCGTCCTGCTCCTGCATGCGGCGCGTGATGCCCTTGGCGACGATGTCCCGGGGCGCCAGCTCGGCCAGCTCGTGCTGCCCCAGCATGAAGCGCACGCCGTCGCCGTCGACCAGGTGCGCACCCTCACCGCGCACGGCCTCGGAGACCAGCGGCTGCTGTCCCTCCGCGTCGGAGCCGAGGAACAGCACGGTGGGGTGGAACTGCACGAACTCCAGGTCGCTCACCTCGGCGCCCGCGCGCAGGGCGAGGGCCACGCCGTCGCCGGTGGAGACGGACGGGTTGGTGGTCGCGGAGTAGACCTGGCCCATGCCGCCGGTCGCGAGGACGACCGCGGGGGCGTGCACGGCGCCCACGCCGTCGTGCTGTCCCTCGCCCATGACGTGCAGGGTCACGCCCGCGGTGCGGCCCTCGGCGTCGGTGAGGAGGTCCAGGACGAGCGCGTTCTCGATCGTGCGCAGGCCACGCGCGCGTACGGCCTCCACGAGTGCGCGGGAGATCTCCGCGCCGGTGGCGTCGCCGCCGGCATGGGCGATGCGGCGGCGGTGGTGGCCGCCCTCGCGGGTGAGCTGGATGCCGCCCTCGTCGTCGGTGTCGAAGTGGGCGCCCGTGGACATCAGCCGGCGTACGGCGTCGGGTCCCTCGGTGACCAGGAGCCGTACCGCGTTCTCGTCGCACAGGCCCGCGCCCGCCACCAGCGTGTCGTCCAGGTGCTGGTCCGGGGTGTCGCCCTCGCCGAGGGCCGCGGCGATGCCGCCCTGCGCCCAGCGCGTGGAGCCGTCGTCGAGGCGGGCCTTGGTGACCACGACCGTCGTGAGGCCGGCGGCCTCGCAGCGCAGGGCGGCGGTCAGGCCGGCCACTCCGGAGCCGACGACCACGACGTCCGCCGCGATGGACCACCCGGGCGCGGGCGCGTGCAGTCGTATGCCTGTGGTGCTCACGAGGCGGCTCCGAAGGTGAGAGGGAGGTTGTCGATCAGCCGGGTCGTCCCGACCCGGGCGGCGACGGCCAGGACGGCCTCGCCGGTGAAGTCGTCCCCGATCTCGCTGAAGTCGGCCGGGTCGACCAACGCGAGGTAGTCCAGTCGCAGCGGCGGCTCCATGCGGGCGGCTTCGTCGAGGACCAGGCGGGCTGCCGCGCGGACGGCCGCCGCGGCGCCGGGGACGGCCTTGGCGACGGCGTGCGCGTCGGCGGCGGCCCGGGACTCGCCCAGGGCGCTGAGCGCCTCGGCGCGCGCGTGCGTGGCCGGCACCTCACGCGCGCGTGCCCGCAGCGCCTCCTGGGCGGCGTGCCGGTCGCGGCCGGCGAACAGCGCCTGGGACAGCGCGAGCGCGGTGCGTCGCTCGGTCGCCGACAGATAGCGGTTTCTGCTGGACAGGGCCAGTCCGTCGTCCTCACGCACCGTCGGCACGGCGACGATGTCCACGCCGAAGTTCAGATCGCGCACCATGCGCCGGATCAGGGCGAGCTGCTGGGCGTCCTTCTGCCCGAACAGGGCCACGTCGGGCCGGGTGAGGTGCAGCAGCTTGGCGACGACGGTCAGCATCCCGTCGAAGTGGCCGGGGCGCGAGCCGCCCTCCAGACGCTCCCCCATGGGCCCGGCGGCGATGCGGACCTGGGGCTCGCCGCCCGGGTAGACCTCGTCCACGGACGGGGCGAAGACGACGTCGGCGCCGGCCTGCTCGGCGAGCTTGACGTCGGCGTCCAGGGTGCGCGGATAACGGTCGAGGTCCTCGCCCGCGCCGAACTGCAGCGGGTTGACGAAGACGGTGACGACGACCTCGCCGTCCGGCCCGGCGATCTCGCGGGCGGTGCGGACGAGCGTGGCGTGCCCCTCGTGGAGGGCGCCCATCGTCATCACGACCGCCCTGCGCCCGGCACGCGTGCGTGCGTGCAGGTCGTCGGCGGTGCTCAGCAGGCTCGTGGTCATCCGGCTTCTCCCTCGGCGCCGTCGGTCCCGTTGGCGAGTACCCCGAGGAGGTCCTCGGCGAGTTCCGGCTTCAGCAGTCCGTGGGCGAGCGCGCGGTCGGCGGTGGCGCGGGCCATCGCGAGGTAGCCGCCGACGGCCTGCGGGGCGTGCTTGCGCAGTTCGGCCACGTGCGCGGCGACCGTGCCGGCGTCCCCGCGGGCGACGGGGCCGGTGAGCGCCGCGTCGCCGGAGCGCAGCGCGTTGTCGAGGGCGGCGCCGAGCAGCGGGCCGAGCATCCGGTCGGGGGCCGACACTCCGGCGGCGCGCAGCAGCTCCATGGACTGGGCGACCAGCGTCACCAGGTGGTTGGCGCCCAGGGCGAGGGCCGCGTGGTAGAGCGGCCGGCTCTCCTCGGCGATCCACTCCGGTTCGCCGCCCATCTCGATGACGAGGGCCTCGGCGGCCAGCCGCAGCTCGTCGGGCGCGGTCACGCCGAAGGAGCAGCCGGCCAGTCGCTGGACGTCCACGGGGGTGCCGGTGAAGGTCATCGCCGGGTGCAGGGCGAGGGGCAGGGCGCCCGCGCGCAGGGCGGGGTCGAGGACCTTCGCGCCGTACCGTCCGGAGGTGTGCACGAGCAGTTGGCCGGGCCGTACGGCGCCGGTGTCGGCGAGGCCTTCGACGAGGCCGGGCAGGGTGTCGTCGGGGACGGTCAGCAGGACCAGGTCGGCGCGCTGGAGGACCTCGGCGGGGGGCACCAGCGGCACGTCCGGCAGCAGTACCGCGGCCCGGCGGCGGGAGGCGTCGGAGACCCCCGAGACGGCGACCGGGCGGTGTCCGGCGAGCTGGAGGGACGCGGCGAGCGCGGGGCCCACGCGGCCGGCGCCGACGACGCCGACGGTGAGCCGTGCGGGACGGTCCCTGGGGTCTGGCTGCTGGCTTGTGTTCACGCGACGACGGCCTTCCCGTTCCAGTCCGCTTCGGGTACCGGACGATTTCTCGTCATGTTAACGCGATCGGTCGCCGGGACGTCCCGTCGTCCACAGGCTGTGGGTTTCTCCGCAGCGGTCGCCCTCCCGCGCGCGGCCTGCCGGCGGTACGGAAACCCCGATGCTCGGGCGGTCCGGCGCCGGGCATGATCCGGGCATGACGAACACGGTGGAACGGGACGGGCAAGAGCCGGACGAGGAGCGGCGGGAGGCGCTGGCGGAGCGGCGGGCGGCCGCCTGCCGGGCGGCGGAGCGGGTGCTGTCGCGCCCGGGCTTCCGCGGCAGCCTGCGCGACCGGCTCGCCCTGCTGCACGAAGCGGCGCCCGAGGTGTACGACCTGGACGAATCCCCGGACGTGTACGGCGGCGGGATCGTCGCCGCCCTGGAGGACCGGGTCGCGGGCCTGCTGGGCGCGGAGGCCGCCGCGTTCTTCCCCACCGGCACGATGGCCCAGCAGGTCGCCCTGCGCTGCTGGGCCGGGCGCACGGGCAACCGCACGGTCGCCCTGCACGCGCTGTCGCACCCGGAGGTCCACGAGCGGGGCGCCCTGAGCGCGGTGGCCGGGCTGCGGCCGGTACGCGTCACCGGTGAGCCACGGCTGCCGACGGCCGACGAGGTCCGCGCCTTCGAGGAGCCCTTCGGGACGCTGATGCTGGAACTGCCCCTCAGGGACGCCGGTTTCGTGCTGCCCTCGTGGGAGGAGCTCACCGAGGTCGTGGACGCGGCACGCGAGCGTGACGCGGTGGTGCACTTCGACGGCGCCCGCCTGTGGGAGTCCACCGTCCACCTCGGCCGCTCCCTGGAGGAGATCGCCGGCCTGGCGGACAGCGTCTACGTGTCGTTCTACAAGTCCTTGGACGGCTTCGGCGGCGCGGCGCTCGCCGGCCCGCGGACCCTCGTGGAGGAGGCGAGGGCCTGGCGCCACCGGTACGGGGGCACCGTGTTCCAGCAGTTCCCCACGGCGCTGTCCGCGCTGGTCGGGCTGGACCGTGAGCTTCCCCGGCTGCCGGAGTACGTCGCCCACGCGCGCGTGGTGGCCGAGGCGCTGCGCGAGGGGTTCGCCGAGGCCGGTGTCCCCTGGGCGCGCGTGCATCCACAGACGCCGCACACGCACGAGTTCCAGCTCTGGCTGCCCTACGACGCCGACGACCTCGCCGAGGCGGCGGTGCGGCAGGCCGAGGAGACGAAGACGGTGCTCTTCGCGTCGGGCTGGAGCCGTGGCGGGCCGCCGGGGCTGTCGTTCACGGAGGTCACCGTGCGCGCCGACGGCCTGGAGTGGACGCCGCAGGACGTACGGGCGGCCGTGGGGGACTTCATGACACGGCTGAGGCAGGTCGCCCGGCAGCCCTAAAGCCTGACCGGCCGCAGACGGTGCAGCAGTCGGCCGAGGGCGTGCCGGGCGCGCCCCCGGGCGGGGCGGCGGCCGGCGAGGACCGCCTCGAACTCACGGCGGTCGCGCAGTTCGCGGACGAGCTGCCAGTCGTTGGCGCCGGGCGCGGGCGGGAGGGGCTCGCCGTGCTGACGGGCGCGGTGGACGTCGAGGGCGTACTGCTGGGTGATGCTCATGGCCGTTGTGCCCTTTCGGGAGCAGGAGTCGGAGAGGGGCCCGGGTGCGCCGCGGTCGCCCCGGTGACATCAGGCTGCGCCGGGCCCCGGCCGCGCGTCCCGTCGATTGACGAGGGCCGTCAATCGACGGCCGTGTCGTCGGTGGCGGGGTGCACCATGAGGGCATGAGCGTGCGCATCGACATCACGGGGCTGCGGCCGGAGCGGGTCACGATCGCCCCGTCCCCCCTGGCCGAACTCGGCATGGCGCTGCACGCGCTGTCCGAACCGGGCCACCACCCCGGACTGCAGGGCTGGGTCACCAGCGTGACGGCGTGCCTCGACCCGCATCTGGCCGACCGGATGTGCGAGGCGGACTTCCTGTGGCGGACGACGTTCTCCGACATCTTCCTGCCGTACGCGGGCATCCCTGGCGGCGGTGCCCGGCCTGGCGCCACGCTCACCGGAGAGCTCGACCTGCTGGACAAACTGACCGACGAACAGTTCGTCGACTCCGCGCTGGAGTTCACGTGCGCGCCGGGCTACGAGCTGCCGAGCAGGGGCGTCCTGTCCGACTCCGCCCTGCACGAGCGCGCCCTCGACCTGGCCGCCTCCCGGGGACCGCGCCAGGTGCGCTTCACCCGACGGCTGCTCGCCGACCCGCCCCTCGTGCGTGCGTGGCTGCGGCAGTTCCTCCAGGACTGCGAGGAGGCCTTCTTCGCGGACGTCTGGGCCCGGGTCCGCCACCCGCTCGCCGCGGACGCCCGCCACAAGACCGAGCTGCTGCACCGCAAGGGTCTCGCGGAGGCCCTCGCCTCGGTGTCCTCCGCCGTGACGCTGGACGAGCACACCGCGCGGATCATCGTGGACAAGCTGATCGAGAGCCGCACCTCCGTCGCCGACGGGTCCCTGCTGCTGGTGCCGACGAGCCTCGGCTGGCCGCACCTGATGGTGCTGCACCGCTACGGCTGGCAGCCGGTCCTGCACTACCCGGTCGGCTCGCCGGAACTGGCCTCGCCGCCGTCGGTGGAGCAGTTGACGCTGCGGATGACGGCGCTGTCCCACCCCGTGCGCATGCGGATCTGCCGCCTGCTGGCCCGCAGCGCCTACACCACCACCGAACTGGCCCAGGCGCACGGCATGACGGCGCCCGAGATATCCCGGCACCTCGCCGTCCTGAAGAAGGCGGGCCTGGTCTCCACCCGCCGTCGCGGCCGGTACGTGCTGCACCAGCTGGACGTGACGATGGTGGCGCGGCTCGGCAGCGACTTCCTGGAGGGGATACTCCGCTAGCGGGCCGGGCGCTCAGTCGAAGCGGATGTGCCTCAGCCCCACGCGCGCCTGCCGCAGCCGGGTCCGCAGCGCGCCCTCGCGGTTGGGCAGGAGCGTCAGACCGGCCAGGACGGCGATGCGGTCGGCCGTCCTGGGCACGGAGGTGCGGTCCGTCCACAGCTGCTCGGCGAAGCGGGGCTCCCGCAGCCGCTCCAGACAGTGGTCGAGCTGCCGGACGGCCCAAGTCTCCTGGCTCGGAACCGCGTTCCTGCCGACGAGGAATCGCAGCAGGCGGACGAACCCGCGTTCACGAAGCCGCCGCAGCACGGTCTCCCGTTCGGCGAGAAGCGTGAAGTGGCGTACGTCGTGCCCCAGTTCACGCAACCGGCCCACGGTCTCCTCGAAGTGGCCCGGATCCGTGAGCGTCATGGGCACGATCACAACGCCGTCGTGCTTGCGCAGCGCCAGGTCGAGCACCTCGACGACGCCCTGCCGCCAGGACGCGAGGTCCCGGAAGTCCTCGCGCAGTCCGGGCGGCAGCATGCGGTGCAGGCCGAAGCCCACGTGCTCGGGGTCGCACACGACGCTGTCCGGCAGCCGCCGCCGGAGCTCGTGTGCCGTCTGTGTCTTGCCACCCCCGAAAGGGCCGTTTATCCACAGGAGCATGCGCAGACCCTAGTGGCCGCCCCGGGGGCCGGGGCGCGCTTTCCCGCCTTCAGTGCCCGCCGGCGCGCACCAGTCCCGTCTCATAGGCCAGGACGACCACCTGGACCCGGTCGCGCAGTCCCAGCTTGGTGAGGATGCGGCCGACGTGGGTCTTCACCGTCGCCTCGGAGAGCACCAGCCTGGCGGCGATCTCGCCGTTGGAGAGCCCTTGGGCTACGAGGATCATGACCTCGCGCTCGCGCTCGGTGAGCCGCTCCAGCTCCTTGCGCTGCGGCTCCTTGCCGGCACTGGGCAGCATCGGCGCGAACCGGTCGAGCAGACGGCGGGTGGTGGAGGGGGCGACCACCGCGTCACCGCTGTGCACGGAGCGGATGGCGGCGAGCAGTTCCCCGGGCGGCACGTCCTTGAGCATGAATCCGGAGGCGCCCGCCTTCAGCCCGGAGAAGGCGTACTCGTCGAGGTCGAAGGTGGTGAGGATCAGCACCTTCGGCGGGTTCTCCTCCGCGCAGATGCGCCGGGTCGCCTCCACACCGTCCAGCTTCGGCATGCGCACGTCCATCAGCACCACGTCCACCGCTGTGGAACGCACCGCCTGGAGGGCCTCGACGCCGTCGCCCGCCTCGGCCACGACCTCCATGTCCGGCTGGGCGGCGAGCACCATCCCGAACCCGGTGCGCAGCAGCACCTGGTCGTCGACGAGCATCACGCGGATCGTCATCGGGTCCTCTTCCATGTACAGGTGTCAACAGGGGGCGTGCGTGGGCGTCAGTGAGCCGGTTTGAGCGGCAGCAGGGCGCTGATCCGGAATCCTCCGCCCGGGCGGGGGCCGGCGTCCAGCGTGCCGCCGACCATGCCGACCCGCTCGCGCATGCCGATCAGCCCGTGCCCCTGGCCGTCGATGCCGCCCTCCTCGTAGAGCTCGTGCGGGGCGCCCTTGCCGTCGTCCTCGACGAGCAGGCCGAGACCGTCGTCGAAGTAGACCAGGCGCACGCTGGCGCCCGCGTGCGGTCCGCCGTGCTTGCGCGTGTTGGTCAGCGCCTCCTGCACGATGCGGTACGCGGTGAGCTCGACGCCGCTGGGCAGCGGGCGCGGAGTGCCCTCGACCTTGAAGTCGACGGGCAGACCGGAGCCGCTGCACTGCTCGACCAGGTCCTTGATCTGCTCGACGTCCGGCTGCGGCACGTACTCGCCGCTCTCCTGGTGTTCTCCGGTGCGCAGGACGCCCAGCAGGCGGCGCATCTCGGCGAGCGCCTGGCGGCCGGTCGAGGAGATCGTCTCCAGGGCCTTCTTCGCCTGGTCGGGGGCAGCGTCGAGGACGTAGGCCGCGCCGTCGGCCTGCACCACCATCACCGACACGTTGTGCGCGACGACGTCGTGCAGCTCGCGCGCGATACGGGCGCGTTCGGCTGCGACCGCGACCTTCGCCTGCGCCTCGCGCTCCTTCTCCAGGCGGGCGGCCCGCTCCTCCAGTTGCGCGAAGTAGGCGCGGCGGGTCCGCATGGAGTCGCCGAGCACCCAGGCGAGGGCGAACGGCACCGTCTGGAAGACGACGATCGCGAGGTTGCCGGCGGCGCTGGTCTGCTCGTTCGGCCAGCGCATCTGCGCGAGCGTCGCCGCGCTCAGCCCCGTGCCCAGGGCCAGCCAGGAGGACCAGCGCACGCCCGTCGCGGCGACCGTGTAGACGATCACCAGCAGGGCGAAGTCGGCGGCCATCGTCGCGACGTCCAGCGCCAGCTGTGCCACGCCGATGGCGCCGGCCAGCAGGAGCATCCCTTCGGGCATGCGCCGTCGCAGCGCCACCACCAGGCAGAGCAGGAAAGCCACCGGCACGATGAGTGCCGGAGCGTCGGTTCCCTGGCCGGTGTTCCTGGTGGAGGTGTCGGTCACCACAGAGATCCCGAACAGGACGAGGGCCCAGAAGCCGTCGACGCCGCTCGGGTGTCTGCGGATGAAGTCATAGAGGCGCTGCACGTAACCCAGCGTAGGGAAGCCCGATGTGCGCACGGGTCAGCCGGAGGGCCGATCCGGGCCCGGTGCGCATACTCCGCAAGGTGGAGGAGGTGATCACCTGTGCGCATAGTCTGACCCGGTGGTGGCACAGGTGACGGGCTCCGGCGGGTGGCGTGGCTGGCGGGCGGCGACGCAGGACGCGCTCTACG
Source organism: Streptomyces sp. NPDC101166 (assembly GCF_044768125.1). NCBI lineage: Bacteria > Bacillati > Actinomycetota > Actinomycetes > Kitasatosporales > Streptomycetaceae > Streptomyces > Streptomyces sp. NPDC101166. Next base: position 48,845 of record NZ_JBIWPF010000009.1, read on the forward strand.
GGACGGACGGCTTCTACCGCCGCCCCGAGGGCCCGGCGGGCCATTTCCGCACGTCCGTGCACGCGTCCCCGCTCTTCGCCGGGGCGGTGGCCCGGCTGCTGTGCGAGGTGGACGAGGCGCTGGGCCGGCCCGCGTCGCTCGACTTCGTCGACATGGCCGCCGGACGCGGTGAGCTGGTCACCGGTGTGCTCGCCGCGCTCCCCGCCGACGTGGCCGCCCGCACACGCGCGTACGCCGTCGAGATCGCCGCCCGCCCGGCGGGCCTCACCCATCGGATCGAGTGGCTGCCCGAGCCGCCCCCGGAGGTCACCGGCCTGCTGTTCGCCAACGAGTGGCTGGACAACGTGCCCGTCGAGGTCGCCGAGGTCGACTCCGCCGGAATCGCGCGACGGGTGCTCGTCCGGGGCGACGGGGCCGAGCGGCTCGGCGAGCCGGTGTCCGACGCGGAGGCGGAGTGGCTCGCGCGCTGGTGGCCCCTGGCCGGCGAGGAGGGGCTGCGGGCGGAGATCGGGCTGCCCCGGGACACCGCCTGGGCGGCCGCCGTCGCCCGTGTCGGGCGGGGGCTCGCCGTGGCCGTGGACTACGCGCACACCGCGGACGCACGCCCCCCGTTCGGGACGCTCACGGGATACCGGGAGGGCCGGGAGACGACGCCCGTGCCGGACGGCTCGTGCGACCTCACGGCACATGTCGCGCTGGACGCCTGTGCGCAGGCGGGCACACCGGCGCGTTCGCCGTCCACGCCCCGTCTGCTCCCCCAGCGGGAGGCGTTGCACGCCCTGGGCGTCACCGGCGCGCGCCCCCCGCTCGCGCTCGCCTCCACAGATCCCGCCGCGTACGTCCGCGCCCTCGCGAGCGCCGGCGAGGCGGCCGAACTCACCGCGGCGGGCGGCCTCGGCGACTTCGGCTGGCTGCTCCAGCCGGTCGGGATCGCGGACCCGCTTCCCCCGCCCCGCTGACGCGTGCGCCGGAGTGCCCCGCCCGCGCCCTGCCTGCTCGGAGATGTCCCCGAGTGCTTGTCGACGTCCCCGACTGCTTGTCGACGTCCCCGACTGCTTGCCGCTGTCCCGGCTACTTGTCGATGTCCCCGACCACGAAGAACATCGACCCCAGGATCGCCACCATGTCCGCGACCAGCGTGCCCGGCAGCAGCTCGGTCAGCGCCTGGATGTTGTTGTACGAGGCCGAGCGCAGCTTCAGCCGGTACGGGGTCTTCTCGCCCTTGCTGACGAGGTAGTAGCCGTTCACCCCGAGAGGGTTCTCGGTCCACGCGTACGTGTGTCCCTCGGGCGCCTTGAGGACCTTGGGGAGCCGCTGGTTGACCGGGCCGGGCGGCAGCTCCGCGAGGTGGTCCAGACAGGCGTCGGCCAGGTCCAGTGCGACGTGCGTCTGCTCCAGGAGGCACTCGAAGCGGGCCAGGCAGTCGCCCTGTGTCCGGGTCACCGCCCTCAGCGTGTCCTGGAGCTCCCCGTACGCCAGGTAGGGCTCGTCGCGGCGCAGGTCGAAGTCGACGCCGGACGCGCGCGCGATGGGCCCGCTCACGCCGTACGCGTGCACGGCCTCGGGGGAGAGAACGCCCACGCCGCGCGTGCGGCCCCGGAAGATCTCGTTGCCGAGGACGAGGTCGTCGAAGACGTCCATGCGGGAACGGACGGCGGCGACGGCCCCCCGCGCGCGTGAGGCCCACCCCGCCGGCAGGTCCTCTTTGAGGCCGCCGACCCGGTTGAACATGTAGTGCATACGCCCGCCGGAGACCTCCTCCATCACGTTCTGGAGGACCTCGCGCTCGCGGAAGGCGTAGAAGACCGGGGTGATGCCGCCGAGCTCCAGCGGATAGGAGCCGAGGAACATCAGGTGGTTGAGCACCCGGTTCAGCTCCGCGAGGAGCGTGCGCGTCCACACCGCGCGCGGGGGCACCTCCATGCCGAGCATGCGCTCCACCGCGAGGACCACGCCCAGCTCGTTGGAGAACGCCGACAGCCAGTCGTGGCGGTTGGCCAGCATCACGATCTGGCGGTAGTCACGCGCCTCGAACAGCTTCTCCGCGCCCCGGTGCATGTAACCGATCACCGGCTCCGCGTGCATGATGCGCTCGCCGTCCAGCACGAGCCGCAGCCGCAGCACGCCGTGCGTGGAGGGATGCTGCGGGCCGATGTTGAGCACCATGTCGGTGCTCTCCGCGGCGCCGCCGATCCCGACCGTGGTCTCCGTCGTAGGAGTCATGGCCCCAGTCTCCCCTACGTACGCTGACCGCATGGAGACGGGGAGCCCGGCGGGCCCGGGGGGCGTGGAGACTGCGGGAGGCGGCGCGGCGTGGACCGGGCTGCCGCCCGGACTGCTGCGGATGCGGCGGCTGTTGCTGGTGGTGTGGCTGGGGCTCGCGGCGGCCGGCGTCGGGGTGCCGCTCGGTCTGCTCGCCGGGCCCGCCTGGGCGGCGTTCGCACTGCTGCCGCTGGCGGGCATCGGCTGGGGCTGGGTCATGCTCGGCCGCAACTGGCGCTCGTGGCGCTACGCCGAGCGCGCCGACGACCTGCTGATCAGCCGGGGCGTGCTGTGGCGCGAGGAGACGGTCGTGCCGTACGGGCGGATGCAGCTCGTCGAGGTGACCTCAGGTCCCGTCGAGCGGTACTTCGGGCTGGCCGGCGTCCAGTTGCACACGGCGGCCGCCGCGACCGACGCGAGGATCCCGGGACTGGACCCGGCCGAGGCGGAACGGTTGCGCGACCGGCTCACCGAGCTCGGCGAGGCCCGATCGGCGGGACTGTGACGGCCCCGCGCGTCGACGGCGGCGTGCCCGGCGCCACCCGGGCGCGGACCGTCGTCGAGCGCCGGCTGCACCCCGTGACGCCGTTCCGGCGCGCGTGGGCGCCCATCGCGGTGGTCGCCGGTTGGGCGGTGCACGATCCGAACCAGGCCCAGCGGCAGCTGGCGCGGCTCACCACGACGACCCTGCTGATCACCCTCGCCGTCGTCGTCCCCGCGGCAGCCCTCTATGGCTTCCTGAGCTGGTGGTTCACCCACTTCTCGGTGACGGACAGCGAACTGCGCATACGGACCGGCCTGGTGTTCCGGCGCACGGCGCACATCCGGCTGGAGCGCATCCAGGCCATCGACGTCACCCGGCCGCTACTGGCACGGATCGCCGGCGTCGCCAAGCTGCGGCTCGACGTGGTCGGCGCCGACAAGAAGGACGAACTCGCCTTCCTCGGCGAGGACGAGGCGAGCGCACTGCGGGCCGAACTGCTCGCGCGCGCGGCCGGCTTCGCCCCTGAGACGGCGCACGAGGTCGGTGAGGCCCCGGCGCGCGAGCTGTTGCGCGTGCCCGCGCGCGAGCTGGCGGTCGCGCTGGCGCTGACCGGCGCGACCTGGGGCGCGCTGATCGCCGCGCTCGTGGTGCTGCCGGTGCTGTGGCTCGTCACTCAGAGCGTGTGGACGGTGCTGGCGACGGGTGTGCCGCTGCTCGGCGCGGCGGGCGCGAGCAGCGTGGGGCGGTTCGTCGGGGAGTTCGACTGGAGCGTCGCCGAGTCACCGGACGGTCTGCGCATCGACCACGGCCTGCTGGACCGCGCGCACGAGACGGTGCCGCCCGGGCGGGTGCAGACGGTCCGGATCGTCGAGCCGCTGCTGTGGCGGCGCCGGGGGTGGGTGCGCGTCGAACTGGACGTGGCCGGCTCGGCCAACTCCGTGCTCGTCCCGGTCGCCCCGCGCGAGGCCGCGGAGGCCGTCATCGCGCGCGTGCTGCCCGGCGTCGCCGTCCCCGACGCGGCCGCCCTGACACGGCCGCCCCGCCGGGCCGGCCGGTGCGTTCCGGTGTGGTGGCGGGGCTACGGGACCGCCGTCACCGACACGGTCTTCGCCTCCCGGCACGGGCTGCTGCGCCGGAGCCTGGCGCTCGTCCCGCACGCCAAGGTGCAGAGCGTGCGGCTCACGCAAGGGCCCTGGCAGCGGCTGTGGCGGGTCGCCGACGTGCGGGTGGACTCGGGGGCCGGCAAGACCGTCACGGCGCGTCTGCGGGACACGCGTGAGGCCGCGGAGCTGCTGCGCGGCCAGGCCGAACGGTCACGGACCGGACGCCGTGACGCCCGGCCCGACCGGTGGATGGCCTAGGAGCCCTCACGCCGGGCCCGTTCAGGAGACGGCCGCCGGGCCCGTTCAGGAGACGGCGCTGCGCAGGCGGTGCAGGTCGATCTGCTCGGTCTCGTCGTGCGCGGTCAGGTCGATCACCTGGCCCACGCGGCGCGAGTCGTCGTCGGCCGGCTTGAACTCCGCCTCGGTCTCGGCCTTGTGCAGCGCGAGCGCCTCCTGACCGACGACGTCGGCGAGGTCCTCGTTCTGCACGGCCTCCAGGGCGTCGGACGCCGCCGACTCCTTCGTGCCGAAGAAGTCGAAGCCCCCCTCGGCCGTGGGCCGGCGCACCGGCTGCGACTCGGGAGCGACGGCCACGGCGGTCGGCACCGTGAAGTGGCCGCCGGGGCGCCGCGCGGGAGCGGCGGCGCGGAGCGCCTCTTCCGAGGTGTCCGTGGCCTCTGTGCCGTCGGTGGAGTGCGCGTCTGTGCCCTGCGTCCGCTCGGCGGCCTCTTCCGCCGCGGCTGGGGCCGTCTTCTGCGCCGAGGTCTCGTCCTCGTCGGGGTCCGGGGAAGGGGCGGCCGCGCGCGCGTGCTCGTCGACCGCCTCGGGCTTCCCCTCCGCCTCGTCCTCCCGCGCGGCCTCCTTGTCGCCGCCGGCCTTCGAGAAGGCGACCGAAGCGGGCTTCGCGTCGGCGGGTTCGTCGGAGCCGCTGGTGCCGGTGGTGCCGGTGGTGCCGGTGGTGTCGGCGGGCTTGGCGGCCTTAATGGCCTTGGTGGCCTTGGTGGCCTTGGTGGCCTTGGTGGCCTTGGTGGCCTTGGCAGACTTGCCGGGTTCGGCCGGCCCGGCGGGCTCAGTCGGCTCGGCGGACTCGACCTGCTCGGACGCGGTGGGCCGAGCAGCCTTCGACTCCGTGGGCTCCGCGTGCGCGGGCCCGTCGGCGTCCAAGCGTGCGAGCGCGCTCAGCGCACGCAGGAACAGCTTGGAGCCGTCGGCGGAGAAGACCGCCGGAGCTTCGGGCTCGCCCTCGCCGGACACCCCGGACACCCCGGACTTCGAAGCCTCGGCGGCCGAAGCCCCGCCGGCCGCGACCTCGTCGACCGCGGCCTCGTCGGCCGAAGTTACCGCGGTTCCCGCACCCTCGGCCGTCTCCGCGCCCCGCGCGGGCGGCAGGGCGTTCGACGGCGGAGCGGCCTCTATCTCCAGCAGGCGGCGGCCCTCCAGAGCGCTCGCCCGCTCCGTCTCGGCGGTGGCGTAGCGGCGCAGCAGCGCCGCGTGCTCGTTGCGCAGGCCGGCGAGTTCGGCGCGCTTGGCGCGCAGCCGCTGCTCCAGCTTGATCCGCAGCTCGCGCGACTCGTCGAGGTCGCTCTCCAACTCGGCGACACGCTCCTCGAAGCGCCACTCGTCCCCCGCACGCGCGCGCGTGAGGTCGGCGACCTGCTTGCCGGCCTGGATGTCCCAACGGCGCATGACGAACGCGCCGATGACCGCCGTCGCCGCGGCGGCGGCGGCCAGACCTCGCAGCGCGAGGGGCTCCGTGAACACCCAGGGACCGAGGGCGCAGACGACGGAGACGCCTGCGATCGCCGACGGAGGAAGCAGCCTGTGCAAGGGCGGTGAATGGCGGTGACGTCCACGTGGCATGGCCAGAAACTTACCGCGCGTAGAGGATTGTTGGCGCCCCGCCCCGTAAAAACACAGCCGTTCCGAAGTCTTCACAGCGCATCGGCATTCAGAGGCGTCACGGAATTCGGCGAACTCACAAGATCGTTTCTGCTGGACCGCCTCCACGGCCCGGCGTCACGGGCTGCTCAGCCGTCCGCTGACCCACTCCAGGGTCGCCGGTATCTCCCTCCGCCAGGTGTTGAAGTTGTGTCCGCCGCTTTCGAGGATGATCGACGAGATCCTCGTCTTCTTCGTCGCCTTCACCTGGTCGATGAACTTCATCGTGGGCTTGTAGTCGGATTCCCCGACCTTGCTGCTGGTGACGAGCAGCGAAGTGTCGGGCGCGGGCCGGTGCTTGATGAACCAGCGCAGATCGGCCTCGGCGCGCCGGGTCTTGTCGCCGTGGAAGAGGTCGCCGGTCGTCGGGTCGGACGGCGCGGTGTAGTACGGCGACAGTCCGGCGCCCGCCGCGAAGACGTCGGGATGGTGCATCGCCAGCTTCAGGGCGCAGTAGCCGCCCGTGGAGTTGCCTATGACGCCCCATCTGCTGCCCGGTTTCCTGTTCACCCGGTAGTGCGCCGCCACCGCCTCCGGCAGGTCCTTGGCGAAGAACGACTCGGTCTGCGGCCCGCCCGGGATATCCACGCACTCGGTGTCCCTCGGCGGCGCCACCGTCGGCCGCAGCATCACCAGGATCGTCGGTTCCATACGGCCGGCCTTGGCGAGCTCCCGCGCGGTGCGCGGGTACTCCAACTTGTCGACGAGCGCCTTGGCCGTGCCGGGGTACCCCGTGAGGATGACGGCCGCGGGGAACGTACGCGTGCGCTGCTGCGGGTCGAAGTACTCCGGGGGCAGGTACACGAACGCGGGTGAGTTGATGCCCGTCGTCCGGCCCGCGACGGTGACCTGCTGGATCTGCCCGCTCGTGCTCGTCTGGCCCCCGCCCGCCAGACGACGCGTGTCGACGACGCGCAGCGGTCCCGACGGCCGGCCGTCCTCCGCGTGGTCGACGACGACGCCCTGGTCGTTCTCCTGCCCGAACAAGTCGGCCCAGCTGGCGTAGAAGCCGAACGCCTGGTTGGCGGCGAGCCCCACCGCCGCGAAGAGCGCCACCTGCGTGGCGAGCAGCAGACCGACGCGCCCGGTGACGGCCCGCCAGCCGCGCCCGGCCAGTCGCGGCCACTGCCACACCGTGCCGGCGAACAGCAGTAGGGCGGCGGCGGCCGTCGTCCACAGCGTTGCGTTGCTCGTGAGACCCATGAGGTGTTCCTGCCTGCGCTCTCCGCCGGGGTTCCCGTCCGCCCCGCTCCTTCGCGAGGGCTTTTCCCGGACTTTCCATGGCCTTTTCGGCGGCTTTGACGAGGCGAGTGAACCTCTCTCCCCGAGACACCGTCCTAGAGGACGCAAAGTCGCCGGATGCCCGATCGGGCCCGGATCTCCATGTCTCTCGCGGAACTACGGGATGCGATGTCTGTCAGGGAAGATGAGGAAATGTCGGGCGGGGTTCCGAGCAAGGTGCGCCGACTGATCCGGGGCCCACGCCCCGAGGCCGTGCCCGTCCTCGTCAGCAGGGCGTGCGCCCTCGTGGGTCTGCTGGACGTCGCCGCAGGGGTGTTCCCCCGGTTCCGGCACAGCAGGATGCACACCATCGCCGAGGTCCTGCCCGGATCCTTCGGCCCGTTCGCGGCCGCCATGTCGCTCAGCGCGGGCGTCCTGCTGCTGCTGCTCGCGCACGGCCTCAAGCGCGGCAAGCGGCGCGCGTGGCGCGCGGCCGTCGTGCTCCTCCCCGCGGGCGCCGTCGCGCAGTTCACCTACCGGCACTCCGTGGTCGGCGCGCTGATCTCCCTGGCGCTGCTGATACCGCTGCTCGTCCACCGCGACCAGTTCGCCGCGCTGCCCGACCCGCGCAGCCGCTGGCGCGCCCTCGCCAACTTCGTCCTCATGGGCGCGGGTTCGCTCATGCTGGGCATGGTGATCGTCAGCGCCCACCCCGGCCGTCTGATCGGCGACCCCAGCCTGGCCGACCGCATCACCCACGTGCTGTACGGCCTGTTCGGCTTCGAAGGCCCCGTCGACTACCAGGGCAACACCTCCTGGACGGTCGCCTTCTCCCTCGGCGCCCTGGGCTGGATCACCGCGGTCACCACCATCTATCTCGCCTTCCGGCCCGAGCACCCGGCGGCCCGCCTCACCGAGGAGGACGAGTCCCGGCTGCGCACCCTGCTGGCCAAGCACGGCAGCCGCGACTCCCTCGGCCACTTCGCGCTGCGCCGCGACAAGGCCGTCGTGTTCTCCCCCAGCGGCAAGGCGGCCGTGACCTACCGCGTCGTCTCCGGTGTGATGCTCGCCAGCGGCGACCCCATCGGCGACGTCGAGGCCTGGCCCGGCGCCATCGAGCGCTTCATGGACGAGGCCAAGGCCCACTCCTGGACCCCCGCCGTCATGGGCTGCTCGGAGACGGGCGGCGAGGTGTGGACCCGCGAGACCGGACTCGACGCCCTGGAGCTGGGCGACGAGGCGGTGGTGGACGTGGCGGATTTCTCGCTTGCCGGCCGCGCGATGCGCAACGTGCGCCAGATGGTCAAGCGCATCGAGCGCGCCGGTTACGAGACCCGGGTCCGTCGTGTCCGTGACCTCGGCGAAGCCGAACTGGAGCGCATCCGGCGCGCCGCCGAGGACTGGCGGGGCACCGACACCGAGCGCGGCTTCTCCATGGCCCTCGGCCGTGTCGGCGACCCCGCCGACGGCGACTGCCTCATCGCCACCGCCCACAAGGCCGACGCCGAGCCGGGCGAGTACGGCGATCTGAAGGCGATCCTGCACTTCGTGCCCTGGGGCACGGACGGCGTCTCCCTCGACCTGATGCGCCGGGACCGCTCGGCCGACCCGGGCATGAACGAACTGCTGATCGTCGCCGCCCTCCAGGCCGCGCCGAAGTTCGCCATCACGCGCGTGTCCCTCAACTTCGCCATGTTCCGCTCCGCGCTGGCCCGCGGCGAGAAGATCGGCGCGGGCCCCGTGCTGCGTGCCTGGCGCGGCCTGCTGGTGTTCCTCTCGCGCTGGTTCCAGATCGAGTCGCTGTACAAGTTCAACGCCAAGTTCCAGCCGCGCTGGGAGCCCCGCTTCGTCGTCTACCGGGCCTCCGCCGACCTGCCCCGCATCGGCTTCGCCGCCATGCAGGCCGAGGGCTTCGTCACTCTGGCCCTCCCCCTGCCGCGCTTCCTGCGCCGCCGCACCGCCGCACCGCGCGCGTGCGCGCACGTCGCGGCGGAGCGGGTGCGCGAACAGGACATGCGGGCCGCGTAGCCGCCCTGCCGCCCTGGACCTCGGCCCGGCCGGAGCGCCCCACCAGGGGCGTCCGACCGGGCCGCACACCGTCCCGGCACGCCGCTGGGCCTACGCTGAACGTATGAGCAAGCAGAGCGGACGCGGGCACGTCGACGGCCTTCCCGAGTGGGACCGCTGCGCGGTCATGGGCGTCGTCAACGTGACCCCCGACTCCTTCTCCGACGGCGGCCGCTTCTTCGACACGACGGCCGCCGTCAAGCACGGCCTCCACCTGGTCGCCGAGGGCGCCGACCTCGTCGACGTCGGCGGCGAGTCCACCCGCCCCGGAGCGGCCCGCGTGGACGAGGCCGAGGAACTGCGCCGTGTCGTCCCCGTCGTCCGCGGGCTCGCCTCCGAGGGCGTCGTCGTCTCCGTCGACACCATGCGCGCCTCCGTCGCCGCCCGGGCCCTCGCCGCCGGCGCCGCCCTCGTCAACGACGTGAGCGGCGGACTGGCCGACCCCGAGATGATCCCGGTCGTCGCCGACGCGGGCGCCCCCTTCGTCGTCATGCACTGGCGCGGCTTCCTGGAGGGCGGCAACGTCCGGGGCGTCTACGAGGACGTCGTCCGCGAAGTCGTCGACGAACTGCACGCGCGCGTGGACGCCGTCGTCGCCGGCGGCGTCGCACCCGACCGCGTCGTCGTCGACCCCGGCCTCGGCTTCTCCAAGGAGGCCGACCACGATCTGTCGCTGCTGGCCTGCCTGGACCGGCTCCACACCCTCGGCCGCCCGCTGCTCGTCGCCGCTTCTCGCAAGCGGTTCCTCGGCCGGGTGCTGGCAGGCCCGCAGGGCTCCCCGCCCCCCGCGCGCGAACGCGACGCCGCCACCGCCGCCGTCTCCGCCCTCGCGGCGCACGCGGGCGCGTGGGCGGTCCGTGTGCACGAGGTGCGCGCGACGGCCGACGCCGTACGGGTCGCGCACGCCGTGGAGGAAGCGCGCACGCACCACCGCGCGACCGGCCACGCCACCCTCCGCGACGGCGCAGAGGGAGCCCTGTGAGCGCCCCGCACACGGACGTCGAGCAGGTCGAGGCCGCCAACACCGCCTTCTACGAGGCGCTGGAGCGCGGCGATTTCGAGTCGGTGTCCTCGTTCTGGCTCACACCCGCCGACCTGGGCGTCGACGAGGAGTACCACGACCCGGCGGACACCGGCGTGGTCTCCTGCGTGCATCCCGGCTGGCCCGTGCTGACCGGCCGCGGCGAGGTGCTCCGGTCGTACGCGCTGATCATGGCGAACACCGACTACATCCAGTTCTTCCTCACCGACGTGCATGTGTCCGTGACCGGCGACACCGCCTTGGTGACCTGCACCGAGAACATCCTCAGCGGCGGTCCCGCGCCGGAGGAAGGCGAGGAGCTGGGGCCGCTCGTGGGCCAGTTGGTGGTCGCCACGAACGTCTTCCGCCGCACGTCCGACGGCTGGAAGCTGTGGTCGCACCACGCCTCTCCCGTGCTGGCCGAAGCCGACGACGACGAGGGCCCGGAGAACGCCAACGGCGAGAACGGCGTCAACGGTGAGGACGGCGACGACGGTGGCGGGCAGCCCCTCGCTTGAGCGCGCGAGGGCCCCGCGGAACGCCGAAGGGACCAAGAAGTGGTTGGAATCACGAACTCGCGGGTAGGGGCGGCTATCAGCCCGTGAGCCACCGGCCTCCCCAGGGGAAACGCACGGTGAACCTCTGACGTCCGGTCCGGCGCCGAGGGTCCCGTGGCCCGGCGATGTCAGTGCTCGCGGGTAGATTCGTCCGAGGCCGGTGTGACGCCCGCACACGGACGAACCGGCCGTCACCGACGATTGCAGGAGGATTCGCGTGGACCGTGTCGCGCTGCGCGGCCTGAAGGCCCGCGGGTACCACGGCGTGTTCCCCAGGGAACGCGAAGAGGGCCAGACCTTCATCGTGGACCTCGCCCTCGGCCTGGACACCCGTCCGGCCGCGGCCGACGACGACCTGGCGAAGACCGTGCACTACGGCATCGTGGCGGAGGAAGTCGTCGCCGTCGTCGAGGGGGATCCCGTCGACCTCGTCGAGACGCTCGCCGAGCGCATCGCCCAGGTCTGCCTGAAGCACGAAGGGGTCCAGGAGGTCGAGGTCTGCGTCCACAAGCCGGACGCGCCGATCACGGTCCCCTTCGACGACGTGACCGTCACCATCACCCGGAGCCGAGCATGACCGCGTCCTTCACCGAGGGTCACAGCGACCCGACCGTACAGCCGGTACCCGCCTCCGTCGTCGAGCAGGTCGACGCCGCCGACACCACGCTCCACAACCCGAAACGGGCCGTCGTCGCCATCGGCTCCAACCTCGGCAACCGCCTGGAGACCCTCCAGGGCGCCATCGACGCCCTGGAGGACACCCCGGGCGTACGGGTGAAGGCAGTCTCCCCCGTGTACGAGACGGAGCCGTGGGGCGTCGAGCCCGGCAGCCAGCCGCCCTACTTCAACGCCGTCGTCGTGCTGAAGACGACCCTGCCCCCGTCCTCGCTGCTGGAGCGGGCGCACGCGGTCGAGGAGGCCTTCCACCGCGTGCGCGACGAGCGCTGGGGCGCGCGCACGCTGGACGTCGACATCGTCGCGTACGCCGACGTCGTCTCCGACGACCCGCACCTGACGCTCCCGCACCCCCGCGCCCATGAGCGGGCCTTCGTCCTCGCGCCGTGGCACGACGTGGACCCCGAGGCCCGCGTCCCCGGCCGGGGCGCGGTCGCCGACCTGCTCGACGCGGTCACCCGCGAGGGTGTGCAAGCGCGGGGGGACCTGGAACTCAGGCTGCCCGAGTAGTCGTTAAGGTCGACGAGGGCCGCGACGACCACAGCCCCGTGGGAACCGAAGGGACACCGTGAGAGAGCTGCGCATCAGGACGCTGGTCGGCGTCTTCCTCGTCGCCGGCGTCCTGTCCTGGGCGGGCGCCCGCCTGTGGAACTCGCTCGGGACGCTCCCCGGCGTTCCGCTGGCGGCGCCCATCGCGCTCGCCGTGATCGCCGCGATCCTGCTGGCCACGGCGCTCTCCCTGCGCGCCCGCCTCAAGGCGCAGCGCGAGCGCCGCCCCGAGGCCAAGGGCGTCGACCCCCTGATGGCGGCCCGCGCCGTCGTCTTCGGCCACGCCAGCGCCCTGGTGGCGGCCCTCGTCGCCGGCATGTACGGCGGCACCGGCGTCTTCCTGCTGGAGTCCCTGGACATGCCCGCCCGCCGCGACCAGGCGGTCTACGCCGCCTTCTCCGTCGTGGCCGGCATCGCCGTCATAGCGGCGGCCATGTTCCTGGAGCGGGTCTGCAAGCTCCCCGAAGACGACGACGACAACACGGGAGCCGCCTCCACGGCGTGACGGCGGCCAGGACCACGCCGTGGCCGCCGCCGGACGCGTAGGCGTCAGCGCGCCATGATCAGGCTCATGGCCTCGTTACGGGTCGCGGGATCGCGAAGCTGACCGCGGACCGCCGACGTTATGGTCTTCGCTCCGGGCTTGCGCACCCCCCGCATCGACATGCACATGTGCTCGCACTCGACGACGACGATCACTCCCCGGGGTTCCAGGATCTCCATCAGGGAGTCGGCGACCTGCGTGGTGAGCCGTTCCTGCACCTGAGGACGCCGGGCGTAGACGTCCACGAGCCGGGCCAGCTTCGAGAGCCCCGTGATCTTGCCTTCGGCGGACGGGATGTAGCCGACATGGGCGAACCCGACAAAGGGGACGAGGTGATGCTCGCAGCTGCTCAGGACCTCGATGTCCTTCACGAGCACCATCTCATCGTGCCCCAGGTCGAACGTGGTCGTCAGCACGTCCTCCGGCCGCTGCCACAGCCCCGCGAAGATCTCCTTGTAAGCCCGCGCCACCCGGGCCGGCGTCTCGCGGAGGCCCTCCCGGTCCGGGTCCTCGCCGACTGCGAGCAGCAGTTCTCGTACGGCGTTCTCGGCGCGCTTCGCGTCGAACGCGCCGATCGGGCCCTCGCCGGCCAGCGTCACGGGGTCGGTCATCTGGTCTCTCGTTCCTGTGCGGGTCGCGCGCGTGGGTCACGCGCCTGAGCTGCGGGCATGCGGAAACGCCGCGCCCCCCAGGCTAGAACCTTGGGGGGCGTGGCATTCATTCCGGGCGGAGCGTCAGTTCTCGGGACGCTCCTCGGGGGCCGGCTCGGCCACCGGCGCCGGATCCGACGCGGTGGACTTGGCGGTGCTGATCGCCGGCGACGCGCCGTTCGCGCCGTTCGTCAGTGCGAGCTCCTTGGGGGAGAGCACCGGCGGGCGGGTGGACGGCGTGCGCCGCGAGGAGCCCGTCCACGCGGGCCGCGGCGGGCGCTTGACGATGGGGGCGAAGATCTCGGCGATCTCCTCCTTGCCCAGCGTCTCCCGCTCCAGCAGCTGGAGCACGAGGTTGTCGAGGACGTCGCGGTTCTCGACCAGGATCTCCCAGGCCTCGTTGTGCGCGTTCTCGATGAGCTTCTTGACCTCCTCGTCCACCAGCGCGGCGACCTCTTCCGAGTAGTCGCGCTGGTGAGCCATCTCACGGCCGAGGAAGGGCTCGGTGTTGTCGCCGCCGAACTTGATGGCGCCGAGCCGCTCGGTCATGCCGTACTGCGTGACCATCGCGCGGGCCGTGGTGGTGGCCTTCTCGATGTCGTTCGCGGCACCCGTGGTCGGGTCGTGGAAGACCAGTTCCTCGGCCGCCCGGCCGCCCAGCATGTAGGCGAGCTGGTCGAGCATCTCGTTGCGGGTGGTCGAGTACTTGTCCTCGTCCGGGAGCACCATCGTGTAACCGAGGGCGCGGCCCCGGGACAGGATCGTGATCTTGTGGACGGGGTCGGAGTTGGGGGAAGCCGCCGCGACCAGGGCGTGTCCGCCCTCGTGGTACGCGGTGATCTTCTTCTCCTTGTCCGACATGATCCGGGTCCGCTTCTGCGGGCCCGCCACGACGCGGTCGATGGCCTCGTCCAGCATCTGGTTGTCGATCAGCTTCTTGTCGCTGCGCGCGGTGAGGAGCGCGGCTTCGTTCAGCACGTTCGACAGGTCGGCGCCCGTGAAACCGGGCGTGCGGCGGGCGACGGCCGACAGGTCGACGTCCGGCGCGACCGGCTTGCCCTTCTGGTGGACCTTGAGGATCTCCAGACGGCCCTGCATGTCCGGGCGGTCGACCGCGATCTGACGGTCGAAGCGGCCGGGGCGCAGGAGGGCCGGGTCGAGGATGTCGGGCCGGTTCGTCGCGGCGATGAGGATCACGCCGCCCTTGACGTCGAAGCCGTCCATCTCGACGAGCAGCTGGTTCAGCGTCTGCTCGCGCTCGTCGTGACCGCCGCCGAGGCCGGCGCCGCGGTGGCGGCCGACCGCGTCGATCTCGTCGACGAAGACGATCGCCGGGGCGTTCGCCTTGGCCTGCTCGAAGAGGTCGCGCACCCGGGAGGCGCCGACGCCGACGAACATCTCGACGAAGTCGGAACCGGAGATCGAGTAGAAGGGGACGCCCGCTTCGCCGGCGACGGCGCGTGCGAGCAGGGTCTTGCCGGTGCCGGGAGGCCCGTAGAGCAGAACGCCCTTGGGGATCTTGGCGCCGACGGCCTGGAACTTCGCAGGCTCCTGCAGGAACTCCTTGATCTCGTGCAGCTCCTCGACGGCCTCGTCCGAACCGGCGACGTCGGAGAACGTCGTCTTCGGGGTGTCCTTGGTGATGAGCTTGGCCTTGGACTTGCCGAAGTTCATGACCCGGGAGCCGCCGCCCTGCATCTGATTCATCAGGAACAGGAAGACGACGACGATGAGGACGAAGGGGAGCAGCGTGAGCAGGATGCCCACGATCGGGTTCTGCTTGGACGGCGACACTGTGTAGCCGTCCGGGATCTGCTTGTCCTGGTACTTGGTCTGCAGCGTGTTGGCGATGGTCACGCCCTGGTCGCCGATGTAGCTGGCCTGGACCTTGGAGCTGCCCTCGACCTTTTCGCCGTCCTTGAGGGTGATCTTGACGATCTGATCGTCACCGGTGGTCAGCTTGGCCGACTCGACCTTGTTGTCGTTGATCGCTGCCACGACCTGGCCGGTGTCCACCGTCTTGTAGCCGCCGGACGAGCCGACGACCTGCATCAACACGACCACGGCAAGGACGGCCAGCACGATCCACATGACCGGCCCACGGAAGTATCGCTTCACGTCCATCCATACGGAGCGGTGCCGCCCCGTCCCTCCTGCCATAGTGAGTTTGATAAGACAGTTCTTCTGACGGTACCCCAGCATTGTCGCGCGAAGCCGCACTGGAAGGTCGGCGTACCCGTCTGCAAGCTCCAACGGTGCGAAACCCGCTGGGGTTCCCGGTCGTCCTACAGGGCTTGGGCCGTCTGGTCACCGGACCCCGCCCGTACGGCTCAACCGCCGTAGACGTGGGGCGCGAGCGTACCGACGAACGGGAGGTTGCGGTACTTCTCGGCGTAGTCGAGGCCGTAACCGACGACGAACTCGTTGGGGATGTCGAAGCCGACCCACTCGACGTCGATGGCGACCTTCGCGGCCTCGGGCTTGCGCAGCAGCGTGCACACCTTGAGGGAGGCGGGCTCGCGCGAGCCGAGGTTGGACAGCAGCCAGGACAGGGTCAGCCCGGAGTCGATGATGTCCTCGACGATGAGGACGTGCCGGCCCTTGATGTCGGTGTCGAGGTCCTTGAGGATCCGCACCACACCGGAGGACTGGGTGCCCGCGCCGTACGAGGACACGGCCATCCAGTCCATGGTGACGGGGGTGGACAGCGCCCGGGCGAGGTCGGCCATGACCATCACCGCGCCCTTGAGGACGCCGACGATGAGCAGGTCCTTGCCCGCGTACTCCGCGTCGATCTTCGCCGCCAGCTCGGCGAGCTTGGCGTCGATCTCTTCCTTGGTGATGAGCACCTGCTTGAGGTCGGCACCCATGTCTTTCGCGTCCACCCGCATCACTTTCGGTCGTCCCACCGGCCGGCCGCCCCTCCACGCGGTGCCGGAGGGGTCCGGATTCAGCCTTGCCGAATCACCAGTCTGCCACCCTGGCGCTGGGCCACGACTTTGCCGGGGAGATTGATGGCTCCCTGCCCGCGCCAGCCGGTGATCAGCCGGTCGATCTCCTCGATGTGCCGGGCGAAGAGCGAGCCGGCCGGCGCGCCCGCGTCGATGGCGGCGCGGCGCAGGATGCGCCGTCGCACGGCGGGCGGCAGAGCGTAGAGCTTGGCGCACTCCAGCAGGCCCGTCGCGTCTCGCACGGAGGACTCGGCCTGGCCGGCCCAGGCGTCGAGGGCGTCGGCGTCGTCACGGGAGAGCTGGGCCGTCCGGGCGAGGGCTTCGACGACGCCCTTGCCGAGGGCCTTCTCCAGCGCGGGCAGGCCCTCGTGGCGCAGCCGGGAGCGGGTGTAGGCCGGGTCGGTGTTGTGCGGGTCGTCCCAGACCGGCAGGGACTGGGCCATGCAGGCCTTTCGGGCGGTCTGCCGGTCGAGGGCGAGGAAGGGGCGCCGGTAACGGCCGCCGGCCCCCGAGACCGCGGCCATCCCGGACAGGGAGCGGATGCCGGAGCCGCGGGCGAGGCCGAGCAGGACGGTCTCCGCCTGGTCGTCGCGGGTGTGGCCGAGCAGGACCGCGGTGGCGCCGTGGCGTTCGGCCACGGCGTCCAGGGCGGCGTAGCGGGCGTCGCGGGCGGCCGCCTCGGGGCCGCCCTGCCGGCCGACGGTGACGGCCATGGCCTCGACGGGGTCGAGACCCAGTTCGCGCAGCCGCAGGACGACTTCGTCGGCGCGCTGGTCGGAGCCGGCCTGGAGGCCGTGGTCGACGGTGACGCCGCCGGCGCGGATGCCGAGCTTGGGGGCTTCGAAGGCGAGGGCGGAGGCGAGCGCCATGGAGTCGGCGCCGCCGGAGCACGCGACGAGCACGAGCGGCGGGTGCGGGCGCTCGTGCACGGGGGCGTCGGAGCCGCGAGGGGCCTCGGCGGGGGCCGGGGCTCCGGGGGCGCCGGTGTGGTCGTTGAGGATGTCGTGGAGGACGCGGCGGACCGCCAGGCGTATCGCCGCGACCGCAGGATGGGGACCCATGTCCGGTTCCCTTCAATGAAGTTGTCGGGGGTGAGCCCGAGTCCGGTCACGCAGAGTGTGTAGATGGTGACAGAACCGGGCCGCTCCCCGAGCATTGCACGCCTGCGAGAGGCTCACGGTCCCTCGGACGGGTGATTGCGAGGGCGTTCGCCTGCCGTCCGGCGGTTTCGGATCACGCCGGGTCGGCCTTGCGGTGCACCCGAGCGACCCAGTCCGCCGGTTTGGCGATCTCGGCCTTGGTGGGGAGCGTGTTCGGTGAGGTCCACACCCGGTTGAAGCCGTCCATGCCGACCTGGTCGACGACGGCCCGCACGAAGCGTTCGCCGTCCTTGTACTGCCGGAGCTTGGCGTCCAGGCCGAGCAGCTTGCGCAGGGCCATGTCCAGCCGGGAGGCGCCCTTGGCGCGGCGCTGCTGGAACTTCTCGCGGATCTCGGAGACGGTCGGCACGACGTCCGGTCCCACGCCGTCCATGACGAAGTCGGCGTGGCCCTCCAGGAGGGACATCACGGCGGTGAGGCGGGCGAGGATCTCGCGCTGGGCGGGGCTCTGGACGAGTTCGACGAGGGAGTGGCCGCCGTCGTCCTCCTCGCCCTCGGGGCGGCCGCCGGCGAGGGACTGGGCGGCCTCACGGACGCGTTCCAGGAAGGTCATGGGGTCGACGTCGGTCTCCGCCAGGAACGCCTGGATCTCGCTCTCGAGGTGGTCGCGCAGCCAGGGCACCGCGGAGAACTGGGTGCGGTGGGTCTCCTCGTGCAGACACACCCAGAGGCGGAAGTCGTGCGGGTCGACGTCGAGTTCGCGCTCCACGTGCACGATGTTCGGCGCCACGAGGAGGAGCCGGCCGGCGCCGTTGCCGCCGGGGAGTTCGCGGGCGGCGGGCGCGAAGGTCTCGTACTGGCCGAGGACGCGGGAGGCCAGGAACGACAGCAGCATGCCCAGTTCGACGCCGGTGACCTTGCCGCCGACGGCGCTGAGGACGGTGCCGCCGGTACCGCCGCGGCGTTCGTGCATCTTCTCGAGGAGGGGCTTGAGGATCTCGCGGAAACCGGCGACGTTCGCCCGGACCCAGCCGGGGCGGTCGACGACGAGGACGGGGGTGTCGTGGGTCTCCTCGGTGCCCAGACCGGTGAAGCCCCGGACGTGCCCCTCCGAAGCCTTGGCGTGCCGGCGCAACTCGGCGACGACGGCCCGGGCCTCGTCCCGGCTCACGTCGGGCCCCGGCCGCACGAGCCGCGTCGCGGTCGCCACCGCGAGATTCCAGTCGACCATCCCGGAAGAGGCACCACCGATGCTCGTCATGTGTCAACCGTACGTGAGGCCCGCGACCGCGGGCAGGGCGCGAAGCCCCCTCATGGCGCGAGGCCTCTCAGGTGCAGCCGCACGTCGTCAGGGCTGTCGCCGCCCGGTCCAGGGCCGACTGGGCCGCCGCGGGGTCCGTCGTGTCCGAGGTGAGGACGGCGAAGGCCAGGAGGCGGCCGTTCTTGTCGACGGCCGTGCCGGCCAGGGTGTTGACGCCGGTGAGGGTGCCGGTCTTGGCGCGGACGATGCCGGCCGCGCCATCGGCGTAGCGGGCGCTGAGGGTGCCGGTGAAGCCGGCGACGGGCAGGCCGGTCAGGGCCGGGCGGAGGTCGGGCCGGGCGGGGTCGCCGGCCTTGGCGAGGAGCGTGGTGAGGAGGTTCGCCGTGAGGCGGTCGCCGCGGTCGAGGCCGCTGCCGTCCCTGAACACGGCGCCCGACAGGGGCACTCCGAGCCCCGCGAGCTGCCTCTGGACGGCCTCGCCGGCGCCGGCGAAGTCGGGGCGGACGCCTGCGGCCACGGCGGTCTGCCGGGCGAGGGCCTCGGCGATGTCGTTGTCGCTGTTGGTCAGCATGCGTTCGACGAGGGCGGACAGGGGCGGCGAGGACACCGAGGCGAGGGTCACCGCGCGCGCGGTCGCCTTGGAGGGGCCCGGGGACGTGGTGCCGATGCCGCGGGCGCGCAGGTCCTCGGCGAACGTGCGGGCGGCTTCGGCCGCGGGGTCGGGTACGCGGGCCGCCGGGCCGCTCGTGGAGCCGTCGGTGCGGCCCTCGTCGACGGTGAGGGCGGTGACGCGAGCGAGGTTGTCGTTGACCCCGATGGGGTGAACTTCGGAGCCGGCGTACAGGGTGGTGTCGTAGGAGAGCGTCGCGCGGGTGATGCCACGTTTCTTCAGGGCGGCGGCGGTCGCGTCGGCGAGGGTGGTCAGGTCGGCCCAGCCCTCGGCGTTGCGGCGGCCGGCGAGGGTGGGGTCGCCGCCGCCGACGAGGACCACTTCGCCGGTGCCGGGTTCGAGGGCGACGCGGGTGGTGAGGCGGTGGTCGGCGCCCATCGCGGAGAGCGCGGCGACCGCGGTGGCGATCTTCGTGGTGGAGGCCGGCGTGAACGGCCGGTCGGCGCCCGCGCCGTACAGCCGCCGGCCGGTGGCGACGTCGACGACGGCGGCCGCGCGGCTCGCGCCGAGGGCGGGGTCGGCGAGCAGCGGGTCCAGCACGCGCGCGAGGGCCGTGGAGGAGCCCGGCGCGGACCTGACCGGGGTCTGGCCGCCGCCGAGACCGGTGAGGACGGACGCGGCGCTCGGGGCGGGCCGCGGCGTGTCGGACGTTCCGGACGCATCGGATCCACCGGACGCCCGGGACGTATCGCCTCCGCGGCCGTGATCTGCGCCACCCGTCCGTTCCAGTGCGGCGGCCCGGTCCCGCTCGGCCGTACGCTGACCGGTGGAGTCCCAGGGGCCGGCGACCGTCACCACGCCGGCGGCCAGGGCCAGCCCGGCGGTCGCCGCACCCGCGGAGTACTGCCAGGCCCGGCCGGCCTTCGGCCTCGTGATCCGCGCGAGCTGCGGTTTCGCCGCCTGTGTGAGCCGTACGACCTGCGGCTTCGCGGCAGCCGCCGCGCGCGCGAGACGCGGTCGTACGACCTCTGCGGCTTGTGCCAGACGCGGTCGTACGGCGTCCACGGCCCGCACCACGTGCGGTCTCGCGGCGCGCCACGGCCTCAGCTCGGGCACGATCACCAGCCCCTTTCGCGATCACACACCTGCGTGAGGGACACTTAACCACCAGAACTATGTGTTGATCATGGAGGAGCCACCGGTGGAGTTCGACGTCACGATCGAGATCCCGAAGGGTTCGCGGAACAAGTACGAGGTGGACCACGAGACCGGTCGGATCCGCCTGGACCGTCGACTCTTCACCTCGACCGCCTACCCGACCGACTACGGATTCGTCGAGAACACCCTCGGCGAGGACGGCGACCCGCTGGACGCGCTCGTCATCCTGGACGAGCCGACCTTCCCGGGCTGCCTCATCCGCTGCCGCGCCATCGGCATGTTCCGGATGACGGACGAGGCCGGCGGCGACGACAAGCTGCTGTGCGTCCCGGCGACCGACCCGCGCGTGGAGCACCTGCGTGACATCCACCACGTGTCGGAGTTCGACCGCCTGGAGATCCAGCACTTCTTCGAGGTCTACAAGGACCTGGAGCCCGGCAAGTCCGTCGAGGGCGCCGACTGGGTCGGCCGCACCGACGCCGAGGCCGAGATCGAGCGGTCGTACAAGCGCTTCAAGGACCAGGGCGGTCACTGACCTGCCCGGGGCCTGACGACGCCCTGAGCGCCAGGCCCCGCAGGACGGGGCCCGGGGGCCGTACGCGCGTGCGTGCGGCCCTTTCGCTTGCCTGTTTGCGACCTGCACGCATACGTGTGCGTCATCCGCGCATACTGAGGCCTACGGGATGTGTCGTTCAGGGAGCGTTGCTCAGTGTCGGAGGCGGAGGACCGCAAGCCGCAGTCGGACGAGGCGAGGAGCGCGTTCGACTCCGAGATCACTTCGGAGTTCGCGATTCCCCGGGGGCTGGCCGTCTCCCGGGTGGGAGGCGAGTCGGAGACCACGTCGGAGTTCGCCGTGCCGCAGGGGCTGGACGCCCCGCAGCCGGTCGCGGGCGAACCCGAGGGGTCGGCGTTCAGTACGCCGAGAACGTACAGCTCCAAGCACGCCCCGGCCGCGTTCACGCCCGCCGAGGGCTTCCCCGTGGTCAGCCTCACCAAGGACGTGCCCTGGCAGGACCGGATGCGCACGATGCTGCGCATGCCGGTGGCCGAGCGGCCCGCGCCGGAGCGGGCGCCGAAGACGGAGGAGGATGAGGGCCCGGCCGTCCCGCGCGTCCTCGACCTGACGCTGCGTATCGGTGAGCTGCTGCTGGCGGGCGGCGAGGGCGCCGAGGACGTGGAGGCCGCGATGTTCGCGGTGTGCCGCTCCTACGGGCTCGACCGCTGCGAGCCGAACGTCACCTTCACGCTGCTGTCGATCTCCTACCAGCCCTCCCTGGTGGAGGACCCGGTGACGGCCTCACGGACCGTGCGGCGCCGCGGCACCGACTACACGCGCCTGGCGGCCGTCTTCCAGCTCGTCGACGACCTCAGCGACCCCGAGACGCAGATCTCCCTGGAGGAGGCCTACCGCCGTCTCGCGGAGATACGGCGCAACCGGCACCCCTACCCCACCTGGGTGCTGACCTCGGCGAGCGGACTGCTCGCGGGCGCGGCCTCGGTGCTGGTCGGCGGCGATCTGATCGTGTTCGTGGCGGCGGCGCTCGGCGCGATGCTCGGCGACCGGCTGGCCTGGCTGTGCGCGGGGCGCGGGCTGCCGGAGTTCTACCAGTTCCTGGTCGCCGCGATGCCGCCCGCCGCGATCGGGGCCGCGCTGACGCTGACGCACGTCGACGTGGAGGCCTCCGCGGTCATCACCGGTGGACTGTTCGCGCTGCTGCCCGGGCGGGCGCTGGTGGCGGGCGTGCAGGACGGTCTGACCGGTTTCTACATCACCGCCGCGGCACGACTGCTGGAGGTCATGTACTTCTTCGTCGGCATCGTGCTCGGCGTGCTGGTGATGCTGTACGTGGGCGTGCAGCTCGGCGCGCACCTCAACCCCGACGCCGCCCTGGGCATCAGCAAGCGTCCGCTGTGGTCGATCGCCGCGTCGATGCTGCTGTCGCTGACCTTCGCGGTGCTGCTCCAGCAGGAGCGGGCCACCGTGCTCGCCGTGACGCTGAACGGGGGCGTGGCCTGGTCGGTGTTCGGCGCGATGCACTACGCCGGCGACATCTCCCCCGTAGCGTCCACGGCGGTCGCGGCAGGAGTGGTGGGCCTCTTCGGTCAGCTGCTGGCGCGGTACCGGTTCGCTTCGGCGCTGCCGTACACGACGGCGGCGATCGGTCCGCTGCTGCCCGGTTCGGCCACGTACTTCGGGCTGCTGGCGTTCGCCCAGAACAAGGTGGACGCCGGGCTGGTGTCCCTGACGAAGGCCGCGGCGCTGGCCATGGCCATCGCCATCGGGGTGAACCTGGGGTCGGAGATCTCGCGGATGTTCCTGCGGATCGGGTCGGCGGAGAAGCGGCGGGCCGCGAAGCGGACGCGAGGCTTCTGAGGGGGGCGCAGCCTCTCCGGAGGGCTGCGCCCTCGTCAGGCGCGGGCTCAGTAGCCGCCGTTGTACGGGTACTGGCCGTTCTGGTTCTGGGGGTTCTGGGTGTTCTGGGGGGCGCCGTAGGTCTGCTGCTGAGGCTGCCAGTCCTGCTGGGGGTACTGCTGCCGGCCGCCGTAGTAGTCGTCCTGCTGGTCGCCCTGCCGGCCGTACGGCTCGTGCTGGTCGATGCGACGGAGCTGGGTGGTCGCGTCGTCCATGACGGGGGCCGGGGCCTGCTGCGGGGCGGGGGCCGGCTGCTGGGCCGCCGCGCGCTTCTTCTTGGCCCGCTCCCGGAGGAGCTCGATGATGATCGGGACGACGGAGACGAGCACGATGAGGACGAGGATCGCCTCGACGTTGGTCTTGATGACCTCGATCTGGCCGAGCCAGTACCCGGCGAGGGTGACGCCCGTGCCCCAGGCGACGCCGCCGATGATGTTGTAGGCGAGGAAGGTGCGGTACTTCATGCTGCCGGCGCCGGCCACGATGGGCGCGAAGGTGCGCACGATCGGGACGAAGCGGGCGAGGACGATCGCCTTCGGGCCGTACTTCTCCATGAACTCGTGGGCCTTCTCCAGGTTCTCCTGTTTGAAGAGCTTGGAGTTGGGGCGGTTGAAGAGCTTGGGCCCGAGGAACTTGCCGATCATGTAGCCCACTTGGTCGCCGACGACGGCGGCGAGCACGATGAGCGTGCAGACCAGCCACAGGGGCTGGGTGATGTACTGGCCCTCGGCCACGAAGAGGCCCGCCGTGAACAGCAGGGAGTCACCGGGGAGGAAGGCGAACAGGCCGGACTCGGCGAAGACGATCAGCAGGATGCCGGGCAGGCTGAAGGTCTCGATCAGATAGTCCGGGCTGAGCCACTCGGGGCCTAGCGCAAGCGTGGTCACGGGGATGTGGCTCCTGCTGTGGGGTACGGGCTGGCGGGTACGGGCCGGGCTGGCTGCCCAAACGTACAACGCAACCGGCCCCGCCCAGGTTCCAAGGCGTTCCCAGGATGCACTGTGCCTCCGCTTGGGCAAACCTGTGGACATGGGCATCGAGGACTACGGCGGCGGCCAGGGGCCCCAGCCGGACGTACTGGTCGTCACCACCAACGACGTACCCGGGCACCGGGTCGAGCAGGTCATCGGCGAGGTCTTCGGGCTGACGGTGCGCTCGCGGCACCTGGGCAGCCAGATCGGCGCGGGCCTGAAGTCGATGATCGGCGGCGAGCTGAAGGGCCTCACCAAGACGCTCGTGGAGACCCGCAACCAGGCCATGGAGCGGCTCGTCGAGCAGGCACGCGTGCGTGGCGCCAACGCCGTGCTGGCGTTCCGCTTCGACGTGACGGAGGCCGCGGACGTGGGCACCGAGGTGTGCGCTTACGGGACGGCGGTGGTCGTGGCCCGGGAGTGACCCCGGGCCACACCGGTGTGCGGCGCCCCGAAAGGACCGTGCGGCTCCTCGGCAGGACCCCTTTACGCGCGTGTGTGCCGGGCCGCGTTGGCGTCGATCGCCTCCTTCAGGTGCTCGGCGAGCCCCGGGCGCATGGAGTCGTAGAACGCCTTGAAGCGCTCGTCCGCGACGTACATCTCGCCTAGGCCCCGGTGCATCTCGTACGGGCACTCGTAGAACCAGCCGCAGATGTGCTGCCGGTGCTCCTCGGCCAGGTCCATCGCCGCCTCCCCGGCCGGGGGCTCCCCGGCGGCCATCAGGGCGTCGTAGCGCTCGCCCCAGTCGGCCACCTCTGCCTGCATGCGCTTCCAGTCCTCCTTGGTGTAGCGGGCGGCCCGGCGCTGCGACTCGGCGTATGCCTCGGTGCCGCCCCAGCGCTGTTCGGCCTCTTCGGCGTACTGCTCGGGGTCCTTGTCGCCGAACACCTCGAACCTCTCCTCCGGCGTCAGATCGATGCCCATCGTGCGTGCCTCCATGGCGTGTTCGACGGCCGCCGCCATCTTCCGCAGTCTCTCGATCCGCGCGGTCAGCAGCTCGTGCTGGCGGCGCAGGTGCGCGCGTGGGTCCGCTGTCGGATCGTCGAGCAGGGCGGCGACCTCGTCGAGCGGGAAGCCGAGCTCGCGGTAGAACAGGATCTGCTGCAACCGGTCGAGGTCGGCGTCGCTGTAACGCCGGTGACCCGCGTGGCTGCGCCCGCTCGGGGCGAGCAGGCCGATGCCGTCGTAGTGGTGCAGCGTGCGCACCGTCACTCCGGCGAAGCCGGCCACCTGTCCCACGGAGTAGCTCACGTCGTCCGCTCCCTGTTCAGGGCCGCGGCAGGCGACGTTCGCCCTGCCGCGGCACTCGGTACGCGCTCCACGATGCGACCTCACGCGGCGTGAGGTGCAAGCCGGTTTCCCCGCCGCGTCGGCCCATCCGTACCCCCCCCGGCGGACCGACCGGCGGCCCGGCTCCGGATGTTGAGTCCGTTTTGTCCGCTTATGGTGAGCCCGTGGCTCAGGACACCGCGCGGCAGACACCGCCCCCCGCTCCGGCGACCCCGGCGCGCGCGCTGCTGCCGTTGATCCTGCCCGCCCTGGTCGTCGGCGTGGTGGCGAGTCTGCTGTTCGTCGGCGTGAGCGGGCTGGCCGAACGCTTCCAGGACGTCCTTTGGGGAGACCTGCCGGACGCGCTGGGCATCGGCCGTTACTCCGTGCTGTGGATGATGGTCATGCTCACCGCGACCGGGATCGCGGTCGGTCTGGTGGTGTGGAAGGCGCCGGGCCACGCCGGGCCGGACCCCGCGACCACGGGCCTGGACGCGCCCGTGCTGCCGCCCGTCGTGCTGCCCGGCCTGCTGGTGGCGACCGTGCTGATGCTGGCGGGCGGGCCGAGCCTCGGCCCCGAGAACCCGCTCATCGCCGTGAACGTCGGCCTCGCCTACTGGCTGGGCCGACGGCTGGTGCCCCGGATGCCGGGCGCGGTGTGGCCCCTGCTGGCCGAGGCGGCCACGATCGGCGCGCTGTTCGGCACGCCGGTGGCGGCGGCGCTGATGATCTCCGAGGCGATGGCGGGGAGACAGACCAAGGGCCCGCTGTGGGACAGCGTCTTCGCACCCCTGGTCGCCGCGGCGGCCGGTTCTTTCACGACCAGCCTGGTGGCCCGCCCGACCTTCGATCTCGACCTTCCTCCGATCGACCGCCCGGACGGCGGCGACCTGCTGTCGGCGGTGGTGGTCGCGTCGGCGGGCGCGCTGCTCGCGCTGTGCGCCGTGCGCGCCTTCCCCTACGTCCACGCCGCGTTCGCGCGACTGCGGCACCCGATGCTGGCGCTGCCCGTCGGCGGGGTCGTCCTGGGGCTCCTGGCGGCCGTGGGCGGCCATCTGACGCTCTTCAAGGGGCTGGAGGAGATCGGGGAGCTCGCGAGCGATCCCGAGGGCTGGACGGCCGGGCAGTTCGCCACGATGACGGTGGTGAAGCTGGCGGCGCTGCTCGTGGCCGCGTCCTGCGGCTTCCGGGGCGGCCGGATCTTCCCGGCCATCTTCGTCGGCACCGCGCTCGGTCTCACCGCCCACGCGCTCGTGCCCGGCGTGCATCCCGCGGTGGGGGTGTCCGCCGGCGTGCTGGGCGTGCTGCTCGCCATCACCCGGCAGGGCTGGGTGAGCCTCTTCGTCGCCGCCGTCCTGGTGGCCTCCCCCACCATCGTCACCCTGCTGTGCGTCGCCTCCCTCCCGGCCTGGCTGCTGGTCACGGGCCGTCCGCAGATGCAGCTGCGCGAAGACGGGACATCGGTCCGTTGAGCGCCGCCGCCTTCCCCACCTCGTCCGTTCCCTGCCCCGCCGTTCCGTCTCCCGCCGTTCCGTCTGCCGCCGTTCCGTCTGCCGCCGTTCCGTCTGCCGAGGAGTGACGTCCATGCCCCTGCACAAGGGTTCCCGCCCCGACGAGCGCCAGCTCTCCGTCAACCCGTTCTACGGTGTCGCGGACCCCGTCGGCGGGATGACCGAGTCGCCGCCCAAGCACCGGCTTCCGGACGCCCCGACGCCGCCCGCGACGGCGTACCAGCTGGTCCACGACGAGCTGATGCTGGACGGCAACTCCCGCCTGAACCTGGCCACCTTCGTCACCACCTGGATGGAGCCGGAGGCCGGGGTGCTGATGGCGGAGTGCCGGGACAAGAACATGATCGACAAGGACGAGTACCCGCGCACCGCCGAGCTGGAGCGGCGCTGTGTGGCGATGCTCGCCGACCTGTGGAACGCGCCCGACCCCTCGGGCGCCGTGGGCTGCTCGACGACCGGGTCGAGCGAGGCGTGCATGCTCGCCGGGATGGCCCTCAAACGGCGCTGGAACGCGCGCGGCCCGAAGCCCGGCGCCAAGCCGAACCTGATCATGGGCGTCAACGTCCAGGTGTGCTGGGACAAGTTCTGCACCTTCTGGGAGGTGGAGCCCCGTCAGGTCCCCATGGAGGGCGACCGCTTCCACCTCGACCCGCAGGCCGCCGCAGAGCTGTGCGACGAGAACACCATCGGGGTGGTCGGGGTCCTCGGCTCCACCTTCGACGGCTCCTACGAGCCGATCGCGGACCTGTGCGCCTCGCTCGACGCCCTCCAGGAGCGCACCGGCCTCGACGTGCCGGTGCACGTCGACGGGGCGTCCGGGGCGATGGTCGCGCCCTTCCTCGACGAGGACCTGGTGTGGGACTTCCGCCTCCCGCGCGTGGCGTCGATCAACACCTCGGGGCACAAGTACGGGCTGGTCTACCCCGGGGTCGGCTGGGCGCTGTGGCGCGACGCCGCCGCCCTGCCCGAGGAGCTCGTCTTCCGCGTCAACTACCTGGGCGGCGACATGCCCACCTTCGCGCTGAACTTCTCGCGCCCGGGGGCGCAGGTCGTCGCGCAGTACTACACCTTCCTGCGGCTCGGGCGGGAGGGCTTCCGGGCCGTGCAGCACTCCGCGCGCGAGGTGGCCCGGGGAATCGCCGACCGGGTGGCGGAGCTGGGCGACTTCCGGCTGCTGACCCGGGGCGACGAGCTGCCCGTCTTCGCCTTCACCACCGCCCCGGAGGTGGAGTCGTACGACGTCTTCGACGTGTCCCGGCGGCTGCGGGAGAGCGGCTGGCTGGTGCCCGCCTACACCTTCCCGCCGAACCGGGAGGACCTCTCCGTCCTGCGCGTCGTCTGCCGCAACGGCTTCTCGACCGACCTGGCCGACCTGTTCGTGGACGACCTGTCCCGGCTCCTGCCGGAACTGCGCCGCCAGCCTCACCCGCTGACCCGGGACAAGGCGGCGGCGACCGGGTTCCATCACTAAGGGCTGTCCCGTAGGGCATGTCCCGGCGGGGCGGTCGGTCAGCGGCTCATGCGGGTGAACCTGCGGACCGCCAGCGGGAAGAAGACGGCCAGCAGGGCCAGGGGCCACAGAAGGGCCGGCCAGATGTGGCCGGCCGCTCCGCCGGGGGCGCCGAGAAGGTCCCGCACCGCGGTCGCCGTGTGGGACATGGGATTCCACTCGACGAGGGCGGCCAGCCAGGCGGGCATGGACTCGGGGGCGGCGAAGGCGTTGGAGAGGAAGCCGACCGGCCAGACCAGGATCTGCACGGCCTGGACCATCTCCGGCCTTCCCGCCACCAGCGCCAGGTGGATGCCGATCCACAGCATCGCGAACCGGAACAGGAGCAGGAGTCCCACCGCGCCCAGGAAGGCCCCGAAGCCGCCGTGCGCGCGCCACCCGAGCGCGCAGGCGACGGCGAGCAGCACGGCCAGACCCACCGCCGACTGGAGCATGTCGGCGGCCGAACGGCCCACCAGGAGGGCGCCGTCGGCCATGGGCATCGAACGGAAGCGGTCGACGACGCCTTTGTTCACGTCCTGGGTGACGGCGAGCATCGTGCTCTCCAGGCCGAAGGCCATGGTGAGCGCGAGCATGCCGGGGAGCAGGTAGTCGAGGTAGTCGCCGTTCACCCCGCGGCCGCCGCCGACCAGGTAGCCGAACATCAGCAGCAGCATCACCGGGAAGACGAGCCCGACGACCACCCGGCCGGGCTGCCGTGCCCAGTGGGCGAGTTCGCGCCGGGTCATGGTCCAGGAATCGGTCAGCGCGTACGTGTTCACACGGCCTCCTTCACACGGTCGCCGGCAGGGGTGTCAGTACGGTCGCGGACTCCGGTCAGGTGCAGGAACACCTCGTCGAGCGTGGGGCGGCGCAGGGCCACGTCCTCCGCCTCGATGCCGGCCTCCTCCAGCGCGCGCACCACCCCGGACAGGGCCGCCATCCGGTCGGTGACAGGGGCGCTGAGCAGACGACGGTCGGTGTCGACCGAGACGGCGTCCTCGGCCACGGGCAGCAGAGCGAGCGCCGCGCCCAGCTGTCCCTCGTCGCGCAGGACGACGTCGATCCGGTCGCCGCCCGTCAGCGACTTCAGCTCGTCCGCGGTGCCGCCGGCGATGACGTCCCCGCGGTCGAGGACGCTGATGCGGTCCGCGAGCCGGTCCGCCTCCTCCAGGTACTGGGTGGTCAGGACGACGGTGGTGCCGCCGCCGACCAGGGAGCGGACGGCGGACCACACCTCGGCGCGCCCGCGCGGATCGAGTCCGGTCGTCGGCTCGTCCAGGAAGAGCACCTCCGGGTCCCTGATCAGCGAGGCCGCCAGGTCCAGCCGGCGCCGCATGCCGCCGCTGTAGGCGCGCACCGGCTTACGGCCGGTGTCGGCGAGCTCGAAGCGCTCCAGGAGTTCGCCGGCGCGCACGCGCGCGTGGCGGGCGCCCAGGTGGTGCAGCCGGCCGAACATCTCCAGGTTCTGGCGGCCGCCCAGCTCCTCGTCCAGCGCCGCGTGCTGGCCCAGCAGCCCGATGCGCAGCCGGACCTCCCGGGCCTGCCGGACCACGTCGTGGCCGGCCACCTCGACCCGGCCTGCGTCGGGCCGCAGCAGCGTGGACAAGATCCTGACCAGCGTGGTCTTGCCCGCGCCGTTCGGGCCGAGCACCCCGTGGACCGTACCGCGGGCTACCGTGAGGCCGAGCCCGTCCAGCGCCTGGGTGTCTCCGTACCTCTTGCGCACGTCCTCGACGATGATCGCCGCGTCGGCCATGCCGCTCCCCCAATCGTCGCCTTGCCGGTCGGCAAGCTAGTCAAACTTGACTAGAACTCCAACGTAATACCCGGACTTCGAGTCGTCAAACTTGATTAGCTGGCGTCCTCCGGATGCCGCTCCCCGGTGGCGTACGGGTTCTCCTGCCCGTCGGCGAGAACTCCGACGAAGGGCTCGCCCTCGCCGGCGAAGGTGTACGCCCCGCCCTGGATGCGGGCGATCAGTCCGCGGGTCCAGTCGGCCTCGGCGTCGGCCGTGTGGATCCAGAGGTTCATGATCTCGCCGATGTGCCCGAGCTGCGCCGGACCCTGCTCGGGCACGTAGTGCTCGGTCACGGCGGACCGCCACTCCTCGATGCGCCGGATCCGCTCCTGGAGCAGACCGACGGCCTCGGCGCGAGGAAGATCGACGATGAAGCCGATGGCCGCCGACTTGACGTCCATCTTCTGGTCGTAGGCGGTCAGCGCCTCGCGGACCAGACGGAGGTACTCCTCGACGCCGCGGTCGGTGATCTCGTACTCGGTACGGGGCGGGCCGCCGGCGGTGGATGGCGCGACCTCGTGCTCGTGCAGCAGGCCTTGCTTCGCCATCTGCTTGAGGGCGTGGTAGATCGACCCCGGCTTGGCGGTGGACCACTCGTGCGCGCCCCAGTACTCCAGGTCGTTGCGCACCTGGTAGCCGTGGGCCCGCCCGTGCTGGCGGACGGCGCCGAGCACGAGGAGACGGATCGCTGACATGCCGTCCAGGGTAGGCGGCGCCGGGCACACCCCCGACGCCGCACCCGGGGTCAGAAGGGGAAACGGCTGCGGCCGTGCTGGACCGAGATCCACTTCGTGGTGGTGAAGGCCTCCACGGTCGTCTCGCCGTTGAGGCGGCCGACGCCGGAGCTCTTCTCGCCGCCGAAGGGGACGATCGGCTCGTCGGCGACCGTGGCGTCGTTGACGTGGAACATGCCGGTGACGATCTGCTTGGCGAAGGCGACGCCGCGTTCGATGTCGCCGGTGTGGACGGCGCCGCTCAGGCCGTACGGCGTGTCGTTGGCGATGCGCAGCGCCTCGTCCTCGCCGTCGAAGGTGTTGATGAAGGCGACCGGCCCGAACACCTCCTGCTGGAGCAGTGCGGAGTCCAGGGGCAGACCGGACAGGACGGACGGCTCGACGAGGTTCTCGGCGGTCGTGCCGTGCAGCAGGGCGGTAGCCCCTTCGGCGAGGGCTTGCTCGACCGCGCCGGAAACCGCCTCCGCCTGCTGGGAGTTGATCACCGGGCCGATCAGGGTCTGCGGGTCGCGCGGGTCGCCGGCCTTGAGGGTGCGCACCTTGGCGACGAACTTCTCGGTGAACTCGTCGGCGATCGAACGGTCGACCAGGATGCGGTTGGCGGCCATGCAGACCTGACCCTGGTGGACGTAACGGCTGAAGACGGCGGCGTCGACCGCGTAGTCGACGTCGGCGTCGTCGAGGACGACGAAGGCGCTGTTGCCGCCGAGTTCGATG
The DNA here is from genome assembly GCF_044768125.1 of Streptomyces sp. NPDC101166. Taxonomy (NCBI): domain Bacteria; kingdom Bacillati; phylum Actinomycetota; class Actinomycetes; order Kitasatosporales; family Streptomycetaceae; genus Streptomyces; species Streptomyces sp. NPDC101166. The sequence goes on from NZ_JBIWPF010000009.1 coordinate 79,901, forward strand.
ATGGACCGCTTGAAGTGTGAGGCGGCGACCGTGGCGACATGGCGGCCGACCTTGTCGGAGCCCGTGAAGGAGATGACCCGAGGGACCGGGTGCTCCAGGAAGGCGTCGCCGATCTCGGCGATGTCGGTGACGACCACGTTCAGCAGGCCGGGCGGCAGGCCCGCGTCCTCGAACAGCTTGGCGATCACGGTGCCGCCGGCGATCGGGGTGTTCTGGTGCGGCTTGAGCACCACCGCGTTGCCGAGGGCCAGCGCGGGGGCGACGGACTTCAGCGACAGCAGGAACGGCACGTTGAAGGGGCTGATCACACCGACGACGCCGACCGGTTCGCGGTAGACGCGGTTCTCCTTGCCGTCGACCGGGGAGGGGACGATCCGGCCCTCGGGGCGCAGCGCCAGGTGGATCGACTCGCGCAGGAACTCCTTGGCGAGGTGCAGTTCGAAGGCGGCCTTGCCGAACGTGCCGCCGGCCTCGTCGACGAGGAGTTCGCTGATCTCCGCCTCGCGCTCCTCGACCAGCCGCAGCACCTTCTCGAAGACCGCGCGGCGGGCGTAGGCGTTGGTGGCGGCCCACTCCTTCTGCGCGCGGGCGGCGGCCCGGTAGGCCTGATCCACCTCGTCGACGGTGGCTATGGTGATCGAGGCGAGCTTCTCGCCGTCATAGGGGTTGAAGTCGATGATGTCCCAGGAGCCTGTGCCCGGACGCCACTCCCCGTCGATGTACTGCTGGGCCAGGTCGGTCAGATAGGACGACATGTGATCCCTCAATCCCCTGATGTGATCGGTTCCGCTCGACTGCGTTCGGTAATCACGATCTGATCACACGTCATGGTACGTGTGGTGCAAGGGAGTTGGGAGGGATGACTCAGGACAGCTGCAACAGGCCGCGCAGCAGGTCCCGGCTCTCGTCCGGCCCCGGTCCGTCCTGCTGGAGCTCCTTCAGCGCCTGCTCGTACTGGGCGACGTCCTCGCGCTTGTCCAGGTAGAGGGCGCTGGTGAGCTGCTCCAGGTAGACCACGTCCGACAGGTCGGACTCAGGGAAGCTCAGGATCGTGAACGCCCCGCTCTCCCCCGCGTGGCCGCCGAAGCTGAACGGCATGATCTGCAGCCGTACGTTGGGGCGTTCGGAGATCTCGATCAGGTGCTGTAGCTGTCCGCGCATCACCTCGCGGTCGCCGTACGGCCGGCGCAGGGCCGCCTCGTCGAGGACGATGTGGACGTCAGGGGCGTTCTCGGCCACGAGGTACTTCTGCCGCTCCAGCCGCAGGGCCACGCGCCGGTCGACGTCGGCCGCGCTCGCGCCCTTCATGCCGCGCCGCACCACCGCGTGCGCGTACGCCTCCGTCTGCAGCAGCCCGTGCACGAACTGCACCTCGTACGCCCGGATCAGCGCCGCCGCGCCCTCCAGACCGACGTACGTCGGGAACCAGTTGGGCAGCACGTCGGAGTAACTGTGCCACCAGCCCGCCACGTTGGCCTCGCGGGCGAGTCCGACCAGCGCCTGGCGCTCCGCCTCGTCCGTGATCCCGTAGAGCGTCAACAGGTCTTCCACGTCCCGCGTCTTGAAGCTCACCCGGCCCAGCTCCATACGGCTGATCTTCGACTCCGAGGCGCGGATGGAGTACCCGGCCGCCTCGCGTGTGATGCCGCGCGTCTCACGCAGTCGCCGTAGTTGCGAACCGAGCAGCATGCGCCGCACCACCGATCCGGGCTCTCCCGCGCTCACTTTCGCCAGCCTCCCCAGCCGTTCCCAGGGCCCGCAGTCTGCCACTAAAACACTTCGAGCAGTACTCGTCCGGTTACAGAGATGAAAGAAACCAAGGATACGCATGGGGCGGCGCGAGGGAAGAGTGAGGAGAAAGCGAGGGAAGTCCCTACGAACAGCGAGAGTATGGCGGAAAAAATGGCCAAGAAGCGGTACGGGCAGGTCCAATTCGGTCAGGTGCACGTGCATCTGCCCTTGCATCTGCCCTACGCATCCGAAACCATGGTCCCGCGCCACCGCTGCATCGCAACGACCGCGAATCCCGGGAGTGCCTCGCATGGGGACGAATGGATCGACCATGCTCGAGCCGTTACGGCAGGGCCTTCCGCCGCTTGATCCCGCGGCCGTGTCCGACGCGGCTTCCTGCGCACTGCCCGCCCGCTTCGAAGCCGTGCGCGAGGCAAGGCAGTTCACCCGCAGGACCCTGGGCCAGTGGGACATCGGCGACTGTTTCGACGACGTCTGCCTCGTGGTCTCGGAGCTGGTGACCAACGCGCTGCGACACGGACTGTCACCCGAGGACTCCCCGCGCGTGCCCGCCCCCCGCGAGCCCGAGCAGAGCCCGCCCGTACGGCTGCACCTGATGCGCTGGACGGGGCGGCTGGTGTGCGCCGTGCGCGACCCCAGCCGCGAGAGCCCCCTGCCGGGCGAGGCCGAGGACTTCTCCGCGGAGTCGGGTCGCGGCCTGCTCCTCGTCGACTCCTTCACCGACGGCTGGGGCTGGCACCCGCTCTCCGGGAAACTGGGCGGCAAGGTCGTGTGGGCGCTGTTCCGGCTGCGCGCTTCCGCCGAGTGACGGACCGCGGCGCTTTTCGGCGTCGCGGTTCTACGCGCGTTGCCGGGCACCCGGTGAACCGGGTGAAGCGCTGCCGCCGCGACCGTCGCCGCCCGTTCGGCGTCGCGGGCGGTGTCAGCCCGCGATCAGGTGGTCGAACTCGCCGTCCTTGATGCCGAGCAGCATGGCCTCGATCTCGGCGCGCGTGTAGACGAGCGCGGGGCCGTCCGGGAAGCGCGAGTTGCGCACGGCCACATCGCCGCCCGGCAGCCGCGCGAACTCCACGCAGGAACCCTGCGAGTTGCTGTGCCGGCTCTTCTGCCAGGCAACCCCGTACAACTGTGTCGCGGTCATGCCGTTGTGCACGTCGTACCCCCCGTCAACGTCGTGGTCCACAGGTCGCTCCCTGGTGCTGCACTGGCTCGTGTGTGGCTGTGGCGCTGTGTGGCGTGTGTGGTTCTGTGGCTGATGTGGCGTTTGATGCCGTAGTCAACTGTCTCGGATCATAACCTTGTTCACGTGCCGATGCATGAGCAGATGCACGTGCACGAGCGGTGCTTGGGCGGTTACAGTGCCGGCGCCGCCGACGCTCTGGCGACCGATCAGGCGGGCGTCCGGGCGAAGTAGTTCGGATCGAACCACTCGTGCAGAAGAAGAGACGCAGCGGGTCGCCTTCCTGTTCCGTCGCCATGCCGCCGATTCGGACGACGGGCGGCCGTGCGGGGTCGCCGCCGCGAGCCGGGCCCCCTCCCGCCTGGGCGGACGCCCCCCGTCCGCTCGACACGGCGGGAGCGGCGCCGACGCGCTCCGGGAGGTTCCGTTCCGCCGACACGACCGCCCTCGTCCCGGCACGAGCAGGCCGGGGCGGGACGCCGACGGCACCGGGATGCGAAAAGCGCCCACCCCGGTGCAGGAGGGGGAGATCCTCCACCGGGGTGAGCGCGACCCCCGCTCCACGGCGGGCGCGGAGCCGGGGGCCGACCGCAGATGCGACCGGGATCACGGTCCGGGACGGCGGGACGCACGTCGTACCTTCCGTCCGTACGAACGGCGCCGACGACGTACGACGTCGGCGCGGCCGCTGCTACGACGGTGGCCGAACGCTCGCGGTTCACCGGGGCGGACCGGCGGGCGGCCGGGCCGCGGCGCCGACGGCGCCGTCAGCGGCTGCCGTACGGGAGCAGAGCCATCTCGCGGGCGTTCTTGATCGCTCGGGACAGCCGGCGTTGCTGCTGGGCGGTGACCCGGGTGACACGGCGGCCGCGGATCTTGCCCCGGTCGGAGAGGAACGTCCGCAGCAGATCGGTGTCCTTGTAGTCGATGTACTCGATGCCGGCCCGCTCCAGCGGGTTGGGGCGGTCCTTGGCGGGCCTGCGGTCCGGCTTGCGGCCGGTCCTGGTGTCGGGCTTGCGCGGCATGGCGGGTTCAGACCTCCAGGAAGGCGTCGAAGGCGGGCGGCAGCCGCTTCCAGGCGTCACGGCCCGCGGCGTACTCGGCGTCGGTGAGCAGGCAGGACTCCAGCAGGTGCGCGAGCCCGTCCCGGTCGAGGCCGGGGGAGGTGAAGACGAGGTGCTGGCAGCGGTCCCCGTGATCGGCCTGCCAGTCCAGCGCGGCGGCGGCACGGCGGACCGGCGGGACCATGTCCCAGGCGGCGTCGGGCAGGGAGGCCAGCCAGGGCCCGGCCGACTCCACGCACAGCGCGCCCCCGGCGGCGTCCCAGTGCAGCAGGACGTCGGGCTTGTCCGCCAGCCAGAACCGGCCCCGGCTGCGGGCCGCGGCGCAGGTCAGGTCCTCCAGGGCGGCGTACAGCCGCTCCGGGTGGAACGGGCGGCGGCGGTGCCAGACGAGGGTGCCGACGCCGTGGGCGTCGGCCTCGGCGGGCAGCAGCGCGCAGGCCGGGTGCTGGGCGGCGGCGGCCGCCTCGACGTCGAAGCCTGCGAGAACGGCGGCGACGAGCAGGCTGCCGGGGCCGCGAGCCGCTCCGGCATTCGATGCGGGTGCGTCCGCACGTGCACGGGCAGAAGGCGCACCCGCCCGGTCACCGGGACAGCCGCCGGAGACGGGGACCCGGCGAGCCGTCGGGTGCAGCTGGGCCAGGAGTTCGGCGTCCTGGTCGTCGGCCTCCGGGGAGTCGACGACGGCCAGGACGGGGGCGTACTCCAGCTGCCGCGCGAAGGTGTCGGCGACGGTCCGCCGGTCGGTGGCGGCGGCCGCGAGGCCGTGCTCGGCGAGATCGTCGCCGTTGCCCAGGAAGGGCAGGAGCAGCGCCGGGTCGACGGCGGTGACGACGCCGGTGACGGTCAGCCCGCCGGCGACGACCACCTCGGTCATCGCCTTGGGCTCGACCGAGTCCCACAGCTCGACGACGGCGAGCCGGGTCGTGCCGTCGTCGGCGAGGCGGCGCAGTTCCGGCACGAGGTCCTCGCGCAGGGCGCAGCAGGCGCAGTCGTCGACGAGCGGGGTCTCGCCGACGTCGAGGAGGCCGTCGGCGTCGCGGACGGTGCGCACCACCGTCCCGGCCGCGGCGGTCGAGAGGTCGTGGTGGAGGGCGACGCTGCCGGGGACGTCGGCAAGCAGCCGCGCTACGGTCTCGCGGCGGGCCTCGGCGTGCAGCCCGCCGACGATCACCACCGACAGGCTCACGCCCCGCCCCGCTTCCCGTACCTGCGCTCGAAGCGCTCGACGCGGCCGGCCTGGTCCAGGACTCGGGCCGTGCCGGTGTAGAAGGGGTGGCTGACGTTCGAGATCTCGACGTCCACGACGGGGTACGTGCCGCCGTCCTCCCACTCGATCGTCCTGCCGCCGCCGGCGGCGGCCAGCGTCGAACGGGTGAGGAAGGCGTGGCCCGCGGCCCGGTCGCGGAAGACGACGGGGCCGTAGGCGGGGTGGATTGCCTTGCGCATGGCGGAGGTTCAGCGCTCCTCTCGGAAGTCGACGTGACGGCCGACGGCGGGGTCGTACTTGCGCAGGGTCATGCGGTCCGGGTCGTTGCGGCGGTTCTTTCGGGTGACATAGGTGAAGCCGGTGCCCGCCGTGGAGCGGAGCTTGACCACCGGGCGCAGTTCGTTGCGTGTCATGCTGATACCTTACTGAAAATGAATCCCATTTGCATCACCGTTTCGAGGAGAGGTACGTCACCGTGTCCGCGCACTGCATGCTGACCGGGGCCCGGCCGGGCTTCGGCAACCGCGTCTCGCACTCCCATCGGCGCACCTCGCGCCGCTTCGACCCGAACGTCCAGTCCAAGCGCTACTGGCTGCCGGGCGAGGGCCGCTTCGTACGGCTGCGGCTGAGCGCCAAGGGCATCCGCACCGTCGACACGATCGGCGTCGAGGCGGCGGTGGCCCGGATCAGGGCGCGGGGGGTGCGGGTCTGATGGCGAAGAAGAGCAAGATCGCGAAGAACGAGGAGCGCCGGAAGGTCGTCGCGCGGTACGCCGCGCGGCGGGCCGAGCTGAAGGAGGTCGTCCGCCGGCCGTCCTCGACGGAGGCGGAGCGGCTGGCCGCCCAGCGGGAACTGAGCCGCCAGCCCCGGGACGCCAGCGCGACCCGAATCCGCAACCGGGACCAGACCGACGGCCGCCCGCGCGGCTACTTCCGCGCCTTCGGCCTGTCCCGCGTGAGCCTGCGCGAACACGCCCACGCGGGGCACCTGCCGGGGGTACACAAGGCCTCTTGGTAGGCGGTCACAGGCGTGGGCGGGACTGGCCGGGGGTGTCCGGCTGGGGGGGGGTGTCCGGCTGGGGACGTCGGCGGATGGTCGACAGCGGGCGTTCCCGACGGGGACCGCCGGCGGGGCCCTCCGTCGGGCGGTCTTGCCGGGCGGCCCCGTCCGGCGGCGATCGGCGCAGCCCCGCCCGGGCGGTGGTCGACAAACTGCCGCCGCCAGGCGCTGGTCGGCGGGTAGCCCCGCCGGACGGTAGTCGGCGGGCAGCCCCCAGCGAGCGGCCGTCGACCGGCGGCTCCCAGCGAGCGGCCACCGGGGGGGCGGCCCCGCCGGGTGGTCATCGACGGGAGGCCCCGCCGGGCAGTGGTCGACAAGCGGCGGTCGCCGGGCGGTGGTCGGCAGGAGGCCCCGCCGGACGGCCGTCGGCGGTAGCCCCGCGGGGTAGTCGGCAAGCGGCTGGCGCCGGGCGGTGGTCAGCGGGTAGCCCTCAGCGAGCGGCCATCGGCAGGCGGCCCCCGCCGGACAGCCGTCGGTCGGCGGCACCGCCGGGCGGTGGCTGGCAAGCGGCCGTCGGCCGGCAGCCCCCGACGAGCGGCCATCGGCGGGCAGCCCCGCCGGGCGGTAGTCGCCAAGCGGCCGCCGCCGGGCGGCCTCAAGCGGGTGGTGGTCGGTGGCGGGGTTGTCGGGGCTGGTAGCCCCCGGTGGGCGGCCCCGTCGAGCGGCGGTCGGCGGGCGGGGTCGGCAAGCGGCCGTCGCTGGGCAGCCTCAAGCGGGTGGTGGTCGGTGGCGGGGTTGTCGGGGCTGGTAGCTTGCTGCGGTCCTTGCGGCCGACCGGGTCGGCAGGCTGACGCTTGGGAGTTCCTGTGACTTCGGCGATCCATTCGGGCTCCACGCCCGCTCCGTGCACCGCTGCCGCGCGTCCCGCGCGCGGGACGGCCCGTCGGCCGGTGCGCGCGGCCGCCGCGCTGGCGGCCCTGGCCGGCGCGTTCGTGCTGACCGCGTGCGGCGGAGGAGGCGGCACGGACGCCGGCCCCTCGCCCACACCGACCCCGACGACCACGGCGGCGACGGGAGGCGGAGCCGGAGGATCGAGCCCCGCCCCCGCCGCCGGCCCGCTGGAGGGCAGCTGGCTCGCCACCGCGGGCGGTCAGGCCGTCGCCCTCGTCATCACCGGCGACAAGGCGGCGCTCTTCGCGTCCGGTGGAACCATGTGCACCGGGACCGCCCGCGAGGAATCGAACATGCGCATGATCCGCCTCAAGTGCCCGGGCGGGAAGAGCGACCGCACGACCGGCATGGTCGACTCCGTCGGCAAGAGCTCCCTCAAGGTCACCTGGGAGGGCCGAACCGGCGGGGAGACCTACACCAAGGCGGAAGACGGCCGGCTGCCCTCCGGACTGCCGACGGCAGGCCTCGGAACGTAGGGGGCCGGGGAAGCGGAGGGCGGGGTTCATGCGTGATGATCCTTCGAGCACCGTCACGTCATCCGAAGGAACCCCAGACATGCGCGCCGTTCCGATCACCGTCACCGCCCTCGCGACCGCCCTGCTCCTCACCGCCTGCGGCGGCGGGGACGACAGTTCCTCGGACGACGCGAAGAGCAAGGCCCCGACGAGTTCCGCCGGGGCCCCGGCCGGCTCCGCCTGCGACCTGGCCGCGCAGGTCGGCCCGGTCAACGCCGCCCCGGCCGCCGGCGACAGCGGCAACGTCACCGTCACCCTCACCAACAAGGGCTCCGACTGCACCCTGGACGGCTTCCCCACCGTCGAGCTGGAGGCCGACGGCACCAAGGCCGCCGTCCCCGCGGACGCGGCCGCCGCGCCCCAGAAGCTGACGCTGCCCGCGCAGGGCACCACCTCCTTCACCATCACCTACGTCCGGGGCGAGGACGGCGGCGACAAGAGCCTCGCCGCCAAGACGGCGAAGTACGGCCTGCCCGGCGCCTCGGCTACGGAGAGCTTCGAGTGGTCCTACGGCGCGGTGGCCCTCAAGGACGGCAAGACGCCGGACGCCTCGGTCAGCGGCTTCCAGCAGGCCGGGGACTGAGACAGGCGCACTTCAGGGCAGGTGCGGACGCGCGTGCACGCGCGCGTGGTCCGCTGCCTGCGCGCCCTGCGTCCAGCCCGCCTCGTCGGTGACGCCGCGCAGACGGGTGGTGGTGGTCTCCGGGAACATCCGGTCCGCCGCCGCCGTCACGGCGACCTCCCGGGACGCCAGGACGGGCAGCAGGTCGTCGGTCACCTGCGTCTCGGCGGCGGCCGTCAGACGGGTGCCTATGCGGTGGGCGTAGGCGGCGAGGAAGGACTGCCGGAAGGTCTTCGTGCGCTTGCGGCCCGACGCGCGCTGCGCCGCCTCCGCCTTCGCCATCGCGCTCTGCGCCTGCACCAGGAGCGAGGTGTAGAGCAGTTCCACGGCGTCCAGATCGGCCTCGAAGCCGACGACCGTGGAGAAGCAGAACGGTTCGTTCCACACCGCCCGGCAGTGGTTCGCGTCGGCCACCGCGTCCAGCAGCACCGCCTTGGCCTGCTCGTACGGCGGTTCGACGCCGATACGGCAGGCTCCGGGCGCGTCCGGCGCCGGCGCCCGGGCGTCGAGCAGCGCCTCGTCGACGCTGTGCCGGGCCATCAGCTCCTGCGCCTTCGCGGTGAGCGCCTCCGCCTCCTCCGGGTAGCCCGTCGCCTCCGCCTTGGCGAGCAGCGCGCGAATGCGGGTGAGCATGCGGGAGTGGGCGTCGGAACGGGGCTGCCGCTGCGGCGCCTGCTCGTCCAGGGGTTCGAGGGTCGGCAGGCGCAGCAGCAGACGGTAGAGCTCCAGGACCGCGGTGGCGTGCGAGAAGCGGTCCGCACGGGGCGGGGCCCCGCCCTCGATCTCCTCCAGCTGGGCCGCCCAGCGCCGCCCGCGGGGGCGGTCGTCGCCGGCCTGCGCGCGGATCAGCGCCGACACCAGGCGTACGTGCACGCCGTCCAGGTCCCGCCCGACGATCCGTACGACGTCCGCCGGCTGCCAGCCCCGCCGCCAGGCCGCCGCCACGAACTCCTCGCCACGCCGGGTGAGTTCGGCGTCCGCCTCGGGGTCGGCGGCGAGGAGGGAGGCGCCGGCGTCCAGGGCGGAATCGCCTGCTTCGTAGAGGGCGGCCCGGAAGGCTCGGTCGACGGTGGTGGGCGTACTGCTCATCCGGTGATGGTGCCACGCGTGCGGGACGCCGATGCCGAGCCCCTCCCACCGTCAACGCAAGGTTGACAGTGGGTGGGTGTCAACCTAAGGTTGACACATGACTTCGCCACAGGACCCCACGTCGTCCATCCGTCTCGACGACCTCATCGGCGCCATCAAGAAAGTCCACCCCGAGCCCCTCGACCAGCTCCAGGACGCCGTCATCGCGGCCGAGCACCTCGGTGACGTCGCCGACCATCTGATCGGCCACTTCGTGGACCAGGCCCGCCGCTCCGGGGCCTCCTGGACGGACATCGGCAAGAGCATGGGGGTGACCCGGCAGGCGGCGCAGAAGAGGTTCGTGCCGAAGGAGTCGGCCGACCTCGACCCCAGCCAGGGCTTCAGCCGCTACACCCCCCGCGCGCGGAGCGTCGTCATGGCGGCGCACAACGAGGCCAAGGCGGCCCGCAACGCCGAAGGGCTGCCCGCCCACCTGGTCCTCGGTCTGTTCGCCGAGCCCGAGGGGCTCGCGGCGAAGGCGCTGAACGAGCAGGGCGTCTCCGCGGACACCGCGCGCGAGGCGGCGACCGCCGCGCTGCCGCCGGCCGTGGACGAGGCGCCGGAACTGGTGCCCTACGGCTCGGACGCCAAGAAGGTCCTGGAGCTCACCTTCCGCGAGGCCCTCCGCCTCGGCCACAACTACATCGGCACCGAGCACATCCTGCTGGCCCTCTTGGAGTTCGAGAACGGCGAGGGCGTCCTCAGCGGCCTGGGCGTCGAGAAGACCGCCACCGAGCGGTACATCGCCCAGGCGCTGGAGAAGATCGCGGCGTTCCCGAAGGACGGCGACTGAGCGCCCGAGGGACACCGGCCGGGACCCACGGCTGCCGTCGGGCGAAGATCGGGGGCCGTTGTCAGAGGCGCCTGTCACACTCGCGGCATGACCGACCGGTGGGCTCTCGCTCCGGCCGGGGACGGCGGCGCCGAGCTCGCCCTCCTCGGCCCGGACGGGCTGCCCGCCGGTCCGGTGCTGCGGGAGCCGGACCTGGTGGCGGCCGTACGGGGGCGGCCCGAGGTGGGGCGATGGGTGTGGCGGTCCACGGCCGAGGTGTATCCGCGTCTGCTCGCCGCGGGGGTGCGAGCAGAGCGGTGCTACGACGTCGAGGACGCCGAGACGCTCCTCCTCGGCCACGAGGGGCGGTCGGGCGAGCCCCGTTCGGCCGCCGCCGCGCTGGCCCGGCTGCGCGGCGGACCCGTCCCGCCGGATCCGCCACAACGCTCCGCCGAACCCGGGGCGCAGTCCCCGCTGTTCGAACCGGAAGGCTCATCGCTCCCCCTCGCCGACCTCCTCGCCGTGTACGCCGAGCAGCAACGGCGACACGACCGGGCGGAGCACCCCGAGCGGATGCGGCTGCTGACGGCGGCCGAGTCGGCGGGGATGCTGGTCGCCGCCGAGATGAACCGGTCGGGGCTGCCGTGGAGCGCCGACGTGCACCGCGCGGTGCTGCACGACCTGCTCGGCGAGCGGTACGCGGGCGGGGGCGAGCCCCGGCGGCTCGCCGAGCTGGCCGACGAGGTGTCCGCCGCGTTCGGCCGGCGGGTGCGGCCCGACCTGCCCGCCGACGTCGTCAAGGCCTTCGCGCGGGCCGGCATCCGGGTGACCTCCACACGGCGCTGGGAGATCGAGTCCATCGACCATCCGGCCGTGAAGCCGCTGATCGAGTACAAGAAGCTCTACCGCATCTGGGTCGCCCACGGCTGGTCCTGGCTGCACGACTGGGTCCGCGACGGCCGGTTCCGGCCCGAGTTCCTCGCGGGCGGGACCGTCACCGGGCGCTGGGTGACCAACGGCGGGGGCGCGCTGCAGATCCCGAAGGTCATACGGCGGGCCGTCGTCGCCGACCCGGGCTGGCGGCTCGTCGTCGCGGACGCCGACCAGATGGAACCGCGCGTGCTCGCCGCGATCTCCCGCGACCCCGGGCTGATGGAGGTGGCGGCCCGGGAGAGCGACCTGTACCAGTCGGTCTCCGACCGCGCCTTCTCCGGCGACCGGGCGCAGGCCAAGCTGGCGGTGCTCGGCGCGGTCTACGGCCAGACCTCCGGCGACGGCCTGAAGAACCTCGCCGCGCTCCGCCGCCGCTTCCCGCGCGCGGTGGCCTACGTCGACGACGCGGCGCGGGCCGGCGAGGAAGGCCGGCTCGTGCGCACCTGGCTGGGGCGGACCTGCCCCCCGGCGGCCGGAGCGGGCGACGACGCCGCGGAGGAGGCCGGCATCCCGGTCGGCGGCGACGACGAGTCCGACGGCCGGCAGCGGACGCCGGGGCAGACCTCCTCGGGCGCTCGCGCGCGTGGCCGCTTCGCCCGCAACTTCGTCGTCCAGGGAAGCGCCGCCGACTGGGCCCTGCTGCTGCTCGCCGCACTCCGGCGCGCCTGCGCGGACATGGCGGCCGAGCTGGTCTTCTTCCAGCACGACGAGGTGATCGTGCACTGTCCCGAGGAGGAAGCGGAGGCGGTCGTCGCCGCGATCCGCGAGGCGGCCGACCTGGCCGGGCGGCTGACGTTCGGCGAGACGCCGGTGCGGTTCCCGTTCACCGCGGCCGTGGTGGAGTGCTATGCCGACGCGAAGTGAGCGCGAGCGGTTCCGCAGCGCCCCGGACGGAGGCCGCCGGGTCGGGGAGGGGCTCGGTCCCTCTCATGTGCGCGGTGTGGGGTGGTGGCCGGGCCTCGGTCGGTCGGCAGCGGTCGTTCCGGTCGGGGCCCGGTTCGACGAGGACCGCTGGGCCGCGTCCGCTCACGGTGGCGTACCGGCGCAACGAGGGGACGGTCAGACCGGCGGTGCCGCCTTCGCGAGTTCGCGGGCGAAGTCCCGTACGAGGACGTGCGGGGCGTACCGGCCGTACGCCGTCTCCTCCAACAGGGCCACGTCGACGAGCCGGTCGAGGGCGGCCTCCGCGCGCCGCTCGTCGATGCCGGCGAGACGGGCCAGCAGCGGCACACCGTAGGTGGGCAGGTCGAGGCCGCCGATGCGGCGCAGGACGAGGACAGCGTCCCGGTCCGCTTCTCGATCGGAGGCGGCCAGGGCGTCGTGGGCGACGGCGAGAGAGCGGCGGACGCTGAGGTCGTCGTACTCCAGGTGGTGCAACCTGCTTCCGGGGACGGCCAGTCGGCGGGCCAGTGCGTCCGGGGTGAGGTGGCTGCGGGCGGCCAGGCGAGCGGCGACCACGCGCAGGGCGAGGGGCAGCCGTCCGGTGAGCTCGACGAGGGGGTGGGAGGCGGTGAGGTCGTGGTGACCGTGGCCGTGGGCGGGAGCGGCTGGATTCATGGGCCCGGTGTGAGGAGCGCGGCCCGAGGCCACGCGGAGCAGCTCCACGCTCTCCCCGGCCGAGAGCGGGGTGAGGCGGAAGCGGTGGGCCCCGTCGAGAGCAGTGAGCGGGGACCGGCTGGTGACGATGACCGCACAGCCCGGGCCGGCAGGCAGCAGCGGGCGTACCTGGGCGGCGTGTGCGACGTCGTCCAGGACGAGGAGCGTGCGGGTCGGCGCGAGCAGGGTGCGCAACAACGCGGTCGCCGCGTCCGGTGATTCGGGGAGGTGGCGGGGATCGATTCCGAGGTCCCGCAGGAGGGCCGCGAGGGCCTGGGCCGGGGTGAGCGGGGCCGCGCCGGGGGTCGCGCCGTGCAGGTCGAGGTAGAGCTGACCGTCGGAGAAACGTTCCTTCAGCTGGTGGGCGACCTGGAGCGCGAGAGCGCTCTTGCCCACGCCTGCCATCCCGCTGATGACGAGGGGGCCCGCCGTCGGCTCGGAGGCGACAGCCTCGTGAAGACGGCGAAGGAGGTCCACGCGGCCGGTGAAGTGGGCTGGTGACGGCGGAAGTTGGGCAGGACGGAGCGGGGCCGGCGTGGGCGAGGGGGCGGAGCCCGTCTCGGCGCCGACCTCGCCCGGCCTCACGGCGCCGACCTCGCCTCGCCTTACGGCGCCGACCTCGCCTCGCCTTACGGCGGCGGCCCCTGTGACGTCTCCGAAGCCACCCGTCGGACCCTCGGCGAAACCCCTCACCGCCCCCTCCCCCGCATCCCGCAGCACCTCCACATGGGCCTCGCGCACCGTCTGGCCCGGCTCGACGCCGAGTTCCTCGACCAGGTGCGTGCGCAGGTCGCGGTGGACGGCGAGGGCCTCGGCCCGGCGGCCCGCGCGGTGCAGGGCGAGCATGAGTTGCCGGTGGTAGGACTCGCGCAGCGGATGCTCGGCGGCGAGCTCCGTCAGCTCCGGGACGAGGCGGTCCAGCTCGCCGTCACCGAGGGCCAGTTCGGCGTCGTAGCGCCACTCCAGCAGCAGAAGCCGGGCCTCCTTCAGACGCTGGACCAGTGCGTAGCCGCCGAGTTCGGAGGGAAGCCCGGTGAGCGGTACGCCCCGCCACAACGTGAGCGCGGCCTCACACTCACGGACGACCCGCTCCCAGTTCCGGGCGGCGAACGCACCGCGGGCCGCCGCGAGATGGCGTTCGAAGACGTGGACGTCGAGCTCACCGTGGTCGACCCGGAGCCGGTACCCCGGCGGGGCCGCCCGCAGGCGGTCCGGGTCGTCGAGCAGCCGGCGCAGCCGGGACACGTGATTGTGCAGCGAGGCCTGAGCGGACGGCGGCGGCGCGCCGCCCCACAGCGCCTCCTTGAGCGAGTCGACGGGGACGATCCGTCCGGCGTCGAGCAGCAGGGCGGCCAGCAGGACACGCGCCTTGGGGCTGCGGACGGCCCTCGCCGCGGGGAGGGGGACGCCGTGCGGTCCGTCATCTCCGTGGGCGCTGCGGGAGGGACGGGTGCCGGCGTCGTAGAGGACCGGCGGTCCCAGCAGTCCGAACCGCAGCTCGTACCGCATCACGCCGATCTTCACCCTTCCACCCGCCGTGCACCGGCCGGTCGCGCCCCCGCGAGTGAACTGCCGTCCCGTTGGCGGGATTTCACCCCGGCACCGGCGGTGTCACGCCATCCTGTCCCTGTCGGTTCCCGGCGAACCCGGCCGCCGTCGCGGCCGGTCTCCCTGCCCGTCCGGCGACCTCAGGCCGGACGACCAGCGGTGATACGCGGAACCGTTGGCGACATGTTAGCGATTCGTTGGTGTGGCCTGATGTGATCACAACATCGGCTCCGGCCCGACGGCGCGCGCGTAGAACGCGTTGCTCGGGGGAGTGTCGCCGCCGCGGCCGGAGTTGGGGGCGCGTCCGGGCCCGGTCGGCAGAGGTGAACGACCGGGGCCCGCGCCCCGTTTTCACCCGTCACGCGCCCCGCCCGGACACGGGCGCCGGAACGTCAGATCACCGGCGGCCGGCCCAGCCTGGTCAGCCGCCACACCGTCCGCCACCGCATCGGCCGCCGCGCGCCGGCCGGCTCGCGCACGCCCTCCGCGAAGCCTCCGAACCATGCCTTCAGCCCGCCGAGCGAGCGTGTGCGCAGCAGCGTGACGGCGATCCACACGCCCAGGTGCACAGGGATGAGCGGCAGCGGCAGATTGCGCCGGACCAGCCAGACGCGGTTGCGGGCGGTGACGCGGTGGTAGATGGCGTGCCGGGCGGGCGAGGTCTTGGGGTGCTGGAGGAGCAACTCGGGGGCGTAGAGGATCTTCCAGCCGGCGTCGGTGGCGCGCCAGGCCAGGTCGGTCTCCTCATGGGCGAAGAAGAACTCGGCGGGCCAGTCGCCGGTCTGGTCGAGCATGGCCATGCTCAGGGCGTGGCCGCCGCCGAGGAATCCGGTGACGTAGCCGCCCTCCATGGGGTCGGAGGCGCCGACGCGCGGCACGTGCCGGCGCTGCGTCTCGCCGTTCTCGTCGGCGATGCGGAAGCCGACGATGCCCAGGCGCGGGTCCGCGGCGTACAGGTCGCGGACCCGGCGCAGGACGTCCGCGTCGACGAGCAGCCCGTCGTCGTCCAGTTCGACGACGACGTCGACGTCGCCGTGCTCGCGCAGGCGGGCGAGGGCGACGTTGCGGCCGCCGGGGCAGCCCAGGTTGTCGTCGACCTCGATGACGGTGACCTCGCCGGGCAGCGAGAGACGGCGGGCGAAGTCGGGGAGCCGGCAGCCGTTGCCGACGATCACGATGCGGGCGGGCGGGAGGTCCTGTTTGGCCACGGACTCCAGCAGGGCGTCGACCTCGGTGGGCCGGTTGCCCATCGTCACCACGGCAACGGCGATCCTCGGCTCCACCACGTCCCACTCTCCGTCCGGCCAGCGAGGGCGACCGCGTCCCGTACGCGCGATGCCCGTCGTTCACCTAGATGGTGCCTCAGACGACAACGTTGCCCGGACGGCGGCCCGTTTTGCCTGCTCTTTCCACCCCGCCCCCGCACGACGGGCGATGATCACGAGCAGTGGCCACGCCACGCCGCACCGACCTTCGGAGGAACCGACATGCCCTTCCGCTGTGCCGTTCTCGACGACTTCCAGAGCGTCGCCACCACGGTCGCCGACTGGTCCCCGCTGGACGGCCGGGTGGAGGTGGTCTCCTTCACCGAGCACTTCACCGACGAGGGGGAACTCGCCGACGCTCTCACCGAGTTCGACTGTGTGGTCACCCTGCGCGAACGTGTTCCCTTCCCCGCCTCCCTCCTGGGCCGCCTCCCCCGGCTGAGGCTGCTGATCGCTTCCGGCATGCGCAACACGGTGATCGACTACGCGGCGGCGCGGGCCAACGGCGTGACCGTGTGCGGTACGGAGAGCTCCTCCACCCCGCCGGTCGAACTCACCTGGGCGCTGCTGCTGGGCCTCGCGCGCGGTCTCCTCGAGGAGAGCAACGCCCTGCGCCGGGGCGGCCCTTGGCAGTCGACCCTCGGCGCCGACCTGCACGGACGCCGGCTCGGTCTGCTGGGCCTGGGGAAGATCGGAAGCCGGGTCGCCCAGGTCGGCCTGGCCTTCGGGATGGAGGTCTGCGCCTGGAGCCAGAACCTCGGAAAGGAGCGCGCGGACGAGGTCGGCGTACGCCTGGCCGGCTCCAAGGAGGAGCTGCTGGCCGGGAGCGACTTCGTCTCGGTCCACCTCGCCCTGAGCGACCGCACCCGCGAGCTGCTCGGCCCGGCCGAACTCGCCCTCCTCAAGCCGACCGCCTACCTGGTCAACACCTCGCGCGCCGCGATCGTGGATCAGGACGCCCTGCTCAGCGCCCTGCACCAGGGCCGCATCGCCGGCGCGGCCGTCGACGTCCACGACAGCGAACCGCTCCCCGCCGACCACCCGTTCCGCACGGCGCCGCGCCTCCTGGCCACCCCGCACCTCGGTTACGTCACCCGGGCGAACTACGAGCGGTACTACGGTCAGGCGGTGGAGAACATCGAGGCGTTCCTCAAGGGCTCCCCGCTCCGGGAACTGGGCACGAAGCGGGACGGCAGCTGACAGCTTCCCGGTGAGGGGAGCCGTCGGCTCCGCGCTGACGGCTCCCACCTCGGGTTGGTCAGGGGCGGCCGAGGGCCCGGTACTCCCAGCCGGCGGCACGCCACTTCGCGGGGTCGAGGGCGTGCCGGCCGTCGACGATCCGGCGGTGGGCGACGACCCCGCCCATCGCGTCGGGCTCGATCTCCCGGAACTCGGCCCACTCGGTGAGCAGCACCACCACGTCCGCCTCGCGGGCCGCCGTGAGGACGTCCGTGCCGTAGTTCAGATCCGGGTAGGCCCGCCGGGCGTTCTCCGTGGCCGCCGGGTCGATGACGGTCACCACGGCGCCGGCCTGGTGCAGCGTCCGGGCCACGTCCAGCGCGGGCGCGTCCCGGATGTCGTCGGAGTTGGGCTTGAAGGCCGCGCCCAGCGCGGTCACCCGCACCCCTGCCAGTTCGCCCCCGGCCAGCTCACGGACGAGGTCCACCGTGCGGGCCCGGCGGCGCTGGTTGATGGCGTCGACCTCGCGCAGGAAGGACACGGCCTGCCCGACGCCCAGTTCCTCGGCGCGGTGGCTGAAGGCCCTGATGTCCTTGGGCAGGCAGCCGCCGCCGAAGCCGAGGCCCGGCTTGAGGAACCGGCCGCCGATGCGGTCGTCGTAGGCCAGCGCCTCGGCCAGCCCCGTGACGTCGGCGCCGGTCGCCTCGCACACCTCCGCCATGGCGTTGATGTACGAGATCTTGGTGGCGAGGAAGGAGTTGGCGGCCACCTTCACCAGTTCCGCCGTGGGCAGGTCGGTGACGACCACCGGCGTGCCCTGCGCGATCACCGGCGCGAACGCGGCACGCAGCCGCTCTTCGGCCCACTCCGACTCCGTGCCGAAGACCAGCCGGTCGGGCCGCAGGGTGTCGTCGACGGCGTACCCCTCCCGCAGGAACTCCGGGTTCCAGGCGAGTTCGACGTCCGCCCCGGCCGGCGCCGTCCGCCGGACGACCTCGGCCAGCCGGGCGGCGGTGCCCACCGGCACGGTGGACTTGCCGACCACCAGCGCCCGCCGGTGCAGATGCCGCGCGAGCTCCTCCACCGCGCTGTCCACGTAGCGCATGTCGGCCGCGTACGAACCCTGCTGCTGCGGCGTGCCCACGCAGATGAAGTGCACGTCACCGAACTCGCCGGCCTCGGCGAAGCTCGTGGAGAACCGCAGCCGCCCGCTGTCGAGGGCCTTGGCCAGCAGCTCCGGCAGGCCGGGCTCGAAGAAGGGCACCTCGCCCGAGTTCAGCCGCTCGATCTTGGCCGGGTCGACGTCGACGCCCAGGACGTCGAAGCCGAGGACGGCCATGCAGATGGCGTGGGTGGCGCCGAGGTAGCCGGTGCCTATGACGGTGAGACGGGGTGCGTCGGTGCGCGCGTCGTCCTCAAGGGTCACGGTGGTCTCCAGGGGTGTGTCAGGGCACGTCGGCCCGCCGCATGAGCCGGTCACGGATGGCGGTCTGCGGAGCGATGGGGAAAGGGAGGAGGGGAGGGGCGAAGGGGAGGGAGCGGGGGTGGTCGGGACGGGGGGCGGAGGTCTACGGGCGGTGAGGGGCGGGCGGGGCGGGGTCGTGGGCGTCAGGAACCGCAGTCGATGTTGGTGAGGCCCTCGTCCGCGCCGTTCGCCTTGTTGTCGCAGGCGACCTTGTTGCCCTCGGACGTGAGGTGGAAGCCGTAGCCCGGTCCGTCCACGTTCGCGGTGTTGCCCCGGAAGGTGTTGCCGGTGCCCCAGCCGCTGACGATCTGGTGGGTTTGGAAGCCGTCCATCGGCGTGTGACTGCCGGTGTTGCCCTCCAGGAGCCAGCCGTTGCCCTTCACGTCGACCCAGGAGTCGTTGTTGTGCGAGCCGCTCAGCTTCGATCCGTCGAACGTGTTGTCGATGACCTTGCCGTCGCTCGTGCCTTCCTTGATGTCGATGGACTCCGCGGTGGTGTCGCTGATGTGGTTGCCCATCACCACGTTGCGGTCGCTGGTGTCCGTCTTGCAGTCGGTCACCGTGCACCAGTTGGACTCGGCCGTGCCGATGTAGATGCCCTCGCCGAACTTCTCGCGGCGCAGCCCGGTCGCGCGGATGGTGTTGTCCCTGACCATGTTGTCCGAGCTGAAGTCGCGCAGATGGACGGCCTCGTCGCCGATCTGCTCGACGGTGAGACCCTGGAGGACGCTGCCCACCACACCGTCCGCCATCACGCCCTTCTGGGCGTTGCGGACGGTGAAGCCGACCAGCCGCCAGTAGCTGGCGTTCTTCAGGTGGAAGGCGTACCCGTCGTCCGTGTCGCCGCCGTCGATGACCGCTCCGGAGCCGCCGCACAGGAAGATCGGCTTGGCCTCGGTGCCGGAGACCTCGGCGACGAAGTTCCCTGCGTACGTCCCCGCGGCGAGCGCGATGCTGTCCCCGGGCTGAGCCTGGGCGAGGGCCTGCTCGAGCGTCTCGGCGTTGCTCACCTTGACCGTGGCCGCGGGGCAACTGACGGCCTCCGACGGCACCGAACCGCGGGTGGGCCGCGCCGTCGACGGCGCCTTCGGGGCGACCGACCGGCTGGGCAGCGCCGAGGGGGTCTCCTCCGCCGGCAGCAGCCCGGGCGGCGACACGCTGGGCCCGGCGGTGGAGGCGCCGGCCGTCACCTTCGGCTCCGCGTCGCCGTCCCGTGCCACCACGACGATGAGCGCGGTCAGAGCGAGCAGGAAGGCGCCCCCGGCCAGCCATACGGCCGGCTGCCGGGAGGACGACGAGCCGCCGCCGTCCCCGCCGGCCGACGGCGCGTACGACGGCCTGGGCGGCTCGGAGGCCTCCGCCGGCTCGACGGGCTCGGGCGGCGCCGAGGACGCCTCGCCCGCCGAATCCCCCTGCGGGGCCTGGGGTCCCTGGGGACCCGGAGCCTCCTCGGACGCCAGGTTCGCTCCCGCGGCCGCCGCCGCGTCATCCGAAGAAGGCGCAGGCGTCCCGGGCGACGCAGGCGTCCCGGACGCGGGCGTCCCCGACGACGCGGACGGCTCGCCGGAAGACGCTCCCCCTTCCCCGGAGGGCACAGCGGGCTCGGACGGCACGGAGGACTCGGGCTTCACAGGCTGCTCAGGCGGCTCAGGAGAGACAGAGGACGGATCGGAAGGCATGGGCGACAAACTCCGGCTGCTCGGCGGACAGGCATCGTCATCAGGGCACGCGGGCGGCCGACGCCGGCTGCGCGGACTGCGCGGCCGGGACGGACTGCGCGGACTGGGAGGCCCACACTCGCAGGCCGGTGGTCCGCTGGTCCTCCTCGGTGAACCACTCCCGCTTGGGCGTCACCTGACGGACCGGCACCTCGATCACGGGCGTGCCGTTCAGCGGCAGCTTGTCCTCGTACGGGTGCGCGCCCAGGCGCCGGCGGCCGTGCCGGCGTCCCCCACGCTCACGGCCGCCCAGGAGCGCCGAGATCAGGATGAGCAGCAGGATGAACGTCCACAGCAGCGTCATCGGGCTGGCGTAGTGCCGGAACTTGATCCAGAAGGAACTGGTGTCGTGCCAGGCGAACAGCTGGTTCGAGCGGACGGTGATGTCTCCGTGCGCGCGGGTGGTGTCGACGGCGCTCGGGCCGACGCCGGAGATGACGTTGTAGGTGATCATCGAGTCGTCGACGCCGCCGACCATGGAGATGCCGTGGTTACGGCCGTCCTGGACGGTGTTGCCGCGGATCTCCGCCACGCTGTCGCGCACGTAGATGCCGGTGTCGGTGCCCTCGACGATGTTGCCGGTGATCGTGGCGGCGGTCACCCCGTCGCGCACCGAGATGCCCTGCCGCGACTGGCCCTTGAGGTGGTTGCCGGTGATGGCCACGTCGGTGGCGTCCTTGCGGGCCACGATGCCCATGTCGCCGCCCTCGACGCGGTTGTTCTGGACGCCGACGTCCGTGCCGCCGAAGATCTCGATGCCGTAGCGGCCGTTGTCCGTGGCGACGCTGTTGGACACGGAGTTGGAGCCGTAGCTGCTGATGGACTCGCCGGACGCGGAAGGCCCGCTGGCCAGCGGCCGACCGCTGATGGTGAAGCCGTTGCCGCCGTTGCCCTTGGCGGTGGAGCCGCTGACGCGGACCTGCTCGGTGGCGCGCGCCATGACGAACCCGTCGCCGCCGTTGTTGCGGGAGACGGTCCGCTCGACGACGGCGTTGGTGACGAACCGGTGCAGCACGACGCCGTGTTCCAGGCTCCCCTGCACCGTGGTGTCGCTGATGCTGACCCCGGTGGCGCCGGAGATGAACAGACCGTAGGCGTTGCCGGTGACCGTGGAGTGCCCGATCGCCGCCGAGACGTACGACAGGCTGGGCACCGAGAAGCGGGTGTCCGGCGTCTTCAGCGAACCGGACGGCTGGGCGATGACGCCGCTGCTGCCGGCCTTGGCGCCCGGCCTCGCCGGGGAGTCGTCGATGTTGCCGGTGTCGGGCCGGTCGGTGCCGGTGAGGCTCAGCCCACCGGTGCGGCCGCTCCAGAAGCCCAGGTCGGTGACGCTGGCGTAGTTCATGGAGTACTGGCCGCCGATCGCGCGGATATAGGCGCGGCCGTCCCGTACGTCGGTGTCCGGCTTGTTCTTCTTGTCGTCCCAGCTGGTGATCCGCATGGGCGCCTGCGGGGTGCCCTCCAGGGTCAGCCGGCCGCCGAAGGAGACGATGCTGACGAAGCCCTTGTTGCTGCTGGCCATCCGCAGCGTCAGCCCGCCCGGGTTGGACAGCTTCAGCTTGGCCCCGGCGTTCAGATAGATGTTCTCGGTCAGCAGATAGGAGCCGTCCTGCATCCGGACGAACGTCTGCGGCGCCAGTTCGAGCAGGTCGGAGATGGTGTAGGCGTTGCTGCGCTGGGTGAGCACGAGGGTGTAGCCGCTGCCGGTGTCCAGGCGGTACGGCGCCTTCCACTGGCCGCCCTTCAGGGGGGCGACGGCGGCGACCGCGCGGACCTGGTCCAGCCGGTGGTCCTCGGCGGCGACGAGCGCGGTCTCGTTCTCCGCGTCGGCGGCGTTGACCTTCGGCTTGTCGTCCGCGTCGGCGGCCGTGGCGACGGTCGCGGACGCGGCGAGCAGACCTGCGGCGAGCGGGACGACGAGGGCGGCGCGCAGCACCGGCACCACGGCCGACAGACGCGGCGCCCGCAGGGCGGCCGGGAGGGTGCGGATTCTCGGGGCGGCCGGCAGGGCACGGGTCCGCGAGGCGGACGGAAGTCGACGCTGTGTCATGACTGCTGGGCCTCCGCCCACGAGGGTGCGGTGGGGGCGGGAGACGCGGCGGCGGCCGTCGGCGCGGTGGACGCGTCGGCCCGTGCACCCGTTCCGCCGCCGAGGGACGCCGAGTTCTGCCCCTCGCCGCCGATGCGGTTGCTGGCGCGGGTCAGCCAGCCCTGCTTGTTCATGGTGATGAAGGCGAACAGCTTGATCGGCAGCGAGATCATGATGACGACGACGGCGAGCAGCGGCAGCAGCAGGATCTCCTGCGGGTGCCTGCGCAGGTGGGAGTAGCCGCGGATGCCTCGGCCCACGAGCAGCCAGATGAGTACGAGGATCACGCCCCGACCGGTCAACTCCAGTCGGCTGAACAGCAGATACGCGAGCGCCATGCCCATGGTGACCGGCGTCAGCAGGATCTGGAACACGGTGATCTTGGTGACGAGGGGGACCCGCCAGAGCCAGCCCTTGTAGAGGGCGGTCAGGTAGCACCGGTAGGAGTTGCGGCTCCAGCGCACCCGCTGCTTGACGAAGGCGCGGAAGGAGGAGGGGAACATCGACAGCGCCCGCGCGGAACTCTGGTGCACGGTCTTGTAACCGGAGGCCAGCACCAGCCAGGTGAGCCGTCCGTCGTCGCCGGCGACGCAGCGCCGGCCCAGGAAGAACTCGTTCTCCAGGTTCTCCAGCACCGGCGCGATCGCCGACCGGCGGTAGGCCGCCGTACGACCGGAGAGGCAGGCCACGGCGCCCGCACGGCCCATGGCCGGGACGTAGTCGTAGTAGCGCAGGTTGACCAGCCAGTCGGCGATCCGCCGCCAGACGCTGGTCCGGCGCTGGTAGACGTTCTGCTGGGTGCCGACGCCGCCGACCTCGGGGTCGACGAAGGGCATCTGCACGGCGGCGAGCAGCCCCGGCTCCCAGCGGGTGTCGGAGTCGACCAGCACGACGAGCTCGCTCTTCGCGGCGCGGATGCCGACGCCGAGCGCCGACCGCTTGCCGCGGTGCTCGAAGGCCAGCACACGGACCCGCGGGTCCCGCACCTGCGCCAGCCGCTCCAGGACTTCCTTGTCCTCCACGTCCGGGACGATGATCACCTCGGTGGGGTCCTGCGCCAGCCAGGTCTCCAGGCAGTCCACCAGAATGCTCGCGTCCTCGCGGTACGCCGGGACGACCACGGACACCGTGGTCCGGTAGTCGTTCACCACAGGCTTGGCGAACCGGGACAGCACCGCCCGGTAGAGCCACAGACCCCAGACGAACACGCCGGCGAGGCCGAGCGGCATCAGCTCACGCCATGACGTCTCGGCAGTCGCCGTGACAATCCATGACCAGAAATCGTCGAAGAAACCCGACACGAACTCAGAACCCCCCAGCCGGAGCGCAGCCCACCGCATGGGCCATATGTGCGACGTTCGCGGTCTACGCCGGGAAATCTAGGGCCGAAACGAGCTCTTCCGACACACGATCAACACAAAATTCACCTGAGGTGGGCACCAAACATTCACAGGACGAGCAATCTCTCAGCGAACGGTGAACGATTCGAGCGCCGACTTTCGGCCACCGACCGCAGATCTGACGTGCCGTCATCCCGCGTCCGCAAGAAGCGACTTGAGATGAACGCGACACGCAAGCGTACATCCCTCGCGCACCTCGAACGCACGTGCTTCACATCATTCACACAAGCAAACGGAATGTGATACACCTCACACGCTCGAATTCCACGGTGCGGACGCCCGTGACCCGCCCGTCATGGCGGCGTCACCTTTGACCAACGCGGCGGCCCGGCAAGCCGATCCAGGGGGCCGTGCCCGGGCTCGAGACTCCCCTCCCGAAACCGGCCGGCCCGAGCGGAACCTTCACGAGAACCGACCCGGTCCTGCCGGGTGTCCTGATCTACGGTGCCATCGGTGACCTATGACGAGGGAGGGTCCGTGAAGCAGGCCAGAACGGCGCTCGCCGAGCGAATCGCCGAGCGGAGAAGGGGAGTCGGCGACCCACGGGCGCTGGTCGGTGAGATGCGGCGGTCGGTTCTTCTGGTGCCGACGGCCGACGGTGGCCTGTGGTCGTCAAGGTCGGGCGGGGTGCGGTGGATCTGTGGGTTCACCGACGAAACCGCGCTGGCCCGGTTCGCGCTGCGGCACGGGCCGGGTGATCAGCCCATGGACTACGCGGCGCTGCTGGGCGCGCGCATCGTCGACGAGGTCGTGCCGTCCCTGGGCGAACCCGCCGGTCTCGCCGTCGACATAGCCAGCGAGGACGGGTCGATGTTCTTCCCGCCGGTCGTCGGCATCGTCCCGGACACGGTCGCCGTCGACGCCGATGTGAGGAAGGGGCGAGGTCATGGGCGATGAGGGAATGGACATCCGGCTCGGCAGGGAGTCGGTCGCCAAGTTCACCCAGGGCGTGGGCGCGACCATCGACGAGCTCGGTGAACTCGGCGGGGCCACCGGCTCGGTGACGGGCAAGGGCTTCTCGGGACTGTCGATGAGCGGGATGGAGGCCGGACATCACGGCCTGTCGGTCGACTTCGAGGACTTCTGCGAGCGCTGGGAGTGGGGCGTGCGTGCCTTGGTCGGCGATGCCAGCGCGCTCGCGAACCGCCTCGGCCTGGCGGCGGGCACCCAGTGGGAGAACGACCAGTACGTCGCGGGCGCGCTGAAGGTGGGCGTCAACTCCGTGATGGGCGGCAATCCGCACGCCACCGAGGAGGAGATCACCCGGCAGGACTGGGGCGACGTGTTCACTCCGGACGCCCTGGATCCGGACTGGAGCGCCGAGTCGTGGGACCGGGCCGGTCAGGAGATGGAGCAGACGTGGAAGGACACCGGCCGCACCGTCCTCACCGAGGGCGAGGGCGGTCGGCGGTCGGAGGTGCTCAACGACGCGCTCGGCATCTCCGACGAGGAGTGGAACCAGGCGCTGGACGACACCTTCGGTCCGTCGCCCGAGGAGCGCGCCCGGCAGGCGCAGCAGGGTGAGTCAGGGGGGAACTGACCATGGGTATCGGCGACTTCATCAGTGACATCACGCCCGACTCGGTCGAGGAGGTGGTCGAGGACGGCGTCGAGTGGGCCGGCAACCGGGTCGAGGACGCCGGGAACTGGACCGCCGACCGGCTGGAGGACGTCGGATGGGATTCCGGTGCGGACTGGGTGCGTGAGAAGTCCCGTTCGGTCGCCAACCGGATGGGCGCCGAGACCGACGAGATGGACCTCGGGCAGACCGAGGACAGGACGAAACTGATCTACGGCAGCGCCGACAAGCTCCGTTCCACCGCCGAGAAACTCCGTGCCTTCCGGACGGCTTTCGACAACGCCGGTGAAGGCCTCAAGGGTCTGGACTCCTCCCGTCTCAAGGGCGAGACGGCCGAGGCGTTGCGGACCGCCGTGGGCACCCAGCCGCCCAAGTGGTTCACCGGGGCGGACGCCTGTGAGAAGGCCGCCGCCGCGCTGGAGGCGTTCGCCTCCACCGTCACCTGGGCGCAGGGGCAGGCGCAGACGGCGATCGACAAGTGGAAGGAGGGCGTCAAAGCGTCCGAGGAGGCCGCCGACGCCCATCGCAAGAAGGTCGACGACTACAACGGCGCCGTCGACCGCTACAACGCGCAGCCCGCCGACAAGCGTGATCCGGCCTCGCTCCCGCCCAGGCCCGCGGCGACGTTCGACGACCCGGGCAAGCAGTTGATGCAGGAGGCCCAGGACATCCTCGCCGAGGCCCGCAAGCAGCGGAACTCGGCGGCGGAGACCGCGCGCTCCGCGGTGAGCGCGGCTCGCGACCTCGCCCCGAAGAAGCCCTCCTACGCCGAGCAGTTGGCCGACGGCGTGCAGGAGCTGCAGATCATGGGCGACCATGTCGGCGGCGGCATCGTCAAGGGCACGGCCGGCATCCTGAACTTCGTCCGCTCGGTCAATCCGGTGGACCCGTACAACATCACCCACCCGGCCGAGTACGCCACGTCCCTCAACAGTCTGGCCGCGGGTCTGGTGGTGGCCGCCAACGACCCCGTCGGCACGGGCAAGCAGATGGTCAGCGACTTCATGAAGGACCCGGCCGAGGGCTTCGGCCGGCTGATCCCCGACCTCGCGCTGACGGCCGCCACCGGCGGAGGCGGCGCCGCGGTGAAGGGCATCCGCATCGCAGAGGAGGCGTCCGACCTCGCGAAGGCACGCCGACTGCTCGACGACGCCCCCGAGGGCACCCACAACCGGCCTGACGTCGAACGCCCCGCCGACGGCACCGACCCCGTCGACCTCGCTTCGGGCCGGATGTTCCTGCCCCAGACCGATCTGGCGATCCCCGGCATCCTGCCCTTGGTCTTCACCCGCCGCACCGAGTCGGGTTGCACGGTCGGCCGCTTCCTCGGTCCGGCCTGGACGTCGACCGTCGATGAGCGTCTGCAGATCGACGCCGTCGGCGTCGTCCACGTCACCGCCGACGGCCTCCTGATCCCGTACCCGCACCCGGTTCCCGGCGCGCCCACCAGGCCGGCATCGGGCCGGGCCCGCACCCTGCTGGCCCGTGACGCCGACGGCGACTACACGGTCACCGACCTCGACGGCGGCCTGATCTTCCACTTCACCGCCCCGTCCGGCAGCGAACCGGGGGGCGACGGCGTCGCCTGGCTGTCGGGCGTCACCGAACGCAACGGCCACTCGATCACCGTCGACCGCGGCGAGGACGGCCTGCCGCTGGCCCTCGTCCACTCGGCGGGCCACCGGGTGAAGCTGTCCGTCACCGACGGCCTGGTCACCGCCCTGTCCCTGGCCGGCGCGGGCGACGACGGCGCCGACCTGCCCCTGATGAGTTACGGCTACCAGGACGGCAACCTCACCACGGTCACCAAGCCGTCGGGCGCCACCACCACCTTCGTCCACGACGACCGCCGCCGCGTCATCGCCTGGATCGACTCCAACGGCAGCCGCTACGACTACGTCTACGACGACCACGACCGCGTCGTCGCCGAAGGCGGCGAGGCCGGCCACGTCCAGATCACCCTGGCGTACACCGAGCCCGACCCCGACACGGGCCACCGCACCACCACGGTCACCACCTCCGACGGGCACGCGACCCGCCACGTGTTCGGCCCCGGCTGCCGTCTCCTGGCCACCACCGACCCCCTCGGCCACACCACCCGCTTCACCTACGACCTGCGCGGCGATCTCCGCACCCGCACCGACCCGCTAGGGCTCACCACCGCCTTCTCCTACGACGAGGACGGCCGGGTCGTCTCCGCCACCCGCCCCGACGGGAGTGAACTGCGCACTGTGCGCGGCCCGTTCGGCCTGCCGGTGGAGGTCGTCGGCCCGGACGGCACCCGCACTGTCCATGAGTACGACGAGCGCGGCAACCGCACGGCGATCACCGACCAGGCCGGCTCCACCACCCGCTGCACCTACGACCGAGCCGGCCGGCTCACCTCGGTCACCGACGCCCTCGGAGCCACCACGCGCGCGGTGTGCGACGCGGCGGGGCTGCCCGTGGAGGTGACCGACCCTGGCGGCGCCGTCACTCGCACGGAGCGCGACGCCCTCGGCAGGCCGGTCCGCGTCACCGATCCGGTGGGCGGTGTCACCCGCTTCGAGTGGCACGCCGACGGACAGCTCTCCCGGCGCACCGGCCCCGACGGCGTCACGGAGTCATGGACCTACGACGGCGAGGGCAACCGCCTCACGCACACCGACGCTTCCGGTGGCGTCTCCCGCTTCGAGTACACCCACTTCGACCTGCCGGTCGCCCGCACGGGGCCCGACGGCGCCCGCTACGAATTCCGGCACGACGCGGAACTGCGCCTCACCCGGGTCACCAACCCGCAAGGGCTGACCTGGAGCTACGCGTACGACGCCGCCGGCGACGTCGTCTCCGAGACCGACTTCGACGGCCGCACCCTCACCTACCGCATGGACGCCGCGGGCCGGCTCGCCTCCCGCACCGACGCGCTCGGCAAAACCATCTCCTTCGAACGCGACCAGCTCGGACAGGTGATCCGCAAGGACGTCGACGGCCACGTGACGACCTACGGCTACGACAGGGCCGGACGCCTGCTGGAGGCAGCCGGACCGGACAGCGAACTCCGCTACCAGTACGACCGGCGAGGGAAGGTCAAGACCGAGCTGGTGGACGGCCGTCCCGTCACCTACTCCTACGACGCCCTGGGCCGCCGCACGAAGCGCACCACGCCCACCGGTCACGTCACCTCCTACGCCTACGGAGTCGACGGTCAGCCCCAGCGCCTGACCACCGGCGGTCGCCGGATCGACTTCACGCACGACGCCGCCGGCCGCGAGATCACCCGCGCCTACGGGGACGCGATCACCGTTGCCTCCGCCTGGGACGAGGCAGGACGGCTCACCGGACAGCACATCACCGCCGGAGCCCGCGCCGTCAACAGCCGCGCCTACACCTACCGCGCCGACGGTCACCTGCTCTCCCTCACCGACCTGCTCTCGGGCACCCGCACCTTCGACCTCGACCGGGCGGGCCGCGTCACCGCCGTCCACGCCCAGGACTGGACGGAGCGGTACGCCTACGACGACGCCGGAAACCAGGCCTCGGCCTCCTGGCCGTCCCACCACCCCGGCAGCGAGGCCACCGGACCGCGCGCCTACACCGGCACCAGCATCACCCGCGCCGGAGACGTCCGCTTCGAACACGACGCCCTCGGCCGGGTCGTCCTGCGGCAGAAGACCCGGCTCTCCCGCAAGCCCGACACCTGGCGCTACACGTGGGACACGGAGAACCGCCTCACCTCCGTGACCACGCCCGACGGGACGCGGTGGAAGTACCGCTACGACCCCCTGGGCCGCCGCACGGCGAAACAGCGCCTGGCGGCCGACGGCGAGAGCGTGGTGGAGGAAGTCCGCTTCACCTGGGACGGCCTGACCCTGTGCGAGCAGACGAGCCACCGGCCGGACGCCCCGAACACGATCGCCCTCACCTGGGACCACCGGGACGTCGTCCCGCTGGCCCAGACCGAGCGCATCCTCACCGCCGACGCGCGCCAAGAGGAGATCGACCGGCGTTTCTTCGCCATCGCCACCGACCTCGTCGGCACACCGACCGAGCTCATCGACGAGACGGGCGACATCGCCTGGCGCACCCGGACCACTCTCTGGGGCACCACGGCCTGGTCCCGGCACAGCAGCGCCTACACGCCCCTCCGCTTCCCCGGCCAGTACTACGACCCCGAAACCGGCCTCCACTACAACCACTTCCGCCACTACGACCCCGAGACCGGCCGCTACACCTCCCCCGACCCCCTCGGCCTCGCTCCCGCCCCGAACCCCGTCGCGTACGTGGACAACCCGCACAGCGGGTGCGACCCGCTGGGCCTCATGCCCAAGTACACGAAAGAGGAGAAGGCGCAGAAGGCCAGGGAGGACGCCCTCAAGGCCATGGACCAGGTCATCGAGAGGGCGCAGGAAGGCAAGATCAAGAAGGCCGGCAACTACCACGCACATGACCATGGCTTCACTGAGGAAATGGTCACGGAGATCCTCAAGAAGCCCGACGCGGTGTACCACTCGACAGCGGCCAGCGGAAACCTGATCT
Organism: Streptomyces sp. NPDC101166; assembly: GCF_044768125.1. Taxonomy (NCBI): domain Bacteria; kingdom Bacillati; phylum Actinomycetota; class Actinomycetes; order Kitasatosporales; family Streptomycetaceae; genus Streptomyces; species Streptomyces sp. NPDC101166. The sequence goes on from NZ_JBIWPF010000009.1 coordinate 109,378, forward strand.
TCCGTCAGGGTGACGACATCGTGGTGGTCCGGGCCGACCGTCAGGGGGCGGGCAACGTCATCACGGCATACGGTTCGTCCGGAATCAAGGGTCCTTCCGGGGCCGAGGCGCTGGGTGGCTTGCCCTCCGATCCCGGCAGCCCGATCACACACGCGGACGTGGTGGAGGGCAGGATTCCAGCCAAGAACGGCTACATGGCTCCTGGAGTGCAGGTCAGATGAGGTGGCATTCACCATGAGAATCACCGTCGACGACAACTGGACCGCAACGGTGACGGGCGATCCGCTGCACATCACCCCGCGTTTCGATTTCCGGGACTTCCGTGTGCGCGTCGCGACGTACGCGAACGTCGAGGAACGCGGGCGGTTCCTGCTGGACACCTTCGGCAGTCAGCCGTGGCTGTGGGACACGCCTGACGAGCTCCGGTTCGATCGTTCGGGCCGGGAACTGGTCGGTGCCGAGTTCCAGATCGCGGGTGAGGCAGCCGATGCCGAGGACTCCGCCCGCGTTCCCGTCACCCCTCTCGTCCGCCCGGGCGGTCTTCGCGCGGACGAGGCCCGGGACTTCCGCCTGGAGGTGACCACTGAGCTCTGCCGCGCCCCCGGAGACACCGCGCTCACCTGCCTGCGCGACCTCGACGTCCTCGACGAGCCGCTGGAGGCCCGCATCGGCATCGCCCCCGACGTGGCCCTCCTCGTCCAGCACGGCACCGTCGTCGGCTGGAGCCTCACCGACCCCGCGCAGTACCTGACCACCGGGTTCGCCGCCCCCGACCCGGCTCCCCCCGCCCCGGCCACCCGCCTCCTGCTCACCGAATGCCTGGACCTGGTCGCCACAGAGCTGCTCGACGAGGTGAGGGACCGGGCCCCGGCCGCCCTGGACCGACTCCGGGCACTGGAACAAGCCCTGCGGACCCAGCCCGAGGACCGCCACCGAGCCGACGCCCTGCTCGCGCTCATCGCCGACCTGGTCGAGGACTACGCCGACCGGCCGACCGGGCCGAAACCGTGAACCCTCACTCTGCCGCACCCAGGGCCAGGCCATCACGGCGTAGGAACTCCCGAACCGGCCTCAGCATGCAGATCAGATGAGGCAGGAATGACCATGAAACTGTCGTTCGACGGCGACTGGGGCGCAACGGTGACGGACGGTCCGCTGTCCATCGCCCCCCGCTTCGCGGGCAATTCCGTGCACGTCGCGCACTACGCGAACGTGAGGGAGCGTGAGCGATTTCTTGTGGCCACCTTCGGCAGCCAGGAGTGGCTGTGGGACGCCCCTGACACCCTGCGGTTCGACCCGGACAGCCGGAAGCTGGTCGGAGCCGAACTCCAGATGCCGTACGTCTCCGCGCGACACGAGACGTCCGTTCGCGTTCCCGTCTTGCCTCCCGTCCGACCGGGGGGCCTTCGCGCGGACGAGGTCAAGGACTTCCGGCATGAGATGTGCGCGGTGCTGTGCCGCGCTCCCGGCGAGGCCGCGTTGACCTGCTTGCGCGATCTCGACGTCCTGGACGAGCCGCTGGAGGCCCGCATCGGCATCGCCCCCGACGTGGCGCTCCTCATCCAGCAGGAGACCGTCGTCGGCTGGAGCCTCACCGACCCGGTCCGCTACTTGACCAGAGGGTTCGCCGCCCCCGATCCCAACCCGCCCTCCCCCGCCACCCGTCGCCTGCTCACCGAATGCCTCGACCTGATCACCACGCCGCTGGTCGACGACCTGGTGGACGGCGTACCGGCCGCCCTGGCCCGCCTTCGGGCCGCCGACGAAGCCCTGCGCAACCAGCAAGAGGACCCGCACCGGGCCGACGCCCTGCTCGACCTCATCGCCATCATGGTCCAGGACTACGGGAACTGGTGAGCGAGTTCGACACGGGCTCTCCGGGCCCTGAAAGCAGGGATTGAGGTGGCGTTCACCATGAGACTCACCCTCGACGAGGGCTGGACCGCTACGGTGACGGACGATCCGCTGCGCAGCACCCCGCGCTTCGACTTCCCGGGCCAGTGCGTACGCATCGCGGAGTACGCGGATGTGACGGAATGGCAGCGGTTCCTCGTGGAGACTTTCGGCAGCCGGGAGTGGCTGTGGGACGCTCCCGACGAACTCCGGTTCGACCAGGCCGGCCGGGAACTGGTCGGTGCCGGGCTCCGGTTGCCCCACGAGACCGCCGACGCCGAGGACTCCGCCCGCCTTCCCGCCGCACCCCCCGTCCGCCCCGGGGGCCTACGCGCGGACGAGGCCCGGGACTTCCGCCTGGAGGTGACCACGGAGCTCTGCCGCGCCCCCGGAGACACCGTGCTCACCTGCCTGCGCGACCTCGACGTCCTCGACGAGCCGCTGGAGGCCCGCATCGGTATCGCCCCCGACGTGGCCCTCCTCGTCCAGCACGGCACCGTCGTCGGCTGGAGCCTCACCGACCCCGCGCAGTACCTGACCACCGGGTTCGCCGCCCCCGACCCGGCTCCCCCCGCCCCAGCCACCCGCCTCCTGCTCACCGAATGCCTGGACCTGATCACCACGCCGCTACTGGACGAGGTGCGGGACAGGGTTCCGGCCGCCCTGGACCGGCTCCGAGCGGCGGACCAAGCCCTGCGGACCCAGCCCGAGGACCGCCACCGCGTCGACGCCCTGCTCGCGCTCATCGCCGACCTGGTCGAGGACTACGCCGACCGGCCCAGCCCGGACCGACGACGATGAGAGGGACCTTCGCCGGCGACCCGACACAAAGAAACCCCAGGTCAAATGCCTGACCTGGGGTTCATCATGGAGCCGCCTTCGGGATTCGAACCCGAGACCTACGCATTACGAGTGCGTTGCTCTGGCCATCTGAGCTAAGGCGGCGCGCCGTCCGCACCATGGTGCGATCAGCAACGTCGGTAAGTCTACACAGTTTCCGAGGGTGGTCCGCACCACCCCCGGAGGGGGTGGGCGCAGGGGTTATGAGCAGCGCTTTCCGTTCGGTGGGACCGTGCCGCGGAGCAGATATGCGTTGATCGTGGAGTCGACGCAGGCACTGCCCCTCCCGTAGGCCGTGTGGCCGTCGCCGTCGTATGTGAGGAGGCGGGCCGAGGAGAGCTGGCTCGCGAGCGCGCGGGCCCAGCGGTAGGGGGTCGCCGGGTCGCGGGTGGTGCCGACGACCACGATCGGGGCCGCGCCCTTCGCCTCGATGCGCCTCGGCTCGCCCGTCGGCGCGACCGGCCAGTACGCGCAGTTCAGGGAGGCCCAGGCCAGGCCCTCGCCGAAGACGGGGGACGCCTTGCGGAAGGCGGGCAGCGCCGTGCGCACCTGGTCGGGGCTGCCGAAGGCGGACGGCAGGTCCAGGCAGTTCACGGCCGCGTTGGCGGCCATCAGGTTGGCGTACCGGCCGTCGCCGTCCCGCTCGTAGTAGCTGTCCGCGAGGGCGAGCAGACCCGCGCCGTCGTTGTCGTCGATCGCCGTGGTCAGCGCGTCCCGCAGCCGTTCCCATGTGCTCTCGTCGTACATCGCGGCGATCACGCCGATGGTCGCCTGCGACTCCCCGAGCCGGCGACCGTCCACGTCCCCCGTGGGCATGGGCCGCGCGTCGAGCTTCTTGAAGAAGGCCCTGAGGTTCGGCCCGATCTCGTCCGCGCGGGCGCCCAGCGGACAGCGCGGCCGGCGCACGCAGTCCTTCGCGAACGAGCGGAACGCGGTCTCGAAGCCCGCCGTCTGATCCAGGTTCAGTCGGCGGGCGGGCAGCGACGGGTCCATCGCCCCGTCCAGGACGAGCCGCCCGACCCGGTCCGGGAACAGCCCGGCGTACGTCGCCCCGAGGAACGTGCCGTACGACGCCCCCACGTACGTCAGCCTCCGGTCCCCCAGGGCCGCGCGCAGGACGTCCATGTCGCGGGCCGCCTCAACGGTGGAGACGTGCCTGAGCAGCCGGGCCGAGCGGGAGCCGCACCCCTCGGCGAACTTCTTGTAGGCGCCGACGAGCCGGTCCGTCTCCCGCTGGTCGTCGGGGGTGACGTCCGTCTGCGTGTACGCGTCCATGGCGCGTCCGTCGAGGCAGCGCACCGGCTCGCTGCGGGCCACGCCCCTCGGGTCGACGGCGACCATGTCGTAGCGGGCGCGGACCCCGGCCGGGTAGGCGATCCCCGCGTACTGCTGGAGGTAGCCGACCGCCGAGCCGCCCGGTCCGCCCGGGTTCACGAGCAGCGAACCGAGCCGCTTCCCGGGCCCCGTCGCCTTCTTGCGGGCGACGGCGAGACGGATGTCGCCCTCACCGGGGTGGGCGTAGTCGAGCGGCGCTTTCAGGGTGGCGCACTGGAAGCCGGTGACGCCGCAGTCCCGCCAGGCCGGCCTCTGCCCGTAGTACGGAGCGAGCGCCGGCGGCGTGGCCTGCGGCAGCGCGGCCAGTGCCGCCTGCGCCACGACCGGGCTCGCCGAACCCGCCGCCCCTCCTGACGAGCAGGCGGGGACGAGCAGGGCTGCGAGGGAGACGAGCGTGACGCCGATACGGGACCTGCGGGGAGAGCGGGAACGCCTGGTGTGCATCCAGCGAGAGTAACCGTGTGCGATCGAGTGACGTCACTCCGTGCCTGAAGCGCCACGGACGAGTGACGGCGTCAACCGGCGCGCCCTGTCGTCGGCCACCGGTCTCCCGCAGCCGCCCCACGGTGGCGCGTCTCAGCCCGCTCTCAACGCCATCGTCATCGCCTCCACCGCCAGCAGCGGAGCCACATTGCGGTCGAGGGCCTCTCTGCAGGCGGCGATGGCCTCGATGCGCCGCAGCGTGGACTCGGGGGCGCTGCCGCGGGCGAGCCGTTCGAGGGCCTCCTCGGCGTCCGCGTTGGCGAGGGCGATGCGCGAGCCGAGCTGAAGCGCGAGGACGTCACGGTAGAAGGCGGTGAGGTCGGTCAGCGCGAGGTCGAGGCTGTCGCGCTGCGTCCGCGTTCTGCGGCGCTTCTGCTTGTCCTCCAGGTCCTTCATCACCCCCGCCGTGCCGCGCGGCATCCGGCCTCCCTGGACCGCGCCCAGCGCCGCCTTCAACTCCTCCGTCTCCTTGGCGTCCCGCTCCTCGGCGAGTTGTCTGGCGTCCTCGGTGGCCGCGTCGACGAGCTCCTGCGCGGCCCTGAGGCAGCCGCCGACGTCCTCGACGCGCAACGGCAGCTTGAGCACGGCGGCGCGGCGTTCACGGGCGGCCGGGTCGGTGGCCAGGCGGCGGGCCCGGTCCACGTGCCCCTGTGTGGCACGGGCGGCCGACGCGGCCACGGCGGGCTCGATGCCCTCGCGCCGTACGAGCATGTCGGCCACCGCGTCGACCGAGGGCGTGCGCAGGTTCAGGTGCCGGCAGCGGGAGCGGATGGTGGGCAGCACGTCCTCCAGGGAGGGGGCGCAGAGCAGCCACACCGTGCGGGGCGCGGGTTCCTCGACCGCCTTGAGAACGGCGTTGGCGGACTTCTCGTTGAGCCGCTCGGCGTCCTCGACGAGGATCACCTGCCACCGGCCGTTCGCCGGCGAGGTGAAGGACTTGCGAACCGTGTCGCGCATGTCCTCGGCGAGGATCTGCGAGCCCACGGCGGCGACCGTCGTGACGTCCGCGTGTGTGCCGATGAGCGCCGTATGGCATCCGTCGCAGAAGCCGCACCCCGGCGCCCCGCCGAGCGCCCGGTCGGGACTCACGCACTGCAGCGCTGCCGCGAAGGCGTGGGCCGTCTGTGTCCGGCCCGCTCCGGGCGGTCCGGTGAACAGCCAGGCGTGCGTCATCTTGGACGCCTCGGGCGGCGGCGCGCCGGTGGCGGCCGCGGTGACGAACGCGTCGGCGTCCCGGGCGGCGGCGGCGAGCTGCTCGCTCACCTTCTCCTGCCCGACGAGGTCGTCCCACACGGCCATGGCTCCAGCCGCCCTTTCGTCCAGGCCCGCTTCGCCGGTGCGCCGCGGGCTGCGTCACGCGTCGCGGACCACGTCCCACGTCGCGGCTTCCATTGTGCGGGGAGCCACTGACATCGGGGTGCCACTGATATCGGGCTGCCGCTGCCGACGAGGCGCTCCTGACGACGGGGCGCTCCTGACGACCGGGCTACTGCCGACGCGGCACGAGCGGGGCCGACCTGGGCCAGGCAGAGCCACCCGGCCGCCGGAACTCGGCTCCAGCCCGCCTCCCGTCACCTTCCCCGCCCCGGCCCGCTACCGGCGAAGCCTCACCGTCGACGGCCGCGCCCGCGACCGCCGTCCCGGCCGCCGGCGCCGTCTCCGCGCCGGTCGTCGCCGGAGTCGTCGTCCTGGTGCGGGCCCAGCAGCTCGTCCGCCAGCGACGGCAGGTCGTCCAGCGGGGTCTCCTCGGCCCAGTCGGACCGCTGGCGCCGGCGCGGGGCGCCCTGTTCGTCGAGCTGCGGCAGCTCGCGCGTGTGGTCCTCGGAACCGTCCGGCCCGGCGCCCGGGCGCTCGTCGCGGAAGTACCCCGGCGGCACCCGGTCCGCGGGGCCCTCCCCGCGCACGGGCGGGAGCACGGCCGTCTCGGCGGCGTCGTCGTCCCGCACCGGAGGCAGCTTGGCCGTCTCGTCGGACGCGGCCGCGGCCCTGGGCGGCTGTGGCAGCTCGGTCGTCACCTCGGCGTCGGACGTCGCCGACCTTCCCGAAGACGCCCCGGACGGCTTCCCGGCGGAAGCCGGACCGGCACCCGGCTCCGGCTCCTTGTCCATCCGCACCCGAGGCAGCACCGCCGTCTCGTCCACCGGCCCGCCCGACGCGTTCGTCGGCGTGACCACCGGCGTCGGCACGGTCGCCGCCTCCGGCCCGATCCCGCCGGCCCCGAACGAGGAGGTGGCGGGAGGGGCGGACGCCGGGGGCGTCGTGGGCGCGGCCGGCTTCTTCGGGCCGGCCTGCGCCGCCGCGGCGGCCTGCTCGGCGGCCCGCCGGGCCTGCTCCGCCCGCAGCAGCGCGTCCTCGGCCTTGCGCTGCTTCTCCAGGCGCAGTGCCTCGGCCTCGGCGCGCAGCCGGGCCTCTTCCTCGGCCTCCCTGCGACGCCGCTCCTCCTCCGCCTTGCGGCGGGCCTCCTCCTCGACGCGCGCCTTCTCCTCGGCGAGGAGCCGCACACGCTCCTCCTCCGCGCGCCGGGCCGCCTCCTCGGCCCGCCGACGGGCCTCCTCGGCCTGCCGTTCGGCCTCGCGCCGCTGGGCTTCTTCCAGCTCGCGCCGCTTGCGCTCCTCCTCCTCGGCACGCAGCCGGGCGAGCTGCTCCTGGCGCTCACGCTCCAGTCGCTCCTCCTCGGCCTTGCGGGCGGCCTCTTCCTCGGCCTTCCTGCGCGCCTCCTCCTCGGCCTTCTTCCGCGCCTCCTCCTGGGCCTTGATCTCGGCCTCGGACAGCGGCAGCATCCGGTCGAGCCGGGCCCGGACGACCGAGGTGACGGCGTCCGGTTCCTGACCGGCGTCGACGACGAGGTAGCGGCCGGGGTCGGCGGCGGCCAGCGTGAGGAAACCGGAGCGCACACGCGTGTGGAACTCCGCGGGCTCCGACTCCAGCCGGTCCGGGGCCTCGGTGAAACGCTCGCGGGCGGTCTCCGGCGAGACGTCCAGCAGCACCGTCAGATGCGGCACCAGCCCGTCGGTCGCCCACCGGGAGATCCGGGCGATCTCGGTCGGGGAGAGGTCGCGGCCGGCGCCCTGGTAGGCGACGGACGAGTCGATGTACCGGTCGGTGATCACCACCGCGCCGCGCTCCAGGGCGGGCCGTACGACGGTGTCGACGTGCTCCGCGCGGTCGGCCGCGTACAGCAGCGCCTCCGCGCGGTGGGACAGGCCGGCGCTCGACACGTCCAGCAGGATCGACCGCAGCCGCTTGCCGACGGGCGTGGCCCCCGGCTCGCGCGTGAGGACGACCTCGTGGCCCTTGCCCCTGATCCATTCGGCGAGCGCCTCGGCCTGCGTGGACTTGCCCGCGCCGTCGCCGCCCTCCAGGGCGATGAAGAAGCCGTTCGCGGCCGGCGCCTGCACCGGGTCGTCGCCGCCGAGCAGCGCGTCTCGCAGGTCGTGCCGCAGGGGGACACCGGAGCGGTCGTCGACCTTGGCCAGGACGAGCGCGGCCACCGGCAGCAGCAGCGCGCCCACCAGCATCAGCGTGAACGCGGCCCCGCCGTGCGCGAAGACGAACCTGCCGTTCTCCAGGCGGTGCGGCCCGATCAGCGCGGCCACCACGGGAGCGATCAGCGTGCCCAGCGCGATGACGACCCGCACGACGGCGTGCAGGTGTTCCGTGGTGCGCGTGCGCCGGTGCTCCTCGGTCTCCTGGTCGAGAAGCGCGTGCCCGGTGTTGGCGGCGACGCCCGCGCAGACGCCGGCCAGGACGTCGATCAGCAGCACGCTGGTGACGTCCGGGACCAGCCCGGCAGCGAGCAGCGCCACGCCGGTGAAGGCGATCGCCAGGGCGAGCAGCCGGCGCCGCGACAGCGACACCAGCACCTTCGGGGCCGTACGGACGCCGAGGGCGACCCCGCCGGTCAGCGCGAGGACGAACAGGCCGTAGAGCACCGGGCCGCCGCCCAGGTCCTTGGCGTGCAGGACCGCCACGGCGACGGCGGCCGCGATCGCCCCGGCCACGGCCGCGCAGGCGAGGATCAGCAGCGGGATGGCGCCGGTGCGGCCCGCGTCGACACCGGTGGCCGTCCGCGGACGGCGCAGCCCTTCGAGGGGCGACCGCGCGCGGGGCGTGCGCGTGCCGGGCAGCTCCAGGAAGACCACCACGGACAGGGAGCCCGCGAACAGACCGCCCGCGACATACGAGGCGAGGGCCGCCTGGTGCTGGTCGAACCAGTCGATCCCGGCGCCCAGCAGATTGTTGACCAGGGACGCCAAGAGCAAGGCGATCGCGCCGAGCGGCACCGCCACGAAGCTGGTCCGCAGCGACAGCCGGCGCAGCGCGTCCATGTGATCAGGCAACGGCCGGACCGCCGCGCCCTCCAAGGGCGGGGCGGGCAGCAGCGCGGGGGCGGCGCTCTCCCGGGCGACCGTCCAGAACCGCTCGGCGACGCCGGTCAGGAACACGGTGACGAGCAGCAGTGCCAGGGCGTCGTCCGGCACCCAGTCGATCCACAGGGGCGCCACCAGGAGCAGGACGGCGCGCAGGCCGTCCGCGCCGACCATGGTCCAGCGGCGGTCGAGCGGGCCGTCCGGTGAGGTCAGGGAGGTCAGCGGGCCCAAGAGGACCGCGCCGAAGAGGAGGGTGGCCAGGATGCGCACCCCGAAGACCGTCGCCACCGCGAACGCCACACCCCGGTAGCCGCCGCCGAAGGAGCCCTCGGCGACGGCCGCCTGGAGGGCGAGGAGGACGAGGACCAGGAGGGCGAGGGCGTCACCGACGCCGCTCACCAACTGCGCGCTCCACAAGCGCTTCAGCTGAGGCTGGCGCAACAGAGCGCGGACGGCGCGCTCGCGGGAATCCGCCACCAGGGCTTCGTCCTGCGCCGGGTGGTGGGCCGTTGGCTGCTCGGCTCGCGTCATGCGTTCAGCCTATCGGGAGCGACTGACAGGCCGGTGGAGCCGTCCACACGTGCGCACACCCCGACACCAATGTGATGCCGAGGTGTGCTTCCTGTGAAGCCGTGTGTGCCTCAGGGCGCTTCGGGGAAGGGCGGATCAGTCCTCCGAGGCCGCCTTGGCCGCCGTCGTCTTCTTGGCGGCCGTCGCGGTCTTCTTCGCCGTCGTCTTCTTCGCGGTGGTGGTCTTGGCCGCGGTCTTCTTGGCGGCCGTCTTCTTGGCCGGGGCGGCCTTCTTGGCGGTCGTCTTCTTGGCCGGGGCCTTCTTCGCCGTCTTCTTCGCGGGCCCCTTGGCACGCTTCTCGGCGAGCAGCTCGAAGCCGCGCTCAGGGGTGATCGTCTCGACGCTGTCGCCGGAGCGCAGGGTCGCGTTGGTCTCCCCGTCGGTGACGTACGGCCCGAAGCGACCGTCCTTGACGACGACCGGCTTCGCGCTCACCGGGTCCTCGCCGAGCTCCTTCAGCGGCGGCTTGGCGGCTGCCCGCCCCCGCTGCTTGGGCTGGGAGTAGATCTCCAGCGCCTCTTCGAGGGTGATCGTGAAGAGCTGATCCTCGGACTGCAGCGAACGCGAGTCCGTCCCCTTCTTCAGGTAGGGGCCGTAGCGGCCGTTCTGCGCGGTGATCTCCTGGCCCTCGGCGTCGGCGCCGACGACACGCGGCAGCGACATCAGCTTGAGCGCGTCCTCCAGGGTGACCGTGTCCAGCGACATCGTCTTGAACAGGGAGGCCGTGCGCGGCTTGACGGCGTTCTTGCCGGTCTTCGGGGTGCCCTCGGGGAGCACCTCGGTGACGTACGGGCCGTAGCGGCCGTCCTTGGCGATGATCTGGTGGCCGGTCTGCGGGTCGGCGCCCAGCTCGAAGTCGCCGCTCGGCTTGGCGAGCAGTTCCTCCGCCAGCTCGACGGACAGTTCGTCGGGCGCCAGATCCTCGGGGACGTCCGCCCGCTGGTGGTTCTCCGAGTCGCGTTCGCCGCGCTCGATGTAGGGGCCGTAGCGGCCGACCCGCAGCACGATGTCGTTGCCCACAGGGAACGACGACACCTCGCGCGCGTCGATCGCGCCCAGGTCGGTCACCAGTTCCTTGAGGCCGCCGAGGTGGTCCCCGTCGCCGTTGCCGGCGTCGGCAGCCACGCCCTCGACGGTGCCCTCGCCGAAGTAGAACCGCTTCAGCCACGGCACGGCACGCGCCTCACCGCGCGCGATGCGGTCGAGGTCGTCCTCCATCTTGGCGGTGAAGTCGTAGTCGACGAGCCGCCCGAAGTGCTTCTCCAGGAGGTTGACCACGGCGAAGGACAGGAAGGACGGCACGAGGGCCGTGCCCTTCTTGAACACGTATCCGCGGTCGAGGATCGTGCCGATGATCGACGCGTACGTGGACGGGCGGCCGATCTCGCGCTCTTCGAGCTCCTTGACCAGGCTGGCCTCGGTGTAGCGGGCCGGGGGCTTGGTGGCGTGCCCGTCGACCGTGATCTCCTCGGCGCTGAGGGCGTCGCCCTCGCCGACCTGGGGCAGCCGGCGCTCGCGGTCGTCCAGCTCGGCGTTCGGGTCGTCGGCGCCCTCGACGTACGCCTTCAGGAAGCCGTGGAAGGTGATCGTCTTGCCGGAGGCGCTGAACTCGACGTCCCGGCCGTCGGCCGCCGTGCCGCCGATCTTCACGGTGACGCTGTTGCCGGTGGCGTCCTTCATCTGGGAGGCGACGGTCCGCTTCCAGATCAGCTCGTAGAGCTTGAACTGGTCGCCGGTCAGACCCGTCTCGGCGGGGGTGCGGAAACGGTCGCCCGACGGGCGGATCGCCTCGTGCGCCTCCTGCGCGTTCTTGACCTTGCCGGCGTACGTCCGGGGCTGCGCCGGCAGGTAGTCGGCGCCGTACAGCTGCGTGACCTGGGCGCGGGCAGCCGCCACGGCGGTGTCGCTCAGCGTCGTGGAGTCCGTACGCATGTACGTGATGTAGCCGTTCTCGTACAGCTTCTGCGCGACCTGCATGGTGGCCTTCGCGCCGAAGCCGAGCTTGCGGCTCGCCTCCTGCTGCAGCGTCGTCGTGCGGAAGGGGGCGTACGGCGAGCGGCGGTAGGGCTTGGACTCGACGGACCGTACGGAGAAGCGGGTGTTCTCCAGGGCGGCGGCGAGGGCGCGGGCGTTCGCCTCGTCGAGGTGGAGGGTGTTGGCGCTCTTGAGCTGTCCCAGGGAGTCGAAGTCGCGGCCCTGCGCGACCCGCCTGCCGTCGACGGTCTGCAGGCGCGCGACCAGCGACGACGGGTCCGAAGAATCTCCCGCGCGGCCGGTCGCGAAGGTGCCCGTCAGGTCCCAGTACTCAGCGGAACGGAAGGCGATGCGATCGCGTTCCCGCTCGACGACGAGTCGTGTGGCGACCGACTGGACCCGGCCGGCCGACAACCGCGGCATGACCTTCTTCCACAGGACCGGCGAGACCTCGTAGCCGTAGAGGCGGTCGAGGATACGGCGGGTCTCCTGGGCGTCGACGAGCTTCTGGTTGAGGTCGCGGGGGTTGGCGACGGCCTCGCGGATCGCGTCCTTGGTGATCTCGTGGAAGACCATCCGCTTGACGGGGATCGTCGGCTTGAGGACCTCTTGCAGGTGCCAGGCGATGGCCTCGCCCTCGCGGTCCTCATCGGTGGCGAGGAAGAGCTCGTCGGATTCCTTCAGCAGGTCCTTGAGCTTCTTGACCTGTGCTCTCTTGTCGGCGTTGATCACATAGATCGGCTGGAAGTCGTGTTCGACGTCCACACCGAGGCGGCGGACCTCGCCGGTGTACTTCTCCGGCACCTCCGCGGCGCCGTTGGGGAGGTCGCGGATGTGCCCGACGCTCGCCTCGACAACGTATCCAGGGCCGAGATAGCCCTTGATCGTCTTCGCCTTGGCAGGCGACTCGACGATGACGAGTCGGCGGCCGCCCTTCGCGGTCTCGCTGGTCGGGGACAACTTGGCTCTTCTCTCCGGTCGACGCTGGGCCTCCCCAGGCCTTGCTCCCGGGGTCGGGGCCACCCTTTCGTGGCTCGCTCGCCTCCGGACGCTACAGCCGGCGTCGAGTCGGCGAGCGCGAGCGGCCCTCGGGGCCCTCTCCGCGTTCGCCGTCCGGACACCGCCGCGTCTCTTCGGCTCGCTTCGCTGGTGACGCTGCGGAGTGTGACGGTACATCCCGCCCCCGTGTCAAACGGGAAAAGCCCGCAACGGCCACTCGAACGGTAACCCGACTACCGCCATTCCTGCCGCCCGGAGTGCCGACCGGCACTTTTCCGCCGGACCGGAGGCCGACCTCTCAATTGTCCGTGGAGCCGCCCCCGCGCGATGCCCGCACCGGCTCCCGCAAGAACTTCCATGGTGCGTCAAAGACGACTGAAGCACCATGCCCCGGCGGTCAGCGCGATCACCGCGACCAGCATGGCGAGGGCGGCCGATGCGACGGGGTTCACATCCTGCGCCACGGGCTGCCGCTGCCGCAGACGGACCGCCGTCCAGGCCAGCAGACAGCCTCCGAACAGGGCGAACACCGCCCCTGTGAAGATCGCCGGTCCGCTCTCCGTCATCTTCCGCGCCCCCTCTTCTTCCGCCCGCGCGTGGCCCCGTGCCGGGAGGCTGTCACGCGCGGGCGGCGCCGGAGCGAACCCGAGGTGAACACCGGACCGACGGGCGGGGGCGAGGGGCCGCCCGGGGCGCGGGACGGGCGCGCGATCTCCGCGATCGAGGGCTCCGCCGTGTGTCGGAACCGACTCGAAATTGTCGTCGCCGCCCTTGATCGGCTGTTCGGCGCTCTTCCGCAGCCGATTTCGGGCGGCCGCCTGAACGAATCCGATCACCGCTCGCGTGGGCGACCTCTCGCCACGTCGCGTCCCGCGTTCACGCGCGAGGCGGAGGCTCAGGCGGGCTCCAGGAATCCTTGTTCCACCAGCAGCCTGATCTGCGCGGGGGTGCGGTCGCGCAGCAGCACCGGGTCCTCGCCGACGAGCTGGGCGATCGCGTCCAGGATGCGGCCCGCGCTGAGCGAGCCGTCGCACACTCCGGCGAAGCCCGCGCCGACGGTGTCCACCTTGGTGGCCCGGCGCATGCCCCGGTTCTGCCGCAGCACGACGTGCTCCGGATCCTCGGCGCCGGGCAGGCCGACCTGCTCCTGCATGATCTCCGGAGCCAGCTTGAAGTGCCCGGCGAGCAGCGCGGCGTCGTCGTGCCCGCGCAGGTAGTCGACACGGTCGAAGTGGGCCCGGACGGTGTCGCCGAGGGGCTGCTCGACCGGGTGCGGCCACTCCTCCACGGTGATGACGGGCTCGGCGGACGCCGTCCTGCGCAGGGTGATCCAGCCGAAGCCGACGGCCTTCACCTTGCGCGCCTCGAACTCGTCCAGCCAGGCGTCGTAGCGCGCCTGGTACTCCTGCGGGTCGCCCCGGTGGTCACCGGCGTCCCTGAGCCACAGCTCGGCGTACTGCGTGACGTCCTGCACCTCGCGCTGCACGATCCAGGCGTCGCAGCCGCGCGGCACCCACGACCTGATCCGGTCCTGCCAGTCCTCCCCTTCCTCGTGCTGCCAGTTGGCGAGGAACTGCGCGAACCCGCCCACGTTCAGCCGTTCCCCCGCCTGCTGAACGAGCGAGCGGCACAGATCGTCCCCACCCATCCCGCCGTCGCGGTACGTCAGCCGCGCGCCCGGCGAGATGACGAAGGGCGGGTTGGACACGATGAGGTCGAACCTCTCGTCGTCCCGGACCGGTTCGAACAGCGATCCCTCCCGCAGGTCGGCCGCCGGCACGCCGGACAGGGCGAGGGTGAGCGCGGTGATGTGCAGCGCGCGCGGGTTGAGGTCGGTCGCCGTCACGCGCGTCGCGTGCTGGGCGGCGTGCAGCGCCTGGATGCCGGAGCCGGTGCCGAGGTCGAGAGCCGAGGCGACGGGCGTGCGGACGGTGATCCCTGCGAGGGTCGTGGACGCCCCACCGACGCCGAGGACGACGCCCTCGTCGCGGTTGCCGATGCCGCCGGCCCCGCCGACCGCGCACCCGAGGTCGGACACGATGAACCAGTCCTCGCCGTCGGACCCGCCGTAGGGCCGTACGTCCACGGTCGCGGCGACATCGCCGCCGGACCCGCCGGCGCGCGTCAGCCAGCCGCTCTCCACGCACGCGTGGACGGGCAGGACGTCCTCCACGCGCGCGTGGGGCACGGGCTGCTGGAGCAGGAACAGGCGTACGAGCGTTTCCAGGGGCGTGTCGCCGCGGGTCGCGCGCAGCGCGGGCACCGTCTCGCTGCGGGCCAGCGCCGCGTACGCGGGGGCGCCGAGCAGCTCGAGCAGCCCGTCGGCGGTGAAAGAGGCAGCGAGCAGGGCCTCACGCAGCCGGGCGGCGACGTCGGGGCGGTCGGCGGAGGGCAGCGGGGGCAGGGTGGCTTCACTCACTCCCCCATTGTGTCCCGGCCGCCGCCCGCACGGCGGTGCGGCCCACGCGACCCGCACCACGTCGTCAGGCCGCCCTCGCCACGGCGAGGGGGCGCGTCAGCTGGTCGTGGCGCGGGACGAGGAGGACGCCACCTTCTGACAGCTCGGCTGCTGGGCCATGGCGCTCTTGACGTCGCCCTGCTCGAGGTTCTTCAGCGCGGCGTTCCCGCTCTGGCTGAGCTTGCCGAGCCGGGTGGCGATGTCCTGAAGGCCGTCGGCGAACTTCGCCTGGTCCTTGGTGTCGAGGCCGTCGACCTGCTTCTTGAGGTCGGCGTAGGAGGTGGCCAGGCCGTTGAGGGCGGTCACGGCGTCCTGCTGCTTCTTCTGACCGCCGTCGACGCCGGGCGGCGGGCCCGCCTGCTGAACCGTCTGCCCGAGCGCCTTGTAGGCGTCGGACATGTCCTGGAAGGCCTTGGAGTCGGTCTTCTGGACGTTCGCCGGGGCGTTGTCGTCGGTCGCGGCCTTCTTGATCGCCTCGTTCGCCGCGTCGACCTTGGCGTCCTGTGCGGGCAGCGCGTCGCAGACCTGCTTGGCCCAGGCGTCGAGTTCCTTGTTGCCGTCGTCGCTGCTGCTGCATCCGGACAGCGCCAGTACCAGTACCGCACCGCCGGACAGTGCGGCCCCGAGCTTCTTGTTCACCGGTTCGGCCCCTTCCATGACTCTCGGCCCCGGAACATACACGCCAACCGGGCGCCAACCCCAGAACGAATGTCCGTTATATGGACCGATAAATCCATTCACACTGGAAGAGAGAAGCCTCACCAGCCGTGCACCGGCACGACGAAACGGGCGGACGGCGCGTCAACACGCGCCGTCCGCCCGCCTCTTGAGCTGGGAGACCTGACGGTTGCTAGGAAACCACCGCCGGGTCGGCCGACTTGGACGACCGCTCGGCGTTGTCTTCGTCACCCACGGCGATGCCGCGCCGCTTGGAGACGTACACCGCGCCGACGATCACGAGGAGCGCGAGGACCGCGACCGTGATCCGCACGCCGACGTTCGCGTCGTCGCCGTAGCTGAACTTGATCACCGCGGGCGCGATGAGCAGCGCCACCAGGTTCATGACCTTCAGCAGCGGGTTGATCGCGGGGCCGGCGGTGTCCTTGAAGGGGTCGCCGACGGTGTCGCCGATCACGGTGGCCGAGTGCGCCTCGCTGCCCTTGCCGCCGTGATGGCCGTCCTCGACGAGCTTCTTGGCGTTGTCCCAGGCGCCACCGGAGTTGGCGAGGAAGACCGCCATCAGCGTGCCCGCGCCGATCGCGCCCGCCAGGTACGCGCCGAGCGCGCCGACGCCGAGCGTGAACCCGATGAAGATCGGCGCCATCACGGCGAGCAGACCGGGCGTGGCGAGCTCGCGCAGGGCGTCCTTGGTGCAGATGTCGACGACCCTGCCGTACTCCGGCGTCTCGGTGTAGTCCATGATCCCGGGCTTCTCGCGGAACTGCCGCCGCACCTCGTAGACCACGGAGCCCGCCGACCGCGAGACCGCGTTGATGGCCAGTCCGGAGAAGAGGAAGACGACCGCCGCGCCCGCGATCAGGCCGACCAGGTTGTTCGGCTGCGAGATGTCCATCATCAGGCTCATCGGCGCGCCGTCCCCGCTGAGCTTCTCGCCCACGTCCTGCGCGCCGGTCGTGATCGCGTCACGGTACGACCCGAAGAGCGCGGCCGCCGCGAGGACGGCCGTGGCGATGGCGATGCCCTTGGTGATGGCCTTGGTGGTGTTGCCGACGGCGTCGAGGTTGGTGAGAACCTGCGCGCCCGCGCCCTCGACGTCGCCGGACATCTCGGCGATGCCCTGCGCGTTGTCGGATACGGGACCGAAGGTGTCCATCGCCACGATCACGCCGACCGTGGTGAGCAGCCCGGTGCCCGCCAGCGCCACCGCGAACAGCGCCAGCATGATCGACGTGCCGCCGAGCAGGAACGCGCCGTACACGCCCAGGCCGATGAGCAGGGCGGTGTAGACGGCCGACTCGAGGCCGACGGAGATACCGGCGAGGACGACCGTGGCGGGACCGGTCAGCGACGTCTTGCCGATGTCGCGGACCGGGCGGCGGGTGGTCTCGGTGAAGTAGCCGGTCAGCTGCTGGATGACGGCGGCCAGAAGGATGCCGATGGCCACCGCGACGAGGGCCAGGATCCGCGGATCGCCGTCCCTTCCCAGGATCGCGGGGTCGGTGACTCCGTCGAGCTCCCCGTAGGAGCCCGGGAGGTAGACGAAGACGGCCACCGCGACCAGCGCGAGCGAGATCACCGCGGAGATGAAGAAACCGCGGTTGATCGCGGACATGCCGCTGCGGTCCGCGCGGCGTGGAGCCACGGCGAAGATGCCGATCATCGCGGTGATCACGCCGATCGCGGGCACGAGCAGCGGGAAGGCGAGCCCGGCGTCACCGAAAGCCGCGGTTCCGAGGATGAGCGCGGCGACCAGGGTCACGGCGTACGACTCGAACAGGTCGGCCGCCATGCCGGCGCAGTCGCCGACGTTGTCGCCCACGTTGTCGGCGATGGTCGCGGCGTTGCGCGGATCGTCCTCCGGGATGCCCTGTTCGACCTTGCCGACCAGGTCGGCGCCGACGTCGGCGGCCTTGGTGAAGATGCCGCCGCCGACCCTCATGAACATCGCGATGAGCGCCGCGCCGAGGCCGAAGCCCTCCAGGACCTTCGGCGCGTCGGCCGTGTACACCAGGACCACGCAGGAGGCGCCGAGCAGTCCGAGTCCGACCGTGAACATGCCGACGACGCCGCCGGTACGGAACGCGATCTTCATCGCTTTGTGGGAGACGGCGGTGAGATCCTTTTCCGGCTCTCCCGCGGCCGGGGTCGCTTCCCGGGCCGCCGCGGCGACGCGCACATTGCTACGCACGGCGAGCCACATGCCGATATACCCGGTGGCCGCCGAGAACGCCGCGCCGATCAAGAAGAACAGAGATCGCCCGGCGCGCTGATTCCAGTCGTCCGCGGGCAGCAGCAGGAGCAGGAAGAACACCACGACGGCGAATACGCCGAGGGTGCGCAGCTGCCGGGCCAGATAGGCGTTGGCGCCTTCCTGGACCGCCGCCGCGATCTTCTTCATGCTGTCGGTGCCCTCGCCTGCCGCGAGCACCTGGCGCAGCAGCACGCCCGCTACCACGAGGGCGGCCAGTGCGACGATCCCGATGACCACCACGAGCAGACGGTTGCCGTCGGTCAGCACTGCGGCCGCGAGGGTTGGGTGGTCGAACCGATGAGGGGTAGAAAGCCCCGCCATTCGTCCTCCTTGACGCTTGGGCTGAGCTCAAGATGTGGACGGATTGTAGGTACCGAGACCTGATCAAAACAGTGCGCGGCAAACGGAATTCACGCGCGAATACAGTCGTCCACGGTCGCCGATGATCGTGAATTGCTTCACGAAATTCAGGGCATGATTCACTACGCAAGATTCACTTCCATCGAAATGAATCTTGGGTCCACTGTAAGCGCCGGTGACAGGGTGCGCACATGCCGAAGGGCCCTACGAGGTAGGGCCCTTCGATACGGGATGCTTCAGGTCGCTCAGGGCAGCGGCGTGGCGGGCAGTGCGGCCGGCCATGTCATGCGGATCAGCCCGCCGTGCTCGCCGGCGGAGACCTCCACGTCGTCCACGAGGCCGCTGATGACCGCGAGGCCCATCTCGTCCTCCTCAGCCTCGGCTTCGGCCTCCGCGCCCGCGCCGGGGGCCGGGTCGCCGGGGACCGCGTGCCGGGCCTCGTCGCCCACCTCGATGGAGAACTGCTTCTCGTCCTCGATGAGGGACACCTTCACGGGCGCGGTGATGCCGCCGCTCTGGTGCAGTCCGACGGCACGGGAACAGGCCTCGCCCACGGCGAGCCTGACCTCGTCCAGAACGGCCTCGTCCACTCCGGCCCTGCGCGCCACCGCCGCCGCCACCAGTCGGGCGGTCCTGACGTGCTCGGGCAGCGCACTGAAACGGAGTTCAACGGTGGCCATGCATCCCCCTCGGAACTACGGGCGTGCTGTCGGGGGGCCGGGCAGCAGGGCCCGGTCCCCCGGTGTTCAACTGTGCCGACCGGGGCCGCCTGCCGGCATGCCCCGGACCGGCTGGTCAGTCGGTGGCCGCCACCGCTTCGTCGACCGAGGTGTGGATCGGGAACACCTTGGTGAGACCGGTGATGCGGAAGATCTTCAGAATGCGCTCCTGGTTGCACACCAGGCGCAACGAGCCCTCATGGGCACGCACACGCTTCAGACCGCCGACCAGCACGCCGAGCCCGGTGGAGTCGAGGAAGTCCACGCCCTCCATGTCGACGACGAGGTGGAAATTCCCGTCGTTCACCAGCTCGACCAGCTGCTCGCGCAACTTGGGCGCGGTATATACGTCGATTTCGCCACCGACCTCGACGACCGTACGATCGCCGACGGTACGGGTCGACAGGGACAGGTCCACGGATCCTCCAGCACCTTGCTATCGAGCGGTCGCCCCTCGGGACACCTCGGCAGGAGCCCCCGGGACGGTTCGCCAGCCGCGATGGCATTCAATCACTTACCGGCAGGCGTGCACGACGCCTTGGCTCCATTGTCCGTCACGCCAGTGACACACTCGGTGCCGATGGCCAAGAATCACCGATCCGATCGACCCCCGGCACAGCCCGCGCCCCGCCTGTCGCCGGGCACGGTCCTGGACCGGCTCGCCCCGGGACCGAGCCGGGCGTCGCGCATCACTCATACGGAGCACTTGCCCCCGCGGGCGGGTCGTCATGCCGTCTGGCCTGACCGTATTCGCTCGGAAGTGATCGCGACGGTTCAGGCGTGCGGCATCGAACACCCCTGGGCCCACCAGGCCCAGGCCGCCGAACACGCCCTGGACGGCGAGTCGGTGGTCGTCGCGACGGGCACCGCTTCCGGCAAGTCCCTGGCCTACCTGGTGCCGGTCCTCTCGGCGCTCCTGGACGGCTCCCAGGCCCCCAACGGGCGCGGCGCCACCGCCCTGTACCTGGCCCCGACGAAGGCCCTCGCGGCTGATCAGTGCCGTTCGGTGAAAAAACTTTCACAACCACTGGGCAACGCGGTTCGCCCGGCCGTGTACGACGGCGATACTCCGTTCGAGGAGCGCGAATGGATCCGCCAGTACGCCAACTACGTCCTCACCAACCCGGACATGCTGCACCGCGGCATCCTCCCGTCCCACCCCCGCTGGTCCTCCTTCCTGAAGTCGCTCAAGTACGTCGTCATCGACGAGTGCCACACCTACCGCGGCGTGTTCGGCTCCCACGTCGCCCAGGTGCTGCGCCGGCTGCGCCGGCTCTGCGCGCGGTACGGCTCCTCCCCCGTCTTCCTGCTGGCCTCCGCCACGGCCGCCGATCCCGCGGTCGCCGCCGGCCGCCTGACCGGCCTCCCG
The DNA here is from genome assembly GCF_044768125.1 of Streptomyces sp. NPDC101166. Taxonomy (NCBI): domain Bacteria; kingdom Bacillati; phylum Actinomycetota; class Actinomycetes; order Kitasatosporales; family Streptomycetaceae; genus Streptomyces; species Streptomyces sp. NPDC101166. Next base: position 129,680 of record NZ_JBIWPF010000009.1, read on the forward strand.
GTGGTCGAGGTGGCCGACGACGCCTCACCCCGTGGTGAACTGGTGTTCGCCCTCTGGGAGCCCCCGCTCACCGAGATGCGGGGCGAGAAGGGCGCGCCCGTCCGCCGCACGGCCACCGCCGAGACCGCAGACCTCCTCACCGACCTCGCCGTCCAGGGCGTCCGCACAGTCGCCTTCGTCCGTTCCCGGCGCGGCGCGGAGCTGATCTCGGTGATCGCCCAGGAGCGGCTCGCCGAGGTCGACCGCTCCCTCGCCCGGCGTGTCGCCGCCTACCGCGGCGGCTACCTCCCCGAGGAGCGCCGCGCCCTGGAACAAGCCCTCCACTCCGGCGAACTCCTCGGACTGGCCGCCACCACCGCCCTGGAACTCGGCATCGACGTCTCCGGCCTGGACGCAGTCCTCATCGCCGGCTACCCGGGCACCCGCGCCTCCCTGTGGCAGCAGGCGGGCCGTGCGGGCCGGGCCGGGCAGGGCGCGCTGGCCGTGCTCGTCGCCCGCGACGACCCGCTGGACACATTCCTGGTCCACCACCCGGAGGCACTGTTCGACCGCCCGGTGGAATCCACCGTCCTCGATCCCGACAACCCCTATGTGCTCGCCCCCCATCTGTGCGCCGCCGCCGCGGAGATCCCCCTGACGGAGGACGACCTTGAGCTGTTCGGCCCAGAGACCGAGGCGCTGCTGCCGCAGTTGGAGGCCGCGAAGCTGCTGCGCCGCCGGACGAAGGCCTGGCACTGGACCCGCCGGGAACGGGCCGCCGACCTCACCGACATCCGCGGCGAGGGCGGCCGGCCGGTCCAGATCGTCGAGGAGGGCACGGGCCGTCTGCTCGGCACGGTCGACGAGGGCGCCGCCCATTCCACCGTCCACGAGGGCGCCGTCCATCTGCACCAGGGTCGTACGTATCTGGTGCGGTCACTGGACCTGGAGGACTCGGTGGCCCTCGTCGAGGAGGCCGCCCCGCCGTATGCGACGGTCGCCCGCGACACGACGGCGATCTCCGTCCTGGAGACGGACGTCGAGATCCCCTGGGGCGACGGCCGCCTGTGCTACGGCTCCGTCGAGGTCACCAACCAAGTGGTCTCCTTCCTTCGTCGGCGTGTCATCACCGGTGAGGTGCTGGGCGAGTCGAAGCTCGACCTCCCTCCCCGTACGCTGCGCACTCGCGCGGTGTGGTGGACGGTCACCGAGGACCAACTGGACGCCGCCCGCATCCACCCGGAGATCCTCGGCGGGGCCCTGCACGCCGCCGAGCACGCGTCCATCGGCATGCTGCCCCTCTTCGCGACCTGCGACCGCTGGGACATCGGCGGCGTGTCGATCCCGCTCCACCCCGACACCCTCCTCCCCACGGTCTTCGTCTACGACGGCCATCCCGGCGGCGCGGGCTTCGCCGAGCGCGCCTTCCACACGGCCCGCGCTTGGCTGAACGCCACCCGCCAGGCCATCGCCTCCTGCGAGTGCGAGGCCGGCTGCCCGTCCTGCATCCAGTCCCCCAAGTGCGGCAACGGCAACGACCCACTGCACAAGGCGGGCGCGGTACGCCTGCTCACGGAACTGCTGCGAGGAGCGCCGGAGGAGAAGGGGGCGGAGCGGCCAGTGGAGTAGGGGTGGTCGTGCCGCTGGGGCCGGCTTCCGGGGTGGGCGGCATGGGCCGGGGTGAGGGCGCTGTGCGGCTGGGGACGGGCGAGGGGGCGCCCTCAGCGCCGTGAACGGGGCCACCGCAGGCGCTGCGCGCCAGGGCCGGGTGAGAGGGCTGTGCGGCTGGGGACGGGCGAGGGGGCGCCCTCAGCGCCGTGAACGGGGCCACCACGGGCGCTGCGCGCCAGGGCCGGGTGAGAGGGCTGTGCGGCTGGGGACGGGCGAGGGGGCGCCCTCAGCGCCGTGAACGGGGCCGCCACGGGCGCTGCGTGCACGGGCCGGGTGAGGGGGGCTGTGCGGCTGGGGGCGTCCTCAGCGCCGTGGACGGGGCCACCGCAGGCGCTGCGCGCCCGGGTCAGGTGAGCAGGGCTGTGCGGCTGGAGACGGGCGAGGGGGCGCCCTCAGCGCCGTGAACGGGGCCGCCGCAGGCGCTGCGCGCCCGGGCCGGGTGCCCGGGCCGGTTGAGTGGCGGTCTGGACGACAGGCGGGCCGGGCCATCCCGGGAAGGCCGTGCGGCCGCGGGGAGCTCAGGCGAGCTGGCCGGCTCCGGGCCGTGGGCGAAGCCCGGGCTGCTGGGCCGAAACCCGGTCGGGCAGCAGGCCATGCCGCGGGGTGTGCCAGGGGGCCTGGAAACCCCTGTGCAGTGGTTCAGGGTCTCAGTGTCTGCGCGCTCGGCGGGCCGGCCCGCGCTCTGACCTCTGCCGTGAACGGTCCCCGCCCGGACGCCGCCGTCACGTCGGACACCTCGCCCACGATCGCGCACCGCACCAACCGCGCGCCCTGTGCCCGGGCCACCCGCCCCGCCCGGTCGCAGGCCGCCGCAGCGCCGTCCATCCAGTGGTCCGCTGCGGCGAGCGCCGCGAGATCCGCCCCGCCGGCCGCATGGTGCCGGACCACGACGGCATGCCCCAGGGCGAGCACGACGCCGAACACCACGCACAGCACCGTGATCGCACCGAGGCTCCACACGGTCGCGGAGCCCCGATCACCCTCGCCGCGGCGGTACCCGCACCCGCCGACGACGAGCCCTCGCCCGACCCGCACCCGCCGACCTCTCATGGCTCCTCCTCCCCGTCCGCCCCCGGCTCCGGCTCGATCCCCGACCTCACACCTGACCCCGCCTTCTCCTGCCGGACGCCCTGCCCTGGCCCGCTTCCTCCCGCCTCCGCGCCCCGTCCTGCCGCCGCTGCCCGCGTCTCCGCGACCGACCCCGTTCCCGCGTCCTCGGCCGCCGCCACCGCCTCCTCTCTCACCTCGAACGGCAGCCCCCGGAGCACCGGCGGCTCCGCAGCGACCGTCACCCGGACCCGGTCGCCCTCCCGGCTGACCGTCACCCGCGCCCCTCCCGGCGCGATCTCGCGGGCCATCGCGACGACCGCGCCCTCGGGGTCCTGCCGGGCTGCCGCCCGGGCGCCGGCCCTGGCCGCGTCCACGCACTGGATCTGAGCCGCCATGACGAGCAGCCCCCACACCAACGCCATCGCGAACGCCACCAGAACCGGCAGCACCACCGCGGACTCCGCCGTCACGAACCCCCGGTCCGTACCGCGCGCCCGCGCGCATTCACGTCTGCGCACTGAGCGCCCGCTTCACGATCGCCTGCAACTCCTCGGTGACGGTCCCGCTCGTGATCACCTGGTAGAGGATCACCGCGAAAGCCACCGCCGCGACGATGCCCATCGCGTACTCGGACGTCACCATTCCCTCGTCCCCGCGTACCGCGCGCACCCTGCGCACCCTGCGCACCAGGGCACGAAACCGCGCCCGTACCGCCTTGCTCATCTCAACCCCCGTGAGGCTCGTTCCTGTTGTTCACTTGCTGTGTCGCTCTGTCGTTGAGCTGTGTCGTCGAGTTGGGCCGCGTTGGCTCCACTCGCCGCCGAGTGCCGCCGTGCCGTCTGCCATCGACTGCCAGCGACTGCCGCTGACGACGACCGCCGACCGGCGTTCCACCGGCTCCGCCGGTCGTCCGTCACCCGCTTGTCATGGCCCACCTCCCCCCAGCGCCCCGCCCGCCAGGCCGATCACGACGGGCGCGATGCCCACGGCGATGAAGGCGGGCAGGAAGCACAGCCCCACCGGCGCCGTGACCATGACGGCCGCCCGCCGGGCCCGTGCGGTGCCGGCACGAGCCCAGTCGGCGCGGGCGTCGGCAGCGATGCGGGCGACCGGCACTGCCGCCGGGAGGCCCGACTCGTCGGCCCGCTCCAACAGCCGGGCCAGGGCGAGCGCGCCCGGAGCGGAGGCCAACCTCCGCCAGGCAGTGGCGGGTTCGCCTCCGAGTCTCACCTCGGCCGCACCGCGCGCCAGCCCTTCCCCCACCGGGCCGCCCAGTGCTTCCCCCACCGCCTGAGCCGCGATCACCGGCCCCGCGCCGGCCGCGATGCAGGCCGCCAATAGATCGGCGGCAAGCGGAAGTTGTCTGGCAGCGACCCGCGCCTCGGCCACACTCACGGAACCGGTCGCCTGCTGCCGACGCCGCCAGCGCCACAGACCGACCGCGCCGATCAGCCCGAGAAGCAGCCCACCGACGCCTCCGACCACCACCCACCCCGCCGCCACCACCGCGGCCAAAGGGAGTCGGCGCCGCACGGCCTCCCCCACTCCACGGCGTGTGGTCGCCCGCGCCGTCGGCAGAGCGAGCAGGACGGCCAGCCGCTGCCGCGCCCTCCGCTCCCGCCGCACGGTGTCGAGCCATCGCGCCTGCCACGCCAGCACAAGCCCGATGCACGAGGCGGCCCCCACCACTGCCCCCAGCCTGTGGACAACTTCCTGACCCATCGCTCTGCCTTCCTCTCGTCGACCCCGTCCGGCTCACCCCGACACCCCCGCGCTCCTGCTCTCACACCGCCTCCGCGTCCGGCCCCCTTCCCTCGCCTCACACCGCCTCCGCGTCCGGCCCCCTTCCCTCGCCTCGCACCTCCTCCGCGCCCGGCACCCGCCCCTCGCCTCACACCTCCTCCGCGCCCCGCACGATCCGCATCGCCCACCACATCCCCACGCCCTCCAACACCCCGCCGATGAGCAGGCACCCCAGCCCCGCCCCCGTGTGCAGCAGGACGCGTAACGGGTCGGCGCCGAGCGCGGTGCCCAGCAGGAGGCCCAGTACCGGCAGGCCGGCCAGCATCACCGCCGTCGAGCGGGCGCCCGCCAACTGCGCTCGCAGATCAGCCCGTTGGTCCCGCTCCGCACGCAGCGCCGCCTCGAGGCGGTCCAGTCCGCAGGCGAGGCCCGCTCCCTGGTCCACGGCCACCCGCCAGCACGCCGCGAGCCCCAGCAAGCCGTCGGCCCCCGGTTGCCGCGCCGCGACGGAGAGCGCGGCGGGCACGTCGCCGCCGAAGCGTGCCGCCGCCACCACTGCCGCCTGCACCGCACCCAGGCCATCCGAGTCGCGGGCGGCCCGCTGCAAGGCCTCACCCGGCTGTCGTCCCGCGCGCACCTCCCCCGCGAGCGCCGCGCACAGCGCGATCACGGCGTCCGCCCGCCCCTCCCCGGCTCGCCGCGCCTCGCGGGCCCGGCACAGCCGGCGCAGGAGGGGCACCCCCACCGCCCCCGCGACGACCGGCAGGACCGAGCCGCCCAGCACGGCCACCACCACGGCGACGACCAGCGCCCACCACTCCGGCCGCCACCGCCCGCGCACCCGGCGCAGCTCACCGGCCACTTCGCGCCAGGACTTCGGCCCGACCACCCCGCCCCCGGCCAGCATCAACTGCGCCCTCCTGGCCGCCGGATACGGCCCTCCCCACAGGCAGATCGCCGCCCCGACACAAGCCAGGGCCGCGGCCACCGGCGTCTCACGCACCACGCTCACCCGACCCGTCCTCCCCCTCGCCCGGCCTCTCCCACTCGCCCCGCAACAGCTCCCGCAGCCGCTCCCAGCCCCGTTCGTACGCGAAGGCCTCCCCCCGCCGGCGCAGCGCCGGCACGGTCCGCACCAGCCCCGAAGAGTCCCGCTCCAGCACGTGCACCTCGGCGATCCGCCGCCGTCCGGCCGGGTCGCGCACGAGATGCAGGACCACGGACAGCGCGGCCGCCACCTGGCTGTGCAGCGCGGCCCGGTCGAGCCCGGCCGCCGTGCCGAGCGCTTCCAGCCGGGCCGGCACATCCGCGGCGGCGTTGGCGTGAACCGTCCCGCAGCCGCCCTCGTGACCCGTGTTCAGGGCGGCCAGCAGGTCCACGACCTCACGTCCCCGGACCTCGCCCACCACCAGCCGGTCGGGCCGCATCCGCAGGGCCTGCCGGACGAGGTCCTCGAGTGTGACGAGCCCGGCTCCCTCCTGGTTGGCGGGCCTGGTCTCGAGCCGGACGACGTGCGGGTGATCGGGGCGCAGCTCCGCCGAGTCCTCCGCGAGCACGATCCGCTCCTTCGGCCCGACCAGTCCCAGCAGGGCGCTGAGCAAGGTCGTCTTGCCGCTGCCGGTGCCTCCACTGATGAGGAACGACAGCCGTGCCCGCAGCATGGCCCGCAGCACCTCGTCCCCGCCCGGCGGCACCGTGCCGGCGGCCACCAGCTCCTCGAGCGTGAACGCCCGGGGCCGTACCACCCGCAGCGAGAGGCAGGTGCAGGCGACGGCGACCGGGGGCAGCACCGCGTGCAGCCGTGTCCCGTCGGGCAGTCGCGCGTCGACCCAGGGCCGGGCGTCGTCCAGACGCCGTCCGGCCACCGCTGCCAGCCGCTGCGCGAGGCGTCGCACGGCCGCCGCGTCCGGGAAGGAGACGTCGCTGAGCTCCAGGCCGCCGCCACGGTCGACCCAGACCCGGTCCGGGGCCGACACCAGGACGTCCGTCACCGACGGATCGGTCAGCAGGGGCTCCAGCGGTCCGCTGCCCACCAGCTCGGACCGCAGCCGCTCGGCCGTACCCAGGATCTCCGCGTCTCCGAGGACCCGCCCCTGCTCCCGCAGGGCCTGCGCGACGCGCGCGGGCGTCGGTTCGGCGCCGCTCTCCGCGAGCCACTGCCGTACGCCGTCCAGCAGCGTTCCAGTGCCCTTCGGCCGTTCGAGTCCGGGAGCCGTGCTCATACGCCACCCGCTTCGGTCAGCGCCCGCTCCCAGAACTCCTTGCAGAAGCGCGCCAGGGGCCCTCGCGCGGCGGCTCCGGGTGGTGCTTTCCCGCCGTCCGGACGCAACAGGGTCGACTCGACGGGCACCTCGCCGGCAAGCGGCAGGTTCAGCAGCCGGGCCACCTCGCGGTCGTCGAGTCCGGGGGCGTAGGGGCCGCGCACGGCCACCCTCAGGTCGCGCAGGACCATGCCGACGGCGGAGGCCACCCGGCCGGCCGCCGCGACGGCTCGCAGTTCCGCGGGGACCACGAGGAGTCCGACGTCGAGCTGAGCGAGGGCCTCGGCGACGCCGTCGTCCACGCGGCGCGGCAGGTCGACCACGACCGTGCCGCCCCGGCGGCGGGCCGCCGCGAGCACCGCGCGCACGGCCTGGGGCGGGATGGCCACGCAGTCGCCGCGATCCCAGCTGAGCACCCGCAGGTGGTGCAGCCTCGGGAGCGACTCCTCCAGGGCTCCGCCGCCGACCCGCCCTCGTGAGGCGGCGAACGCCGGCCAGCGCAGGCCTTCGGCGGTCTCGCCGCCGAGGAGTACGTCGAGTCCGCCGCCCAGCGGATCGGCGTCCACGAGGAGGGTGCGCACGCCCTCACGCGCGGAGGTCACGGCGAGCGCGCAGGCGAGCGTGGACGCTCCGGCCCCGCCGCGGCCGCCGACGACACCGACGGTGAGGGCGGGCCGGCCGACGCCTTCGGCGACGTCGGCGATCCGGTCGACCAGCCACTGTTCGCCGTCGGGGAGCACCAGGACGTGGTCAGCGCCGATCTCGACGGCCCTGCGCCACACCCCGGAGTCGTCCTGATCGCGGCCGACGAGGACCACCCCGCGCCTGCGGGCGGCCCCGCTCACCCGCCGCGCGGCGTCGTCCCCGACCAGGACGAGCGGCGCGGACTCCCAGCCACCCCGTTGCCCCGGCACCGACGGGTGCACCTCGGGTGTGGCGCCGGCAGCGGCGCACAGCCGCAGCAGGTCGTCCAGGAGCACCGCGTCCTCGGTGACGATGAGCGGCCTGCCCTGCCGCCCTCCGGCGGTGGGCGTCGATTCGTGCGTGACGGCTCCGGCCATGCTGCATCCCCCTTCGTTGCGGGGCGCGCGGTCCCAGCGGCCCCTCTTCATTGCGGGGCGCGCGGTCTCAGCGGCCCCTCGATTCCCCTGCGTTGGCGGAGAACCGGCATCCGGTCCCCCTATGAACGGCCGACGGAAACCGGCCTATGCGTGCGGCAAACGGAACCGGTCGTGAACTCGGCCCGAGCGAACGCATGGGAATCACGGTGCAGCGAAGCCGGAAAACGTGTGGATCTTGGTGGAAAACTGTGGACGTGCGGGGCGTTGTGAATATCGCCGTCACTCATACCGGTGACCGGCGAGTCAGTCCCTGTACGACTTCCGCAGAGGAGTCCGATACTTACGCACGGTGACGGATATCGCGCATGCGAAAGGGGCGGCCGGAGCCGCCCCGGTCCGGCACGTCGGCCGCGCGAAGAACGAGAAAACCCACCCGGACATGCGACGACCCCCGCCGGGGGGGAGAGCGGGGGTCGTCTCCACGGCCGACTCGGGGGGGGAGGAGCCGGACCGGGTTAGCACGGTCGCGAACGATCCGTGACTTCCATGGTGTACCCGAGAGGCCTCTCAGGCAAACCCACACGCCCACCTTACGCCGAATGGGCTGCCCCTATGCTCTGGGGTGTGGAAAACCACTCCTTGCCCCGCACAGCGGCCTTCTTTGACCTGGACAAGACGGTCATTGCGAAGTCGAGCACGCTCACCTTCAGCAAGTCCTTCTACCAAGGAGGACTGATCAACCGCAGGGCGGCCTTGCGTACCGCATACGCCCAGTTCGTCTTCCTCGTGGGCGGTATGGACCACGACCAGATGGAACGGACGCGCGAGTACCTGTCGGCGCTCGTGCGCGGCTGGAACGTCCAGCAGGTGAAGGAGATCGTGGCCGAGACCCTCCACGATCTGATCGATCCGCTCATCTACGACGAGGCGGCTTCCCTCATCGAGGAGCACCACACCTCTGGCCACGATGTCGTGATCGTGTCCACGTCGGGCGCCGAGGTGGTGGAGCCGATCGGCGAGCTGCTCGGCGCCGACCGCGTGGTGGCCACCCGCATGGTCGTGGGCGAGGACGGCTGCTTCACCGGTGAGGTGGAGTACTACGCGTACGGCCCGACCAAGGCGGAGGCCGTCAAGGAACTGGCCGAGTCCGAGGGCTACGACCTCTCCCGCTGCTACGCCTACAGCGACTCGGCGACCGATCTGCCGATGCTGGAGGCGGTAGGCCACCCGCACGCCGTCAACCCGGACCGGGCCCTGCGCCGCGAGGCCGTCTCACGCGGGTGGCCGATCCTCGACTTCCACCGTCCGGTGCGGCTTAAGCAGCGCATTCCGTCGCTCTCGGTCCCGCCGCGCCCGGTGCTGGTCGCCGCGGCGGCCATAGGGGCCGCGGCCGCCACCGCCGGCCTGGTCTGGTACGCAAGCCGGCGCCGGGCCGCGACCGTCTGAGGCATTCGGACACACGAAGACGCGACGACCTCAACGGCGTCGGCGGACTCCCGTCCAGCGCCCGTTTGCCGCCTGTTTGAGAGTAAAAGTAAAGAACTGCAGCTGGGGGTTCCGCTTACCGGGGTCCTGGAGTACAAAGGACTCAACGGCCCGCGAGACCAAGGACATCCGAAAGGATCACCTTAAACAACGCATTTGGCCCCACGGACCGGAAGCATGAGCACTGGGCACCCACGCGACGTCGACCCGTCGATTACGGGCCAGCCGCACCAGGTGACGGGCGAAGTTCCCGACCTGATGGGCAACATATCGAGGACGCCTGGTAACCCGGTGAGCATGCCAGCGGCGGTACGAATCCTCGTACCGCCGCACCCCTTTTGTGGCCCCTCGCAAGGGGCCTTTTCCCATTCCGCTACGCCGCTCCGCGCTGGAGCGCCTCGCACACCGCGGTCGACTCGCGGGCGCCGAGCTCGATCGCGCGCCCACAGTGGGTGATCCAGGCCGCCATACCCTCCGGAGTCCCCGAGACGTAGCCCTCGAGGGCCGCCAGATACGCGGCCCGACCGAGCTCGGCGTGCCCCACCTCGGCGGGGCAGACCGACTTGGGGTCGAGGCCGCTGCCGATGAGGACGACCCGTTCGGCCGCGCGCGCGACGAGGCCGTTGCGGGAGACGAAGGGGCGCAGCGCCAGGAGCTCGCCGTGGACCACGGCGGCCGTCACCAGCGCGGGCGCGGAGCTGCCCGCCACGATCAACTGCGCCAGTCCGTCCAGGCGTCCGGTGACCTCGTCCGCGGTCGGCAGTTCCAGCTCGATCAACGGCTCGTCGACGGGCTCGCCCGCCTGCCGCGGCCGGCCGACCGCGTCACCCTCGTCCGCGGCGGCCACCAGGTGCAGCCGCGCGAGCACGCGCAGGGGTGACTGCCGCCAGATCGACAGCAGTTGCCCGGCCTCGGCGGTCAGCCGCAGAGCCGCTCCCACGGCGAGCGCCTGATCGTCGGCGCCGAAGTCGCTGCGCCTGCGGACCTCCTCCAAGGCCCAGTCCGCACCGGAAAGCGCCGCCGAGCCGCGGGCTCCGCGCAGAGCGGCCTCGGAGGTGACCGCAGTGCTGCGGCGGCGCATGACACGGTGCCCGTAGACCCGGTCCACGGCCTTGCGCACGGATTCCACGGACTCCGCCACCCCGGGAAGCGAACCAAGGGCCGCGAGCGGATCGGCGGACGCGCCTGTCGTACTCATGGGTACGACCCTACGCAACCGGGGTGGGCATCCCACGAAGGAGTGGTCTTCTTCACGCCTCTCTGCCACGTACAGCTATCACGGCACTACGCTTGGTGAACATGAAAATTGCTTTCGTCGGGAAGGGCGGCAGCGGCAAGACCACCCTGTCGTCCCTGTTCATCCGGTCCCTCGCGGCGACGGGCGCCCCCGTGCTCGCCTTCGACGCGGACATCAACCAGCACCTCGGGACCGCTCTCGGACTCGACGACGCGGAAGCCGCCGCACTGCCCGCGATGGGCGACCGGCTCCCGCTGATCAAGGAATACCTGCGGGGCTCCAATCCCCGCATCGCCTCCCCCGAGACGATGATCAAGACAACGCCGCCCGGCGCGGGCTCCCGGCTGCTGCGGGTCCTCGAGAGCAATCCGGTCTACGACACCTGCGCCAAGACGGTGGAACTCGACGGCGGGGCCGTCCGTTTGATGGTCACGGGCCGCTTCTCGGACGCCGACCTGGGAGTCGCCTGCTACCACTCCAAGACGGGAGCGGTGGAGCTGTGCCTGAACCACCTCGTGGACGGACCCGACGAGTACGTCGTGGTCGACATGACGGCAGGCTCTGACTCCTTCGCCTCCGGCCTGTTCACCCGTTTCGACATCACGTTCCTCGTCGCCGAGCCGACCCGGAGGGGGGTTTCCGTCTACCGCCAGTACAAGGACTACGCCCGCGACTTCGGCGTCGAGCTGAGGGTCGTCGGCAACAAGGTTCAGGGGCAGGACGACCTCGACTTCCTCCGCGCCGAGGTCGGGGACGACCTGCTCGTGACGGTCGGTCATTCGGACTGGGTGCGCGCCATGGAGAAGGGCCGACCGCCGCGGTTCGACCTCCTGGAGGACGCCAACCGCCACGCGCTGGGCCTGTTGCGGACCGTCGTCGACTCGGCGTACGAGCGTCGTGACATGGAGCGTTACATGCGCCAGATGGTGCACTTCCATGTGAAGAACGCCCAGTCGTGGGGGAACGAGCGCACGGGGGTCGACCTGACCACGCAGGTCGACCCCGACTTCGTCCTCGGCGAGAGCGTCACCGCGCCCGCGTGACGACCTGAAACCGCGTGTGCCGTGACACGGGGCGTGCCCACCACACCCGCGCCCCACCTGCCGCCGCACTAACGTCCCTGACCCCCGCCGGAGGGCTGCCGGCCGGCTGCGGGGACGCCGGGCGCGCCCTTCGGAGCGGGGACGAGCGCGCCGGAGAGGAAGGAGGCCCATCCCTGTTTCGGGGCCTCGCCGACATCGAGGGTGCGCAGTCTGGCCAGGACCTGCGGGTCCTGGGCGTCCAGCCAGTCGGCGAGCTGACGGAAGGACACGCAGCGCACCTCTTCCTTGGTGCAGACGCTTTCCACGACCTCCTCGACGGCGCGCATGTAGGCACCGCCGTTCCAGGACTCGAAGTGGTTGCCGATGATCAGCGGCGCCCGGTTGCCGTCGTAGGCGCGCCGGAAGCCCCCGAGCAGGCCGTCCCGCATCTGGTCTCCCCAGTACTCGTGCTTGCCGGGGTCTCCCTGGGTCGTGGCGCCGGACTGGTTCACCATGAAGTTGTAGTCCATGGTGAGCTGTTCGTAGGAGTGGCCGGGGAAGGGCACGAGCTGCATGGACAGGTCCCACAGGCCCTCCTTCCTCCCGGGCCAGACCTGGTTGTTGACGCCACTGGTGTCGTAGCGGAAGCCCAGGTCACGCGCCGCCGCCATGAAGTTCTCCCGGCCTTCCAGGCAGGGGGTGCGGGCGCCGACGAGTTCCTTGTCGTAGTCGAAGGGCAGCGGTTCGGCCTCCGTCAGCCCGGTGTTGGTCTTCCAGGACTTCACGAACTGCTTGGCCTGGGCGATCTCGGCCTTCCACTCCTTGACCGACCACTCGCCGACGCCGCCGCCCTTGCCGCAGAAGTGGCCGTTGAAGTGGGTGCCGATCTCGTTGCCCTCGAGCCAGGCGAGACGCAGTTGCTCCACGGTGTCGGCGACACCCTGCTCGTCGTTGAAGCCGATGTCGGAGCGGCCCGGGGAGTGCTGAGGCGGTTTGTAGAGGTCCCGCCGGTCCTCCGGCAGCAGGTACACGCCGCTGAGGAAGTACGTCATCGTGGCGTTGTTGTCCTTGGACACCTTGCGGAAGTGGGAGAACAGCCGCTGGCTGTCCTCACCGGCGCCGTCCCAGGAGAAGACGACGAACTGCGGGGGTCTCTGCCCCGGCTTCAGGCGTTCCGGGCGAGGCTGGTGCGGCTGGTCCCCCGTGTACGCGGTCGAGCCGTCGCCGATCAGGCGGAACGCGCTCTGGGGGGCCGGCGCCGGCTTCGCCCTCTGTGGGCCCGGGGCCCCCTCGCCGGAACCGTGCACGGCGCGGGATCCCGTTGTGCAGCCGGCGAGCGACGCGGCGACGGCCGCGGCGGCCAAGGCGCCTGCGGCGATCCTCTGGGTGGCGGCCATCTCCGCCCACCTTCTTCCTTCTCTCGGGCAACGCCGGGGAGGGCGTTCTCGGGTGGCGTGCCGGGACGAGCCGACAGCGCCGCCAAGGTCGCACGGGACCGAGAAGGAGTTAGTACGACAAGCCGATAAAAGGTTCACGTCACCCTTAGGGGTGATCCATTGACCTGTTTGCCCGGAAAATCCATGCTTGGCCTTTACTCTGCATTACGATCTGTTTACTGAGCGTTGATTTCATCCCGCCGCTGCACGCCGTGACCCACGGCCGCGACCGCTCCCGTCGTCGACGGGGGCACACCTTGTTCCGCGACCGCGCTGCCCCGGAGGAGACGGGAACCATGTCAGCCTGCGTCCCCACCCGCACACCCGACCCGACGCACACCGAGCGCGTCCACCCACCTCACAGCCCTCCGCCGCCCCGGCGCCGGCGCTTCCGCATCGAGGGCGCCGACGTGTCCGCATCGATCGCCGTCTTCCTGATCGCCCTGCCGTTGTCCCTCGGCATCGCCCTCGCCACCGGCGCGCCCCTGCAGGCCGGCCTCGTCGCCGCCGCCGTCGGCGGAATCGTGGCCGGGCGCCTCGGCGGCTCCCCACTCCAGGTCAGCGGCCCCGCCGCCGGACTGACCGTGGTCACCGCCGACCTCATCCACCGCTACGGCTGGCGGACGACCTGCGCCATCACGGTTCTCGCCGGGCTGGCCCAACTCGGCCTCGGCTGCCTGCGGGTGGCACGCAGTGCGCTCGCCGTCAGCCCCGCCATCGTGCACGGCATGCTCGCCGGCATCGGCGTCACCATCGCCGTCGCCCAACTGCACATCGTTCTCGGCGGCAACCCGCAGAGCTCCGTCCTCGACAACCTGCGTGCGCTGCCCGCCCAGTTGACCGCCCTCCGGCCGGCCGCCGTCGCCGTGAGCCTGCTGACCCTGGCTCTGCTGCTGCTCTGGCCCCGTCTGCCCGGCAGAGCGGGGCGAGTGCTGCGAACCGTCCCCGCGGCACTCGTCGCCGTCGCCGGCGCCACCGCGACCGCCGCCCTCGCCGGACTGACCCAGCCCAGAGTCGAGCTGCCCTCCTGGCACAGCCACGCCCTGGCCGGGCTGCCCGAAGGACCTGTGCTCGGGCTCGCCGCCGCCGTGCTGACCACCACCCTGGTGTGCAGTGTGCAGTCACTGCTCGGCGCGGTCGCCGTGGACAAGCTGATCGCCTCCCGCCCCGGGCTGCCGGCCCGCGTCGGCCGCTCCGACCTGGACCGGGAACTCCTCGGGCAGGGCGCCGCCAACATCGTCTCCGGCTCGCTCGGCGGACTGCCCATCGCGGGTGTGGCCGTGCGGAGTTCGGCGAATGTGCGATCCGGCGCCGTCAGCCGGAACTCCACGATGCTGCACGGCGTTCTCGTAGTAGTCGCCGCGCTGCTGATGGTCCCGCTCCTGGAGCTCATCCCGCTCGCCTCGCTCGCCGCCCTGGTGATGGCCGTCGGCATCCAGATGGTGTCCCTGCACCACATTCGCACGGTGACGCGCCACCGAGAGGTGCTGGTGTACGCCGTCACCACCCTCGGCGTGGTGGTCATGGGCGTGCTGGAGGGTGTGGCGATCGGCATCGCCATGGCCGTCGCCGTCTCCCTGCACCGCCTCACCCGCACCCGCATCACGCACGACGAGAAGGAAGGAGTCCATCACGTACATGTCCGCGGACAGTTGACGTTCCTGGCGGTCCCGCGCCTCAGCCGCGTTCTGCACCAGGTGCCCCAAGGCATCCATGTCGTGGTCGAGTTGGACGGCTCCTTCATGGACCACGCGGCATACGAGTCACTGCAGGACTGGCAGAAGACGCACACCGCGCAGGGCGGCACCGTCGAGCTGACCGGCCGCCGCGCCACCACAGGCACCGGCCACCCGTACTCCGAGTCCACGTCCACCGAGCCGCTGCCCCTCGCCCCGACGGGTGCCCCTGCCTCGACCCCGGCCTCGGCCCTCCCTCCTACCACCACGTCCCAGCCCTACGCCGCGCCCAGCACGATCGCCGACTGTCGCTGTCGCCCCTGGACCCCTTGGCGCAACCACCAGTGCGAGGGCCCGGCATCCGCACCGCGGCCGGACAGCCCCTCAGCTCCTTCGGCCCTCCCTCCGGAAACCAGCGGCACGGATGCCGCGCCCACCTCCTCCCACGGATCTCCCGAACCCGCCTCACCCCTCGAACCTTCCGAACCCTTCAAGACACCCGAGCCCACCGAGCCCGCCAGATCCACGGTTTCCACCGACCACACCGACACCGCCGAGGCGCCAGACACCGCCCACGCGCTCTCCCTGTCCGGTGCCCCCGTCGCCTCCTTCAGCTCCGCTTCCCCCGGGGTGGAGCCAAGCGGGCGGCAACTGGTCCGTGGGATCAGCGCGTTCCAGCGCAACACCGCGCCGCTGGTGCGGGGCGAGTTGGCGCGGCTGGCCAGAGAGGGACAGCAGCCGTCCCAGCTGTTCCTCACCTGTGCCGACTCACGGGTGGTCACCTCGATGATCACTTCCAGTGGTCCCGGTGACCTGTTCGTGGTGCGCAACGTGGGCAACCTCGTGCCGCTACCCGGTGCGGAGAGCGGGGACGACTCGGTGGCGGCCGCCATCGAGTACGCGGTGGACGTGCTGGAGGTGCGGTCCATCACGGTGTGCGGGCACTCGGGATGCGGTGCGATGCAGGCGCTGCTGAACGCCGAGCCCGGCAGGGTCCGGACTCCGCTCAAGCGGTGGCTTCGGCACGGTCTGCCGAGTCTGGAGCGGCTGGCCGACGACGGCCGTCCCTGGGCGCGGCTGGCCGGGCGGGCGCCCGCCGACGCGGTCGAGCAGCTCTGTCTGAGCAACGTGGTGCAGCAGTTGGAGCACCTGCGCGCCCATGAGTCGGTGGCCCGGGCCCTGCGGGACGGGGCGCTGGAGCTGCACGGGATGTACTTCCATGTCGGCGAGGCCCAGGCGTATCTCCTCGACGGGACCGAGGAGGAGAGCGGCGGGGTGTTCGCGCACGTGGGGGTGCCGGAGGGGTCGGCCTGAGAGTGGCGACACAGCGCGACCTCGCGTCGAGCGGGGTCGCGCACCGGTGTCGTCACCGCAGGTCGGGCAAGGGCGGCGCACTTTTGCGGGGCAGACGCCGGCCGGGCACTGAACTCCGCCCCGCCGGCGTCCGTGGAAAGGAGTGGAAGGGGCCGACGGCGGTGAGCCGAGAGGTGGCCAACAGGTCTATACCAATTCTCCGGCAGCTCTTGTCACCGGGCCCCCGGGTCTGATGAGCTGTGGCCTGGGACACAACGGACACCCTTCGAAAGGGAGATGTCGTGAGCAACGAAAGCCTGGCCAACCTGCTCCGGGAAGAGCGCCGGTTCGCGCCCCCCGCCGAGCTGGCCGCGAACGCCAACGTCACGGCGGAGGCGTACGAACAGGCCAAGGCTGACAGGCTCGGCTTCTGGGCCGAGCAGGCACGCCGGCTGACCTGGGCCAAGGAGCCGACGGAGACGCTGGACTGGTCGAACCCGCCGTTCGCGAAATGGTTCAAGGACGGCGAACTCAACGTCGCGTACAACTGCGTCGACCGGCATGTGGAGGCCGGACACGGCGATCGGGTCGCCATCCACTTCGAGGGTGAGCCCGGCGACAGCCGCGCCCTCACCTACGCCGAACTGAAGGACGAGGTCTCCAAGGCCGCCAACGCCCTCCTGGAGCTGGGCGTCCGCAAGGGCGACCGGGTCGCGATCTACATGCCGATGATCCCGGAGACGGCGATCGCGATGCTGGCGTCCGCCCGTATCGGCGCGGCGCACTCCGTCGTGTTCGGCGGCTTCTCCGCGGACGCGCTGGCCACCCGGATCAAGGACGCCGACGCGAAGATCGTCATCACCTCCGACGGCGGTTACCGGCGCGGCAAGCCGTCCGCGCTGAAGCCGGCCGTGGACGAGGCGGTCGCCAAGGTCGACAACGTGGAGCATGTGCTCGTCGTCCGCCGGACCGGCCAGGACGTCGCGTGGACGGACAGCCGTGACGTGTGGTGGCACGAGGTCGTGGAGCGGCAGTCGGCCGACCACACGCCCGAGGCGTTCGAGGCCGAGCACCCGCTGTTCATCCTCTACACCTCCGGAACGACGGGGAAGCCGAAGGGCATCCTGCATACCTCCGGCGGCTACCTCACCCAGACCGCGTACACCCACCACGCCGTCTTCGACCTCAAGCCGGAGACCGACGTGTACTGGTGCACCGCCGACGTCGGCTGGGTCACCGGACACTCGTACATCGTCTACGGGCCGCTGGCGAACGGCGCGACGCAGGTCATGTACGAGGGCACGCCCGACACCCCGCACCAGGGCAGGTTCTGGGAGATCGTGCAGAAGTACGGGGTGACAATCCTCTACACGGCGCCGACCGCGATCCGCACCTTCATGAAGTGGGGCGACGACATCCCCGCGAAGTTCGACCTGTCCAGCCTGCGCGTTCTGGGCTCCGTCGGGGAGCCGATCAACCCCGAGGCCTGGATCTGGTACCGCAAGCACATCGGCGGGGACCGCACGCCGGTCGTCGACACCTGGTGGCAGACCGAGACAGGCGCGATGATGATCTCGCCGCTGCCCGGCGTGACGGCGACCAAGCCCGGTTCCGCGCAGACGCCGCTGCCCGGCATCTCGGCGACCGTCGTCGACGACGAGGCGAACGAGGTGCCCGACGGCGGGGGCGGCTATCTGGTCCTCACCGAGCCGTGGCCGTCGATGCTGCGCACCATCTGGGGCGACGACCAGCGCTTCCTCGACACGTACTGGTCGCGTTTCGAGGACCGGTACTTCGCCGGCGACGGTGCGAAGAAGGACGACGACGGCGACATCTGGCTGCTGGGCCGGGTCGACGACGTCATGCTCGTGTCCGGCCACAACATCTCCACCACGGAGGTCGAGTCGGCGCTCGTGTCACACCCCTCGGTCGCCGAGGCGGCCGTGGTCGGCGCAGCGGACGAGACGACCGGGCAGGCGATCGTCGCCTTCGTCATCCTGCGCGGCTCGGCCTCGGAGACGGAGAGCCTCGTGGACGAGTTGCGCAACCACGTGGGCGCCACGCTGGGCCCGATCGCCAAGCCGAAGCGGATCCTGCCGGTGGCGGAGCTGCCGAAGACCCGCTCCGGCAAGATCATGCGCCGACTGCTGCGGGATGTCGCCGAGAACCGCCAGCTCGGCGATGTGACCACGCTGACGGATTCGACGGTCATGGATCTCATCCAGGCCAAGCTGCCGGCGGCGCCGAGCGAGGACTGAGCACCGCGGCCCAGCACGGCAGGGGCGCCCGGCGACAGAGCAAGCGCGCCGGGCGCCCCTTTCGCGCCTAACGTGGAGATCGCCGGAATCCTCCCCGCGCACCTTGGCTAAACTGAGGAACCAGGTGCGCCGGGAAGTCTGGTCGGCAAGCGTTTCGTCCTGCCCACCGACCGGAGGTCCCCCCGTGACCGCGCCCCGCACCACCCCCCGCAAGTTCCTCGGGCGCCTGTCGCTGCCCGAGCGGACCTACGTCGCGGACGCGCTGCGCACCGAGACCGTCGGCGGAGTCCTCCTGCTTCTCGCCACCGTCGCGGCCCTGGTCTGGGCGAACGTCCCCGCCCTGCGCGACAGCTACCAGAGCGTCAGCGACTTCCACCTCGGCCCGAAGGCGCTCGGCCTGGACCTCTCGGTCGCCCACTGGGCTGCCGACGGACTCCTCGCGGTCTTCTTCTTCGTCGCCGGGATCGAGCTCAAGCGGGAACTCGTCGCCGGGGATCTCAGGGACCCCCGGGCCGCCGCGCTGCCCGTCGTCGCGGCCCTGTGCGGTATGGCCGTCCCGGCGCTCGTCTACACCCTCACCAGTGTCACCGGCGGCGGCTCCACGGGCGGCTGGGCCGTGCCGACCGCCACCGACATCGCCTTCGCGCTCGCCGTGCTCGCCGTCATCGGCACCTCCCTGCCGAGCGCGCTGCGGGCCTTCCTCCTCACCCTCGCCATCGTCGACGACCTGTTCGCGATCCTGATCATCGCCGTGTTCTTCACGAACACCATCGACCTCGCCGCGCTCGGCGGCGCGGCCGCCGGCCTCGTGGTCTTCCACCTCCTGCTGCGCGCCGGCGTCCGCGGCTGGTACGTGTACGTGCCGCTGGGAGTCGTGATCTGGGCGCTGATGTACAACAGCGGCGTCCACGCCACCATCGCCGGCGTCGCCATGGGGCTCATGCTGCGCTGCACCACCCGTGAGGGCGAGGAGCACTCACCCGGCGAGCGCGTCGAACATCTCGTGCGCCCCCTGTCCGCGGGCCTCGCCGTCCCGATGTTCGCCCTGTTCAGCGCCGGGGTGGCGGTGTCGGGCGGGGCGCTGGCGGCGGTGTTCGGCCATCCGGAGACGCTGGGCGTCGTCCTCGGGCTCGTCGTCGGCAAGACGATCGGCGTCTTCGGCGGAACCTGGCTGACGGCCCGCTTCACCCGCGCCTCGCTGAGCGAGGACCTCGCCTGGGCGGACGTCTTCGCCGTCGCCTCACTCGCCGGCATCGGCTTCACCGTCTCGCTGCTCATCGGCGAGCTGGCCTTCGTGGGCGACGCGGCCCTCACGGACGAGGTCAAGGCGGCCGTCCTGACGGGCTCGGTGATCGCGGCGACCCTGGCGACCGTCCTGCTGAAACTGCGCAACGCCAAGTACCGCAGGCTGTGGGAGGCCGAGGAGCGCGACGAGGACCTCGACGGCATCCCCGACGTCTACGAGGAGGACGACCCGGCTTACCACCTGCGCATGGCCGCCATCCACGAGGCCAAGGCCGCCGAGCACCGCCGGATCGCCGAGGAGAAGGCCGCCGCGCGCCACGGGCTTGCGGAAGTGCCGGGTGGGGCAGGCGAGGAGGGCGACCGTCCGGCATGATCTGACGGGACGGTACAAAAGACGGGACCGTACGCAGTCGGGCAGAAGCCGGTCAGGCGGAAGCCGGTCATGCTCAGGACGACGGAACCGTACAAGACGAGGGAGACCGCGATGAGCGCACCCGACGGCAGCCCGGTCGGCGCCGAACGCAGCATCGGCCAGCTGTTCGCCTCGGCGACGACCGAGATGTCCGCGCTGGTGCACGACGAGATCGCGCTGGCGAAGGCGCAGCTCAAGCAGGACGTCAAGCGCGGCGCGACGAGCGGCGGCGCGTTCTCGCTGGCCGGCGCGGTCCTGCTGTTCTCGCTGCCGATGCTGAACTTCGCGCTGGCCTACGCCATCCGCACCTGGAGCGACTGGAACCTCGCGATCTGCTTCCTGCTGTCCTTCGCGGCGAACGTGCTGGTCGCCGTGGTGCTCGCGCTGATCGGCGTGGTCTTCGCGAAGAAGGCCAAGAAGAGCAAGGGCCCGCAGAAGGTGGCCGCGTCGATGAAGGAGACGGCGGTCGTGCTGCAGAAGGCCAAGCCGCACCCGCGGCCGGAGGTGACACAAGGCCGTGCTCCGGAGGCCATCGAGGCTGTGGCACGCTCGTCGTCATGACGGACCCCGCCACTCCTTCGGCGCAGCCTTCCTCGGTCGTACGACCGGACACCGTGCTCGGCAGGGCGGTGACCCATCGCGAGGTCGCCGCGAACGGCGCCCGCTTCCACATCGCCGAACTGGGCGACGGGCCGCTGGTCATGCTGGTGCACGGCTTCCCCCAGTTCTGGTGGACGTGGCGGCACCAGCTGACCGCGCTGGCCGACGCGGGCTTCCGGGCCGTCGCGATGGACCTGCGGGGCGTCGGCGGCAGCGACCGCACGCCCCGCGGTTACGACCCGGCCAACCTCGCCCTCGACATCACCGGTGTGATCCGCTCGCTCGGTGAGCCGGACGCCGCGCTGGTCGGCCACGATCTCGGCGGCTACCTGGCCTGGACGGCGGCCGTGATGCGCCCCAAGCTGGTCAGGCGGCTCGCCGTGGCCTCCATGCCGCACCCCCGGCGCTGGCGCTCGGCGATGCTCGCCGACGTGCGGCAGTCCTCCGCGAGCTCGCACGTCTGGGGGTTCCAGCGGCCCTGGATCCCGGAGCGGCAGCTCACGGCCGACGACGGGGAGCTGGTGGGCCGGCTGATCCGGGAGTGGTCGGGGCCGCGGCTGCCGGAGGACGAGGCGCTCGAGACGTACCGGCGCGCGATGTGCATCCCGTCCACCGCCCACTGCTCGGTCGAGCCGTACCGGTGGCTGGTGAGGTCGATGGCCAGACCCGACGGCATCCAGTTCTACCGGCGGATGAAGCGGCCGGTACGGGTGCCGACCCTGCATCTGCACGGCTCCCTCGATCCGGTGATGCGTACGCGCAGTGCGGCCGGCTCCGGGGAGTACGTCGAAGCTCCGTACCGCTGGCGGCTGTTCGACGGACTGGGACACTTCCCGCACGAAGAGGATCCGGTCGGTTTCTCTACAGAACTGGTCAATTGGCTGAAAGACCCGGAACCAGATCGGTGACGGAGCGATCGCGCCCGGTATCCGGTACGGAACACCTGTACTGCGAACGGCCAATTGCCGCCCGCATAGGCCAATTGGCGGTCCCTCAGGCGGTTATCGACCTTGGGGCAGGGGCACAGGTCCCGGTATGGGCTGGACGCACGACTACAGTGATGCAGCACGCACCCGCCGCTCGGCCTCCGGCCTGAGCTCCCACCGCCGAGGTGCCACCCCGCAAGAGGGCAGCGACCTCCGGGTGGGCATTCCGCGCATCCTGCGCCGCCGGGCCCGCTGGGTCTCGGTACGCCTGCGTCATCCTCGCGGCTGACGACGCGCGCCCTTTGGCGCTCGGCCGCTGAGGCGCTTCACCTCAGGTCCTGGACACCCTCGGGTCGCGCCGTCACGTCCGCGTCACAGCGCGCAGTTGTCGCTGTCCACTTCCTGGCTGGCGGTGCGCCCCTGGGCGATGTCCTGCCGGATCTCGTCCGCGGTGAGCGCGTAACCGGTGCGGGCGTCGTCGAGGGACTTCGCGAAGACCACGCCGTACACCTCGCCCTCGGGGGTCAGCAGCGGGCCGCCGGAGTTGCCCTGGCGGACCGTCGCGTACAGCGAGTACACCTCACGGCGGACCGTGCCGCGGTGATAGATGTCCGGCCCGTTGGGCGTGATGCGCCCGCGTACGCGCGCGGCGCGCACGTCGTACGCGCCGTTCTCGGGGAACCCGGCGACGATCGCCCCGTCACCGGTCGCCGCGTCCTCGGTGGCGAAGTCCAGGACGGGCGCGTCGAGGTCGGGCACATCGAGGACGGCGATGTCGCGCTTCCAGTCGTACAGCACGATCTTCGCGTCGTACTTGCGGCCCACACCGCCTATCTGGACGGTGGGCTCGTCGACGCCGCCCACCACGTGCGCGTTGGTCATCACCCGGCGCTCGCCGAAGACGAAGCCGGTGCCCTCCAGAACCTTGCCGCAACTCTCCGCCGTGCCCATCACCTTGACGATGGAGCGCTGCGCGCGCTTGGCCACCGCGCTGCCCGCGAGGGCCGGGTCGGGCGGCCGGACGTCGGTGATCGGCTCGTTGGCGAACGGGCTGAAGACCTGCGGGAAGCCGTTCTGCGCGAGGACCGAGGAGAAGTCCGCGAACCAGGTGTCGGCCTGGTCGGGCAGCGCCTCGGACACCCCTTGCAGCACCGTGGAGCTGCGGACCTCCTTGCCCAGTGTGGGCAGGGTCGTCCCGGCCAGGGCGGACCCGATCAGCCACGCCACCAGGAGCATCGCGACGACGTTAACGAGCGCGCCGCCGGTCGCGTCCAGCGCGCGGGCCGGTGACCAGGTGATGTACCGGCGCAGCTTGCTGCCGAGGTGCGTGGTCACGGCCTGGCCGACGGAGGCACAGACGATCACCACGATGACGGCGACGACGGCGGCCGCGGTGCTCACCTCGGAGTTCTCGGTCAGGGCGTCCCAGATGACGGGCAACAGGTAGACGGCGACGAGGCCGCCTCCCAGGAAGCCGATCACCGACAGGATGCCGACGACGAAGCCTTGGCGATAGCCGACGACCGCGAACCAGACGGCCGCGATCAGCAGCAGGATGTCGAGCACGTTCACCGTTTCAGGCCTCGCCTCTTTCTTCCCGGCCGCGGCGGGCCGGCCGGGCTCCGGGGGCCGGCTCCTCGGGTGGACACAGCACGGGACACCCTGTCACGACCGCCAGTCGAGCGGGACCAGCTTCTCCCGGTCCCAGGGCCGCTCCCAGCCCGCGTAGTGCAGGAGACGGTCGATGAGGCCGGCGGTGAAGCCCCACACCAGGGCTGATTCGACGAGGAACGCCGGGCCCCGGTGGCCGCTGGGGTGGTGGGTGGTGGCGCGGTGCGCGGGGTCCGTGAGATCAGCCACGGGGACCGTGAAGACGCGGGCGGTCTCGTTGGGGTCGACCACGCCGACCGGGCTGGGCTCGCGCCACCAGCCGAGGACGGGCGTGACGACGAAGCCGCTGACCGGGATGTACAGCTTGGGCAGCACACCGAAGAGCTGGACGCCCGACGGGTCGAGCCCGGTCTCCTCCTCGGCCTCGCGCAGAGCGGCTCTGAGCGGACCGTCGCCGTGTGGATCGCCGTCCTCCGGATCCAGGGCGCCGCCCGGGAACGAGGGCTGCCCCGCATGTGAGCGCAGGGAGGTGGCGCGCTCCATGAGCAGCAGCTCGGGCCCCCGCTTCCCCTCCCCGAAGAGGACCAGGACGGCCGACTGGCGTCCCGCCCCGTCCTCCGGCGGCAGGAAGCGGCTCAGCTGGAGCGGCTCGACCGTCTCCGCCGCGTGCACGACCGGGTCCAGCCAGCCGGGCAGCCCAGCCGTGCTGAGCGTCACGCGGCCGCCCTGTGTGTCGCTCGCGTGTGCCATCGGCGCACCACCCCCCGTTCTGCCGAGTCCAACGCCCGAGCGGCCGTGAATCGTTCCAGGGGGCGGGCGGGGCTCGCAACGCCGGTGGCGCCGGTGACTTCGGGGGCCGCTCCCGGCGCCTCCGGCCCCGCCCTCACCCGGCCCCCAGCGGCGGAGCCGGCTTGCCGCCCGCGTCCAGGTAGGACTGCGGCGGATCGAGGCGCTGGCCGGGAAAGCCGCCCTTCTCGTACTTCAGCAGCTTCCTGGCCTTCTCCGGGTCCGTCTCGCCCTCGCCGTACGCCGGGCACAGCGGAGCGATGGGGCAGGCGCCGCAGGCGGGCTTGCGGGCGTGACAGATACGGCGGCCATGGAAGATCACGTGATGCGAGAGCATCGTCCACTCGCTCTTGGGGAAGAGCGCGCCGACGGCGGCCTCGATCTTGTCCGGCTCGCTCTCCTCGGTCCACTGCCAGCGCCGCACCAGCCGCTGGAAGTGCGTGTCGACGGTGATCCCGGGGCGGCCGAACGCGTTGCCGAGCACCACGAAGGCGGTCTTACGGCCGACG
This sequence comes from Streptomyces sp. NPDC101166, assembly GCF_044768125.1. Taxonomy (NCBI): domain Bacteria; kingdom Bacillati; phylum Actinomycetota; class Actinomycetes; order Kitasatosporales; family Streptomycetaceae; genus Streptomyces; species Streptomyces sp. NPDC101166. The sequence continues at coordinate 153,941 of NZ_JBIWPF010000009.1, forward strand.
CCGGGCAGCTTGACCAGGTCCTCCAGGCGGCCCGGGACCTCCCCGTCGAACTCCTCCACCAGGGCCTTGGAGAGCCCTATGACCGACCTGGTCTTGGCGCGGAAGAAGCCGCACGGACGGAGGATCTCCTCGACCGCCTCGGGATCGGCCGCGGCCAGGTCCTCGGGGGTGGGGTACTTCGCGAACAGGCCGGGCGTCGTCTGATTCACGCGCAGATCGGTGGTCTGGGCGGACAGGACCGTGGCGACCAGCAACTGGAATGGGTTCCGGAAGTCCAGTTCGGGATGGGCGTAGGGGTAGACCTCGGCCAGCTCGCGGTTGATACGGCGGGCTCTGCGGACGAGAGCGGTCCGGGACTCGGGTTTCCTGCCGGCGGCGGTCTTCTTCACAGGCACCTTCTTCGTCGCCTTCGCGGCCTTCTCACCTCCGCCGGAGGCCTGTTCGCCCACGGCGGAATCGCGACGTACAACCACCCGTCCAGCTCCCTTGCCCTGTGCTCTCACCGGCGATTTGGACACCCGGCCAGCCTAAAGCCCGGCACCGACATCCGCCCCGGACCCTGAAGATCGGCCCCCAATTGGACCCCTGCCGCTTACCCCAGCACATGTGTGCGGCATCCTTGTGACAGATCACACTGTTTGGACCGTCCGGCAAACTGGGGAACACGGTCCCCTGGCACACGGGGGAGCAAGATCCCCTGAGCAGGTCGACAAGGAGAGAACTCGTGGACGACGTCCTCCGGCGTAACCCGCTCTTCGCGGCTCTCGACGACGAGCAGGCCGCCGAGCTCCGCGCCTCCATGAGCGAGGTGACGCTCGCCCGTGGCGACTCCCTGTTCCACGAGGGAGACCCCGGCGACCGGCTCTACGTCGTCACCGAGGGCAAGGTCAAGCTCCACCGCACGTCTCCGGACGGACGCGAGAACATGCTCGCGGTGGTGGGCCCCAGCGAGTTGATCGGCGAGCTGTCGCTGTTCGACCCCGGGCCGCGGACGGCGACCGCCACCGCGCTCACCGAGGTCAAGCTGCTGGGCCTGGGCCACGGCGACCTCCAGCCCTGGCTGAACGCCCGCCCCGAGGTGGCCACCGCGCTCCTGCGCGCCGTCGCCCGGCGCCTGCGCAAGACCAACGACGCCATGTCCGACCTGGTCTTCTCGGACGTCCCCGGCCGTGTGGCCCGTGCTCTGCTGGACCTCTCCCGCCGCTTCGGCGTGCAGTCGGAGGAGGGCATCCACGTCGTCCACGACCTCACGCAGGAGGAGCTGGCCCAGCTGGTCGGCGCGTCCCGCGAGACCGTCAACAAGGCGCTGGCGGACTTCGCCCAGCGCGGCTGGCTGCGCCTGGAAGCGCGCGCGGTCATCCTGCTGGACGTGGAGCGGCTCGCCAAGCGCTCCCGGTGATCACCGCCGGGTGAGGCCGGCGGCGTACGAAGACGCCGCGCCCTCGCAGGTGAGCCCCCGGCGTACGAAAATGCCGCGCCCGTCCGGCCCGCGCGCGTGCACAGTGGCCCCATGACGGCACCGGTTCACCGCGGTCTCGACCCGCAGGGGTACATCGCGCGCGAAGGGTCCCTCGCGCGCGTGCCCGACGCGTTCCGTCCCGTCGTGGCAGCGGCACGCGACCGCCTGCCGGGCGTCTTCGGGGCGCGGCTGCACAGCGCGTACCTCTACGGGTCGATCCCGCGCGGCACCGCGCGCGTGGGGCGCAGCGACCTCGATCTGCTGATCGCCCTGCACGAGGAGCCGGGCGACGCCGACCGGGCCGCGTCCAGCGCTCTGGGCGACGCGCTCGACGCGGAGTTCCCGCAGATCGACGGCGTCGGCACGCTCCTGTACGGCCGGGCACGGCTGCTCAGCGACCTGGAGCGGCACGACATGGGCTGGTTCGTGGCCTGCCTGTGCACTCCCCTGCTCGGGGAGGACCTCGGGGCCCGCATGCCCCGCTACCGGCCCGACTCCCTCCTCGCCCGGGAGACCAACGGCGACCTGGCACTGCTGCTCCCCCGCTGGCGCGCGCGGATCGCCGGGGCGGCCGACTCCGAGGAGGCCCGGCGCCCGCTCGTGCGCTTCATGTCCCGGCATCTGGTGCGCACCGCGTTCACCCTGGTCATGCCCCGCTGGAACGGCTGGACCAGCGATCTGCACGAGATGGCCGAAGCGTTCGCCGGCTACTACCCCGCGCGCGCGGAGCAGCTGCGGACGGCCGCCGCCCTCGGCTACGACCCAACGGGCGACCCGGACGTCCTGAGCCGCTGCACCGGCGACCTCGGGCCCTGGCTCGCGGCGGAGTACACGCGCGTACACGGCGTGAAGGCCCCCAGACCCGGCGACGTGGCTTAGGGCGTGTTCCGAAAGTCCCGACCGGCCTCCGGCCGGACGACGGGGCTCAGATCAGCCCGTGCTCCGTCAGGTACTCCAGCTGCGCCCGGACCGACAGCTCGGCCGCCGGCCACAGTGAGCGGTCCACGTCGGCGTACACGCGCGCGACGACGTCGGCGGCGGCGCGGTGGCCGTCCTCCACGGCCGTCTCGACCTGGGCGAGGCGGTGCGCCCGGTGGGCGAGGTAGAACTCGACGGCGCCCTGGGCGTCCTCCAGGACGGGCCCGTGGCCCGGGAGGACCGTGTGGACGCCGTCGTCGACGGTGAGGGACCTCAGACGGCGCAGGGAGTCCAGATAGTCGCCGAGGCGGCCCTCGGGATGCGCCACGACGGTCGTGCCGCGGCCGAGGATCGTGTCCCCGGTCAGGACGGCCCGGTCGGCCGGGAGGTGGAAGCACAGCGAGTCGGCGGTGTGCCCGGGCGTCGGGACGACCCGCAGCTCCAGTCCGCCGACGGTGATCACGTCGCCGGCGGCCAGGCCCTCGTCGCCGAGCCGCAGTGCGGGGTCCAGGGCGCGCACCTTGGTGCCGGTCAGCCCCGCGAAGCGGGCGGCGCCCTCGGCGTGGTCGGGGTGGCCGTGCGTGAGCAGGGTGAGCGCAACACGCTTGCCGGCCTTCTCGGCGGTGTCGACGACCGTGCGCAGATGGCCGTCGTCCAGCGGGCCGGGGTCGATGACGACGGCCAGGTCCGAGTCCGGCTCGGAGACGATCCAGGTGTTGGTGCCGTCCAGGGTCATCGCGGAGGGGTTGGGCGCGAGGACGTTGACCGCGCGCGCGGTGGCGGAGCCGCTCAGGACACCGCCCCGGGGCTGGCCGGGAAGGGCTGCTGCGTCCGTCATGCGGTGGCTCCACCTGTGGGGATGTGCTTGGTGAACTCGTCGTGTCCGGGCCAGGACAGGACGACCGCGCCGTCCTCCAGCCGGGCCTGCGCCAGCACGGGGGTCAGGTCGCGGCCGGGAGCCGCGGCGAGCGCCTCGGCGGCCGTGACGCACCCGGTCAGCTGGCGCAGGGTCGCGATGGTGGGCGGCATCATCAGCAGCTCGCCCCGGTCGTAGGAGGCCGCCGCGTCCTCGGGGCGGATCCACACCGTGCGGTCGGCCTCCGTGGAGGCGTTGCGGGTGCGCTGCCCCTCGGGGAGCGCCGCGACGAAGAACCAGGTGTCGTAGCGGCGTGCCTCGAACTCCGGCGTGATCCAGCGCGTCCAGGCGCCCAGGAGGTCGGAGCGCAGGACGAGGCCCCGCCGGTCGAGGAACTCCGCGAAGGACGTCTCACGGGCCACGAGGGCCGCGCGGTCGGCTTCCCAGTCGTCCCCGGTGGTGTCACCGACGACCGCGTCGGGGGCCGGCCCGGCGAGCAGGACGCCCGCCTCCTCGTACGTCTCGCGCACGGCCGCGCAGACGATCGCCTGGGCGGTCGTCACGTCGACCCCGAGCCGCTCGGCCCACCACGCGCGCGTGGGGCCCGCCCAACGCACCTGCCGGTCGTCGTCGCGGGGGTCGACGCCGCCGCCCGGATACGCGTACGCGCCTCCGGCGAAGGCCATGGAGGCGCGTCTGCGCAGCATGTGCACGTAGGGACCTCGGTCGGTGTCCTTGAGGAGCATGACCGTGGCCGCGCGCTTGGGGGCGACGGGCGTGAGGACGCCGTCCGCGAGCGCACGGATGCGTTCCGGCCACTCCGGGGGAAACCACTGACCGTTCGCCTGCCCACGCGCGTGCCCACTCGCCATGGCCGCGAGGCTATCCCGTGGGGAGCGAATGTTCGAGAGGTGCCCGAGGTCAGCGAGCCCCCGAGGCGCCGGAGCCCAGCGCCCGCCGAGGCGCCCCGAAGCGCACGGTCCCCGCGCTCACGGAGCGGTGAGCTCCACCTGGATCTCCACCTCGACCGGCGCGTCCAGCGGCAGCACCGCGACGCCCACCGCGCTGCGCGCGTGCACGCCCTTGTCGCCGAGGACCTCGCCGAGCAGTTCGCTGGCGCCGTTCAGGACACCCGGCTGGCCGGTGAAGTCCGAGGCGGAGGCGACGAAGCCGACGACCTTCACCACGCGCGCGACACGGTCCAGGTCGCCCGCGACCGACTTGACGGCGGCCAGGGCGTTCAGGGCGCAGACGCGGGCCAGCTGCTTGGCCTCCTCGGCGGTGACCTCCGCGCCGACCTTGCCGGTGACCGGCAGCTTGCCGTCCACCATGGGCAGCTGGCCGGCCGTGTACACGTACGGCCCGGACTGCACGGCGGGCTGGTAGGCCGCGAGGGGCGGCACGACCTCCGGCAGCGTCAGACCCAGTTCGGCGAGCCTCGCCTCGACCGCGCTCACGCCTTCTCCCGCTTCAGGTAGGCGACGAGCTGCTCCGGGTTGTTCGGCCCGGGGACGACCTGGACGAGCTCCCAGCCGTCCTCGCCCCAGGTGTCCAGAATCTGCTTCGTGGCGTGGACGAGCAGCGGCACGGTTGCGTATTCCCACTTGGTCATGGGGCGACTGTATCCGCTGCCGGGGCGCGGTCCGCCGCAGGTGCCCGCTGTGCACGGCGGGGCCTGGCGGCGGGTCCTGCGGGGCGTCGCGTCCCGGGCCATGTGGCCGATTGGAGCACCGTTGTCCACAGCCTCCCGGTTGGCTCGGCCGCCGACTGGTTACGCTCGAAGACGTGAGCAGGCTCCAGGTCGTCAGCGGTAAGGGCGGGACCGGAAAGACGACGGTCGCCGCCGCCCTAGCGCTGGCCCTCGCCACGGAGGGGAAGCGGACGCTTCTCGTCGAGGTGGAGGGTCGGCAGGGCATCGCCCAGCTCTTCGAGACGGAGGCGTTGCCCTATGAGGAACGGAAGATCGCCGTCGCGCCGGGCGGGGGTGAGGTGTACGCGCTCGCCATCGACCCCGAACTGGCCCTTCTGGACTATCTCCAGATGTTCTACAAGCTCGGGAGCGCGGGGCGGGCGCTGAAGAAACTCGGCGCGATCGACTTCGCCACCACCATCGCGCCCGGTCTGAGGGACGTACTCCTCACCGGCAAGGCGTGCGAGGCGGTGCGCAGGAAGGACCGCGGCGGCCGGTTCGTCTACGACCACGTCGTGATGGACGCCCCGCCGACCGGCCGCATCACCCGCTTCCTGAACGTCAACGACGAGGTCGCCGGCCTCGCCAAGATCGGACCTATACACAATCAGGCGCAAGCCGTGATGCGGGTGCTGAAGTCCTCCGAGACGGAGGTGCATCTGGTGACGCTGCTGGAGGAGATGCCCGTCCAGGAGACCGCCGACGGCATCGCCGAACTGCGCGCCGCGAAGCTCCCGGTGGGGCGGGTCGTCGTCAACATGGTCCGCCCGCAGGTGCTGGACGCGCACGGGCTGGAACTCGTACGGACGGTGGGTCGTTCCTCTGTCGCACGGTCGTTGTCGGCCGCGGGGCTCGGCGGGGCGCGGCGCGGCGGCCATGCCGAGCGGTTGGTGGACCCGCTGCTGGAGCAGGCCGAGGAGTACGCCGAGCGGTACGCGCTGGAGCAGGAGCAGCGGGCCGTCCTCGGCGAGCTGGGCCTGCCGCTGCACGAACTGCCGCTGCTCGCCGAGGGGATGGACCTCGCGGGCCTGTACGAACTCGCCACGGAACTGCGGAAGCAGGGGATGTCATGAGTCCGGACCAGGCGCAGGCGCAGGAGGGCGGCGCGGCTCAGGAGGAGGGCTCGGCCCTGACACCGGCGCGGGAAGGCGGTTCGGCGCGGGCGTCGGAGGGCGGCGGCCGTCGGCTCGCCTACGCACGCGTACTGGACGTCGACCCCCTGCTCGACGACCCGAAGGCCCGCATCGTGGTGTGCTGCGGGTCGGGCGGGGTCGGCAAGACCACGACGGCGGCGGCGCTGGGCCTCAGGGCGGCCGAGCGGGGCCGCAAGGTGGTCGTCCTCACCATCGACCCGGCGCGCCGGCTCGCGCAGTCCATGGGCATCGACTCGCTCGACAACACCCCGCGCCGCGTCAAGGGCGTCGAGGGGGACGGCGAGCTGCACGCGATGATGCTCGACATGAAGCGCACCTTCGACGAGGTCGTCGAGGCGCACGCCGACCCCGAGCGGGCGGCCTCCATCCTGGGCAACCCCTTCTACCAGTCGCTCTCGGCAGGCTTCGCGGGCACGCAGGAGTACATGGCGATGGAGAAGCTGGGGCAGCTGCGGGCGAAGGACGAGTGGGACCTGATCGTCGTCGACACCCCGCCGTCCCGCTCGGCCCTGGACTTCCTCGACGCTCCCAAGCGGCTCGGGTCGTTCCTGGACGGCCGGCTGATCCGGCTGCTGACGGCGCCGGCGAAGCTGGGCGGGCGCGCGGGGATGAAGTTCCTCAACGTCGGGATGTCGATGATGACCGGCACGCTCGGCAAGCTGCTGGGCGGCCAGCTCCTCAAGGACGTCCAGACGTTCGTGGCCGCGATGGACACCACGTTCGGCGGCTTCCGCACGCGCGCGGACGCGACGTACAAGCTGCTCCAGGCGCCCGGGACGGCGTTCCTCGTGGTGGCGGCGCCCGAGCGGGACGCGCTGCGGGAGGCCGCGTACTTCGTGGAGCGACTGGCCGCCGAGAAGATGCCGTTGGCCGGTCTGGTGCTCAACCGGGTCCATGGCAGCGGCGCCGCCCAGCTGTCCGCCGAGCGGGCGCTCGCCGCCGCCGAAAATCTTGAGGAGCCCCGCATTGTCGATCAGGACGGCGGGAAAGCTGGACTTCGTAACTCTCCCGACACGCACGGCAGTTCAGAAGCTTCCGCAGCATCCCCCACACCAGGCGCCCAGCCGGGCGGGACGCACACCGGCGCAGATCACAGCACGGACCAGAGCGCCGATCAACTCACCGCGGGCCTGCTGAGACTGCACGCCGACCGTATGCACCTGCTCTCCCGCGAGCAGCGCACGCGGGACCGCTTCATCGCGCGCCACCCCGAGGTGGCGGTGGCCGAAGTGGCCGCGCTGCCCGGTGACGTCCACGACCTCGCGGGACTGCGGGACATCGGCGGCCGCCTCGCGGCCGGGCGGACGGAGCTGCCCGACGCCTGAGCAGGGGCGTCGGCCTCAGCTCACGGCCGCGTAATGCGCGTACACCTGGTCGTCGTCGAGCGGCACGATGCCCGCTCCGCGCTCGTACTCCGAGCGCGCCGTCTCCAGGAGCCGGCGCCAGGAGGTCACCGTCGGCCGCCGGCGCAGCAGTGCGCGACGCTCGCGCTCCGTCATGCCTCCCCACACGCCGAACTCGACGCGGTTGTCGAGCGCGTCGGCCAGGCACTCGGTCCGCACCGGGCATCCGGTGCACACCGCCTTGGCCCTGTTCTGCGCTGCTCCCTGAACGAACAGTTCATCCGGATCGGTAGTGCGGCAGGCGGCCTGCGCACTCCAGTCGGTAACCCAGCCCATACCGGCGCCGTCCTCTCCCGAATCGAGGCTCCCCCACGGCGGCAGCGGCATATTCACCGCCGCCAGTTGAGGACGTTACGGAAGGCGGGCACAGCGCAACACCCCCTTCGGGCCCAATCTTGAATGGCCCGAACGGACTATGGGTAAGCGGCAGATCACCCGGGGGAGTGAGCCTGCGACATACGGGACTATCCCGAAGCAAACGGGACAGTTCTATTGAGTCACAACGGACGCCTGATGACACACAAGGCGAATTCGGACACGCCCCCATCAAAAAAACCGGGGAACTTCCGGAACGATTCGGGGTCGCCGGACGTATTGATACGTAGCCCTGCTGCTGTGACAGTTGAGAGCAGCTTAGGCCAACGCCTATACGCGTGTCCGGCGAATGAGAACGTAGGCTGCCCCCATGCCAAAAAAGCGCTCGGGCGGTGGCCTGACGGCGACGCAGCAGGCCGCCAAGTTCCTCGGTGTCAGTGTGCTCTCGGGAGCCGTGCTGGCCGGCATCGCGCTGCCGGCGTTCGGCGCGCTGGGCCTGGCCGCCAAGGGGACCGTGGAGTCCTTCGACGAGCTCCCGGCCAATCTCAAGACGCCGCCGCTGAGCCAGCGCACGTCGATCCTCGACGCCCAGGGCAAGCCGATCGCCACGGTCTACTCCCGTGACCGCACGGTCGTCGACCTGGCGAACATCTCGCCGTACATGCAGAAGGCGATCGTCGCCATCGAGGACTCCCGCTTCTACGAGCACGGCGCGGTGGACCTCAAGGGCGTCCTGCGCGCGCTCAACAAGAACGCGCGCAGCGGCGAGGTGGCCCAGGGCGCGTCCACGCTCACCCAGCAGTACGTGAAGAACGTCTTCGTCGAGGAGGCCGGCGACGACCCGACGAAGGTCGCGCAGGCCATCCAGCAGACCATCGGCCGCAAGATCCGCGAGCTGAAGTACGCGATCCAGGTAGAGGAGGAGCTCGGCAAGAAGAAGATCCTCGAGAACTACCTGAACATCACGTTCTTCGGGCAGCAGGCCTACGGCGTCGAGGCCGCCTCCCAGCGGTACTTCTCCAAGCACGCCAAGGACCTGACCCTCCCCGAGGCGGCCCTGCTGGCCGGCATCGTCCAGTCGCCGAGCCGCTACGACCCGGTCAACGACGAGGCCGAGGCCACCAAGCGCCGCAACACCGTGCTCCAGCGCATGGCCGAGGTAGGCGACGTCTCGGCGGCCGACGCGGCCAAGGCCCAGAAGGCCCCGCTGGGTCTGAAGGTCACCAAGCCGAAGAACGGCTGCATCACGGCCGTCCAGGGCGCCAGCTTCTTCTGCAAGTACGTGGAGCGGGTCTTCCTCAGCGACCCGGTCTTCGGCAAGACGAAGGAGGAGCGCTCCAAGGTCTGGAACCAGGGCGGCCTGACCATCCGCACGACGCTCGACCCGCAGACACAAAAGTCCGTCCAGGAGTCGCTGAAGGACCACGTCTACAAGACGGACAAGGTCGCAGCGGCCGCCACCATGGTCGAGCCCGGCACCGGCAAGATCCTCGGCATGGGCCAGTCGAAGCCGTACGGCTACGGCAAGAACGAGACCGAGTACAACTACTCGGTCAACAAGGCGATGGGCGGTTCGAACTTCGGCTTCCCGACGGGTTCGACGTTCAAGCCGTTCGTGGCCGCGGCCGCGCTGGAACAGGGCCGGCCCATCAACCAGGCCTACCCGGCGCCGTTCGAGATGCCGTACCCGGAGACGGTCCAGACGTGCAGCGGCAGGCCGTGGGTCAACGACGGCAGGCCGAAGTACAAGCTGGAGAACGAGTCGGAGTCCGAGGTGGGCCCGTACGAGCTCAAGAAGGCGATGGAGCTCTCGGTCAACACCTACTTCGTGCAGATGCTCGCCGACATCGGCATGTGCCCGGTGGTGAAGATGACCAACGCTCTCGGCGTGGTCCAGGGCAACGGAGACAAGGTGCCCGAGGTGCCGTCGTCGATGACGCTCGGTTCGACCGGCCTCTCGCCGCTGACGATGGCGAGCGCGTACGCCGCCTTCGCCGCGCGCGGCATGTACTGCACGCCGATCGCCATCGAGTCCATCACCCAGACCGTGGGCGGCCAGAAGAAGTCGCTCGAGGTCCCGAAGTCGACCTGCTCGCGCGGGATGAGCGAGAAGACCGCGGACAGCATCAACACGCTGCTCAGCGGTGTGACCGACTCCGGCACGGGCCGTCAGGCCGGTCTGTCCGGTCGTGACAACGCCGGCAAGACGGGTACGACGGACGAGCGCAAGAACGCCTGGTTCGTCGGCTACACCCCGAACCTCTCGGGCGCCGTCTGGGTCGGCAGCGCCACCCAGAAGGTCAAGATGAACCGCATCACCATCGGCGGCCGCTACCACAGCCAGGTCTTCGGCGGAGACACCCCCGGCCCCATCTGGCGGGACGCGATGACCGGCGCGCTGGAGGGCAAGGAGGCCACGCCGTTCCACATGGTCGACCTCCCGAAGCCCGCTCCCGAGCGGAAGGACGACGGGAACGACAACGGCGGCGGCAACGACGGGAACAAGGGGAACAACGGCGGTAACGGCAACGAAGGCTTCATCGGAGGCCTCTTCAACGGCGGGGCGTCGAACGGCGGTGCCAACGGCGGCATCACCCTCCCGGACAACCTGTTCCAGGGGCAGGGCAACGGCGGGAACAACGGACGCAACGGCTCTGGTGGACGACGCTGAGGACAGCGCTGCGCGCGGCTGAACGGTCGGGCGGCTTCTGAGCCGCCGACCTTTCCCCGCGTGACCGACGGCCCCTGCTTCCCTTACGGGAGGCGGGGGCCGTCGGTTCTTCGGGCGGGGCGGTGTTCGGCGGGGCCGATGGGGCGATGCCTGGCGGGCGCGGGCGCCGCGTGATGGGCGGCGTTGTGCCGGATCCGCGTACAGGCGGGCGGTGCCGGACCCGCCGGAGCGGGGCGGACCGCCGGAGCGGGGGTAGGCCGCGCGGAGCGGGGGTAGGCCGCGCGGAGGCGGCGAGGCCTGTAAAGACGGCGCACGTCCCCGGCCGGGACGGCCGCCGAACGAGACCGCTGCCCCGGCCGGGGCGGCCACCGAACGAGACCGCCGCCGGCCACCCGCACAGACGACGAGGTCGGCTGACGCACGCGGCCGGGACCGCTCCCGGGAACGGCAGGTGCGCAGCTCAGGGACGCGCTGGTGGCCTACGGACCCGTCAGCCGGCGAGAAGCTTCTTCACCGCGGCGGCGACACGGCCGCCCTCGGCCAGGCCGGCCACCTTCGGGTTCACGATCTTCATGACGGCGCCCATGGCCCGCGGCCCCTCGGCCCCGGCGGCCTTCGCCTCCTGGACGGCCTGGGCGACGATGCCGTCCAGCTCCTCGTCGCTGAGCTGCTTGGGCAGGTACTCGGCGAGGACCTCGCCCTCCGCCTTCTCCCGCTCGGCCGACTCGGCGCGACCACCCTGCGCGAAGGCCTCGGCGGCCTCCCGCCGCTTCTTCGCCTCGCGGGTGATCACCTTCTGCACCTCGTCGTCGGAGAGCTCGCGCTTCTCCTTGCCCGCGACCTCCTCCTTGGTGATCGCGGCGAGCGTCAGCCGGAGCGTCGAGGAGCGGAGCTCGTCGCGCTCCTTGATCGCGGCGTTGAGGTCTTCCTGCAGCTTCGACTTGAGCGTGGTCATGGGTGAGATTGTCGCAGGTGCGCACGGCGCGGCGCCCGTTCATTTAAGGGGCGGCGACTCAGGGGCACTTGGGGGGCGGCTGAGGGACGTCTCAGGGGGCCGCGAGGTCGGACCCACGCCTTCCGTCTGACACGATGGACGTATGCGCGCGCGATACGGAGTACCACTGTCCCTCGCGGCGGCAGGCGCCGCCGGTCTGGTGTACGCGGCGGGTTTCGAGACCCGCTCCTTCCGCCTGCGGAGGGTGACGGTCCCCGTCCTGCCCTCCGGGATGCGCCCCTTGCGCGTGTTGCAGGTCTCCGACATCCACATGGTGAGCGGGCAGCGCAAGAAGCAGCGCTGGCTGCGTTCGCTGGCCGGCCTGCGCCCCGACTTCGTGATCAACACGGGCGACAACCTGTCCGACCCGGAGGGCGTCCCGGAGGTCCTGGACGCGCTCGGCCCGCTGATGGAGTTCCCCGGCGCGTACGTCTTCGGCTCCAACGATTACTACGGCCCGAAGCTGCGCAACCCCGCCCGGTACCTGCTGGAGAAGGCCCAGGGCCGTCACGGCCTGAACGGCAACCCGCCCGCGGTCGACGTCGTCCACAACCCGTGGGAGGACCTGCGCGACGCTTTCGACGGCGCGGGCTGGCTGAACCTGACGAACACGCGCGGCACGCTGAAGACCGAGGGCGCGTCGGTGGAGCTGACGGGACTGGACGACCCGCACATCAAGCGAGACCGGTACGCGCGGGTGGCCGGCGGCCCGTCGAGCGGCGTGGACTTCTCGATGGGGGTGGTGCACGCCCCGTACCTGCGGACGCTGGACGCGTTCACGGCGGACGACTACCCGCTGATCCTCGCCGGCCACACCCACGGCGGCCAGCTGTGCATCCCCTTCTACGGCGCCCTCGTCACCAACTGCGACCTGGACACCGACCGCGTGAAGGGGCTCTCCACGCACACGGCCGAGGGCCGCACCTCGTACCTGCACGTCTCGGCCGGATGCGGCACGAGCCGCTACACACCGGTACGTTTCGCCTGCCCACCGGAGGCGACCCTGCTGACGCTGACCGAGAGGGAGTAGCGGAGCCCTCCACGGGGCACGGAGCGCCCCGCCTCGGCCTGCCACGCGGCCCCCTCCACCCCCGTCCGTGCCCCCTCCGGCACCGCCGCAAAACCGGATTTCGTCTCCGGCCACCAGTGGGCTAAAGTAAACGACGTCACCGCGACAGCAGTGACATCGGGGTGTAGCGCAGCTTGGCAGCGCGCTTCGTTCGGGACGAAGAGGTCGTGGGTTCAAATCCCGCCACCCCGACAGCTGAGTAGCAGGTCAGAGAACCCCTTACCGGATCGGTAAGGGGTCCTCTGGCGTTATTGCGCGTCCAGCCGTGTGACTACCGATTCTGACGTGCTTGCTGAGTTACTTCGGCCGCTGGGGTACGCCGTCGAAGATGCCATCCCCGACCACGGCAGAGGTCGAACCGGGTCACTCCGGTCGGCCCCAGTCTGTGCGGATTCGCGCCACGGTCAGGTCGATACCGCCGACTCACCTGGGGCGGGGGATCCGACGCCCAACCCGGACATCGACTCGACGGCGGCGTCGACGGTCCTGGTGGAGGTGCTCCCAGGGGTGGCTGTCGTCGCCGGTGAGGTCCCGCCGGAGCTGAAGCCCGACCTGATCGACTTCGGGATCGTGCCCGCTGCCGACCGCAAGCAGATCTCCGCGATCCTCGCCTCGAGCGGGAACACAGCGACGCTGGTCGGCAATCTCGGAAGCGTGTTCTCCGGCGTGCAGGGGCTCTACAGGATCGACGCCACGACACAGGCCCTGCTGAACAGCGGCGCGACGCTCGCCGTCAAGGACGGCGGGAGCCTCGGAGCGGTGATGGTCCCTGGCCGCATCCTGCGCCAGGCCCGCTTCTACTCCGTGAATGCGGTGAGCAAGGCGCAGACCGCTGCCTCGATCGGGCCGGCGCTGGCCATGGTCGGCCTTCAGATGATGCTGAGTGAGGTCTCGGGCCTCGTGAGGACCAACCTCGCGGTGACAAGTCAGGTCCTCACCGCCATCCGCAAGGATCAGTGGGCCGAGCTGACGGGGCTCGTCGCCGCCATCGATCGCGCGGTCGACCAGGCGCGAGAGATCGAGTCGGTCCCTACGTCCTTGTGGGAGGACGTCGCGGGCAGTGGAGCACTGCTGCAGAAGCAGCTTGAGCTCTGTCAGGGGAACGTTCGCGACCACATCAGGCAGATCGGTCGGACCGACGCCCGCAGCCACCGTGAGTATCTGCAGACGAACGCCGAGGCGATCGCCTTCGACGCCCACGCCCTCCTGTCTTCCCTCAAGGCGTGGACCGGGTATCACGCGCTCCGCGCCGCGAGGGCCAGAGCCGCTGGACGCGACGACGCCGCAGAGGCGCAGTACGCCGAGGTCATCGCGCGCGACACCCGCGTGGAGTTCGACTCCGCTCTCGCCGAGTCGACGAGCCTCGTCGACGCGCTGACGCGGGAGCTGCGGATCACCGCAGAACTCCCCGGACCGGACGCATGGCCGCTGCCGGGGAAGCGGAAGGAGGTGAAGGCGGCCCGCGAGACCTCCGCCCGTCTTCTGGAAGCGATCGAGCCTCTTGCCGACGCTCTCCATCCGCCGGCCCCTCCACTCGAGGCTCCAGGGGTCGTCTGCGCACCCGGATCGCTGGATCTCGAGCCGTACCTTCGCATCCTGCGATGGCTCCTCGAGGACGGTGAGACCATGCGTGTCCTCGGCTTCCCCGACCAGTTGGACTCCCTCGGCCCCATTTCCGCGATCGTCGGCGGAGCGAAGGAGAAGTTGGCGGCGGCGAGGGACAAGGCTGCGGCAAGGACACTGGTCGCCGTCACGAACCGCCGCGTCATCATCGCCAGGACGAACGCGTTCCTCGAGCAAGCCGAGATCCGTCAGGCCGTCCCGGTCGACCAAGTGCGATATGTGCGATATGTGCGAGCAACGACGACACATGACAAGAGCGCGCGCTTGGCGATCGACCTCATCACACGCGACGAGAACATCCGGTGGCTCTTCCCCGCTGACATGGACCACACACAAGTGGCCGCGCTCGCCGCCGTGCTTGCCGAGTCGATGACGATCCCGGACGTCGAACGCGATGAGCTGCAACGGCGGTGCTGCGCCCCCGTCGAGGCAGGCAAGAACGGCGGGAGTGAGGACTCGAGTTCTACCGAACCGACTTGATGCGGGGCCACGAACCGCGAAGCCGAGTAGGCCCCGAGCCGACCGGCCAGTTCGTGGCCGGCCCATCCGTGGACCTCGTCAGGGGCCTGATCCGGTGGGTGAACCAGGCCCCTGACGGGGCTGCGGGGATCCCAGGGGCTACTTCGGGGCGACGAGCATGCGTTCCTCGCCGAACGTCGCGCCCGTGTGCAGGTACATGCTGGTCTCACCGTCGGACCAGCGGACGACGAGGTCGTCCGGCCAGCCGTTGATGTCGTAGCTGCCCGCCGTCATGGCCGCGTCGTGGGACCAGATGCTGTCGGCCGAGGCCATCTTGACCTCCTGGCCGAGGCCGCCGGGGCCGGTCTCCTGGTACTGGACGACCCTGCCGTCGGACCAGCGCACCAGGGTGTCCCAGTTGGCGCCCCCGGTGAAGTCGCCCGCGGTCACCAGAGTGGCCTTCTCCCAGAGTTCGTTCGGCTTCAGCAACTGGTGTTCGGTGCCGAACCCCTTGTCGCCGACTGCGGTGTAGTCGGTCACCTCACCGTCACTCCAGCGCACCAGCAGGTCGGTGACGTGCTTCGCGGTCCCGAAGCCGCCCCCGACGACCTGGTCGGCGTGGTTCCAGATGGAACCGGCTTCAGCCAGCCTGATCCCGTCGCCCAGGCCCTTGGCACCGACATCGGGAAAAATCTTGACCTCGCCGGACTCGAACACCACCAGCAGGTCCGAGCCGTTTCCACCGGAGAAGTCCCCGCCGGTGAGGGTTTTGACGCCCTTCCAGACGCCGTCCGGCGCGGGCAGCCGCCGCTCGCCGATGAAACCGCCGTCGCCGCCGCCCGTGTAGAGGGTGACCTCGCCGTCGGTCCACACCACGATCAGGTCGCCCTTGCCGTCACCGGTGTACTCACCCGAGGCCAGCAACTTGGCGTGGGACCAGGTTTCACCACTCCCCATGGAGTACGGCAGCCGCGGCTGGTCGTAGGAGGTACCGTGCGAGACGTGCTGATCGTTCTTCGCCTCGTCGTACAGACGGAAGAACCAGTCGCCGTGCAGGGGGCTGTAGGTGAGCCAGTCCGCTTGCTCGTCGTTGCCGCCGCCGTTGTAGCCGCCGACGTTTCCGATGATCTCGCCGGTGCCCTTCGCCCAGTCGACCTGGGAGAACCAGGGGCCACCGGAGACGCCGCCCCACATGCCGCGGCACTTGGCCTGGATCTGGTAGAAGCCGGGCAGCGCCTCCGTCCGCGTCGGGCAGCGCACCGCGTGGTCCTCGGGGTTGTGGCTGGAGGGGTAGCCGACCATGGTCACCTTGTTGAGATAACCCGGCGTGCGCACCAGCTTGTTCGCGCCCACGACGTCCTGCGCCTGCCTGCCGTTTTTCGAGGGCTCGAGCCGACCGAAGGCGAAGTCGAGGTCGGAGACGGGTTTCTTGCTGGTGTGCACGTACCGGTTGTCGGCGAACCACTCGGAGATCCGGTGGAAGCCGAACGGCTGCTTGTCCAGCGTGAGTTCCGCGGTGTACATCGGGACGAAGACAGCCTTGCCCCCGGAGCAGTGCGCGGCGGTCAGGATCAGGTTGCGGCCCGGGCTCTCCACCACGCTGGCGGAGCACTTGTGGGCGCGCATCCGGTCGGTGTCCGGTTCCGTGGTGTAGGTGAAGATCGTCCCTACGGACTTCAGCCCGAGGATGTGCTCCGCGGTCGGCATGTCGGCCGTCGCCGCGGATGCGGCTGCGGCTGCGGCTGCCCGCGACGGCCCGGAGCCGGCGCTCGGAGCAGCCGTCAGCGAGAGCGGGGCGGGGTCGGTGGCCGAGGCCATCCGTTCGGGCGTCCAGAAGCGGAGCGCGTCCGCGTCCGACCACTCGTCCTCCCCGGTTTCCGTGCCGGAGGGCCCGCTCGCACCCGGGTCCGCACTCGAAGCCGGCGCGGAGGTCGCGGTTCCGCTCGCGCTCGGTGACGCCGACGCGGAGGCCGAGGGCTCTTCCGCGTCGTCGGAGGGCACGGGGCCGACGGAGAGCGACGGCTCGGTTCCGGCGGAGGGTTCGCCGGAAGTCGCCGTCGCGAGGGAGGGGCGAGGAGCCGGCGTTGTGTCCTGGGGCTGGGCTCCGGCCAGGCCCTGTCCTGCTCCCAGGGCGAGGGCGGTTCCGGCCGCGAGGGCCATGAGGCGTGAGGTTCGTCTGCGTCTGCGCAAGGTGGGCAAGGGACCCATTCCGGGGTGTGAGGCGACTGACTCCGGCGGCGGCCGCGGCCGGAGTGGGGCACGGTGTGACCAGAGGGAGGCGTCGAGGACGCCTCAGGCTCCGACCGCCGTCAAGCGGAGGCCGCCGCCCTGCGTGAACGGCGGCGCACGATGAGGACGCCGACGGAAGCGAGGGCCGCCGTGGCGGCCGCCGCGGCGGCGGCGGTCGTCCGGGAGGAGCCGTGCGGGACGGGCTCGCCGGCGACCGTGAACTGCCGGGTCGTGGTCTGTCGGCCGTGGTGGCTCAGCGCTGTCAAGGGGTAGTGGCCCTCGGGCACGTCGCCTCGCAGTCGGGCGTGGCCCGCGTAGACCGTGCCGCCGTCGTCGCACTTGCAGCCCGGGTCGTCCGCGCTGCCGGTCGTGAGGGTCACCGGGGCGTCGAAGACGGGTGACCTGACGGTGACGGAGTTCTCCCCCGGCGCGGCTCGCAGATCGGTGAGGACCAGCCGGACGTCGCTCCCCGGCCGTACCGCAGCGGAGGCGTCGCCGCCCGGGAAGGCGTCTGCGGGGCCGATGACGAAGCGGCTGATCTCCGCCGAGCCCTCGGCGGCGACTTCCAGCCGCGTGGTGGCGACGATACGGCCGTGGCTGGTCGCGGTGGCCGGGTAGGGGCCCGGGCGCAGGCCCGGACGGATGCGGTGCTCCGTGCCCGCCTTGTTCGTCTGGACCGATTCCGCCGACCCCTTCTTCAGGGGGGTCAGGGTGATCGGCTCCACCAGGGCCGGGGACGTGATCTCGACCGTGTCCCACCCCGGCGGCATTCCCTGGACGCTGAACCAGAGGGTGTCGCCCGCCTCCAGGATCCTGCCCTGGGGCACGTGGTACTCCAGGCGGACCGCCGCGGACGGGCCGTCGGCCCGGGGCGGGGTCGCGCTCTCGGCCGACGCCCCTTGCGTCGGCCCCAGCGACGGCACGAACACGAGAGCGGCGACGCCCACGGCCCTGACAGCGTTGCGTAACACGATTCCCCCCGGGACGGGGACGGCTGCCGGCGCGCCCCCTTCGATCGGCTGACCGGGAAGAGGGCTTCAGACCCCGCCAGGTTGCCGTGGGCTGCCGACGCCCGGGGTGGAGGAGTCGGCGGGGGTGAAGGACAGGGCGAGCTTTTACTTCTGCCTATATCGGATATAGGGGATGTATCAGTAGGTTTCTCAGGAATCGCGGATGGGTCTCGTGGGTCTCGGTGGTGGTCTGGCGGCTGTGAAGCGCAGGGTGCTTGCCCGGGTGGCCATGGCGGTCGTGGTCGTCGGGGCCTGGGGCCTGGTCGGGGGGTGTGGGGAGGGGGGTGGGGACGGGCCTTCCGTGGGGCTGCTGCTGCCCGGGGGCGGGGACTCCCGGTTCGGGCAGTTCGACCGGCCGCTGATCGAGGGGAAGCTCAAGGAGCTGTGCCCGCACTGCCCGGCGGCCCTGGTCGCCGCCACGCCCGATCCCGCCGTTCAGCGGCAGCAGCTGGAGTCGATGATCACCAGGGGTGTGGACGTGCTGATCATCGCCGCCGTCGATCCCGAGCTGCTGCGTCCGTCCGTCGAGGCCGCGCACCGGGCCGGCATCCCGGTCGTCGCCTACGACCGGCTCGCGCAGGGGCCGGTCTCCGGGTACGTGACCTTCGACGGCGCGGAGGTGGGCAGGCTCCAGGCCCAAGGGCTGCTGAAGGCCATGGCGGCCGAGGGGCGGAGCGAGCAGATCGTGATGATGAACGGGGCCACCACCGATCCCAACGCCGAGTGGTTCAAGGAAGGGTCGCTCGCCGTCCTCAAGGGCAAGGTGAAGATCGGCGAGTCGTACGACACGGTCAACTGGCGGCCGGAGAACGCCTTCGTCAACATGCGCGGAGCCGTCGCCGCGCTGGGCGCGAACGGCATCGACGGCGTGCTGGCCGCCAACGACGCCCTCGCCGGCGCCGTGATCTCCGCTCTCAACGCCACCGAGGTCCGACCCCTGCCCCCGGTCACCGGTCAGGACGCCGACCTCGTCGCCGTACGGCGCATCGTCAGAGGCGAGCAGTACATGACCGTGTACAAGCCCTTCAAGCCCGCCGCCGACGCCGCCGTACAGATGGCCGTCGCTCTCGGACGCGGGCAGTCGGTCGGGTCCATCGCCACCCGCACCGTCGACAGCGCCACCACCGACGACATCCCGTCGGTCCTCCTCCCCTCGGTCCCCGTGACCGTCGACAACATCAAGGACACCGTGGTGAAGGACGGTATGTACACCATCGACCAGGTATGCCCTCCTAGACTTCGGTCGGCGTGCGACGAGGCCGGGATCACCGGCTGAGCGCTCACGGAAGGAGGTGGCCTCGTGCCAGGCCCCGTGCCAGGGCACGTCCAGGGTCAGCCCCTTCTGGCGATGCGCGGCGTGTCCAAGCGGTTCGCCGCCGTACAGGCGCTGGTGGACGTCGAGCTGGAGATCAGGGCCGGGGAGGTGGTCGCCCTGATGGGCGACAACGCCGCCGGCAAGTCCACCCTGGTCAAGGTGATCTCCGGGGCCGGCCCGGCCGACCGGGGCGTCATCGAGTGGCAGGGCGACGCCATCCAGATCCGGCGCCCCCAGGACGCCCAGGCCCTGGGTATCGCGACCGTCTACCAGGACCTCGCGATGTGCGACAACCTCGACGTCGTCGGCAACCTCTTCCTCGGCCGGGAGATCCACCGGTTCGGCGTCCTCGACGAGGTGGAGATGGAGCGCCTCACCCGCGAGTTGCTGCACACGCTCTCCATCCGCATCCCCGACGTGCGCGTGCCGGTCGCCGCGCTGTCCGGAGGGCAGCGGCAGGTCGTCGCGATCACCCGCTCGCTCCTCGGCTCGCCCCGGCTGCTCCTGCTGGACGAGCCCACCGCCTCCCTGGGCGTCGAGCAGACCGGTCAGCTCCTCGACCTCATCGAGGAACTGCGCGACCGGGGCCTCGGCGTCCTCCTCATCAGCCACAACATGGGCGACATCAAGGCCGTCGCCGACCGGGTGGCCGTCCTGCGCCTCGGACGCAACAACGGCGTCTTCGACGTGAACACCGCCTCCCAGGAGCAGATCATCTCCTCCATCACCGGCGCCGCCGACAACGCGGCGGGCCACCGCCCCACCCGCCCGGAGGAGGCGTGGCCGTGAGAGGGAGACGGGGGGACGGGCCGGGGGCCGCCGGCGGCGAGGCGGAGACGAACGGCGGGCGGCGGGTGGAGAAGGACGGCGGGCGGCGGGCGGCCGCGCGGGTCCGGGCGTACGTCGCCCACGGCGTCCGCCGGCGGCTGCACGAGCGCGATCTCGGTCCCGCCCCCGCCCTCCTCGCCCTCGCCGTGATCTGGGTGGTCTTCCAGAGCCTCAACGAGAACTTCCTCTCCCCGCGCAACCTGTCCGTGCTCAGCGTGGACATCGTCGGCACCGGCATGGTGGCCGTCGGGATCGTGTTCGTGCTGCTCATCGGCGAGATCGATCTGTCCGTGGGTTCGCTCGCCGGGCTCGCGGGCGCCGTGTTCGCCTCGCTGAACGTCAACCTGGGGATGCCGGAATGGCTCGCCGTGATCACCGCGCTGTGCTGCGGCGCCGCCGCCGGGGGCCTGCACGGGTTCTCCTTCGCCAGGATCGGCGTGCCCGCGTTCGTCGTCACCCTCGCGGGTCTGCTCGCCTGGAACGGGGTGATGCTGTACCTGCTGGGTCCGGACACGTCGGTCAACTTCAGCGAGGACGGGCTGGTCGCCCAGCTGACCAGCCGCTACTTCAGCTCCGGCCCCGTCGTCCACGGGCTGGCGGCGCTCGTCACGGCCGTGTACCTCCTCGCCGCCCGCCGTGAGCGCCGGCGCCGGGTGGCCGCCGGCATGCCGTCCCGGCCGCCGGGCGTGATCTGGGCGCGTACGGCCGTCCTCGCGGCGGTCCTGTTCACCGTGGTCCACGTCCTGGACCGGTTCGAAGGGCTGCCGCTGGCTCTGCTGGTCTTCCTCGCGGTCATCGCCGCCTCGGACCTCTTCCTGCGCCGCACGACCTATGGCCGGCAGATCCTCGCGCTCGGCGGCGGCGTGGAGGCGGCCCGGCGGGCCAGCGTCGACGTGACGCGCGTACGGATCGCGGTCTTCATGGTGTCGGGGACCCTGGCGGCCGTCGGCGGGCTGTTCGTCGCGTCCCGGCTCACCTCGGCGAGCCAGGTGCCGGGCTCCGGGATGCTGCTGATCAACGCGATCGCCGCCGCCGTCATCGGGGGCACCAGCCTGTTCGGCGGACGCGGGTCGGCCTGGTCGGCGCTGCTGGGGGTGCTCATCATCCAGTCGATCGCCTCGGGCATGTCCCTGATGGGCGTGGCGTCCCCCGTGCAGTTCATGATCACGGGCGGGGTGCTGTACACGGCGGTGGTGGCCGACGCGTTGACCCGACGCACCACGAGCCCGCCCGGGCGGGCCTGAGGCGGAAAGGGCGAGGGGGGTGCCGCCGGGCACCCCCCTCCCCCACGTCAGGCGCCCAGGTACACCGGGGCCTTCTGGCGGGACTTGCCGTGGATGTAGTTGCTGACGGTGCCGTCGGCGGCCAGGACGACCAGCGTGTTGTCGTCCTGGAGGACGACGGGGCGGGCCTTGGCGTAGGCCACGGGGAACGTGCCGTGGCCGGTGGTCAGGCGCACCCCGTAGACGCCGTTGTGCTTGACCAGCCTCACGGTCGAGCCGTCGGCGAGCTTGTAGCGGCCGGGACGGGGGTGGGCCGCGGTGGCCGCGCCCGTCCAGGTCAGGGTCGTGCCGTCGGGGGTCAGCACCAGCGTGCGGCCGCCGAACAGGGCGGCGCCGGAGCGGGCATCGGCGTCGAGGAAGCGGATCAGCTTGCCGCCCTGGAAGACGCGGGCCTGGTAGTGGCCGCCGGCGGAGACCCGGAAGATCTGCGCGGTCGTCCGCGCGTCGAGGCGCACGGTGCGGACAAGCTTGCCGCGCTGGGTGCAGTCGGCGGACAGCGCGGGGAAGGCGATGGCCTGCCACGGGGTGGAGCCGCCCTGGCTGCGCTGGTGGAACACCGGCTTGGCGCTCAGCACCCCGGTGATCTTCAGGCCGTTGGACAGGTTGACGGGCCTGCTCTGGTCGACGGTCGCGACGACGCCGCCCCGGGAGGTCAGGAGCTTGGCGGACGCGCCGTCGTCGGCGCTGTTGACCAACCGGACCTTCATGCCGCCGAAGGCGGAGGGGACCGTCTTGACGGCGACACAGTTCGCCTTGTCCGTCGTGGGCACGGCCGGAGCGGCGGCGACCGCGGCGGTCGCGGAGGCGACGGAGGCTAGGGCCGTGCCGACGAGGGCGACGGTGGCGAAGGCGGTACGAAGGGTGGGGCGCATGGCGGCTCCTGGTTACCTGGCATCTGCGGCGACGGTCTCGCTGACCTGCGATGACAACGGTAAAAATCACCTGCCGCGGAACAGTGCGATCCATGTCACAGCCGTGTGACGACTCGTCACACCCGTCGTTCCGCGACAGTCCGCGTCCGCCGTCGCGCGACTGGTCGCCTCAGTTGTTCCACGACTCGTCGTAGGGGTCCCTGGGCTGTGTCGTGGGCGTGACCGTCGTCGCCTCGAACCAGGGGATCGGGCCGGCGTTGACCGGGTCGCGGGTCTGGCGGGGGGTGTACGCGCCGGTGACGCGCAACCAGGTGTCGGGCTGGAGGACCGGGGGGATGCGGCCGGTGAGGCCGATCTTGACCGGCTGGGCGTCGGCGGCACAGCAGTTGAGGGCCATGCGGACGAGGTACGGCGTGCCGTCGGCGTCCAGGGCGAGGAAGCCGGTGATCTCGATGCGGCGGCCGCTGAGGGTGCGGCCGTGGTCGTAGGCGGCGCGGGTCGCGTAGTCGACCACGCTCAGGCGCAGGGGACCGGTGGGCGGGAGGGCCGCGTAGGCGGGCGGTTCCTGGAGGGCCGTGCCGGTGCGGGTGGCGCTGTAGGAGCCGAGGGCGGGCGGGGCGACCAGGATCAGGGCGAGGAGGGGCAGGAGCAGCAGCCAGGCGATCCGGGGTTCGGGGTGGGCGGCCTCGGTGTGCCCCGCGCCGCGCTGCCGGCCTCGTTCGTACCAGGCCGTGGCCAGGGCCGTCGCCACCAGGACCGCGCCCGAGGCCAGGAGGAGGGGTTGCAGGCCCGCCTTGACGTAGCGGAGGTAGAGGTCGGTGGCGCCGGCGTGCAGGAGGGTCGCGCCGAGGAGGAAGAGGACGGCCGACTGGGCCAGGCGGTTCACAGGAGCACCGCCCCGGTCAGCGCCGCCCCCGCCACCGCGAGGACGAACGTCGTCGGGGCGAAGCGCAGGGCGAAGCCCCGGCCGAAGGTGCCCGCCTGCATCGCGAACAGCTTCAGGTCGATCATCGGGCCGACGACCAGGAAGGCGAGGCGGGCCGTCAGCGAGAACTGTGTCAGGGACGCCGCGACGAAGGCGTCCGCCTCCGAGCAGATGGACAGGATGACGGCCAGCACGGCCAGCGCGAGGATCGCGACGAGGGGGTTGTCTGCGGCGGTGCGCAGCCAGCTCTCCGGGGCGAGCGCCTTCAGCGTCGCCGCCGCCATCGCGCCCACGACGAGGAAGCCGCCGGCGTGCGTGACGTCGTGCCGGACCGCGTCCCAGAACGCCGCGCCCTTGGTGCGGCCCTCGTGCGGCGGGTGCGCGGGCGGGCGGAGCCAGTCCGTGCGGCCCAGCCGGTGCCAGAGCCAGCCCATCGCGCAGGCCACGGCGAGGCTCGCCACGAACCGGGCCAGCACCATCTCGGGGTCGCGCGGGAAGGCCACGGCGGTCGCCGTCAGCACGATCGGGTTGATCGCGGGGGCGGAGAGCAGGAAGGCGAGGGCCGCGGCGGGGGTGACGCCCCGGCGGACCAGGGCGCCGGCGACCGGTACGGACGCGCACTCGCAGCCGGGCAGGACCGCCCCCGCGACGCCGGCCACCGGGACCGCGAGAGCGGGGCTGCGGGGCAGGGCGCGGGCGAAGAACGACGGGGGGACGTAGACCGCGATCGCCGCCGACAGCAGGACGCCCAGGACGAGGAACGGCAGCGCCTGGATCACCACCGCCACGAAGACCGTCGTCCAGCTCTGCATCACCGGCGCGGCCAGCGCGCGGCGCAGCGGGCTCTGGAGCAGCACCGTCAGGAGCAGCAGGAGGGTGAGGGCGAGAGGGGAGGTGAGTCGGGGGCGGGGTTCGCGGCCGGCCCGCCCGGCCTCTGCGTCCGCGTCGTCGGCGGGACGCGCCGCCGCTTCCCCCTGGTGGGGAGCCGTCGCTCTGGTGATGGCCACGGGTGGGGCACCTCCGGGTTCCCTCGCGCTGTCGCCCTGCCCTGCTGCTGGTCCCCCGCCCGTCCCATACGGCCGTGCGGGTCCGCGCGTTCACCGGCCGTCTGGTACCACCCGTCCCGGTGAGGCAGTCTTCTCCCTCGTGGGGAGCGTTCCGAATCAGGGTGCGCCGCAGGGCGGCGCCGGCGGGCACATGGTGGTGTGCGGGGACGACGGTCTCGCGCACCGGCTGGCCGCCGAGTTGCGGGGAGTCTACGAGGAGCAGGTCACCCTCGTCGTACCGCCCGCCGAGCGTACGGTACGGCCGCCGGTCGTCGGGCGGGCCCGTGCGGTGTCCGCGGCGCTGCTCGACCGGGTGGTGAGCGCGGCCGTCAACCGGGCGTCGGGCAACGGCGGCGGCGCCGCGGCGGGCGCGGGAGCGGGCGCCGGGGGCGGTGAAACCGGCGGTCCGCGGCAGGTGTTGGAAGCCGACGAGCCGACCGAGGCCGTGCTCGCCGAGGCCGGGGTGGAGCGGGCGGCCGCCCTGGCGCTCGTGTACGACGACGACGAGACGAACATCCGCGCCGCCCTGACCGCCCGCCGGCTCAACCCCAGGCTGCGGCTCGTGCTGCGGCTGTTCAACCGGCGGTTGGGCCAGCACATAGAGGAACTCCTGGATCAGGCAGCCGCGTTGGCGGTGGGCAGCGAAGGAGACGGGGACGGCGGCCCGGGCGGGGCCGGGGGCGGCGGCGCGGCGGAGGCCTCGACCACCGTGCTGTCCGACGCCGACACCGCCGCGCCCGCGCTCGCGGCGACCGCCGTCGCCGGCACCACGAAGGTCGTCCAGACGGACCGGCTCATGCTGCGGGCCGTCGAACGGCCCCCGCCCCGGACCGGGCAGGCCGGAGATCTCGCCGGCGGGCCGGCCGGTTCCGGTCCGGCCACGCTGGCGTTGCTGTCCGCGACGAGCAACGACCCGTCCTTCGCGGACGGTTCGGAGGCCAGCGGGGAGCAGGGGCCGCTGCTGCTGCCGGACGCGGCGACGGTGGCCGCCGCCCGGGGGCGGGGCAGCGTGGTGCTGGAGCAGGTGTCGTACGCGGCCGGGGTCGGGTCGCCCGCGGGGCGGGGCGTCGCGGTGGTGGCGCCGTTCGCCTCCCTGTTCTCACGGCGGTTGCGCTGGTCGCTCGCCGGGCTGGTGGCGTGCGTGGTGGCACTGGCGGTGGCGTTGTGGGTGGTGACCGGGATCCATCCGCTGGGGGCGGTCTATCTGACGCTGCTGGACCTGTTCTCGATCAACGACCCGGCGATCGGCGCGTCGACCGAACGGCAGGTGCTGCAACTCCTGTCGGGGCTGATGGGGTTGCTGTTGCTGCCGGTGCTGCTGGCCGCGGTGCTGGAGGCGCTGGGGACGTTCCGTGGGGCCGGGGCGCCTCGGCGGCCGCCCCGGGGGATGGGCGGGCATGTCGTGCTGCTCGGGTTGGGGAAGATCGGCACGCGGGTGCTGACGCGGTTGCGGGAGCTGGACATCCCGGTGGTGTGCGTCGAGGCGGCGCCGGAGGCGCGCGGGGTCGCGGTGGCGCGGCGGCTGCGGGTGCCGGTGGTGCTGGGGGACGTCACGCAGGAGGGGGTGCTGGAGGCGGCGAAGATCCGCCGCGCGCACGCGCTGCTCGCGGTGACCAGCTCGGACACGACGAATCTCGAGGCGGCGTTGTACGCGCGGTCGCTGCGGCCGGATCTGCGGGTGGTGCTGCGGCTGTACGACGACGACTTCGCGACGGCGGTGTACCGCACGTTGCGGGCGGCGCATCCGCAGGCGTTGACGCGGAGCCGCAGTGTGTCGCATCTGTCCGCCCCGTCGTTCGCGGGGGCGATGATGGGGCGGCAGATCCTGGGGGCGATTCCGGTGGAGCGGCGGGTGTTGCTGTTCGCCGCGCTGGAGGTCGCGGGGCATGGGCAGTTGGCGGGCAAGACGGTGGGGGAGGCGTTTCGGGCGGGGTACTGGCGGGTGCTGGCGCTGGACCGGGGGGAGGACGGCGGGCTGGTGTGGGACCTGCCCGAGTCGTACGTGCTGCGGGCGGCGGACCGGGTGGTGCTGGCGGCCACTCGGCGCGGGTTGGCGGAGCTGTTGGGGCGGCGGGGGCGGCGGTAGCTTGTGCGGCCGGGGCCGGGGCAGGCCGGGGGTGGGCGTCGCTCGCCCGCGCTGGCGGCGCCGGTGACGGCGACCCCCAGGGGCGCGGGGGACTGCGCGACCGGCCCCCACCCACCCGTACCCGGCCTTGCGCCGCCTACCGCAGGTACCGCTCCGCGAATTCCAGTTCCAGGCGGACCTGTTTGATCCGTTCGTCGACCACCAGGGAGCCGTGGCCCGCGTCGTAGCGGTAGACCTCGTGGGGGGCGCCGCGGGACTCCAGGCGTTTGACGTAGTTGTCGATCTGGCGGATCGGGCAGCGGGGGTCGTTGACCCCGGCGGAGATGTAGACCGGCGCCTTGACGTCGTCGACGTACGTCAGGGGCGACGAGGCCGCGAAGCGTTCCGGGACCTCCTCCGGGGTGCCGCCGAGCAGCGTGCGGTCCATCGCCTTCAGGGCCTCCATCTCGTCGTGGTAGGCCGTGACGTAGTCGGCGACCGGGACCGCCGCGATGCCGACCGCCCACGCGTCGGGCTGCACGCCGAGGCCGAGCAGGGTGAGGTAGCCGCCCCAGGAGCCGCCGGTGAGGATCAGGCGCGCCGGGTCGGCGAGGCCCGAGGAGACCGCCCACTCGCGGACGGCGGCGATGTCCTCCAGCTCGATCAGGCCGACCCGGTGCTTCAGCGCGTCGGTCCAGGCCCGGCCGTACCCGGTGGAGCCCCGGTAGTTGACGCGGATCACGGCGTAGCCGTGGTCCACCCAGGCCGCCGGGGCCGCCGCGAAGGAGTCGCTGTCGTGCCAGGTGGGGCCGCCGTGGATGTCGAAGACGGTCGGCAGCGGGCCGGTGGCGCCCGCCGGCTTCTGGACCAGGGCGTGGATCCGGCCGCCAGGGCCCTCCACCCATACGTCCTCCACCGGCACCGAACCCGGCGACTTCGGCCCGGGCGGGTCGAGGACCACCCCGCCGCTCGTGGAGCGCACCGCGGGCGGCTGGGCCGCGCAGGACCAGAGGTACTCCACGCTGCCGTCGGGGCGGGCCGTCGCCCCCGACACGGTGCCCGGCGGGGTCGGCACCCGCACCAGCTCGCGGCGGGCCAGGTCGTAGCGGAACAGTTCGCTGCGCGCCTCGAAGCTGTGCGCGACGAGGAGGCCCGAGCCGTCCGGGTACCACTCGGCGCTGACGTCGCCCGGCAGGTCCAGGGCCAGGTCGCTCTCCTCGCCGGTCGCCACGTCCCACACCATCGGCTCCCAGCGGCCCCTGCGCTGATGGCCGATCAGCAGCCGGGTGTCGCCGTCGACCGGGGCGAAGCCCAGCACCTCGAGGCCCAGTTCCTCGGTGCCGCCCCGGGTGTCGTCCAGTTCGGCGACCGTCGTGCCGTCCGGGCGCAGGACGCGCAGCGCGGAGTGCATCGCGTCGCCGTGCTCGGTGTGCTCGATCGCGATGAGCGAGCCGTCGTGGGAGAGGTCGCCCACGCCCGCCGACTCGCGGTGGCGGTACAGCTCGAACGGGGGCTCCCCGACGCGAGCCACGTGGATCGTGGTGCCGTCCTCGTCGGTGGAGCGGCCCACGACCGCCGTACGGCCGTCCCGGCCCAGGGCCAGGCCCGCGGGGTAGGAGGGGTCCAGGCCGGGGGTGGCCAGTTCGTCCTCGCCGCCCTCGAAGGGCTGGCGGCGCCAGACGCCGAACTCGTCGCCGTCCTTGTCGTCGAACCACCAGATCCAGGCGCCGTCCGGGGAGAGCACGCCGTCCGTGGTGCCGTTCGCCCGGTTCGTCGCCTGGCGCCGCTCGCCCGTCGACCGGTCCCACGCGTACAGCTCGTACGTCCCCGTCGCGTTCGACACGAACAGGGAGCGGTCCGGCGCGTCCTCGGCCCAGTCGGGCAGCGACACCCGGGGCGCCCTGAAGCGCCTCTCCCAGTCCGGCGTCTCCTCGTGCCGCTGTGGCGCGGCGGACCCGTTGCTCTCAGTCATGGCCCCATACTGCCTGCCCAGAGCGACAAGTAATCCCCGCGGCCCCCAGCCTGTGGACAACTTTGCCCATGCCTCGCCGTTCGTCCACACCCCGCGGCCCGCCGCGCCGCGCTTGCCCCGTACCGTTGAGGGCGTGTACCGGTTCCTGCTGACGCCCCGCTGGTGGGGGATCAACGTCTTCGTGCTGCTGGCCGTCCCCTTCTGCGTCTTCATGGGGTCCTGGCAGCTGAGCCGGTTCGAGACGCGCGTCGACGACCAGCGCACCGCCGAGGCGCAGGTGGCGTCGGCCCGCGAGGAGGCGCCGCGGCCGCTCGCCGAGATGCTGCCCGTGGACAAGGCGACCTCCGGAAAGCGGGTCACCGCGACCGGCCGGTACGGCGAACAGCTGCTGGTGCCCGACCGCGAGCTGGACGGCCGGCGGGGCTTCTACGTGTTGACGCTGCTGCGGACGGACGGCGGCAGGGCGCTGCCCGTGGTGCGCGGCTGGCTGCCCGGCGCCGCCGACGCGGCGAAGGCCCCGGCGCCGCCCGCCGGCGAGGTCACCGTCACCGGCGCGCTCCAGGCGTCCGAGACGCCCGGCGACAACGGCGTGAGCGCGCGCGGGGGCCTGCCTGCCGGGCAGACGGGCGCGATCAGCGCGGCGTCCCTGGTCAACCTGGTCTCCTACGACCTGTACGACGCCTGGGTGACCCTCGACACCGCCGACTCGGGGATGAAGGCGGTGCCGGCGACCGCGCCGGCCGGCACGGGACTGGACCTGAAGGCGTTCCAGAACCTCGGGTACACCGGCGAGTGGTTCGTGTTCGCCGGGTTCGTGGTGTTCATGTGGTTCCGGCTGGTGCGCCGCGAGGTGGAGTTCGCACGCGACACCGCGCTCGGGATCGTCCCGCAGGACGACCGGGCGGGGGCCGGCGCGGACCCGGCCGTTCAGGAGGACGCCAGCACGCCCGTCCGGTAGACCGTGCCCGCGCAGGCGTTCGTGACCGTCGTCGAGACGGCCGGGCCGCCGCCCTCGGCGGTGTACGTCAGCAGGACGCTGCCGTCGGCCGTGCCGTCCTCGACGAGCAGCTGCGGGGCCGTGCCCTCGCCGGCGCCGGCCGAGGCGGTGCCGCTGTTCTGCTCGCTCGGACTGGGGTCGGGCGAGGCCGTGCCGCCGCCACCCGTGTCGCCGCCGGTGCCGCCGCCCGGGGTGGGGCAGGTCTCGGCGGGGACCCAGGCGAACTTCACGTCGTACGCCGCGCCCGGGGCGAGGGTCAGCCGGGAGGCGTAGAGGGAGGGGCCGGGCAGCTGGGGGGCCTGGCCGCCGGCGGCGTACTCGACGACGCCGACCTTCGCGGGGTCGGCGGCGCCCTGGGCGGTGGGCGTCAGGGAAACCGCGCCGCCGACGGTGCAGCCGTGGTCGGAGACGTTGACGACGTGGAAGCGGCCGTAGACCACGCCCGTCGCGTCGGGGGCGTCGACGCCGGCGGTGGCGGAGCCGAGCTGGGAGGACGTGCAGGCGGGGGCGGTGGCCTCGCCGGAGGAGGAGGGGCCGGCGCCGGTGGTGGCGCCCGTCGCGCTGCCGGTCTCCTTGTCCTGTTCGTCGCCCTTGCCGGTGTCCTCGTCCTTCTGGCCGGGGCTGCCGTCGGCGGCGTGGGCCGTGCCCGAGGCGCCGCCGTCGGGGAGCTTGCTCGCGCCGTCGTCGCCCTGGGCCCGGGAGGCCTGGCCGGCGATGGCGGGATTGGCCTCCGGGCCGTCGGAGTTCGAGACGTGCAGGGCGGCCGGGACGGCGGTGACGACGAAGAGGGCGGCGGCGGCGATGCCGACGGCGGCCTGCCGCTTGCGGGCCCTGCGGACGGGCACGGCCCGCCGCAGGTGGTCCAGCGCCCCGTCGCGCGGTTCCATCTCCTGGACCGCCTGGTGGAGCATGCGGCGCAGTGCCAGCTCGTCCGAGTCGAGCCCGTCGGGGCTCTGTTCGTCGAGGTGGTGGTTCACGGTTGCGTTCCCAGCGTGCGAGTGGTTCGGCTGTTGCGTGTGCGGCCGCCCGTGCGGCGGCCGGGCCGGCTCGTCCTGCCGCCCGGCCGGCTCGTCCGGCTCGTGCCGCCGGTGTGGGTCCGGCTCCCCCTGGCCGCTCACGCCGGCTCCTCCATGGCGACGCGCAGGGCGGCGATGCCGCGGGAGCCGTAGGCCTTGACGGAGCCCAGCGATATCCCGAGGGTCTCGGCGACCTGCGCCTCGGTCATGTCGGCGAAGTAGCGCAGCACGAGCACCTCGCGCTGGCGGCGCTGGAGGCCCTTCATCGCCTTGATGAGCGAGTCGCGCTCCAACTGGTCGTACGCGCCCTCCTCGGCGCTGGCCATGTCCGGCATCGGCTTGGACAGCAGCTTCAGTCCGAGGATGCGGCGGCGCAGGGCGGAGCGGGAGAGGTTGACGACCGTCTGACGCAGGTAGGCCAGGGTCTTCTCCGGGTCGCGGACGCGCCCCCGCGCGGAGTGGACGCGGATGAAGGCCTCCTGGACGACGTCCTCGCAGGAGGCGGTGTCGTCGAGGAGGAGGGCGGCGAGACCGAGCAGCGAGCGGTAGTGGGCCCGGTAGGTCTCGGTGAGGTGGTCGACGGTGGTGCCCGCCGCCACGGCGTCCGCGGCGGCCTCGGAGGGCTCGACGCCGCCCTGGGGCCCGGGCTGGCCGGGTATCCGGGCGGGCCGCGCTGCGGGCATGGGGGCGATCACCGGCATGCCGCCGCGCCCGCCGGGCAGGCGGGGGCGAAGGACGGCGCGGGGCGGCCGCAGGACCGCGGCGCGCGCCGCCACAGGGAAGTCGAGTACCTCTGCCACGTCAGTTGGACACGCTCGCCCCCTCGATGGTTGTACGCGCCGGCCACGGCATCAGGGCGTGTCGCCCCCACCGGCGTCCCGCACCCGCGTCGCGCACCCGGCAGCACCACTGACGGCGTCTCACATGCCCTCATGTGTCCCGCTCTTCCCCTGTATCCCATATGAACGGGCGTCCCCACGCCCTGATCACGGCGTCCCCACGCCGGGACCACACACACCAACACACCCCTGAGGGGTCACAGCCACGCACCCGGAAGGGTGATCGCAAAGACGCTCCCCGCCCCCCGCTCGGTTGCGGGGGACGGGGAGGGAAATCGTCGTTTTCCATCCTCAGCGGCGAAGGTGCCCGATACAAGCGATCCCGACCGTCGACCGGATCACATCCGCACCTGAAAATCCTATCGATCCGCCAAGCTCTGGCCAGGGCTTTTCCGGCCGCGCCGGTGTCTCAGGACAATTCCGCCGCCACCAGCTCCGCGATCTGCGCCGTGTTGAGGGCGGCCCCCTTGCGCAGGTTGTCCCCGCACACGAAGAGCTCCAGGGCCGTGGGATCGTCCAGCGCCCTTCGCACCCGGCCCACCCAGGTCGGGTCGGTGCCCACCACGTCGGCCGGAGTGGGGAACTCCCCGGCGGCCGGGTTGTCGCACAGCACCACGCCGGGCGCGGTGTCGAGGATCTCGCGCGCGTGGTCGACGGTGACCTCGTCCTGGAAGCGGGCGTGCACGGTGAGGGAGTGCACGGTGACCACCGGCACCCGCACACAGGTCACCGCGACGGGCAGCTTCGGCAGGCCGAGGATCTTGCGGGACTCGTCCCGTACCTTCATCTCCTCCGAGGACCAGCCGTCCTCGCGCAGCGATCCGGCCCACGGCACCACGTTCAGGGCGACCGGCTCCGGGAACGGCCCGGTCAGATCGCCCACGGCCCGCCGTACGTCACCGGGGCTGGTGCCCAGTTCCGTGCCGGCCACCAGGGACAGCTGCTGCCGCAGCGCCTCCACGCCGGCCCGGCCCGCCCCGCTGACCGCCTGGTACGACGACACCACCAGCTCGCGCAGCCCGAACTCGGCGTGCAGCGCGCCCAGCGCGACGATCATCGACAGGGTCGTGCAGTTGGGGTTGGACACGATCCCGCGCGGCCGGGCCCGCACCGCGTGCGGGTTGACCTCGGGAACGACCAGGGGCACCTCCGGGTCCATCCGGAAGGCGCCGGAGTTGTCGACCACGACCGCGCCCTTGGCGGCGGCGACCGGCGCCCACCGCTCGGCGACCTCGTCCGGCACGTCGAACATCGCGACGTCGACGCCGTCGAAGGCCTCCTCGGTGAGCGCCGTCACCTCGACCAGCTCCCCGCGCACGGCCAGCTTGCGGCCGGCCGAGCGCGGCGAGGCGATCAGACGGATCTCGCCCCAGACGTCGGCGCGCTGGGACAGGATCTGCAGCATGACCGTGCCCACGGCGCCGGTCGCTCCCACGACCGCCAGCGTCGGGCGCGCGGTCGCGCGAAGGACCGTCATCAGCGTCCGGTGCCCCCGTAGACGACGGCCTCGTCGCTGTCGGAGTCCAGACCGAAGGCGCTGTGCACGGCGCGCACGGCCTCCGACACGTCGTCGGCGCGGGTGACGACCGAGATGCGGATCTCGGAGGTCGAGATGAGCTCGATGTTGACGCCCGCGTCGGACAGCGCCTTGAAGAAGTCGGCCGTGACGCCCGGGTTGGTCTTCATGCCGGCGCCGACCAGGGAGATCTTGCCGATCTGGTCGTCGTAGCGCAGCGAGTCGAAGCCGATGCCGGCCTTGCTCTTCTCCAGGGCGTCGATGGCCTTGCGGCCCTCGGCCTTGGGGAGGGTGAAGGAGATGTCGGTCAGACCCGTGGAGGCGGCCGACACGTTCTGCACGATCATGTCGATGTTGATCTCGGCGTCGGAGATCGCGCGGAAGATCGCCGCGGCCTCGCCCGGCTTGTCCGGGACGCCGACGACCGTGACCTTGGCCTCGGAGGTGTCGTGCGCGACGCCGGAGATGATGGCCTGCTCCACCTGCTTTTCCCCTTGCTGCTGTGTCTTCCGGTCGACCGGCTCGCTGCTGACCCACGTGCCCGGGAGTCCGCTGAAGGACGAGCGGACGTGGATCGGGATGTTGTACCGGCGGGCGTACTCCACACAGCGGTGGAGCAGCACCTTGGAGCCGGACGCCGCCAGTTCGAGCATGTCCTCGAAGGCGATCCAGTCGATCTTCCTGGCCTTCTTGACCACGCGCGGGTCGGCGGTGAACACGCCGTCGACGTCGGTGTAGATCTCGCACACCTCGGCGTCGAGGGCGGCCGCGAGGGCCACGGCGGTGGTGTCGGAGCCACCGCGCCCGAGGGTGGTGATGTCCTTGCTGTCCTGGCTGACACCCTGGAACCCGGCGACGATGGCGATGTTGCCCTCGTCGAGCGAGTCACGGATCCGGCCCGGGGTCACGTCGATGATCCGGGCTTTGTTGTGGACCGAGTCGGTGATGACACCTGCCTGGCTGCCGGTGAACGACTGGGCGCTGTGGCCCAGGTTCTTGATCGCCATGGCCAGCAGGGCCATCGAGATCCGCTCCCCGGCGGTCAGCAGCATGTCGAGCTCGCGCCCGGCAGGGATCGGGGATACCTGCTCGGCGAGATCGATCAGCTCGTCCGTCGTGTCGCCCATCGCGGAAACCACGGCGACCACCTGGTGGCCGTTCTTCTTGGCTTCCACGATCCGCTTGGCGACGCGCTTGATGCCCTCGGCATCGGCTACGGAGGAGCCTCCGTACTTCTGCACGACAAGGCCCACGTGCGCTCCTCGCTCAGTTTGTCTCTTTCCGCACATACACCCTCGTACTGCGGGTCGGCTCAGTTTAACGAGCGTCCGTATGCGGCCCCCCTGGTATCGCATGGTGAGACACACCGCGATGCCGGGGGCCGGTCGCCCGTCAGGACCTCCCCTGCCCACTGAAGACGAAGTGATAGCTGTGAATTAAGTTTCAAGCAGTTTGGAGCGCCGTCGGCGGGCTACTCAGCGCAGGTTGAGGGCGTCGCCGGCGGACTGCTCAGCGCAGCCCGAGACGGTCGCCGATCTCCTCCGCCATGACCCGGCCCGCCTCGACCTCAAGGGCGTCGTCGCCCATGTCCTGGTCGGTGTCCAGGCCGTCCAGCTCCTCCAGCGGCTGGTCCAGACGGACGTGGGCGAGGACCGAGTGCAGGGCGCGCAGGGTCGCCGACGCCGTGGAACCCCAGTTGGAGAAGTAGGAGAACTGCCACCACCACAGCGCCTCCGTGGTGCGGCCGGCGCGGTAGTGCGCCATGCCGTGGCGCAGGTCGGTGATCACGTCGGTGAGGTCGTCGGAGATCCGGGCCGGCACCGGGGCCTTGCGGGGCTCGTAGGGGTCGAAGACCTCGGAGTAGACGTCCACCGGGTCCAGGAGACGGGCGAGGTTCTCGCGCAGCTCGTCGACGTCCGGCTCCGGGCCGGGATCGGGCTCGTAGCGCTCGTCGGGGACGATGTCCTCGTGGGCGCCGAGGCGGCCGCCGGCCAGCAGCAGCTGGGAGACCTCCAGCAGGAGGAAGGGGACGGCCGAGGCCGGCTCGTCGCCCTTGGCGACCTCGGTGACCGCGACCAGGAAGCTCTCGACCTGGTCGGCGATCTGGACCGCGAAGTCGTCCGGGTTCTGGCCGGTCGCGTGCAGCGTGGCGTCAGACATCTAGGAGTCGTCTCCCCTCGAAGGCGCGGCCGAGGGTCACCTCGTCCGCGTATTCCAGGTCGCCGCCCACCGGGAGGCCGCTGGCCAGGCGGGTGACCTTCAGGCCCATGGGCTTGATCATCCGGGCGAGGTACGTGGCCGTCGCCTCGCCTTCGAGATTCGGGTCGGTGGCGAGGATCAGCTCGGTCACCGTGCCGTCCGCGAGGCGGGTCAGCAGCTCCCGGATGCGCAGGTCGTCCGGGCCGACGCCCTCGATGGGGCTGATCGCGCCGCCGAGGACGTGGTAGCGGCCCCGGAACTCCCGGGTGCGCTCGATGGCGACCACGTCCTTCGGCTCCTCCACCACGCAGATGACGGCGGGGTCGCGGCGCGGGTCACGGCAGATGCCGCACTGCTCCTCCTGCGCGACGTTCCCACAGACGGCGCAGAAGCGGACCTTGGCCTTGACCTCCATCAGGGCCTGCGCGAGACGCCGTACGTCCGTGGGCTCCGCCTGGAGGATGTGGAAGGCGATCCGCTGGGCGCTCTTGGGACCGACGCCGGGCAACCGCCCCAGCTCGTCGATGAGGTCCTGGACCACGCCTTCGTACAACGGACTGCCGTCCTTCCTGGATTCCCTGCGGTACGTACGGTAGTTGGCCGCCGCCCTTCCTAGGAAGGAGGTGCGGCCATGACGGTCAGAAGGGCAGGCCGGGAATGCCGCTGCCGCCGCCCAGACCCTGGGCCAGCGGGCCCAGCTTCTGCTGCTGGAGGTTCTGCGCGTTCTCGTTGGCCGCGTGGACGGCGGCGACGATCAGGTCGGCGAGCGTCTCGGTGTCCTCCGGGTCCACCGCCTTCGGGTCGATCTTCAGCGCGCGCAGTTCGCCGGCGCCGGTGACGGTGGCGTGCACCAGGCCGCCGCCCGACTGGCCGTCGACCTCCGTGGCCGCCAGCTCCTCCTGGGCCTGGGCCAGGTCCTGCTGCATCTTCTGGGCCTGCTGGAGCAGCTGCTGCATGTTGGGCTGGCCACCACCGGGAATCACGATCAGCTCCTGTGTCGTACGGCTGTCACGGGGGTCTCCCGCTGTCCTCGGGCGGGAATTCCCGCTCGGCACGAGCCTACGTGGTCTGTGCGGGTGTCGCCCCAGCACTCTTTCGAGTGACTCACGGGTGTGGCCTCTACCTGATCAAGGCCTACTTCCGGGCGGAAAAGTGACGAAACCTTCCTCTTCGGCACCGGCCGGAGGGTAGGAAAGGGGGCCTGGATCACGGGATCAGCAGGGATCAGTAGGGAGTGCCGGGTGGGTCAGCAGCCAGAGAGGCAGCCCGAGGGCCCGCCCCAGGACGGACGGGGCGACGGGGCGGCCGGGCTGCGGCCGGGCGATCTGACCGGGCGGGCCTTCCCGCTCGGGAACTGGGGCGAACCCGCCGAGCGGCTCGACGAGCTGTACCGGTGGGTGGAGCGGGGCGCGCTGGAGACGGCGTCCTGGTACCTCGCCGACCGGGTCTGGAAGCGGCGGAGCGCGCGGGTGCTGCGGAGCGGGGCCGCGGCGGGCGCGGCGGCCGGGGCGGCGCTGCCGCTGCTGGATCTCACCGGTGCGCTGGGCGGGGCCGCCCCCTGGGGATACCTGGCGCTGCTGCTGGCGGCGACCTGCGCCGGAGTGGACCGGTTCTTCGGGGTCACCTCGGGGTGGATGCGGGACGTGGCGACCGCGCAGGCCGTACAGCGGCGGCTCCAGGCACTCCAGTTCGACTGGGCGTCGGAGAGCGTGCGCGAGGTGCTGGGGCCCGCCGAGGGGACCGCCGGTGAGGCCGCCGAGCGGTGTCTGACGGTGCTGCGGCGGTTCTCCGAGGACGTCACGGAGCTGGTGCGGGTGGAGACGGCGGAGTGGATGGTGGAGTTCCGGACGGGGGTGGCGCCCATGGGGATCCAGGGGGCGGCTTCCGGCGGTGCGCGCGCAGAGGCGCAGGGCGCGCACGGTCGTTCCGCGCTGCCGCCGGGGGCGGCCGCCCGGCCGAACATGCCCCGGCAGCGACCGCCCGAGCCGCGCTGAGGCAGCCGGCGTCTCTCAGTCGACGCGGGTGTACGTCAGCTTCTCGCCGGTGCTCCGGTTGAGGCGTTGCAGCCGGCCGTCGGGGAGCAGGGCGACCTCGGTGGCGGCGCCGGGGGTGCAGGAGGAGAGCGGCTTTCCCGTGGTGACCGTGGAGGGGCCTATGGCCAACGGGCCGTTCCCCACGGGCTTTCGAGTGAGTTCCGCGGTGAACTCGCAGTGGTAGCCGTCGCCGTCGGCGACCAGCTTGAGGACGTCGTCGCCCACCTGCCCCTGAGTGAGCGTGAGACGGCGGGCGTTGACGCCGGCCGCGTTGTCGATGGTGGCGGACCAGGCCCCGAGGAGGGCCTCGGGAACCGCGCCGTCCCCCGCGGTGGGCGAGGCGGACGCGGAGGGCGTCGCCGTCGGCTCCGCGGTCTCCTTGGGCGCCGCCGCGCCCGCGGCGGCCGGGGAGGGGGACGCGCCGGGTCGCGCGTCGGACGTCGCCCCGTCGTCGCCCGTCATCAGCGCGTACACCGAGCCCCCGGCGGCGAGCGCGACCACCGCGGCGACGGCGACGAGCAGCGCGCCGGCGCGGCGACTGCGGCGGGGCGGCTCCGAGGGGTCGTCGGCTTCGCCGCCGTCGTAGCGGTCGTGGGGGGCGACGGCGGTGGCGCCGGGACCGTCGGAGTACGGGTTGTACGACGCCGGCTGCGACGGGTAGCCGTAGTCGGGCGCGGGGTGGGGGTGCTCTTGCGGGTGACCGTAGGCGGGGTGGGCCTGCCCGACGGTCCGAGCGCCGGGAGCAGTGCCGCGGCCACCGGCCGGCCCGCTCCCCGGCACCGGGCGGCCCCAGCCCGGTTCCGCGCCCCAGCCCGGCTCACCGGACGCCCCGGAACCGGCGGAGCCCGGGGCGGGCACGGTGGGGGTGTGCTCCGGGGGGCGGGTCTCACCGCGGGGGCCGGTGTGGTCCGGGGGCGTCTCGGGGTTCTCCGTCTCCAGCAGGCGGACCGCGTGGCGGCCCAGCTGTGCCACCAGGGCGCCCGGCAGCCACGGGTCGCGGGAGCGGCCCTCGGCGACGGTCTCGTCGGCGCGGGTGCGCCGGAGGATCCACTCCAGCGAAGGACGGGCGTCCGGGTCCTTGCGCAGACAGCCGCGGACCAGATCGGCGATGCCCTCGGGCAGGCCGGTGAGGTCGGGTTCCTCCTCGGCGATGCGGAACATCAGCGCGTGCGCCCCGTTGTCCGCGGCGCCGAAGGGCAGCGCGCCGGTGGCCGCGTAGACGAGGACGGAGCCGAGGCAGAACACGTCGCACGCCGGGGTGATCCGCTCGCCGCGCACCTGCTCCGGGGACATGAAGCCGGGCGAGCCGACGACCGCGCCGGTGCGGGTGAGGCCGTCGTCCCCGGCGATCGTCTCCAGCGCCCGCGCCACGCCGAAGTCGATGACGCGCGGCCCCTCGATGGTGACCATCACGTTGGACGGCTTGAGGTCGCGGTGGACGATCCCGGCCGCGTGGATGTTGGCGAGCGCGTGCGCGAGGCCGGCGGCGAGGATGCGCACCGACCGCTCGGGCAGCGGGCCGTGGTCACGGCCGACGACCTGCTGGAGGCTCGGCCCGGCGACGTACCCGGTGGCGACCCAGGGCACGGCGGCCTCGGTGTCGGCGTCGAGGACGGGCGCCGTCCAGAACCCGCCGACCCGCTGGGCGTTGCGCACCTCCTGGCGGAACCGCGCCCGGAACTCCTCGCGCGCCGCCAGCTCCGGCCGGACCAGCTTCACGGCGACGGTCCGTCCGCGGTCGGAGCGGGCCAGGTAGACCTGGCCCATGCCGCCGGCGCCCAGCCGCGCGAGCAGCCGGTAGCCGCCGATGCGCTGTGGATCTCCCGCGCCCAGCTTCTCCATGGCCGCCCCGCCTCTCCCCCACAGATGTGATCAAGCCGAGGATAATCCGGCCATTCGGGGAGTCGCGCGGGGCGGGGCCTACGGTTCCATAACGGGCGGCGGCTCCGGCGTGACCCCGGTCTCCAGCGCGCCCGGCGCCTGCGGTTCCAGCGCTTCCAGCACCGTGGACAGCCGTTCCAGGACGCGTACGGCCTCGGCGAGCTCCGCCTCCCCGAACGCCTCCGCCAGCCGGTCGGCGAAGGCCGCGTGCTGGGGGTCGATGCGGGCCACGGCGGCCCGCCCCTGAGCCGTGGGCGCGAGCAGCTTGGCGCGCCGGTGGGCGGGGTTCGGCCGGTACTCGGCGAGCCCGCGGTCGACCAGCAGGTCGGCCACCCGCTGCACGCTCTGCCTGGTGATGCCCATCGCGCGGGCGATTCCCGACACCGGCAGCGGTTCGCCGAGCACCGCTCCGAGCACCTGCCACCAGGCGGCGGTGAGCCCGGACGGCCGGGCCAGCTCCTCGGCCACGGCGAGGAACCGGCCGTTCAGCCGGAAGACGCCGAGCGCGCTCCGGCTGAGCAGGTCCTGTCGTCCGCCCGTCACCGCGCGGCCGCCTTCTCCAGTACGGCGTACGCCTGCGCGTCGGAGTCGTGGAAGAGCCGGTACCAGGCGTCCAGCACCTCCCCCTCGTACACGCCGAGGAGACCGAGCACCTCACGGGCGAAGGCGACGGGTTCGGTGGGCCCGGCGGTGATCAGAGACCGGTCGGTGACCGCGTCGGCGTCGATGTAGCGCTCGCCGCCGCCGTACCCGGTGGCGGCGAGATAGAAGGAGACGGCGCTGGTGTGGGCCCGGTCGTCGAGCAGGCCCTCGCGGGCGAGGCCGGCGGTGGCGCCGCAGATCGCGGCGACGGGCGTGCCGGCGTCCAGGAAGGCGCGGGCGGCGCGGGCGAAGGGCGCGAGGTCCTGCGAGGTGTCCCACAGGTCGGCGCCCGGGAGGATCAGGAGCGCGCTGTCCTCGGGGCGGAGGTCGGCCAGGGCCAGGTCGGGCTGGATCCGCAGGCCGCCGACGCTGGTCACCGGGTCCGTGGACGGGCCGACCGTGCGCACCGGGTGGCCCGCGCGGGCGAGGTACGCCGTGGCGTGCCCCGTCTCCCAGTCGGCGAGGGTGTCGTAGACGGCGAGGTGCACGGGCTTGCGGGTGGGGGCGCTCATGATTCCTCCTCGGGGCGGTATAACGAGGTCATGACAGCATCCTGCCCATTCGTCAGGATGCTGTCAAGCATGGTTCCGGCCGTCCCGACGCCCGACAACCTGTCGCGGAAACCCTCACTCCGCAGACAGGACGCCGATACCGATTCCGCATCCCGGACATTTACGCTCACCCGCATGACCCCTCAGCCCCACCCCCAGGCCGGCGCCGCCGTGAAGGCCGCGGACCGCGCGCACGTCTTCCACTCCTGGTCCGCCCAGGAGCTCATCGACCCGCTCGCCGTGGCCGGCGCCCAGGGGTCGTACTTCTGGGACTACGACGGCAACCGCTACCTCGACCTCAGCAGCGGGCTCGTCTACACCAACATCGGCTACCAGCACCCGAAGGTCGTCGCCGCGATACAGGAGCAGGCCGCGAAGCTCACCACCTTCGCGCCCGCCTTCGCCATCGAGGCCCGCTCCGAGGCGGCCCGGCTGATCGCCGAGCGCACCCCCGGCGACCTCGACAAGATCTTCTTCACCAACGGCGGCGCGGACGCCGTCGAGCACGCCGTCCGCATGGCCCGGCTGCACACCGGCCGCGCCAAGGTGCTCTCGGCGTACCGCTCGTACCACGGCGGCACCCAACAGGCCGTCAACATCACCGGCGACCCCCGCCGCTGGGCCTCCGACAGCGCCTCCGCCGGCGTCGTGCACTTCTGGGCGCCGTACCTGTACCGCTCCCGCTTCTACGCCGAGACCGAGGAGCAGGAGTGCGCCCGGGCGCTGGAGCACCTGGAGACGACGATCGCCTTCGAGGGGCCCGGCACGATCGCCGCGATCGTCCTGGAGACGATCCCGGGCACCGCCGGCATCATGGTGCCGCCGCCCGGCTACCTCGCCGGAGTGCGTGAACTCTGCGACCGGCACGGCATCGTCTTCGTCCTCGACGAGGTGATGGCCGGGTTCGGACGCACCGGCGAGTGGTTCGCCGCCGACCTGTTCGACGTCACGCCCGACCTGATGACCTTCGCCAAGGGCGTGAACTCCGGCTATGTCCCGCTCGGCGGTGTGGCCATCTCCGGCGCCATCGCGGAGACCTTCGGCAAGCGGCCCTACCCCGGCGGCCTGACCTACTCCGGGCACCCGCTGGCCTGCGCCGCCGCCGTCGCCACGATCGAGGTGATGGCCGAGGAGGGCGTCGTCGACAACGCCAGGCGCCTGGGCGCGAGCGTCGTGGAGCCCGGCCTTCGGCAGCTCGCCGAGCGCCACCCCAGCGTCGGCGAGGTGCGCGGCGCCGGCATGTTCTGGGCGATCGAGCTGGTGCGCGACCGCGCGACCCGCGAGCCGCTGGTCCCCTACAACGCCTCCGGCGAGGCCAACGCGCCGATGCTCGCCTTCGCCTCCGCCGCGAAGAAGGCCGGTGTGTGGCCGTTCGTGAACATGAACCGCACCCACTTCGTGCCGCCGTGCAACGCGAGCGAGGCCGAGCTGAAGGAGGGCCTGGCGGCGCTGGACACGGCGCTGTCGGCGGCCGACGAACACACGGTGTAGGGACACCGCTCCCCGGGCCGGGCGGCGGGTGGCGGAGACCGTCCGCGCACCGGATCCCGAATGCGTCGAACGCGTAAGGTGGCGTGCTCGTATTGGAGTACGAGCGAGGCGTACGAGCACGCCATCGCACCGTGACGAGGGAGACGCCCCGACCATGCCCGGCAGCAGCGGCACCGGCGCCGTGACCCGCAGCACCCTGCGGCAGCAGATCGCCGACGCGCTTCGCGACGAGGTGCTGGCGGGCCGGCTCCAGCCGGGCCAGGAGTTCACGGTGAAGGAGATAGCCGAGCAGTACGGCGTCTCCGCCACCCCGGTCCGCGAGGCCCTCGTGGACCTGTCGGCGCAGGGCCTGCTGGAGGCCGACCAGCACCGCGGCTTCCGTGTCCACGAGTACTCCGTCGAGGACTTCCGCGGCATGATCGAGGCGCGCAGCCTGATCATCGAGGGCATGTTCCTCGCCCTGGACGAGGGCCGCCAGGGCTTCAAGAACCCCGAGGACCCGCGCATAGCCGCCGCCGTCGCGGGCGTGCGCCGTCGTGGCGAGGAGGCCCAGCGCGCCGCCGCCGCCGGCGACCTCACCGTCCTCATCGGCTACGACCTGCGCTTCTGGCGCGAGCTGAGCTCGCTGTTCGGCAACCCCTATCTCGCCGACTTCCTGCACCGGCTGCGGGTGCAGTCCTGGGTGTGCCTGGTGCAGCATCTGCGGCGGCTCAGCGAACTGCGCGGCCACCTGTGGGCCGGGCACAAGGAACTGGTCGACGCCCTGTATCACCGCGACACCACCGCCGCCCGCGCTCTCCTGGACGCCTACAACGCCCACTCGGTCGCCCTGATCGAGCGGCTGGCCGCCGAATGAGAGGAACGGCCCCGGGCGGCACGAGGGAGACGTACTCCTCGCGGGCGGTCGTGGACCTCTCCGTCGTCATCCCCGCCTACAACGAGGAACGCCGGCTGGGCCCCACCCTCGACGCCGTCACCCGCTACCTCCGGGCGACCGCCCACCGCCGGGGCGCCTGGGAGATCGTCATCGCCGACGACGGCTCCACCGACGCCACCCGCGAGATCGTCACCCTGCGCCGCGACCCGCGTCTGCGGCTCGTCACCAGCCCCCGCAACCGCGGCAAGGGCGCCGCGCTGCGCCTCGGCGTCGCCGCGAGCCGGGGCCGCCGCGTCCTGGTCACCGACGCCGACCTCGCCGCGCCCGTCGAGGAACTGGAGCGCCTGGACCGGGCGCTCGCCCAGGGGCACGCGGCCGCCGTCGGCTCCCGTGCCGTGCCGGGCGCGACGCTCGGCGACCGCCAGCACCGTTTCCGCGAACTCCTCGGCGCCGCCGGGAACCTGCTCATCCGCGCGACCACCCTGCGCGGCATACGCGACACCCAGTGCGGGTTCAAGCTGTTCGACGGCGACAAGGCGCGCGCCGCGTTCGCCGCATCCCGGATGGACGGCTGGGCCATCGACGTGGAGGTGCTCCGGCACTTCCAGCTCTCCGGCTGGCCGGTGGCCGAGGTCCCCGTGCACTGGTCGCACCAGCACGGCTCCAAGGTCCGCCCGCTGGACTACCCGCGGGTGCTGCGCGACCTCGTCCGCATCCGCGTCCGGCTGCCGGGGCTCGCCGACATGTTCGCCGCCGCCCTCTTCCTGACCATGGCCGTCGCGCTGTACTCCGGGCGCTTCTTCGACCCCGCCCGCCGGTACCTCACCGACTCGCTCCAGGACCAGAACCAGTGGGAATGGTTCTTCGCGGTGACCGCCGACAACGTCGCCCGTCTGCGCAACCCGTTCTTCAGCGATCTGCAGGGCGCCCCCGACGGCGTGAACCTGATGGCCAACACCGCGATGCCCGGCCTGTCGGTCCCGCTCACCCCGCTCACGCTGCTGCTCGGCCCGGCCGTCACCCTCAACCTGGTGATGACCCTGGGCCTGGCCGCCACCGCCGGCGCCTGGTACTGGCTCATCGTGCGCCGGCTCGTCCGCCAGCGCGGGGCCGCGTTCGCCGGGGCCACCCTGGCCGCCTTCGCCCCGCCGATGGTCAGCCACGCCAACGCGCACCCCAACTTCGTCGTCCTGTTCATGATCCCGCTGATCATCGACCGGGCACTGCGGCTGTGCGAGACGGGCGCCCGGCGCACCCGGGACGCCGTCGTCCTCGGCCTGATGGCGGCCTACCAGCTGTTCCTCGGCGAGGAGGCGCTGCTGCTGGCCGCCCTCGGCATGCTGGTCTTCGCCCTCGCCTACGCCGCGGTGCGCCCCGACGTGGCCCGCCTGGTCGCGCGTCCGCTGCTCGGCGGCCTCGCGGTCGCCGCCGCCGTCTGCCTCACGCTCGTCGTCTACCCGCTGGCGTGGCAGTTCTCCGGACCGCAGAGCTACACGCACATCGAGCACGGGCCCGCCGCCGCCAACTCCGTGCGGGCCCTGTTCACCTTCGCCGAACGCTCCCTGATCGCCGGGGACGCCGACCGCGCCGCCGCGCTCTCCCTCAACCCCACCGAACAGAACGCCTTCTACGGCTGGCCCCTGCTCCTGTTCGCCCTCGCCGTCACGGTAGCGCTGTGGCGGCGGCCGGCGGCCCGCGCGCTGGCGTGCACGGCGGCCGTCGCCGCGGTCCTCTCCCTGGGCCCGCGCATCCACGTCCCGTTCAGCGGCGCGGAG
The DNA here is from genome assembly GCF_044768125.1 of Streptomyces sp. NPDC101166. Lineage (NCBI taxonomy): Bacteria > Bacillati > Actinomycetota > Actinomycetes > Kitasatosporales > Streptomycetaceae > Streptomyces > Streptomyces sp. NPDC101166. The sequence continues at coordinate 197,914 of NZ_JBIWPF010000009.1, forward strand.
ATCCCCGGCCCCTGGGCCCCGCTCGCCGGCCTCCCGCTCCTCGAATCGGTCATCGTCAGCCGGGTCGCGCTGATCTGCGCGCCCGCCCTCGGCATGCTCCTCGCCCTCGCCGTCGGCCGGCTGGCCACGGCCCGCTCCCTGGGCACGCAGTACGTCGGCCTGCTGGCCGTCTGCCTCGCCCTGCTGCCCCTCGTCCCGGCCCCGCTGAAGTCCGAACCGCGCGCCGCGACACCCGCCTTCTTCACCGAGGGCGGCTGGAAGCCGTACGTCAGCCCCGGCGAGACCCTGGTACCGGTGCCGCTGCCCGATCCGCAGGCCGCCGAGGCCCTGCACTGGCAGACCGAGGCCGGCCTCGGCTTCCGCATGCCGGGCGGCTACTTCAACGGCCCCTACGGCGACGGCGACCGCAGCGGCGTCTACGGCGTCCCGCTGAACTTCACGGCGAGCCTGCTGAAGGACGTGCGGGACACCGGCGTCGCCCAGGTGATCGACGACCGAGCCCGCGCCGAGGCCCGGCAGGACCTCGCCCACTGGAAGGCGGGCGCGCTGGTGCTCGTCCCGCAGCCGCGCGACGCAGTGCTGCGGGCCACGGTGGACAAGCTGGTGGGCCGGCCCGCGCAGTGGGTGGACGGCGTGTGGGTATGGGACCTGCACGGAGGGAGCTGACGCAGACCGTACCGACTACCCTTCGCAGACCGGGCAGTAGACGAGACCGACGACGAACCCGTTAGGTGAGGAGCCCTCTTTGGCCTGTGACCTGTGGCTGGTACCGCTCGTCGACGTGTTGTGCCACACCCCTGACAACCCGTTCGCTGAGGAACTCGCGCAGTACAACAAGGTGCTGGCCGAGGCGGGACTCCCGCCCGTGCCCGTCTACCAGTACATGCCGGGTCTGTCCGGAGACGTCGCCCCGGTGGCCGGCTTCGACTACGACGCACTGCACTTCCTGCGCCGCGCCTATCTGCTCCAGGTGTGCGGCCTGCCCGTGACCCCTGTCGACGCGCTCGGCGGCGACTACGAACAGCTGCTGGAGATGTTCGAGGCCACGGCCCAGCAGTCCCACCTCGTCTGGCACTACGACCACGCGGGCGCGTACGTCCCCGTCGACTTCCCGCAGCCGCTGTCCAACGACGAACTCCTGGCCGGAGGCGGCCCGCTGGGGTCCGCCCAGTCCCTGCTGCGGGAGCTGGAGAAGGTGGCCCCGTCGATCGGCATCGACGCCGCCAACCCGCCGGCCGCGCCGCAGCCGCCCTCGGCTCCGACCGAGCTGGAGGAGCCCGCCGTGCCGGCGCCGTACGACCCGAGCCCCTTCGCCCGTGAACGGCACGTGTGGCTCGGGCTGCACGCGGCGGCGACGCGGAGCCTCGCACAGGGCTCGATGATCGTCTTCAGCTGAGCAGGTCCTCCAGCTCCGCGGCGAAGAGCAGCGCGGGGTCGAGGCCCATCCCGGTGAAGTGGCCCGCCAGCTCCAGGGACAGCACGCCGTGCAGACGGGTCCAGAAGGCCGTCGCACGATGGAGGGCGGCGGGCGGGGCGGGGTGGCCGGCCGCCCAGTCGCGGTGGTCGGCGAGATGCTCGTCGAACGGCGTCGCCGGCCCGGACGACGGCAGCGCGGCGCACGCGTCGAGCAGGACGGCCATGATCTCGGACGCGATCACGGTGATGTCGTCGGGCGCGTGATAGCCCGGGACGGGCGTGCCGTAGACGAGGAAGTAGCGCTGGGGGTCGGCGAGGGCCCAGCCGCGCAGGGCGTGCGCGAGCGTCGCCAGGGCGGGCTCACCGGGCTCCCCGGGTTTGCGTGGCGGAGCGGGTTCGGCGGCCACCGCGCCCGCCGCGGTCCCGGCGGCGCCGGCAGCTTCGGCGGACTCCGCAGCCGCGACGGCGGCCGCCGCCTGGAAGGTGTCGGCGAGGCTGCGGTACGCGTCCCGGATCAGCTCGGTGATCAGCTCGTCGCGGCTGCCGAAGTAGCGGTACAGCGCGGGGCCGCTCATCCCCATCTTCTTGGCGATCGCGTTGAGGGAGAGCGCTGACGCCCCCGCGGCGGCGATCTGCTCCCACGCCCGTTCCTTGACCTCCGCGCGCACCTGGGCCCGGTAGCGCTCGCGCGGGCTCTTCGCGTTCTCCGTGTCCACCATGCGTTAGAGGTTATCACCGACGTTATTGACACTCCCTTTCGCGATGCGTTAGAACTTATAACGAACGCGATGCCAGCAAACTGGCCGAGCAACCAGCGCCGTGGAGGCCGTCATGAACGCCGAAGGACTCGTCGAGGTCGTCCTGCCGGGCAAGGTCGAGCCCGAGGGGCTCCAGGTCCGGCACGGGGCCGTCCCCGCCCCCGGGCGCGGGCAGGTCGTGATCCGGATGGAGGCGACCGGTGTCTCCTTCGCCGAGCAGCAGATGCGCCGCGGGCGGTACTACGACCAGCCGCCGTTCCCGTTCGTCCCCGGCTACGACCTCGTCGGCGTCGTCGCCGCGACCGGCGAGGGCGTCGACCCCCGCCTCGCCGGCGCCCGGGTGGCCGCGCTGGTCAAGGTCGGCGGCTGGGCCAGCCATGTGGTCGTCGACGCGGCGGACGCGGTGCCCGTGCCCGAGGGCGTCGGCGCGGCGGAGGCGGAGACCCTGGTCGTCAACGGCGTCACCGCCTGGCAGATGCTGCACCGCAAGGCGCGGGTCCGCGCCGGGCAGACCGTCGTCGTGCACGGCGCCAACGGCGGCGTCGGCTCGGTCCTGGTCCAACTGGCCCTGGCCGTCGGCGCGAGAGTGATCGGCACCGCGTCCGCACGCCATCACGACGCACTGCGCGAGCAGGGCGTCACCCCCGTCGACTACCGCGCCGAGGACATGGCCGCGCGGATCCGCGCCCTCGCCCCCGGCGGGGCGGACGCCGTGTTCGACCACGTCGGCGGACCCGGCATCGTCGACTCCTGGCGGCTGCTGGCCCCCGGCGGCACGCTCGTGTCCTACGGCAGCGCCTCCACCCGGGACGCGGAGGGCTCGAAGCAGACGCCGGTGCTCAAGCTGCTCGGCCGGGTGTGGTTGTGGAACGCGCTGCCGGGCCGCCGCCGCGCGTACTTCTTCAACGTCTGGGCCGGCCGGGCCCTGTCCGGGAACCGGTTCCGGGCCCGGCTGCGCGCCGACCTCACCGAGGTCTTCGCGGCGCTCCAGCGCGGGGAGATCACCCCGCGGATCGCCGCCCGCCTCCCCCTCGCCCGGGTGGCCGAGGCCCTGCGACTGGCCGAGTCGGGCACGGTCGCCGGAAAGGTCGTCCTCACCCCTTAGGGCCTGTCCTGGCCCCGCTCGGACGAACCGCGGCGGCTCGTGGCCGGGACGTCTGCCCCTGACACGCGTGTGCCCCTGGCCGGGGTCGCCGGTCAGGGGCACACGCGTCTGCGGAGAGTGGACGATCAGATGAAGGAGTTGATCTCGATCGTCTCGTCCCGGCCGGGGCCGACGCCGATCGCGGAGATCGGGGCGCCGGACATCTCCTCCAGCGCCTTGACGTAGTTCTGCGCGTTCTTCGGCAGGTCGGAGAACGACTTCGCCTTGGTGATGTCCTCGGACCAGCCAGGGAGGGTCTCGTAGACCGGCTTCGCGTGGTGGAAGTCCGTCTGCGAGTACGGGAGCTCCTCGACGCGCTTGCCGTCGATCTCGTACGCCACGCAGACCGGGATCTGCTCCCAGCCGGTGAGGACGTCGAGCTTGGTGAGGAAGAAGTCGGTCAGGCCGTTGACGCGGGTCGCGTAGCGGGCGATGACCGCGTCGAACCAGCCGCAGCGGCGGTCACGGCCGGTGGTGACACCCCGCTCGCCGCCGATGCGGCGCAGCGCCTCGCCGTCCTCGTCGAACAGCTCCGTCGGGAACGGGCCGGCGCCGACGCGGGTCGTGTACGCCTTCAGGATGCCGATGACGCGGCTGATCTTCGTCGGGCCGACGCCGGCGCCGGTGCAGGCGCCGCCGGCGGTGGGGTTGCTGGAGGTGACGAAGGGGTACGTCCCGTGGTCGATGTCGAGGAGCGTGCCCTGACCGCCCTCGAACAGGACGACCTTGTCCTCCTCCAGCGCCTGGTTCAGGACCAGGACGGTGTCGGCGACGAACGGCCGGAGCTTCTCCGCGTAACCGAGCAGCTCCTCGACGACCTGGTCGACGGCGATCGCGCGGCGGTTGTACAGCTTCGTCAGCAGCTGGTTCTTGACGTCGAGCGCCGCCTCCACCTTCTGGGTGAGGATCGACTCGTCGTACAGGTCCTGCACCCGGATGCCCACGCGGTTGATCTTGTCGGCGTAGGTGGGGCCGATGCCGCGGCCGGTTGTGCCGATCTTGCGCTTTCCGAGGAAGCGTTCCGTCACCTTGTCGACAGTGACGTTGTACGGGGTGATGATGTGCGCGTTGCCGCTGATCAGCAGCTTCGACGTGTCGACGCCGCGCTCGTTCAGACCGCTCAGCTCGGAGAGCAGGACCGACGGGTCGACGACGACGCCGTTTCCGATGACCGGCGTACAGCCGGGGGACAGGATTCCGGAAGGGAGAAGGTGGAGTGCGTACTTCTGGTCGCCCACGACGACCGTGTGGCCGGCGTTGTTGCCGCCCTGATAGCGCACTACGTAGTCCACCGAGCCACCGAGCAGGTCGGTCGCCTTCCCCTTGCCTTCGTCACCCCACTGAGCACCGAGCAGCACAAGTGCGGGCACGCGCGTACACCCCTTCCGGGTGGGGCATGTCCTGGGTCAGGGGCGTACGCGGAGGCGCGTGCGACCGCGTGCACCACGACCCTCGTCGGCCGTGGTCCCGCGACCGTCACTGGCCGCCGCGCGACCGTCGTCGGCCGCACACCGTCGGACCCGGATGCCCCGGAATAGACGAAGCCCCTGGCGCAATAGCGCAAGGGGCTCTTGCACAAAGATGCTACCCGAGGAAGCGAGGCAGGACCGAGGTGGCGACTATCGCGACGCCGGACCAGCTGCTGGTGATCATCGATCCGGTCGCCCGGAGGACGGACGGGGAGTCCGTACGGATCGCGAAAGACGTGCTCAGCGCGGGTGCGGCGAGCACGAAGGTGTGTCTGCCGGAGGGGCCGGAGGAATTCGCGCGGGTGCTGGCCAGACGCGGTTCGCGGCGGCCGGTGGTCGTCGGGGACGACCGGGCGCTGGTGCGCGCGGTGTCGTTGCTGCACCGGCGGCGGGAGCTGGCGGAGTGCGTGCTGTCGATGGTGCCGGTGGGCGGCATGCTGGGCGTGGCGCACGCCCTGGGGGTGCCCACGGGCGCGGTGGCGGCGGCGCGGGCGGCCCTGGACGGGGCGGAACGGCGGCTGGACCTGCTGGTGGACGACAGCGACGGGGTGGTGCTGGGCGCGCTGCGGATACCGCCCGTGCCGGGCAAGGACGGGCGGGGCGGGATGCGGGGCGGAATTGACGCCCCAGGGGGCCTGTACGACCTTGAGATCGGCGATGAGGGCGGGACCGGGGCCGGCGGAGGCGGGGGCGGTGAGGGTGTCCGGCCCTGGCCCTGGCTGCGGACCTGCCAGTCCTTCGTCCGCACCCTGGTCCCCGCTCTGCCTTCCCGCCCCGGGTCGCCCCCTCCCCCGCCGGGGCCGGCACGACTGCGGGTCGAGGTCGACGGCGTGACCCTGGTCGACCTGGACCAGCCGGTGGAGGCGGTCTCGGTGACCGCGGACACCGCCGGCACGGCGATGGTGCGGGTACGGCCGCTGTCGGTCGGCGCGGAGGCGTCCCCCCTGGAGGCCCGCGGCCGCACGGTCACCGTCACCGGCGCGGACTTCCGCTACGGCACGGACGCGACGGTGGCGGGCCCGGTCCGCAGACGCACCTGGGTGGTACGGGAAGGCGCGCTGGGACTGGTCCTGCCCGCGGGACGGTGAGAGCGGGAACCCGACGGGGGGCCGGGAAAAGGGGACTCAGGGGGAGGGTCAGGAGGCCGGGGGAGGTCAGGGGCCGAAGGTCCGGTCGCGGTGGGCTCGCCAGCGTTGCATCAGTGCCACCAGTTCGCCGTCGAGGAACTCGAAGAAGGCGAGGGTCTCGGCCATGCGGCGGCCGGCGGGGGTGCCGGGACCGAGGCTGGTGACGCCTTCCCGCAGGGACGCCTCCCAGCGCTTGAGGACGGCCTCACGGCTGGTGACGGCCTCGTACCACTGGTCGCTGTGCACCCGGTAGCGCTCGCGGCGTGAGCCGGGCTCGCGCTCGCGGGAGACCAGGTGCTGCTGGGCGAGGTAGCGCACCGCGCCCGAGACCGCGGCCGGGCTGATCCGCAGCTGCTCCCCCAGTTCGGCGGAGGTCATGGCGCCCTCGTCGCTGGAGAGCAGCGCGGCGAAGACACGGGCGGACATGCGCTGCATCCCGGCCTCGACGAGCTGTGCCGCGAAGGACTCGACGAACTTCGACACCGCCTCGGCGTTCCGCCCGCCGCCGCCCTGCGCCGTCTCGCCCTTCGCCGTCCCGCTCGTCCCCGTTTCCGGCATGCGCCCTTCCATGGGGCCATCCTAGTCGGCGTTCATACGCTTCTTCATCTTCACAAAATTCTGAAAGAAGCGTACGTTCTGAAGTATGACCAAGGCCATCACGGTGTCCGGCCTGCACAAGTCCTTCGGCCGCACCCGCGCCCTGGACGACCTCGACCTTCAGGTGGAGGCGGGCGAGGTGCACGGGTTCCTCGGGCCCAACGGCGCGGGCAAGTCCACCGCCATCCGGGTCCTTCTCGGCCTGCTGCGCGCCGACTCCGGCACTGCCCGGGTCCTCGGCCTCGACCCGTGGGCGGACGCGGTGGAGGCACACCGCCGCATCGCCTACGTCCCCGGAGACGTGACGCTCTGGCGGAGCCTGTCCGGCGGCGAGGTCATCGATCTGCTGGGGCGGCTGCGCGGCGGCCTGGACGCGAGGCGGCGCGGCGAACTGACCGAGCGCTTCGAACTCGACCCGACCAAAAAGGGCCGCGCCTATTCCAAGGGCAACCGGCAGAAGGTCGCGCTGGTCGCCGCCTTCGCCTCGGACGTGGACCTGCTGATTCTCGACGAGCCGACCTCGGGCCTCGACCCCCTGATGGAGGAGGTCTTTCAACGGTGTGTGCGGGAGGAACGGGACCGGGGGCGCACGGTCCTGCTGTCGTCGCACATCCTGAGCGAGGTCGAGGAACTCTGCGACCGGGTGAGCATCATCCGCAAGGGACGGACGGTGGAGAGCGGATCGCTCGCCGACCTGCGCCATCTGACGCGGACCAGCGTCACCGCCGAACTCGCCGGCCCGCCCGACGGGCTGGCGCACCTGCCCGGCGTCCACGACCTGGACGTACGGGGGCGCCGGGTCCGGCTCCAGGTCGACACGGACCGACTCGACGCCGTGCTGCGGTCGTTGAGCGCCTCCGGCGTCCGGTCGCTGACGTCGACTCCGCCGACGCTGGAGGAACTGTTCCTGCGGCACTACCAGAGCGACCTGGACGGGACGGCCCCCCGATGACGACGTCGAGCGCGGCGCAACTCACCGGGACCGGAACACTGTTGCGGCTCGCGCTCCGTCGGGACCGGGTGCTGATCCCGGTCTGGGTCGGGGTGAACGCCCTGATGGTCCTCACCATGCCGAAGACCCTCAAGAGCCTTTACGGCACCAGCGCAGAACGTGCCGACCTGCTGGGGCAGGTGTCGGCCAACTCCTCCCTGCGCGCCCTCGTCGGTCCCGTCTTCGACGACTCCCTCGGCGCCCTGACCGCTTGGCGCGTCGGCGTCTACGCGGGATTGCTCGCGGCGGTGACGAGTCTCCTGATCGTCGTCCGGCACACCCGGGACGAGGAGGAGAGCGGACGCCTGGAGCTGATCGCCTCGGGGACGGTGGGCCGCCGGGCCCCGCTGACGTCGGCGCTGCTGGCGGCAGGCGTCGCCAACGCGGCGCTGGCGGTGCTGGTCACAGCGGGACTGGCGGGCCACGGGGCCGCCGGGGCGGTGGCCTTCGGACTGGGTCTCGCCGCAGTCGGAATGCTGTTCGCCACCATGGCGGCGATCGCCGCGCAGCTCACCGAGAGCGCGCGGCTCGCCCGGGGCCTGACCTCGGCGGTGCTGGGCGCGGCGTTCGTGCTGCGCGCGGCGGGCGACTCGGCCACGGCCGACGGTTCGTCGCCGCTGACCTGGTTGTCGCCGCTGGGCTGGCTGGAGAACCTGCGGGCGTTCACGGACGAACGGTGGTGGGTGCCGGCGCTGTTCGCGGCGGCGGTGGGCGCGCAGGGCGCGATCGCCTACGGCCTCGCGGGCCGCAGGGACGTCGGGATGAGCTTCCTGCCCACCCGGCCGGGGCCGCCCGTAGGACGGCTCGGCACGACCGGGGCTCTGGCCTGGCGGCTGCAACGGGGCGCCGTCCTCGGCTGGAGCACCGGATTCTTCCTCGCCGGGGTCGTCTACGGCTCACTGGCGGACGGCGCGGCCGAGCTGGTCGGCGACAACGCGCGGGCCCGCGAGATCCTGGAGCGGATGGGCGGCCGGTCCGGCGTGACCGACGCGTTCCTCAGCTCCATGATCGGCATGCTGGGCCTGATCGCCACGCTCTTCGTGGTCGCGTCGGTGCTGCGGCTGCACGGTGAGGAGACGTCGGGGCGGGCCGAACCGGTGCTGGCGAGCGCGGTGGGACGTCTGCGGTGGGCCGCCGGTCATCTGGCGATCGCCTTCGCCGGCTCCACACTGATCATGCTTCTCGCCGGCCTGGGCTTCGCCGTGGGCCACGGACGGCGGGCGGGGCCGCTTCTCGGCGCCTGTCTGGTCCAGGTGCCGGCGATCTGGGTGATCGGCGGCCTCGCGGTCCTCCTGTACGGTCTCGCTCCCCGCCTGGCGCCCGTCGCGTGGGGCGTGGCGGCCGCGACCCTGCTGCTCGGCTGGATCGGCCCCGCCCTGGACGCCCCCCGCCTCGTCCTGGACCTCTCTCCCTTCCCCCACCTCCCCAAGCTGCCGGGCACCCCGATGCACTGGCCCCCGACGCTGGCCCTGACGCTCATCGCGACGGCCCTGACGGCGGCAGGTCTGGCGGCACTCCGGCGACGGGACGTGACGACGTGAGGGACGGGGGCGGACACGGCGGGCGGGCGGCGCGTGGGGCCGTTCCTCGTCCGCCCGAACGGGGTGGGCGGCGAGGTGGTCAGCCCACCTCCACGCTCAGTCCCTCCAGCCCACGGATCACGAAGTTCGGTTTGCGGACCGGAGGGGCTGTCGGCCGCAGGGTCGGGGCCTTCTCCAGCAGGGCTGTCATCGAGGCCACCAGTTCGAGGCGGGCCAGGGGCGCGCCGATGCAGTAGTGGATGCCGGCGCTGAAGGAGATGTGCGGGTTGTCCTTGCGGGTGAGGTCCAGCTTCTCGGGGACGGCGAACACCTCCGGGTCGTGGTTGGCGGAGCCGAACAGCATCGCGATCTCCGCTCCCCTCGGCAGGACAGTGCCGTCGATCTCGATCTCGTCCAGCACCCAGCGCTCGAAGAGCTGCAGCGGGGTGTCGTACCGCATCAACTCCTCCACGGCGGACGGCGCCAGGGAGTGGTCCGCGCGCAGGGCGGCCAGCTGGCCCGGGTTGCTGAACAGCGCCCACCAGCCGTTGGCCGTGGCGTTCACGGTCGCCTCGTGACCGGCGTTCAGCAGCAGGACGGCGGTGGAGATCATCTCTTGCTCGGTGAGCCGGTCCCCCTCGTCGTGCGCCGCGATCAGCCCGGAGATCAGGTCGTCGCCGGGCTGCTCCCGGCGAGCGGCGATCAGCTCCCGCAGGTAGGCGGAGAACTCGACCGACGCCCGGACCGCCCTCGCCGCCGTGTCCTGTGACGGGTTCAGCTCGTACATCCCGCAAATGTCCGCCGACCAGGGGCGGAGCGGGGCCCGGTCGGCCTCCGGGATGCCCAGCATCTCCGCGATGACGGCGACCGGCAGCGGCTCGGCGATATCGGTGAGCAGGTCACCGCCGCCCTTCTCGACGAGCGCGTCCACCAACTCACCGGCCAGCTTGCGCACATACGGCTTCAGCCGCTCCACGGTCCGCGGCGTGAACGCCTTCGAGACCAGACGCCTGATCCGCGTGTGGTCCGGCGGCTCCAGATCGAGCATCCCGTGATCGTTCAGCGTGTGGAACGGCTCGTGCTCGGCCGGTGGCGCCGTCCGCCCGAAATCCTCGTGCGTGAACCGGTGCTGATACGTCCGCCCCAGCCGCCGGTCCCGCAGCAGCGCGGACACATCGGCGTGATGCGGCACGAGCCACTGGTTCGTGGCCTCGAAGTACTGCACACGCCCCTTGGCCCGAAGCTCGGCGTAAGCGGGGTACGGGTCGGCCAGAAACGCCGGGTCCCACGGATCGAAGTCAGCCATGCCGGGACGCTAACCCGGGGCGCCGGGCTCTGACCAGGGGCATGAGCGCTCAGCCGGGCGTCACCAGCCGGGCCTCGTAGGCGAACACCGCCGCCTGTGTGCGGTCCCGCAGGCCCAGCTTCACCAGGATCCGGCTCACATGCGTCTTGATCGTGGACTCCGCCACCACCAGCCGCTCCGCTATCTCCGCGTTCGACAGCCCCTGGGCTATCAGGACCAGCACCTCCGTCTCGCGTTCGGTCAGGTCGCCGTAGGACGCCTGGGCCGTGCGCGGCATCCTGGGCGCCCCGGACAGCTTCGAGAACTCGGTGATCAGACGCCGGGTGACGGACGGCGCGAGCAGCGCCTCCCCCGCCGCCACCACCCTCACCCCGTCGGCGAGTTGACGGGCCGAGGCGTCCTTGAGGAGGAAGCCGGAGGCTCCCGCCCGCAGGGCCTGGTACACGTACTCGTCGAGGTCGAAGGTGGTCAGGACCAGCACCTTCGCCGTGCTGTCGGCGGCCACGATCTCCCGCGTCGCCTCTATGCCGTTCAGCTCCGGCATGCGGATGTCCATCAGGACGACGTCCGGGGCCAGTTCACGCACCCGTTCCACCGCCTGCCGGCCGTTGACCGCCTCGCCCACCACCTCGATGTCCGGCATCGCGTTGAGCAGGACGGAGAAGCCCTCCCGGACCATCATCTGGTCGTCCGCGATCAGTACCCGTATGGTCATGCGTCACTCTCACCCGTCGCCTGCACCGGCAGGAACACCGCCACCTCGTAACCGCCGGCCGCTGTCGCCTCCGCCGTCATCTCACCGCCCAGCATGGACACCCGCTCCCGCATCCCCGTGATGCCGTGCCCCGCGCCGGGCGAGGGCTTCACCAGGGACGGCTGCGGCGGCGGGCCGTTGACTATGCGAAGGCCCAGACCGCCGAGGACGTAGGAGACCTCCACCTTGGCTTCCGCGCCCGGCGCGTGGCGCAGGGTGTTGCTCAACGCCTCCTGGACGATGCGGTACGCCGACAGCTCGACGCCCGGCGGGAGTTCACGTATCGCCCCGGTGACCGTCTCGTCGACGCCCAGGCCCGCCTCCCGCACATTGGAGAGCAGCCCGTCCAGGTCGGCCAGCGTGGGCTGCGGGGCGTCGGGCGCCTCGTAGTCCTCGGCGCGGACGACGCCCAGCACCCGGCGCAGCTCCGTCAGGGCCGCCACCGCGTTCTCCCGGATGGTGGCGAAGGCCTTCTCCAGCTCGGGCGGCGGGTTCTCCACACGGTAGGGCGCGGCCTCCGCCTGGATGGCGACCACCGACATGTGGTGCGCGACCACGTCGTGCAGTTCGCGGGCGATGGTGGTGCGCTCCTCCAGGAGAGTGCGCCGGGACCGCTCGTGCTCGGTCACCGTCTGCTGCGCGGTCACCTCCCGCTCGGCCTGCCGGCGTATGTGCCAGACGGAGACGGCGAGCAGGGCGAACGCGGAGAAGACCAGCATGGGCTCGACGCTGGTGTGGTAGTGATCGCTGAACACCGTCTCGGCCACGAAGCCGTAGGCCGCCGTCACCAGCCACATCCACGCCGCCGTGCGCGGCCGGGTGCGCACGGCCACCACGACCATCACCGTCAGGTGGGAGATGAAGCTGCCCGGCAGCCACGGCCACATGCCGTACACCGTGCCGATGGCGGCGACGAGCGAGCTCGACAGGAGCGACAGCCAGAACGCTCCGGCCGGGCGGACCAGCGTCAGCAGCACCGGAGCCAGGACGAACGCGGCGCACACCAGGCCCCACCCGCTGGACCTCTCGTCCGCAAAGGCGATCAGTGCCGCGAGTGCGCCGAGGGCCATGACAACCGCGTGCCACCGCCAGGTGGCGTGCTCCCGCTTGCGGCCGGTCAGCCGGCGGATGAGGAACCCGTCGGGCTCCTTGGGAGGCAGCGGACGGTAGGCGAAGGCGTCCTGGAAGAGATCCTGACGCAGTCCGCGCAGGGCGTCCGCGGCCGCCCTGAACTCCGGACTGCGCGGCTGGTGGCCGCCGGGCCGGCGGTCCGGGGGCGTCGAGTGCGTCTGCGTCGTCTGGGTCACGTTCAAAACGGTAGGCGGAGCGGGGGCCCCGGTCGTCACCAGTGAGGGGGGTTCTGCGAAGTCCCCCTCAAGTACTACGGGTGGCGGACGTCAGTATCCGGCGGGGCGGACCAGGCCCGACTCGTAGGCGAACACGGCCGCCTGGGTGCGGTCCCGCAGGCCGAGTTTCACCAGGATGCGGCCCACATGGGTCTTCACGGTCTGCTCGGCCACACACAGGTGCGCGGCGATCTCCGCGTTGGACAGGCCCTGCGCGATGAGGCTGAGGACCTCCGTCTCCCGCTCGGTGAGATCGCCGACGCGCTCCTTCAGCGGGGTGCGCGGCGAGCCGTTCAGGCGGGAGAACTCGGCGATCAGCTTGCGGGTCACGCCGGGGGCCAGCAGCGCGTCACCGGCCGCGACGATCCGGACGGCCTCCGCGAGCTGCTCGGCGGACGCGTCCTTCAGCATGAACCCGGAAGCGCCGGCGCGCAACGCGTCGTACACGTACTCGTCGAGATCGAAGGTGGTGAGCACCAGCACCTTGATCTCGGGGGTCTTGACGGTGATGCGCTCGGTGGCCTCGATCCCGTTGTGCTCCGGCATGCGGATGTCCATCAGCACGACGTCCGGGGCGAGTTCCGCGACCTTCTCGACGGCGTCCTTGCCGTCGACCGCCTGACCGACCACCTCGATGCCGGGCTGCGCGTTGAGCAGCACGGTGAAACCCTGCCGGACCATCTGCTGGTCGTCGGCGATCAAGACGCGGATGGTCCCGCTCGTCATGGGAGGTCGTCTCCTGTCGTGGTCGGCTGCCCGGACGCGGGTCTCGCCGGCGGCGCCGGGAGCTCGGCCAGGAACTCCGGCGTCGTGGCGCGCGGGACGGGGAAGATCAGTTCGAGGTCCGCGGACGGCTCCGCGGCCTCGGCCGGCGGGGGCGCGGTGCCGTCCTTCGGGAGGAAAGCGGAGACCATGAACCCGCCGTGCAGCGTCGGCTGCGCGCTGACGTGTCCGCCGAGCATCGCGGCCCGCTCCCGCATCCCGAGGAGACCGTGCCCGGCGCCCGGGGAAGGTCGGACCGGCTTGCTCGGGCGGGAGTTGACGACCTCCAGATGCAGACCACGCGGCTCATGGGTGATCCGTACCCGCACGCTCGACCCGGGCGCGTGCCGCAGGGCGTTGCTGAGCGCCTCCTGCACCATCCGGTACGCCGACAGCTGCACGCCCGGCGGGTACGCCGGCGTCTCGCCCTCTGTCTCCGCGACGACGTGCAGACCGGCGGCCCGGGTGTTGTCCAGGAGGGCGTCGAGGCGGTCCAGGGTGGGCTGCGGGGTGTCCGGGGCGGAACCGGTGCCGGCCGCCCCGAGCCCGTAGGGGTCCTCGGGGTTCTCGGAGCGCAGCACGCCGAGAACGCGGCGCAGTTCGGCGAGCGCCTCCAGGGCGTTGTGGCGGATCCCGGCGAGGTTCTCCTTGAGTTCCTCGGACGGGTTCTCCACCAGGTGGGGAGCCACCTGCGCCTGGATGGAGATCACCGACATGTGGTGGGCGACCACGTCGTGCAGTTCACGGGCGATGCGATTGCGCTCCTCCAGCAGCGTGCGGCGGCCGCGCTCCTCGGCGGTGATCGTCTCCTGCTCGACGAGCTGGCTGCGGGCCTCGCCGAGCCCTCGCAAGGCGGTGCCGACGAGGACGACCGCGGTGAAGATCGCGACGGCGGCGAGTCCCGTCGAGGTGTAGGTCGCGCCGCCGATCAGGCCCTGGACCACCCAGGTCGTCACGGTGGTGGCGAGCAGCATCGTGAAGGAGAGGCGCGGACGCACCTTCAGCGCGAGGAGCAGGAACACGATGGCATGGGCGAGGATTTCCGTGGGCGTCCAGGGCCACGGGGGCCCCGGGACCGGATGACCGACGAGGGTCGGCCGGGCGGCCACCGCCGCCACGACCGTGCCCGCCAGGGACAGCGCCCAGGCCGGGGCCGGCCGCCACAGGGCGGCGACGACCACCGACCCCTGCGCGAACGCGGCCACCACGGCAAGCTCCGTGCCCAGGTTGTAGCGGCCGAGCTGTTCCTGGCCGGTCAGCGCGATGCCCAGGGCGACGTAGCACACCGCCACGACCCCCGGCAGCCGCAGCCAGCGCAAGGCGCGCCGTCGCCGGGAGCCTCCTGAGGCGGCCGCGCCGGTCGCGCCGGTCGCTGCGCGCAGGCGGCCGAGGCGAGACCGGCGTGGCGCCGCGGGAGCGACACGGCCGGCTGCGCTGCTGGTCTCCTGGGGCACGGGCTCAACTCTATGCATCGTGGGCCGACTTGGCTCGCGTGGTCTGCGATCGGTACCGGACCTGGACCACCCGGGACCGGCCGCCGCGGGCCCTGCTCGTCCGCTTCCCGGTTCGTCTCTCGAAGCCGTGGAACGCCGCACAGCAGACGCCGAGGACGAGGGCGAAGACCGGCAGCCACAGGAGACGGACCGCTATCCAGCGCGGGTCGTCCGGGGAGGTGTGCAGACCGGGCAGAGTGCCTGCGAGGAGGGCGGTCGCGGTGGTCGCCATCAGGGCCGTCTGGTGCCAGAGGAAGAGCGTCATCGCGAAGAGGTTCACCAGTGCCACGGCCGTCCACGCCAGGGGCCTTTCCATCGCCCGGCGCAGACGGTCGCGCAGCAGCAGGGCCAGACCGCACTGGGCGAGGCCGAAGGTGACGGCGGCCAGCGTGGGCGGGTTGAGGTTCGACACGGCCGCGCCCGGGACGCCCACCATCGACGCCGGGTAGCCCGCCCAGCCGATGAGCACCGCGGTCGTCACCGCGCCGCCGACGAGCAAGGCCCAGCCGGCGCGCGGGCGTTCCAGTTCGCCGCGCGTCCAGGCCGCCCCCAGGGTGTACGGCACCAGCCAGCCGGCCGCCAGGTTCACCCAGCCGAGCCAGGCGGGGCCGCCGAGCCCGAAGCGCACGAGGTCCACATGCAGGACGACGGCCAACGGCCACAGGGGGTTCAGCCGGGACAGCAGCGGGGTCGCCGCGGTCAGTACGGCGAACACCAGCAGGAACCACAGCGGGGACAGCGCCAGCTTCAGCACGGTGTGCACGGTGACGGGCGTCGCGCCGCCCAGGAGGAGGGAGACGGCGATCGCCGTCCACAGCATGAGGAGGGCCGCTACCGGAGCGAACAGGCGGGCGAGCCGTTTGCGCAGCCAGCCGCCGTAGGTCTCACCCCGCGCGCGTGACGAGATGCGGCTTTTCGTCGCCACATGGCCGCCGACCATGAAGAACAGCGCCAGGGTCTGGAACGTCCAGGAGACGGGCGCCAGCCAGGGCATGGACGCGAGCGGGCTCGCGGCGCGGAGGGCGCCGCCGGGGGACGCGACCAGGGCGGTCACCAGCCAGTGGCCGAGGACCACACCGAGGATCGCGACGGCCCGGAGGGCGTCTGTGGCTCGGTCCCTTGTGGAGGCGAGGATGAGTTGGCGGAATTCACCCATGGGTCACCTCCTCGGCCCGGCCAAGGACGATCCGGGTGATGTTGGTCAGGGATTCCGTGTCCGGCCGGAAGTAGTCGCTGTGGCCCCCGGGGCCGGCGGTGAAGACGTCGGCGCCGAAGGAAGGGGACATGGGGTCGGTGCCGAAGCCGAGCTTCGTGCCGAACAGGTCGACCTCTGCGTGCGGGACCTCCGCCACCCAGTCGTCGGCGCCCCGGGCCGCCCAGACCCGCGCGCGGGTGCCCAGCTCTCCGGCCGAGTCCGCGCCCGTCCCCGGGCTGCCCAGCAGGACCAGGTCGTCCACGTCCATGCCGTCGGCGGCGCGGCCGCACACGACCGAGCCGTACGAGTGGCACAGGAGACTGACGTGCGCGGCGGGGCCGGTCACCGATCGCAGGTCGTCGACGAACTTCCGCAGCACCGGGGCCGCTTCCTCGGCCCGGCTCGCGGTGGCCGCCGTGGTGCTGACCGTGCGGGGAGTGGCGTAGCCGAGCCAGGCGACCACCGCGGTGCGCCGGCCGGCGGGGGACGCCTGGGCAAGGCTTCGGTGCAGGGCCGCCGCCGCCCTGTGGAAGCGTTCGTAGGTGTCCAGCGAGGTGTCCGAGCCTGGTATCAGGATCGCCACGCGCTCGGCGCCCGCGAGGTCGCCGAGCACCTCGATCGCGCGGCCCGGACCCCGGCCGTCGAAGGCGAGGAGCGCGCGGGACGGGTCGGCCAGCGTGTGATCCGCCGCGGCGCGGCGACGGTCCCCGTGCTCCGCGGCCATCCGCGCCGCGAGTTCGGCGTTGGCCCGGTGGGCGGCGTACGTCTGCTGCAGTGTCCGCGCCGTCGGCGGAGCGAGGTCGGCGGGCGGCGGGGCGGGGACGCGGGGGCGGGCCGCGGCGGAAAGGGGGACCGCTATGGCGGCCGTGATCAGGACGGCGAGCAGGGCGCACAGGCAGCGTCGGAGCAGCCTCGTCCTCGGCTCCGCTTCCGGTGTCGCGTAGTTCTGGCTGTGCTTCCGCCTCGTGGCCGCCTGCATCGCCCGCCCCTCCCGTGCCGTCCGCCCGGTCATCGGGCGTCACAGGATGGGAAGTTACGGATCAGCGGTCGTCGTTCGCGTCCCGCCGCAGAACTCTTCTTCGGCGTAGCTCCCAGGTACTACGGGTATGACCGGGGTCCTGCTGGAGGGG
Source organism: Streptomyces sp. NPDC101166 (assembly GCF_044768125.1). Lineage (NCBI taxonomy): Bacteria > Bacillati > Actinomycetota > Actinomycetes > Kitasatosporales > Streptomycetaceae > Streptomyces > Streptomyces sp. NPDC101166. The sequence continues at coordinate 214,922 of NZ_JBIWPF010000009.1, forward strand.
CACGGCGCGTGTCCCTGTCCGGTCCCTCACCACGCCAGTTGTGCGAGTCCCTCACCACGCCAGTTGTGCGATCTCCTCCGCCACCACCGCGCACGCGTCCGCCAGCGGGTCGATCAGCGGGAAGTGGCCGACGTCCTCCAGCAGCGTCAGTCCTACCATCTCGCCCGCCTTCGCCGCCGCGTCCGCGTACGACTCGGCGACCGCCTGCGAGACGACGAGGTCGGTGCGGCCCTGCACGAGGGTCGTCGCGATGCCGGTCGGGAGGAGGAGCGCGGGGTCGGCGTACGGCTGCCTTTCGACGAAGTGCTCGTCGCCTCCGAGGAGTTGGCGGGCCGCGTTCCCGCAGACGTTCAGCTTCTCGGCGACCTCGAAGTCCGCGATGGGGGCGAGTGCGACGACGCCCCGGAGCGGGGCGGGGCCGCCGGTGCGCCAAGGGGCGTCGGCGGGCAGGACATGCCGGGCCGCCGCCCACAGGGCGAGGTGGCCGCCCGCCGAGTGTCCGGTGAGCACCGTGCGGCGGGGGTCCGCCTGCGGGAGGGCCTCGCGAGCCAGGGCGGGGAGGGCGTCGAGGGCGGCGGCCACGTCGTCGAAGGTGTGGGGCCAGCGTCCGGCGATCGGCTCCGTTCCCTCTTCCCGGCCTCGGCGGTACTCCACGTTCGCCACGGCGAAGCCCCGGTTGGCGAGGTAGTCCGCGAACGGTGTGATGTGCCGTCGGTCGTACGGAGCACGCCAGGCGCCGCCGTGGAGGACGACGATCAGGGGGACGGTGTCGGTCGGGGCGGCGCCCGCGCGCGGTGCGTAGAAGTCGATCACCTGGTCGGGGTGGTCGCCGTAGGAGGCGGTGGCGTCGGGGTCGACCGCCGGGTGCGAGAAGGCCGACTCCTCCTCGGCGGCGGCCCGGGCTGCGACGACGTCGTCCGGCATGCTCCAACCTCTCAGCGACGAAACGTGATGGTACGGGGTGGGGGTAGCGGACCAGGTTTGGAATCGGCCGTTGGCGGGGACGGTATCAGGCCCGTGACGTGGGGGGACACGGGGATGTGACGCTGGGTCAGGGGTGGAACGGTTCTGCTCGGCCGCCGGGGGGCGGGGTGGGTGGAGGGGGGTGTTATGTCCCGCGGTTTCGGCACGGTGGGTCTTGGAGGGTGCACGGGGTGTGTCCGGGCGGCCGTGTGGTTTTTGGGGGCGCCGCGCGTCGGGGTGACCGTGAGGTGGGGTTCGCTCGCCACGCTCGCGGGGCGCCGCTGCGCCCACCCGTGCCGCCCCAGCGGCACGACTGCCCGCAGTCAGGACGGGTAGCGGGCAGCCGCACCCCGGAGCGAGGCCGCCCGCCGCCACGGAGCGAAGGCAGGCAACCGCACCCCGCGGCATGGCCGCCCGCAGTCAGGACGGGTAGCAGGCAACCGCACCCCGGAGCGAGGCCGCCCGCCGCCACGGAGCGAAGGCAGGCAACCGCACCCCGCGGCATGGC
>NZ_JBIWPF010000009.1:216489-216635 GCF_044768125.1 Streptomyces sp. NPDC101166
CGCCGCCCGCAGTCAGGACGGGAAGCAGGCAACCGCACCGCGCGGCGTGACCGCCCGCCGCCACGGAGCGAAGGCAGGCAACCGCACCCCGCGGCATGGCCGCCCGCAGTCAGGACGGGAAGCAGGCAACCGCACCGCGCGGCGTG
>NZ_JBIWPF010000009.1:216733-311129 GCF_044768125.1 Streptomyces sp. NPDC101166
TGACCGCCCGCCGCCACGGAGCGGAAAGCAGGCAACCGCACCCCGCGGCATGGCCGCCCGCAGTCATGGGGCGGAAAGCGGGCAGCCGGGCGCCGCGAGTGTCACCGCTGCCCGCGACTCGTGGACGTTGTCGCCTGCGCCTCAGGGAGCCAGGGTCTCCGCCAGTGCGCGGGCGGCCCTTTCCACGTCCGAGTAGGTGACGTACAGCGGGGTGAAGCCGAAGCGGAGGATGTCGGGGGCGCGGAAGTCGCCCACCACGCCTCGGGCGATGAGGTGCTTCATGACGGTCGCGGCGTCCTCGCAGCGCAGGGCCACCTGACTGCCGCGTTCCTCGTGACGCACCGGGGTCAGTGACTCCACGCGGCCCTCGGGGACGTACTCCGTCACGCACTCCAGGAAGAAGTCCGTCAGAGCGAGGGACTTGGTCCTGACAGTGTCGATCGAGACGCCCTCCCACACCTCCAGGGCCGCTTCGAGCGCCAGCATGGAGAGGATGTCGGGGGTGCCGACACGCCCCCGCAGCGCCCCCGGGGCCGGCTCGTAGGCGGGGCGCATGCCGAAGGGCTCGGCGTGCGAGTTCCAGCCGGGGAGCGGGGAGTCGAAGCGGTCCTGGAGGTCCCGCCGGACGTACAGGTACGCCGGTGAACCCGGGCCGCCGTTCAGGTACTTGTAGGTACAGCCGACCGCGAGGTCCACGCCGTGCTCGTCGAGGCCCACCGGCAGCGCGCCCGCGCTGTGGCACAGGTCCCAGACGGCGATCGCGCCCACCGCGTGCACGGCGGCGGTGAGCGACGGCAGATCGTGCAGCCGCCCGGTGCGGTAGTCGACGTGGTTCAGCAGCACCGCCGCCGTGCGGTGCGACAGGGCCGCCGGGACGTCGGCCGGGGCGAGGGGGCGCAACCGGCAGCCGGTCATCCGGGCCGCCGACTCCGCTATGTAGCCGTCCGTGGGAAAGGTGGTCGCGTCGACGAGGATCTCGTCACGCCCCGCTCCACGCTCCGCCGTCGCGATACGCACCGCCCCCACAAGTGCCTTGAAGACGTTGACACTTGTCGAGTCGCCCACGACGATCTGGCCGGCCGCCGCGCCCACCAGCGGGGCGATGCGGTCGCCGATCCGCTCGGGCGCCGTCCACCAGCCGCTCTCCTCCCATGAGCGGATGCGCAGTTCGCCCCACTCACGGCGGACGACGTCCTCCAGCCGGCCGGGCACGGACGCGGGCAGCGCGCCGAGCGAGTTGCCGTCCAGGTACACGTCCCCGTCGAGCAGGAACTGAGACCGCTTGGAGGCCAGTTGGTCGTCGGCGTCCGACTTCGTTGCCTTGGAGGCGAGCTCAGACATGGGACCTCGCCGTCCACAGCTCCGGGAAGACGTTCTTGCGGGCGCGCTTCTCCAGCCAGGCCACACCGGCCGAGCCGCCCGTGCCGGTCTTCGCGCCCATCGCGCGCCGGGTGGCGACGAGATGATCGTTGCGCCAGCGCCACACCAGTTCGGCGACATCGGTCAACGCCTCGCCCAGACGGGCCAGTTGGTCGCTCTCGTCACCCGAGTACAGGGCGGTCCAGGCCGCCTCCACCTCCGGCGACGGCTCGTACCGCAGCGACACGTCACGCGTGAGCACGGCCTCGGGGATCGCGTGCCCGCGCCGCGCGAGCAGCCGCAGCACCTCGTCGTAGAGGCTCGGCTCGTGCAGGGCCTTCTCCAGCTCGTCGTGGACGCGGGGCGCGCCGCGGTGCGGGACCAGCATGGACGCGGACTTGTCGCCGAGCAGGAACTCCATCCGCCGGTACATCGCCGACTGGAAGCCGGATCCCTCGCCGAGGGCGGAGCGGTACGCGTTGAACTGGGCCGGGGTGAGCTGCCCGAGCGGCTTCCAGGACGCGTTCAGCGCCTCCAGCTCCCGTACGGAGCGCTTCAGGGCGGCGATCGCCGTCGGCACGTCGTCGGAGCGCAGGGCGTTCGACGCCGTCTCCCACTCGTGGACGATCACCGTGAACCACAGCTCCATCACCTGGGTCGTGACCAGGAAGACCATCTCTCCGGGGTCGTCGGAGAGGGTGTGCTGGAGGTGGGTGAGCACGTCCGCCTTGACGTAGTCCTCGTACGGCGTCGTGCCTGCGAAGTCGAGGTTCGGGGTCTCGGGCTCGAGAGCCCCTTGAGCCTCCTGGGACATCGCTGTCTCCTGTTGTGTACTCCGGGTAGCGGTCCGCCCCTGCCGTTTTCGACAGGGGGCCCCGGTCCCCACGGGCATCCTCCGCAATCGTCACCCGAAAGTGCAAGGCCCGCCTGGTCACACTCGGGAGCGCAAGGCCCGCCTGGTCACACCCGGAAGCGCGAGACCCGCCCGGTCACACCCGGAAGCGCGAGACCCGCCCGGTCACACCGGACGGGCCCGCTGCCGTACGGCCGCCCGCTAGCCCAGCGTCTGGGCCGCCGTCGCTGAGGAGTCCTTCAGGAACTGCGAGCAGCGCTCGTACTCCTCCTGCTCCCCGATCGCTCCCGCGGCGCGGGCGAGGGCGTGCAGGGCGCGCAGGAAGCCGCGGTTCGGCTCGTGCTCCCAGGGCACCGGGCCGTGGCCCTTCCAGCCGTTGCGGCGCAGGCTGTCCAGGCCGCGGTGGTACCCCGTACGGGCGTACGCGTACGACTCGACGACGCTGCCCCGCTCGAACGCGTCGTCCGCGAGCTGGGCCCAGGCCAGGGAGGACGTGGGGTACCGGGCGGCGACGTCGGCGGGAGGCGTGCCGTCGGCGAGGAGCTCGCGGGGCTCGGGCTCGTCGGGGAGGTGGGTCGGGGGCGGGCCCCCGAGGAGGTTCTCGTGAATGGACATGGCCTCCAGTCTGTCACCGACGCGGCGGACCTCCGGAAACCGGTCGAGCCCGGCGCCCCCTGGGGGACACCGGGCTCGACCACGGTGCGCGGACCGTCGGCCCGCGCACCGCGCGCACGTCACGCGCCGCGCACACCTCACGCGCCGCTCACGTCACCCGCCGACAGCTCAGCGAGTGAAGTTGAAGTACTTCCACGGCCCGTACACCGTGGAGTTCACGTTGTCGCCGTTGTAGCCGTCGATGTAGGCGGAGCGGACGCGGAAGCGGTAGCCGGCCGCACCGTCGCCGTCGAGGGTGACGAGCGACTTGCCGTCCCTGCCCAGCCCGAAGTACTCGGGGTCGCTGCCCGCGTACCAGGCGCCCTGGACGTAGACCTGGAACTCGAGACGGGTGTGCCGGCCCGGGTAGGGGTTGTGCCAGGTGGTGATGAGCGGGTCGGCCGTCTGGTGGTAGGTCTGGTACCAGGTGTTGCCGAACTTCGTCCACTTGTAGTGGCGCGAGAGGCTCGTCGACACGCCGGCGCGGGTGCGCACGCCGGACACGGCCTGGGCCCAGCCGTAGCGGGCGTCGCCGGCGAAGACCGCGGTGACGGTGGTGTCACGGCTCATCCACATCGACGCCGACAGCTTGCCCTTGGCGTTGACGGTGCCGCGCTTGAGCAGCCGCTTGGGCTCCGGGCCCCACGGGTCGGCCCAGATCTCCACGACACGGTTCTTGTAGGTCGGGCCGAGGGTGGCCGTGTACGTCACCGTGGTGGCGTAGTTGACCGTGAGGCCGTTGCGGTCCAGGGTCAGCGCGGCCTTGGCGTGGGCGACCTTGACCAGCGCGGTCCCGGAGGCGGCCGAGTGCTGGGCGTCCCCGGCGTAGGCGACCTTGTAGGTGACGTTGCCGGAGGCCGTCGGGGTGTCCGTGAACGAGAACGCCCCGCCCGCGCCGAGCTTCTTCGTCCCGAGCGCCTTGCCCTGGGGGGCCTCGACGTCGAACCGGGTCACGGTGAGCGGGGTCCCGGCGGGCAGCGGCAGCGTCGCGGCGACCGTGCCGGAGACGGTGAGCGCCTTGGCGCGCTGGGCCGTCGCCGGCGCCTTGACGGTGACCTTCGGCGCGGACTTGGTCGGCTCGTCCAGGACGTGCAGGCGCGGGTTGGTGTCGTAGTTGTTCGTCACCGCGAAGAGCCGGCCGCCGTCGGGCTCCCAGACCAGACCGCCGTCGACGAGTGCGTCCCCGCCGCTGCTGCTGCTGGTGTTCGGGAAGTCGTACGTGCGCACGGACTTCGTCTCTCCGGGCCGGTAAACGAAGACGTCGTCTCGGTACACCGAGCCGGAGCCCACCGCGACGGTGCCGTCGGGGGCGACGGCCACGGCCGCTCCGCTGTAGTCGCTCGGGTAGGTGCCCACCTCGGCGAGGTCCGACGTCTGGAAGACGTGGTGCACGTTGCCGGCGTTCGCCGTGATGAGACGGTTGCCGTCCGGCGTGTAGGCGAGATCATTGGTGATCCCGGACCAGGCGGTGGTGTTGAGCGCGGCGCGGGCCGCGGTGCCCGTCGTCACGTCGTACGTCGCGACGGCGAACCGGTGGTAGGAGGAGCTGGCGGCCGCGATGACGTTCGGGTTCGCGGGCGAGGAGACCAGGCGCGGGGCGCCCGAGTACTCGGTGTCGGCGTCCTGGTCCAGGGCGACGACGGGCTCGGCGCCGGTCACGTCGACCGAGCCGATCGCGCCGTCGTGGTCGCCGCCGTAGCCGAACCAGACCTTGCCGCCGGCGAGGGCGACGTAGCGCGGGTCGGTGCCCTCGCCGGTCGCGTACCGGGCCTGCTCGGTGACCGCCGCGGTGTCCAGGGCCACGACCGCGTCGGCGCCCGGGACGGCGGCGTACAGGCGGCCCGAGTCCGCGGAGAGCGCGAGGCCGGTGACACCGGGCAGGCCGGTGACGGAGCCCAGCACCCTGCCCTCGTAGTCGGTGGCGACGACCTTGCCGATGTACGGGTCGCTGATGAAGACCTTCTTGTGGACGCCGTCGATGACGACGTCACCCGTGGACCTGAGCGGCAGGACCTTGCTGCTGTCCGCCGCCGCCGAGCCCGCGCCGCCCACGATCAGCGCCGCGGAGCTGAAGAGGACCGCGAGTGCCGTCGCGGCCGAGAGAGTGCGCTTACGCACGATGAAGAGACCCCCCATTGGTCCTTCGCGCTCCCGACGGGAACGCGGAAACCGCCGCCCCGGACCGGGGCGCGGTGATCCGCAGAGTAGAGCATGCCCCTGACATCCCGCTTCCCGGATTACCGACGGGAGCGGCTTTCGGACACACGAGGGCCCGGCGCCGTGCGGGAACACGGGCGCCGGGCCCTCGACCTGCCGGAAACCGCTTGCCGGTCAGGAACTGCTCGTCTTCACCCTCAGGGGGTTACTTGATCTTCGTGCCCGCCGAGCGCAGGTGCTGCGTCGCCTCGACGACACGCGCCGCCATGCCCGCCTCGGCCAGCTTGCCCCAGGTACGCGGGTCGTAGGTCTTCTTCGAGCCCACCTCGCCGTCGACCTTCAGCACGCCGTCGTAGTTGCGGAACATGTGGTCGGCCACGGGACGCGTGAAGGCGTACTGCGTGTCGGTGTCGATGTTCATCTTGACCACGCCGTTCTCCAGCGCGGTCGCGATCTCCTCCGCCGAGGAGCCCGATCCGCCGTGGAAGACGAAGTCGAACGGCTGCGAGCCGGCCGGCTTGCCGAACTTGGCGGCGACGCCCTCGTTCAGCTCCTTCAGCAGGTCCGGGCGGAGCACGACGTTGCCCGGCTTGTACACGCCGTGGACGTTGCCGAAGGACGCGGCCAGCAGGTAGCGGCCCTTCTCACCGAGGCCGAGCGCCTCGGCGGTGCGGATCGCGTCCTCGGCCGTCGTGTAGAGGGAGTCGTTGATCTCGTGGGAGACGCCGTCCTCCTCGCCGCCGGTCGGCGTGATCTCCACCTCGAGGATGATCTGCGCGGCGCGGGCCTTCTCCAGCAGCTCCTGCGCGATGGTCAGGTTGTCGGCGAGGGTCTCGGCGGAGCCGTCCCACATGTGCGACTGGAACAGCGGGCCGAGACCCGCCTCGACGCGCTTCTGGGAGATCGCGAGCAGCGGACGCACGTACCCGTCGAGCTTGTCCTTCGGGCAGTGGTCGGTGTGGAGGGCCACCGTCACCGGGTACTTCTCGGCGACGATGTGCGCGAACTCCGCGAGCGCGACGGCGCCCGTCACCATGTCCTTGCTGTACTGACCGCCCAGGAACTCGGCGCCGCCCGTCGAGATCTGGATGATGCCGTCGCTCTCCGCCTCCGCGAAGCCGCGCAGAGCCGCGTGCAGGGTCTGGGTCGAGGTGACGTTGATGGCCGGGTAGGCGAACTTGCCTGCCTTCGCCCGGTCGAGCATCTCGTTGTAGACCTCGGGGGTTGCGATGGGCATTCGTCCGCTCCTTGGGTGTGCGGGTTGGCGATCTGCGTTGTTACGGCCCTGACCTAGACCTGGGGTGCGACGTCATCGTCGTCCCCATCTTTCCAGACATGGCCCGATGATCGAGCGGGTGTCCGCCCGCCGGTCAGTCCAGGCCCAGCTCGTCCTTGGCGTACGCGTACAGGTACGGCACGCCCGCGCCCTCCTGGATCTTCTCCGCGGCGCCGGTGGCCCGGTCCACGATGGTCGCCACGGCGACGACCTCGGCGCCCGCCTCGCGCACGGCCTCGACGGCGGTGAGCGGCGAGCCGCCGGTGGTGGAGGTGTCCTCGACGACCAGCACCCGGCGACCCCGGATCTCCGGGCCCTCGACGCGCCGCTGCAGCCCGTGCGCCTTGGCCGCCTTGCGCACGACGAAGGCGTCCAGCGAGCGGCCGCGCGCGGCGGCGGCGTGCAGCATCGCGGCGGCCACCGGGTCCGCGCCCATGGTCAGACCGCCGACGGCGTCGAACTCCAGGTCGGCGGTCAGGTCGAGCAGCACCTGCCCGACCAGCGGGGCGGCCTCCCCGTCGAGGGTGATGCGGCGCAGGTCGATGTAGTAATCGGCCTCGAGACCCGACGACAGGGTCACCTTGCCGTGCACCACGGCCTTGTCCTTGATCTGCTGCAGCAGCGCGCCGCGTGTGTCCGTCATGCCGGACAGCTTAGAGGCGGACCCGGAGGTGGAACTCAGAGGCGGTTCCAGCGCCAGGTCGTCGTGGTCTCCAGCGGCTCCAGGGGGGTGACCAGGCGCGGGCGGGAGTTCAGGCCGTCGGGCGGTCCGGTCTGCGGTTCCACGCACACGGCCGCCTCCTGCTCGTCGTAGACGACGACCCACTGCTCGGGGCTGGTCACCTTCAGCTCCAGCCGCCCCGGCCAGGTGAGGGTCACGTCCACGCCGCCGGGCATGCCGAAGCAGTCGTCCCAGGGGCCGGGCTTCGGCTCGACGCGCTCGCCGGTGGGCAGGTGGTCTTCGCCGCGCTCCTCCTGCCAGGCGGGGTCGAAGGCGATCCGCACGCTCTCGCCGCCGAGGTCGCGGTTGAACCAGGGGTGCCAGCCGATCTGCGCCGGGAAGGACGAGCCGTACGTCTCCACCGCCATGGACAGCGTCAGCGCGTCCTCGGTCAGCGCCACGATCTGGGTGACGCGGCCGGGGTAGGGCCAGGGCTCCACCAGGTCGTACGTCAGGACCGCCTCGTCGGCGGAACGGCGGGCCACCCGCCAGACGCCGTCGCGGACGGTGCCGTGGATGGCGTGCGGCGGGGAGTTCAGCGGCATCTGGTGGACGGCACCGCCGTCGCGGAAGCGGCCGTCCCTGATGCGCCCGCACCACGGGACCATCGGGAAGCAGCCGAACCGCTCCCCCTGGCGCAGCAGCTCCACGCCGCCGACGCGCAGCCCCGTGACCCGTCCGCCGTTGCCGGGCCGCACGGTCGCCTCCGCGTCGCCCGCGGTCAGCGTGATGTCTTCGTCGCTCACGGGACGACCCTACCCAGGCGATCAAGAGCGCGCGGGCTCAACGACGGCGGCGCAACGCCCTGCCGACGACGATCGCCGACGCGACGGCGAACGCGGCGGCGGGGGCGGCCCAGCGCAGGACGTCGTTGCGGGCGATGGTCTCCGGGGCGGGGACGGGAGCGTAGCGGCCGCGCGGCGGAGCGTGGTCGACCTCCTCCGCACTGCGCCCGATCATCGTCCGGCGAGCGTGCGCGGCTTCGGCGGGGGGGCCGTCCAGGTCTTCGGCGGGTTCGGTGCCGGCGCCGGCTTCGGGTTCGGCGCCGGTGGGGAGGCCCGAGGGGGCTTCTTCGGCGGGAGTTCCTTCGGCGGGGGTTTCCGAGGCGGGGGCTGCTTCGGCGGGCTCCGGCGCGTCGGACTCCGGGCTCCCCCCGGAGGCCTCCGCCGCCCCCTCCCCCAGGTTCTCCGCGAACCGGTTCAGCAGCCGTGCGACGGCCGAGTCGACCGCGTCCGCCGGGAGTTCGGCGATCCGGCCCGCGGCGGACGCCGTGCCCTCGAAGAGGAGGGTGGTCCCGCCCTCCGACTCCCGCAGTCGCACGGTGAGCGCAAGCTTGACCGTGCCGCTCCCGCGGGCCTCGATCGCGTCGCCCTCCACGGCGTAGCCGTCGTCCTCGCGCGCGGTGACGCTCAGGGCGCCCCGGTAGGTGATGGTGTGGCCGGCGACGCGCAGCTTCAGCCGGCCCGCGACGGGCTCGGTGCCGGCGTCCTGCTGGAGCCCGGGAACGGCCCGGGCCACCTGCTCGGGGTCGGCGAGGGCCGCCCTCAGCCGCTCGGCCGGAACCGGAACGAACACCTCTTGCTCCATAGATGCGGAGCCTACCCAGGCCCACGCCACCACACCTCCCCTCCGCCAGAACTGGCCCCCTGGCGGAAAGCCGTCAGTGACGCCGTCAGTAACGCGGATGCACCAGCGTGGAGGCCCGCAAGCCCTCCGTCCGGCGGCGCAGCTCCCGCTCGCCGGCGTCGAGACGGAGCTCGGGCGGGCGGTCTTCCGCGGCCAGGACGAAGCCCCAGTCGCCGTCGCCGTCCGTGCGGTAGGCGGCCGTGCGCAGGCCCGCCGCGCGCAGTGTGGTCTCGACGGTCCAGAAGGCGTGGGGGCGGGCGGCGACCGGGCCGGCGTGGACGGCGAGCCGGCCCGCGGGGCGCAGGGCGCGGCGGACGAGGCCGTAACACTCCTGGGAGTACAGCTTGGCGCCGGCGGTCTCGCCGGGATCGGGCAGGTCGGCGATCACCACGTCGTAGGCGGCCGGGGGGATCTCCCGCAGGCGGTCGAAGGCGTCGGCGACGGTGACGTGGACGCGCGGGTCGTCCAAGGCGTGCTCGTTGAGGCGGGAGAGCGCCGGGTCGGTGCGGGCGAGGCGGAGCAGCCGGGCGTCGGGGTCGACGACGTCGAGACGGTCGACGCCGGGACGGGCGAGGACCTCGCGGGCGGCCAGCCCGTCGCCGCCGCCGAGGAGCAGCACCCGGCCGTGCGGGCCGCGCATCGCGGGGCGGACCAGCGCCTGGTGGTAGCGGCGCGCGGCAGGGCCGCCGCCGCGGAGCCGGCCGTCGAGGTAGAGGCCGACGGGGCCGCCGTCGGCGTCACCGGTGAGGACGACCTCCTGGACGCCGGTCCGCAGCGCCACCCGGACGTGGTCGCCGTACATCGCGTGCCGCGCGGCCCGTTCGAAGTCGTCGACGAGGACGGCGGCGGAGGCGAGGACGCCGAGGACGGCGATGCCGGCGGCGACGAGGGTCCAGCGGGCGCGGCGGGTGAGGTCGCGGCGGAACAGGCCGAGGACGAGGGCGCCCCCGGCGACCACGTTGACCGCGCCGGTCAGCAGGGAGCTGGTCAGCTGGCCGAGGAGCGGCAGCAGCAGGAAGGGGAAGGCCAGTCCGCCGACGAGCGCGCCGACGTAGTCCGCGGCGAAGAGGTCGGCGACCGCGCCGCCCGCGTCCTGACGGCGGATGCGCTGGATCAGCTCCATCAGCAGCGGCACCTCGGCCCCGATGAGCAGGCCGATGGCCAGGGAGAACGCGACGATCAGCACCCGGGGTCCGTCGGCCCACAGCCCGCCCCAGTCACCCGTCCAGGCGAACGCCGCGTACAACGCCATGGCGCTGCAGCCGCCCACCAGGGCGAGCACCACCTCGATCGCGGCGAATCCGGCGGCGGCGAGCCGGCGCAGCCGTTTGGCGGCGAGGGAGCCGATGCCCATCGCGAACACCATCACCGACAGCACGACGGAGGCCTGGGTGACCGAGTCGCCCATCAAGTACGAGGCGAGAGCGACCAGTTCGAGCTCGTACACCAGCCCGCAGGCGGCGCAGACGAAGACGCACACGAGGACCAGGAACCGCCCGGTGCCCTGCCGGACGGGCAGCCGCGCGGGGCCGCGCCAGGGGGGCGGGGCGCCGGGCGGGGCTGGTGCGTGCGACTCGATCACGACTGCGACGTTACGTCACGAGTGCGGCACGCTTCGTCACCCACACGTGTGGAACCCGGCGTAGGTCACGCGCCCCGCGTTTGAGCCGCCCTCGGCAGGAAGTCGCCGTCGGCGGACGGGCCGTCGGCGAGCGCCGGCACGCGCACACCCACCCTCGTGCGCGTCGCCACCAACTGCCCGTCCTGCGGGTACGCGTGCCAGGTGCGCCAATGGACAGCCCCCTCGCGCCGTTGGGCGACCAGCGCGGTGAAGGCGTGCGGGCTGCCGGGGAAGACGCCGGCCAGACCGTGCGGGTGCCCGGAGACGAGGGCCAGCAGTTCCTGCGCGCGCACGGCGAACTGACTGGACGTCAACTCTTCTACGTGTGCGGCGAATTCGTACTCCCAGTCGCCCACCCGCTTGGCCACGCCGAGCGGGAGCGGGGTGCTGCTGCCGGGGAGGCAGGCCACCGTCTCCGAGCAACTGCCCTGCTCCTCCTCGAGCAGCACCTGGTGCGAGGCGCCGAGGAGTCGCAACTGGACCTGAGCCCCGGACAGTTCGAGGTCGAGGGTGGCCAGGGCGGGCAGCGGTTCGCGCCCCAGGGCCCAGGCGAGGTCGGCCGCGCGCGTGTCGGTGTAGGACGTGTGCAGGGTCGTGAGCATGACTCGGCTCCGCTAGAACGCAAAGAAGAGGGAAGGTCCGGCACGCCCCGGCAGACACCGGGAGGTCGCCCGGTCGGCCCGTTTCCTGGGAAGGACGTCCGCGCGGGACGTCCGTCGGGGTCCGAGGGGCTGCGTTGGTGGATTAGAGGGAATCATGAACGGTGGCGCCGCCACAGCGTTTTTACCCAACTTAGTGGGGTTTCCATCCCCTAGGGGGCTCCACAGCTCAACTGTTCAACCACGGCGTACGCCATGCGGCCCTCGCGCACCACCGCGCGCGCCTGCGCGCGACCCCCGAGGCGGCGCAAGGCCCGGTGAGGCCGGACATGGTGCGACCGCGAGGGACGCCCCGGTCAGGAGCGGACCCTCGCGGTCCGGATACGGCTCCCCCCAGGGAGCTCAGCTGCCCCGTGTCAGCTGCCTCCGCCGCATCCGCCGCCTCCGCCGCAGGACGAGCCGCCTCCGCAGGAGCTGCCCGACGACGAGCCGCAGGAGGAGCTGCTGCCGCAGGAGCTGCCCGAGGACGAGCCGCAGGACGAGCCGGCGCCGCCCCCGCCGGCCCACCAGCCGCTGCTGTGGCCGCCCCGGCCGCCCGTGCGGCGTGCGCCCGCGCCGCGCCGGCGGGACGAGCCGCCCGTGCGGGCGTGTGCGATCAAAGACGCGACGAGCACGATGACGGCCGCCGCCAGGATGAGGCCCAGGAGCATGGCGTCACCCTCCTTTCGAATCCCCCGAAGCGGCCCCCCGTGGGCGCCTCGCGCGGCGTGTGAGCGTCGCGTGCACGGGGGATTCCCATCCGCCGCGCGGGCCAAAGCGCACTTGAGGAACTCCAGAGCTTCGGCGCAGGATGACCGGCATGACCTCCACCGCACGTCCCTTCCTCAACCGCCGTCTCACCGAGTTCGGGACGACGATCTTCGCCGAGATGTCCGCCCTGGCGGTGGCGACCGGGGCGATCAACCTCGGGCAGGGCTTCCCGGACACGGACGGCCCCGAGGAGGTGCGGGAGGCGGCGGTACGGGCGCTGCGGGACGGGCGCGGCAACCAGTACCCGCCGGGGCCGGGCGTCCCCGAACTGCGGACGGCGATCGTCGAGCACCAGCGGCGCCGCTACGGGCTGACGTTCGACCCCGACACGGAGGTGCTGGTCACCGCCGGCGCCACGGAGGCCGTCGCCGCCTCACTGCTCGCGCTGCTGGAGCCCGGGGACGAGGTCGTCGCCCTGGAGCCCTATTACGACTCCTACGCGGCCTGCATCGCCATGGCGGGCGGCACGCGGGTGCCGGTGACGCTGCGGCCGGACCCGGAGCACGCCCGCTTCCGCCTGGACCTGGACGAGCTGCGCGCCGCCGTCACCGACCGCACCCGGCTGCTGCTGATCAACACCCCGCACAACCCGACCGGCACCGTCCTCACCCGTGCGGAGCTGACCGCGATCGCCGAACTGGCGGTGGAGCGGGACCTGCTGGTCGTCACGGACGAGGTGTACGAGCACCTGGTGTTCGACGACGCCGAGCACGTGCCGCTGGCGACACTGCCGGGCATGCGCGAGCGGACGGTCACCATCTCCTCCGCCGGAAAGACCTTCTCCTTCACCGGCTGGAAGGTCGGCTGGGTGACGGCGGCCCCCGCGCTGGTCACGGCGGTGCGGTCGGCGAAGCAGTACCTGACGTACGTCGCCTCCGGCCCCTTCCAGTACGCGGTCGCCGAGGCGCTGCGCCTGCCGGACACGTACTTCTCCGCGTTCCTCGCGGACATGCGGGCCAAGCGGGACCTGCTCTCGGCGGGACTGACCGCGGCCGGCTTCGCGGTCTACCGTCCCGCGGGCACGTACTTCGTCACCACGGACATCCGCCCCCTCGGCGAGACCGACGGCTTCGCGTTCTGCCGCGCGCTGCCCGAACGCGCCGGGGTGGTGGCCATCCCGAACGCCGTGTTCTACGACCACCGCGACCAGGGCGCACCCTTCGTCCGCTTCGCGTTCTGCAAGCGGACAAGCGTGCTGGAGGAGGCGGCGTCCCGACTCAAGTCGCTGGCCGCGTAGCAGCCGCACGGTCCGGGCTCCTGCGTGGACCTCAGCCCCGCACCGCAGGAGTCACATGTCAGCAGACACCGTCACGACGCTGGGGCACGATGCCGGCGAGCGTTTCGACGACACGAAACCGCACGTCGCCTTCCTGCGCCACGGTCTCCCCTCTCACTCCGGGCGGCCTGGCGCCTGCATCGTCTGCGGTGCAGGCTGTTGCGGCCCTGCCTCTTCATTGATCCCGTGCTGGATCGGCGCTGGATACTCTGCCCCGGTGTCAGGAGTGCTCAGGTGTCGTAGACGGTGGAGCGATGCCCGACGTGTACGACCCACACCACCAGCTCGCCGTTGCAGGTGTGGGCCGCGGCCGTGGGCCGGTGTCCGTCTCATGGCGGGCCGGTTCGACGGCGCGTGACTGTCGGCCTGCCGCACCGGGCAGTTCCGGCAACGCGCGCTCGCCGAGCGGTTGATGCCGCGCCGTCGTCGCGCGGGAGTCGCCGGCTGCCGTGGTGTTCCGTCCGAAGCGCACCGCATGATCGGATGACAGGTTCTTCAAAGGTTCTTCATCACCTCCGGCCTACGGTCGGCAGGCCCGCCGCGCCTGCGGTCGGGCGCGACAGGAGGCGGGAGAACCGATGAGGACGAACCGGGTGCTGATGGCCGTGGTGACGGCGTCGGTCATGGCGATCACCCTGGCCGGCTGCGGGGGCGAGGGCGACACTCCGAAGGTCCCGACCGCGGGCGGTGACAAGGCGTCCGGCAACGCGTCCGGCAAGACGACCGCGCCGAGCGGCGGCGACGACGTGGCCGCGTACGTGAACGCCCAGCGCGAGTGGGTGAGATGCCTGCGGGAGAACGGGGTCGACGCCCCCGACCCGGACGCCGTGGGGCAGGTCGACTTCGGCGACAACGCGGCGCTGAAGAAGAACACGAAGTTCCTGGACGCCTCCGAGAAGTGCGCCTCGCTCAAGGCGGCCGTCCCCGAGAGCCTCGAGAACGCCGGCCGGCCCAAGCTCACGCCCGAGCAGATCAAGGTCAAGCGGGACTACGCCGACTGCATGCAGAAGAACGGCGCCCCCGACTTTCCCGATCCCGGCCCCGACGGGACCGCGCAGGGCTCCGAGTGGAACCAGACGTCGGCGGGGGCCAAGCGTGCCACCCGGGTCTGCGCTCCGATCATCGGTGACCCGGCGGACCAGCCCGCGGGCAAGGGCTGACGATGGCGGAGACGGTTGTGCAGGCCGATCACGAGCCCGGGGCGGCTCCCGCGCCGCCGCCGCGCGGTCGGCCCGGACGGCGAACGGTCCTGGTGGCGTCGGCTCTGGTCGTCGTGGCGGCAGTCGCCGTGGCCGGTGCGCTGGGCCTCGGCGGAGGCGGGGCGGAGAAGGGCTCCTCCGCCCCGCCCCGCTCAGGCTCCACCGTCCCGGTCACCCGGACCACACTGGCCGAACGCACCACGGTGGACGGTCAGTTGGGCTACGGCACCGAGATACCGCTGCCGGTCAAGGCGACGGGCACCGTGACCTGGCTGCCCGCGGAGGGCACGACCGTGGAGCGCGGCGGCACTCTGCTGCGCGTCGACGACCGGCCGGTGGTGCTGCTGCACGGGACGCTGCCGATGTACCGGGAGCTGGGCCTGACCACGGGCACCCGGCAGGGCACGCGGCAGGAGACCGGGGCCGAGGGGGACACCCGGGACTCCGGTGGCCGGGGCCGCACGGACGAGACCTCCGGGGCTCCGGACCCCTCCGGATCGGCGACGCCCGGCGGCGCCGGGACCGGGGCCGGAGGGACAGCGGGCACGCTGCGCGGGATGGACGTCCTGCAGTTCGAGAGCAACCTCGCCGCTCTCGGCTACACCGGCTTCACCGTCGACGAGGAGTTCACCGACCTCACCGCCCGCGCGGTCAAGCGCTGGCAGAAATCCCTCGGACTTCCCCAGACCGGCACGGTCGGCATCGGGGACGTCGTCTACTCCGCCGACAAGGTACGGATCGGCCACGCGAGTGTCCGGCTCGGCTCGCCGGCCACCGATGACGCCCTCACGTACACCGGTACGTCTCGGAAGGTCGTCGTCACCGCCTCGGCGGCGGAGGACTCCTGGGCCGTGCGCCATACCGCCGTCACGATCGGGCTGCCCGACGGGACATCGGTGAAGGGCGAGGTGGCCTCGGTGGGGAAGAGCGCGACCGCACCCGAGGAGGGAGGCGGGGAGGGTGACTCCGCGGCGCCCACGGTTCCGGTGACCATCACCGTCAACGACCAGAAATCCGTGGGACGGCTGGAGAGCGCGCCGGTCACCGTCGAGTACGTGGGGCGGGAACGGGCGGACGTCCTCACCGTCCCGGTCGCCGCACTGGTCGCCCTGGCCGAGGGCGGCCACGGCCTGGAGACCGCGGACGGCCGGTTCGTCGCGGTGAAGACCGGGCTCTACGCGGACGGCCGGGTGGAAGTGAGCGGAAGCGCGGTGCGCGAGGGCATGGACGTGAGGATCCCGGAGTGAGCGGAGCATCGGCGGTCGTCCAGTTCGACGCGGTCTCCAAGACGTACCCCGGCGGTGTGGCGGCGGTACGGGACGTGACCTTGCGCATCGGGCGCGGCGAACTCGTCGCGGTCGTCGGCCCGTCGGGCTCGGGCAAGTCCAGCATGCTGAACCTCATGGGCAGCCTCGACCGGCCCTCAGAAGGGCGGGTGCTGGTCGACGGCCACGACGTGGCGAAGCTGACGGACCGTGAGGTGTCGGCGCTGCGGGCCACCCGGATCGGCTTCGTCTTCCAGCAGTTCCATTTGGCGGTGGGGGTTCCGGTCCTGGACTCCGTGGCCGACGGGCTGCTGTACGCCGGAGTACCGCTGCGCCGCCGCCGGGCCGGCGCGGCGGCGGCGCTGGAACGGGTCGGCCTCAGCCACCGCGTCCACCACCTCCCGCACCAGTTGTCCGGCGGCGAGCGCCAGCGGGTGGCGGTGGCCCGGGCGGTGATCGGCGAACCGGCGGTCCTGCTGGCGGACGAGCCGACCGGCAACCTTGACTCCGTCTCCGGAGAGGCCGTACTCGGTCTGCTGCGCGAGCTGAACGACGCCGGGACCACGGTCGTGATCATCACCCACGACCGGGAGACCGCGGCCCGGCTGCCCCGCCGTATCGAGATGCGCGACGGCCGCGTGGTGGCGGACACCGCGGCCGATGCCGCGCCGAGAGAGGCGGGCCGATGAACGACGTAACGACGAACGGCCCGCCCATGGACGACGCCCCTCCGACGCTGCCGTCCGGCCCCCGCGGGGGCGGCGGACGTGGCCGCGGACGAGCGGGCGACGGCTTCGGTGGCACGGGCGTCGGCCGACTGCGGGCCGCCCGCCTCGGTCCTCAGGACATCGTGCGGCTCGGCGGGACCGGGCTGCGGACCCGTCCCCTGCGGATCTTCCTCTCCGCGCTCGGGATCGCGATCGGCGTCGCCGCCATGATCGCGGTGGTCGGGATCTCCGGCTCCGGCCGGGCGGAGGTGGACCGCCGGCTCGACGCGCTCGGCACCAACCTGCTGCGCGTCGCCCCCGGCGACTCGCTCGACGGCACCGAGGCCGAACTGCCCCACGAGGCCGTCGCGATGATCGGCCGCATCCCGCCCGTGCAGGACGTGGCCGCCACCGGCGCGACCGACGCGCACATCTACCGCAACGAGCGCATCGCCATCGGACGCACCGGCTCCCTCGAGGTCCTTGCGGCCGACCGGCGTCTGCTCCCCGCCGTCGGCGGCCACGTCCGCCGGGGCCGCTGGCTGGACTCCGCGACCGAGCAGTACCCGGCGGTCGTGCTCGGCTCCACGGCCGCGGGCCGGCTCGACGTGCACACACCGGGGACCCGGGTCTGGCTCGGCGACCGCTGGTTCTCCCTCGTCGGCGTCCTCGATCCCGTACCGCTCGCGCCGGAGCTCGACAGCGCGGCGCTGGTCGGCTGGCCGGCGGCCCGGACGTACCTGCGCTTCGACGGCCATCCGTCGACGGTCTACGTCCGTGCCGAGGACAGCCAGATCGCGGCGGTACGGGCCGTGCTGCCGGCCACGGCGTACCCCGAGAAACCGGGACAGGTACAGATCTCCCGGCCCTCAGACGCGCTCGCCGCCCGCGAGGCCACCGAGTCGGCGCTCACCGGGCTGCTGCTCGGCCTCGGTGGCGTGGCGCTGCTCGTCGGTGGTGTCGGGGTCGGCAACACGATGGTCATCTCGGTCCTGGAGCGGCGCCCCGAGATCGGCCTGCGCCGGGCTCTGGGGGCGACCCGCGGTCAGATCCGGACCCAGTTCGTGACGGAGTCGCTGCTGCTGTCGCTCATCGGCGGCCTCGGCGGGACGGTGCTGGGGACGGCGATCACGGCGGCCTACGCCCTCAGCCGCGACTGGCCGACGGTCGTCCCGGCGTGGGCAAGTGCGGCGGGGATCGGCTGCACCCTGGTCATCGGCATGATCGCCGGACTGTATCCGGCGGTACGGGCGAGCAGGCTGTCACCGACGGAGGCCCTGTCCGGCTCCTGAGCGGCCCGTCCGTCGAACGGGTCGGGGGCGGCCGCACGCGTCAGGGGCGGCCTCGGTGGGACGGCCCCTGACGCACACCATCAGTCCTGCTCGCCGGCGCTCCTGCGGGAGGGTCGGCGAGCGTGCTGGAAGCCGCGCCCTCGGCCGTCCTGTTCCAGGAGCCGCTGTCCATGCCGGAGGAGCTGTGAATGCGTGCTCTGTCGGCACCGCTTCCCCAGGCCGTCGGATGACACCAGAGTGATACCGCGACCACTACTGCCCATGCGAGACCGGACACACCGGAAGAGGAAATGCGCCACTCCACAGTCCTTCCGGCCGGAAGCGCCCCCTCGACGAGCATCCGAGTCCCGGTGCGCACACACGTCCTGGCAGACGGGCGGGGTGTCACGCGATGAGCTTCCGGCTCCGGGTACTCGGCCTGCTGATGCTGGTCGCGACGGCTGCCACCGCCGCCACCGGCTGGCTGACCCTGCGGCAGGCGAACCGTCAGGTCCAGGAGAGTGTCACCGCGGGACGGCAGGAGGTCTCCCGGATCACCGGCGACCTCCGCGCGTACGGGTTCGCGCACGGCACCTGGGAAGGCCTCTCGCCGACGGTGCGGCGCCTGGCCGAGGACACCGGCCAGCGCATCCGGGTCGCCACCGAGAACGACGTCCTCCTCGCCGATTCCGACGCGCTCGAAGGCCGTGCCCCCCGCCCGGTGAGCAACCAGCCGGCCGTGCTGGTCGACCCGCGTCCCCTCCTGCGGATCCCCGCGCGACAGCTACCGCGCACCTCGATGAAGCTGACGGCGACCGCGATCGCCCAGTACCGCGCCGAAGCGGTGTACGCGGCCTGTCTGACCCGGGCGGGGGCCGAGGTGACGGCCCGGCCGGACGACACCGGCGTGCCGCGGATCAGCACAGAGCGCCGGCCGGAACAGTGCGAGGAGCCGAAAGGCGAACCGGACCCGCAGACTCCGCGAGACCTCGAGGTGATCCGGACCTGCGAGTCGGAGCAGCCGTTCACCACCTGCCTGCAGCGGGTGTTCAACGAGCGCGTGGGCTCCGCCGCCCCGCCACGCCTGGTGATCCGTCTCGGCGTCCGGGACGAGTCCCCGCCCACCCTGGCCGCGGCGCCCACGGTGGCGGTCGCAGGCGGCGTCGCCCTCGCCGCCGTGCTCGGCGCCCTGCTGCTGAGCCGGGCGGTGCTGCGCCCGGTCCGTGCCATGACCCTGGCCGCCGGGGGGCTCGGTGAGGGAGACCTGGGACGGCGGGTGCCCGTCTCCGGCCGGGACGAGATCGCCCAACTCGGCCGTGCCTTCAACCGGATGGCGGAGTCCATACAGGCGGGCGAGGAACGCCAGCGCCGCCTCACCGGTGACATCGCCCATGAGCTGCGCACCCCGCTGGCCAATCTGCGCGGCTATCTGGAGGCCCTGCGGGACGGGGTCGTCGAGCCGACCCCCGAGCTGCTCGACTCCCTCCACGAGGAGGCACTGCTGCAGCAGCGAATCGTCGACGATCTGCAGGATCTCGCGCTGGCCGAGGCCGGTGCGCTCACCTACCACCGGGTGCGCGTCGACCTGCGCGAGCTCCTCGAAGCCGCCGGCACGGCTCACCGGGCCCAGGCCGACGCGGCCGGTGTCGCGCTGCGGCTGGAGGCGCCGCGCCCTGTGGACGTCGTCGCCGACGCCGACCGACTGCGCCAGGTCGTCGGCAATCTGGTCGGCAACGCGCTGAGGGCCACGGCACGGGGCGGCACGGTGACACTGGCCCTGGCCCGGCACGGCGATCTCGCGTTCCTTCACGTGCGGGACAGCGGAAAGGGAATACCCGCCGAGGACCTGCCGCATCTCTTCGACCGCTTCTGGCGGGCGGACGCTGCCCGGGGCCGCGCCACCGGAGGAAGTGGCCTGGGGCTTTCCATCGCCCGCCAGATCGTGACCGACCACCAGGGGACGATCGCCGTGGAGAGCACCGTCGGCGTCGGCACGACCTTCACCGTCACGCTCGCCACGACCGGGCCGTCGGCCGACGCCGGCTGATCGGCCCAGGTCAGGACCCCGCGCGCACTGTCCTCCGACCGACCGCCCCTAGCGGTCCACCAAGCGGTATCCCCGGCCGTACACGGTCTCCAGGTGGCGCGGCCGGGCGGGGTCGTCCCCCAGCTTCCGGCGCAGGTTGCGCACATGGGCGTCCACCGTGCGCTCGAGCACGTCGCTGTCGAAGCCGAAGGCGCGCTCGATGATCCGGGCCCGGGTGAACACCCGCCCCGGCTCGCGGGCCAGAGCCTCCAGTATCGAGAACTCCTTGGAGGTCAGGGCCACCGGCCGGCCCGCCACCCGGACCTCGAAGCGGGCGGTGTCCAGTTCGACCGCGCCGACCCGCAGCACCTCGCTCCCGGCCGCGCCACCCTTCCTGGAGCGCCGCAGCAGCGCCCGTACGCGCGCGGTGAGTTCGCGCGGGCTGTACGGCTTGCTGAGGTAGTCGTCGGCCCCCAGGTCGAGGCCGAGGAGCATGTCCTCCTCGGTGCTGCGCGCGGTCAGCAGCAGAATCGGCACCTCGTGGGCCTCGGCACGCAGAATGCGGCAGACGTCGAGTCCGTCGACGAGCGGCAGCATCACATCGAGAACGATGAGATCCGGGCCCGTCGAACGCGCCCGTTCCAGCGCTGCCCGGCCGTCGGCCACGACCTGCACGGCGTTGCCTTCCCGTTCCAGATAAATCCGTATGAGACGAGACTGTTTTTCGTCATCTTCGGCGATCAGGATGCGCGCGCTCAACGATTCTCCTCAGCGAGGCCCTGCACGATTCCAGCACCGTTGATATCAACGCACCTCCGGAATTCCCCCCTCCGGAAAACCCCGGGCCGCCCGCACTGGCTGCACAGTACCGCGAGCGGATCATCCTTCGGCTCGGGCGGCATCCGGGGTGCTGAGCCGATCCGGATAGGAGATGCTCCCGGTAGACCTGCCCGACATGCGAATAGGCATACGAACAAGGAGTCGGCTGGGCGACGCGGCCCCGCGCCGTTCACGGCGGTGCGATCGGCGAAGCAGTACCTGAGCGTCGCCTCCGGCCCCTTCCAGTACGCGGTCGCCGAGGCGCTGCGCCTGCCGGACGCGTACTTCTCCGCGTTCCGCGCGGACATGCGAGCCAAGCGGGACCTGCTCTCGGCGGGACTGGCCGCGGCGGGCTTCGCGGTCTACCGCCCGGCGGGCAATACTTCGTCACCACGGACGTCAGAAACCCGCAGCCGGCAGTGACTCGACAGGCCGATGCCGCACACTGGCCGCATTCGCTGATCTCGACGACGCCGAACTCCGAGCCGCAGTGAGCGAGACGTGGGACGCCTTTCGTCACCCCTGAAGCGACCCCGTCGCTTCGTGCTCAACTCGCACACGGGGGCCGATCCGCTCGGTCTGACTCCATGTCCCGCCTCGTACCCAGAATGGCGGCTGGGAACTGCGGAACCATAACCCACCCACTGCCGTATTCATTGACCTATGTTGATCACATGGAATCCCGTGAATTCATCGACATGGCACGCAGGATCCTGGACTTCGAGTCCAGGGTGCGCGAACGTGCGGCCGACGAGATCACCGACCGGCTGAACGCTTATTCACCTGCGCAGGCTTCCGCACTGGCAACGCTGCTGTCGGCGACTGCAGCCTCCGAGAAGGAGGACGGGGCCCTGGAATCCGAGCTCCACGCCATCCTTGAACTGATGTCAACCGGGCATGTCGGCCTCGACCACATCTCACCGCTCCGGGAGATCCGACTCAGGGAGCAGTTGCCGCCTGAAGTTCGCGAATACGTCACCGACATGCTCGAAGGTTGAGGCGAGAACCTTGCTGGCGTGCGGAGGAAACTTCGCTCTTCGGAACCGCGAGGCGAATGGTGACTTCCATCCGCTCTGGAGTGAACGATGGAGGGCCGGCTGTCCCGCCGTACAGCGCCGGCAGGCGTGCTGCTCAATAAACGCTGGCGAATTGGATCGCCTCAATGGATTCCTGCATGGCCGGAGAGCGAGCGGTCAGCCGGCCGCTCGTAGAAGGCTTCCGGTGTGGTGGTCGCGGCAGTCTCTGCAGTGGCCGGGCTCCGGCGCGCGGAAGGCGCGTTCGCAGCCGTCGCAGGTGTGGAAGGGGAGTACGGGCGAGCGCTCGACGATCGGCGGGAGCGGTGCCGGGGTCGGCGCGGGCAGCGGCGTCGCCCTGAGGCGGTAGGCGAGGATGGCCGCCGGGCGGGTCAGCAAGCAGTCGGGCAGCCGTGCGGTCAGCATGTCGGTGATCCGGGCGGCCGTGACGTCGGCTGCGAGCCACTGGGAGACGGCCGGAGCCAGACGGACCGCCTCCGCCTCGGACAGGACCAGGCGTGAGTCGACTCGGCGGAGTGAGGCGAGCACGGCGACCGCCTCCGGGTCGGCGTCGGCGAGAGGCGTCAGCTCCTCCGGCTCGGGCGGGGGCGTGAGCATCGGGGAGCGCTCGCGATGGTTCTTCTCGGCCGCGGGAGCCTCGCGGGGGCGGGGCGGCTTCGGGGACCTCGGCGGTCTCGGGGACTTCGGAGGCTTCGGCGGGCCGTCCGGGTCCGGGCCGGGATCGCCGGGTGGGACGTCGTAGAAGAACGTCCTGGTGCGGACCTGTCCGGTGGGCGTCCGCTCGCGGCGGCGCTCGAGGTATCCGGCCGCTTCGAGCTCCCTGAGGGCTCGGGAGATCAGGATCTCCCCCTCGTCGAAGTGCTCGCACAGGGCGGTGATGGTCACGGGCGAGCCGTCGGGCAGCGAGGAGATGTACGTCGCGACGCCGATGGTGACCGCGCTGCCGCGCCGCTGGGCGAGGGCGTTGGCCACCACGGTGAAGTCGGTCGTGAGGCGGGTGCGGACGTGGATCACGCCGGAAGTCGGAGTTCCGGCGTCGGCGCGCGAGGGCGCGTTAGACTGCGGGCCAGCCATCAGGAAGCTTGCTTCTTCCTGATCGGTCAGGCCCTCGTTCGGGATGCCAGTCCCGGCCGGGGGCCGTCGTCTGTTGCGGACGTGGATCACGCCGGAAGTCGGAGTTCCGGCGTCGGCGCGCGAAGGCGCGTTAGACTGCGGGCCAGCCATCAGGAAGCTTGCTTCTTCCTGATCGGTCAGGCCCTCGTTCGGGAAGCCACTCCCGGCCGGGGGCCGTCGTCTGTCTGCGGTTGTCGCGGTGAACGTAGCCGTCCGCGTCCCGCCCCTGCAAGCCGGTCACTCGGACGGGTGACGCGGGCCCTCCGGCCGGGGAGGGTGGGTGGGTGGGAGTTCTTTCCCCCGGTTCTTTCAGGAGGTCAGTGGCCTGCCGGGCCCTCGCGGACAAGGCTTCGGTGAGTCCGGGAGGTGGACGGCGGCCGCGGCCCGGTCGCCTCAGGGGCGGCGGCCCCGGGCGGGAGACTGCGTACTCGCCGGAGCACAAGAACCGTGCTCGCGAGAACCGGGGCGTGGACGGCGAGAGCCCGGCCGTGCCGCGTGACCGTGGGGTCGCGGGGTGGGCCGGGCTCTCGTGGGGTGTGACTCGTGCGGCGCGGGGGTCAAGTGGGGCGCGCGGGACGGAGTTACTCCTCGCCCTCCTCGGGCTTCTCGGACTGCTCCACACCGTCGACTTCCTGCTCCAGGCCCAGCTGCTCCACGAGCCACTTGTCGAACTCGATGGCCGCCCGCACCCAGCTCACCGTCGAGGAGACGAACAGCTCGATGTTCACACCGGCGCCGATCAGCAGCTGCGCCTCGCCGATGAGGCGGACGGTGCCGTCGTCGTGGGTGTGGGTGTAGACCTTCGGCCACAGGGTGCGACGGTTCCAGTCGTCGATCGCCTCCAGCAGCTGCGGCTTGACGTCGATCTTGTGCGGCCGGTCGAAGAACGTCCGCACCGAGTAGACCGCCTGCTCCCCCTCACCGCGGAACATGAAGTAGGTGCGGAACTCCTCCCACGGCGCCGCGAGGTCGCCCTCGTCGTCGACGACGTACTTGAGCTCCATCTGGTCGAGGAGCTGCTTCACCAGGTCCTGATCCGGAACGACGGGGCCCGCCGGTCCCTGGGGCTGCGGCTCGGGCTGGCCCCCGAAGTTCGGAATCGAGGACGGGTCGATGGACATATGTGAACACTCCTGCGGTCGTCTGATCCGTCCGGCCATCACTGAGACCAGACGTACAACCCACCCTCTCTCTCTTGCCCCGTGACCGGCAACCTGCCCGGCCGGTGTGCCCCAACTACACCGTCTTTCCCGTCGCAGGGCCCGTCGCAGAGCCTGTCGCAGGGCCCACGATCAGGCCCTCCCCGAAGGCGTCCACGCGGACCGTGTCGCCGTCCTTGACCTCGCCGGACAGGATCTCCTTGGCGAGGCGGTCGCCGATGGCGGTCTGGACCAGGCGGCGCAGCGGGCGGGCGCCGTAGGCCGGGTCGTTGCCCTCGTCGGCGAGCCAGTCCAGGGCCGTGTCGGTGATCTCCAGGGTGAGCCGGCGCTCGGCCAGCCGCTTGGCCAGCCGGTCGATCTGGAGCCTGGCGATCCGGCTCAGCTCGTCCTTGGACAGAGCCGAGAAGACGACCAGGTCGTCGAGCCGGTTGAGGAACTCCGGCTTGAAGGAGGTGCGGACCACCTCCAGGACCTGTTCCTTCTTCTCCGCCTCGCTGGTGAGCGGGTCGACCAGGAACTGGCTGCCCAGGTTGGAGGTCAGCACCAGGATGACGTTGCGGAAGTCGACCGTGCGGCCCTGCCCGTCGGTCAGCCGGCCGTCGTCGAGCACCTGGAGCAGGATGTCGAAGACCTCCGGGTGCGCCTTCTCCACCTCGTCGAGCAGGACGACGCTGTACGGCCTGCGGCGCACCGCCTCCGTCAGCTGACCACCCTCCTCGTAGCCGACGTAACCGGGCGGGGCGCCGACCAGGCGGGCGACGCTGTGCTTCTCGCCGTACTCCGACATGTCGATGCGGACCATGGCCCGCTCGTCGTCGAAGAGGAAGTCGGCGAGCGCCTTGGCCAGTTCGGTCTTGCCGACGCCGGTCGGGCCGAGGAAGAGGAAGGAGCCGGTGGGCCGGTCGGGGTCGGCGATCCCGGCACGCGAGCGGCGCACGGCGTCGCTCACCGCGCGCACCGCCTCGGTCTGGCCGATGAGACGCTTGCCGAGCTCGTCCTCCATGCGCAGCAGCTTCTGCGTCTCGCCCTCCAGCAGCCGGCCGGCCGGGATGCCGGTCCAGGAGGCGACCACGTCGGCGATGTCGTCGCTGCCGACCTCCTCCTTGACCATGGTGTCCTTGGAGGCCTCCTCCTCGGCCTCGGAGGCGGCCTCCAAGTCGCGCTCCAGGGACGGGATCTCGCCGTAGAGCAGCTTGCTGGCGGTGTCGAAGTCGCCGTCGCGCTGGGCCCGTTCGGCCTGTCCGCGCAGTTCGTCGAGCTTCTCCTTCAGCTCGCCGACCCGGTTGAGGGACTGCTTCTCCTTCTCCCAGCGGGCGTTGAGGCCGCGCAACTCCTCTTCCTTGTCGGCGAGATCACGGCGCAGCTTCTCCAGGCGCTCCCGGGAGGCCGGGTCGGTCTCCTTGTCGAGGGCCAGCTCCTCCATCTTCAACCGGTCGACGGCGCGCTGGAGTTCGTCGATCTCGACGGGGGACGAGTCGATCTCCATACGCAGCCGGGAGGCGGCCTCGTCGACGAGGTCGATGGCCTTGTCGGGCAGGAAGCGGGAGGTGATGTACCGGTCGGAGAGGGTGGCGGCGGCGACCAGCGCGCTGTCGGCGATCTGCACCTTGTGGTGCGCCTCGTAGCGGCCCTTGAGACCGCGCAGGATGGCGATGGTGTCCTCGACGGTCGGCTCCGCCACCAGCACCTGCTGGAAGCGGCGCTCCAGCGCCGGGTCCTTCTCGATGCGCTCGCGGTACTCGTCGAGGGTGGTCGCGCCGACCATGCGCAGCTCACCGCGGGCCAGCATGGGCTTGAGCATGTTGCCCGCGTCCATGGCGGAGTCGCCGCCCGCGCCGGCGCCCACGACGGTGTGCAGCTCGTCGATGAAGGTGATGATCTGCCCGTCCGAGTCCTTGATCTCGGCCAGGACGGTCTTCAGCCGCTCCTCGAACTCACCGCGGTACTTGGCGCCGGCCACCATCGCGCCCAGGTCCAGCGCGACGAGCCGCTTGTTCTTCAGCGACTCGGGCACGTCGCCCTTGACGATCCGCTGGGCGAGGCCCTCCACGACGGCGGTCTTGCCGACGCCCGGTTCGCCGATCAGGACGGGATTGTTCTTGGTGCGGCGGGAGAGCACCTGCACCACGCGCCGGATCTCGGTGTCCCGCCCGATGACGGGGTCGAGCTTGCCCTCGCGCGCGGCGGCGGTGAAGTCGGTCCCGAACTTCTCCAGCGCCTTGTACTGCCCCTCGGGGTCGGCGGTGGTCACCCGGCGTCCGCCGCGGGCCTTCTGGAAGGCGTCCACCAGCTTCTTCGGGGTGGCTCCCTGCCGGGAGAGCACGTCGGCGGCCTGACCGCCCTTGGCGGCGATGCCCATGAGCAGGTGCTCGGTCGACAGGTACTCGTCCCCGAGGTCCCTGGCGCGCGTCTGCGCGTCGGCGATCACGGCGAGCAGCTCGCGGTTGGGCTGCGGGGGCGCGACGGTGGAGCCGGCCACGCTGGGCAGCGAGCCGAGCACCTTCTCCGCGCCGGCCCGCACGGCGGCCTGGTCGGCGTCCACGGCGGCGAGCAGATCGACGATGTTCTCGTTGTCCTGGCCCTCCAGGAGAGCCAGGAGCAGATGGGCGGGGGTCAGATCGGGGTGGCCCCCGGACAGGGCCCGGTTGCCGGCCGCCTGGATCGCGTCCCGGCTCCGGTTGGTCAGCTCGGCGTCCACGTTCGCTGTCTCCTCCTTGCGTCAGCCGTCATCACCTGACTCACACAACGTACACAAACTTGAGTCTATTCCACTCAAGGTGCGAGTGGGCGCCGCACGGCCGCTAAGTTCCCCACCATGGCCGCATACCCCCAGGACCCGGGCTCTCCCGACGCGCCGTACCTCGCCTTCTGGCGGGAACGGCACGTGTGCACGCTGACCACACCCCGCCCTGACGGCTCACCGCACGTGGTGCCGGTCGGAGTGACATACGACCCCGAGGCGCGAACGGCTCGAGTGATCGCCGACCGGGCGAGCAGAAAGGTGCGGAACGTGCTGGCGGCGGGCGCCGAGGGCGCGCGCGTCGCCGTCTGCCAGGTCGACGGCCGCCGCTGGGCCACCCTGGAGGGCCTCGCCTTCGTCCACACCGACCCTGAGCGCGTCAAGGACGCGGAGAAGCGGTACGAGGAGCGTTACGGCCACCCGCCGCGCCCCAACCCCACCCGCGCGGTGATCGAGATCCGGCTGACCCGGGCCCTGGGGCGGGGCTGAGAAGCCGACGGACCGGCCGGGGACCGCGGGCCGCGGCTCCCCGCCGGGCAGCCGGATGACCGGAATCGCGGGGGCGGGTTCCGGCCACCGCCGCATCGCCGCCACACCGGCACAGGTCCGGAAATGTCGCTGGAAACTGCAGCGGCGTCACCGTGTTCAGGTCACGGTGACGCCGCTGCGGGGGGAAGCACCTGAGCGATCTGTTACGACGGGGGAATCGCGTCAGGCACTGCGGGGGGTGGCTGAAATGCTCCTGGAGGCGGCCGGCTCGGCCGGTTCGGCCAGCTGGTGGTCGCGCTGATCCAGGTTCACGAAGATCATTCCGTACCGGATGGCACATCTCACGGGCTGCGGCGCCCCCCGAGGCCGCCGCAGGCACTTGTACGCCCGCACGTCGCCCTCCTCGTCCCGCGTCACCACGACCGGCTCTCCGAACACGGCCACCATCAGCGAGTCGCCGCTGTGCGGGATCGCGGTGACGAGGTCGATGAAGTGCCAGCCGGAGCGGTAGGCCGTGGCCATCTCGCGGCGGAAGGAGCGGTCGTCGGGTGGAGTGGTCACATCAGGCTCCGGATCCGTCCGCCGCACCGGACGTCGGGTCCTCGGGGGTCGGCCCCGCGACGGGGACCATCGGCCAGTGGCTGTCCGCCAGCGTGACGGTCGCGACGGACGACGGCCAGTGGCTGTCCGCCGTCACCTCGTCCTTCACGTCGGAACGGGCGCCCAGCACCCCGAAGGCCACCACGGCGGAGAGGGCGGCAACAAGTACCGAGCGAAGCATTTTGTGGCACATGGTCGGCCTCGTCCTCACTTGAAAGTCTCCTCTTCCCCCGTCGGTAAAGACGATGGCTCATTCGGGCACGTCATGACCACAGGATCGATGCATCATGTTCCTGCATGTTCAGGACCCTGGGGGGTGGAGATCTCGTGGCAAACCGGACCAAAGCAACGCATCCCCATGCGGTGACCCAACTGTGCGAGGAAGGTGGCCGACTTTACGCCAACGCCCTGCGCACGGGGAGGGCCGCCCGCGTGGATGCGGAGTCCGCGCCCTGCCTGGTGGAGCTCGCCCTGCTCGTCCCCGACCCCGACGACGCCGACTGGCTGCGTCCGGTTCCGCCCAGCGTCGCACTCGCCCAGCGGCTGCACCCCATCGAGCAGGAGATCAACGAACGCCGTCGGCTCTCCGTCGAACTCGCGGACGTCTTCGAGCCGTTCCTCGCCCTGAGCGCCCAGTCCGCCACCACCGACCACTCCATCACGGTGCTGGAAGGCGCCGCCCGCATCAACGAGGCCCTCAACCTCGCCACCGGGCAGTGCCGTTCGGAGATGCTCACCATCCAGCCCAGCGACGACCGCTTCTCCGAGCGCAGCCTCGCCCTGGGCCTCGAACGCGACCGCCCCATGATCGAGCGCGGCGTGCGCATCCGCACCCTCTACCAGCACACCGCCCGCCACAGCCCGGAGAAACTGGGGTACGTGGCCCAACTGGCCAACGGCAAGGTCGAGTACCGCACGATCGCCGAGGTGGTGGAGCGCCTCATCGTCTGCGACGAGACCGTCGCCTTCATCCCCGCCCGCGACGACCAGCAGGTCGCCCTGGAGCTGCGCCACCCGGGCCTCGTCCGCTACCTGGTGAAGGTCTTCGAGTTCATGTGGGCCCGCGCGGTCCCGCTGAGCGCCGGCGCCCCCTACGAGACGGACCCCGGCGGCATCACCGACATCCAGCACTCCATCGCCAAGCTCCTCGTCGAGGGGCACGTCGACGAGGCCATCGCCCGCCGCCTCGGCATGAACGTACGGACCTGCCGCGCCCACATCGCCAAGCTCGCGGCGATCCTCGGCAGCGGCAGCCGCGCCCAACTCGGCTTCCTCATCGCCCAGTCGGGGATCCTGGAGCGCGAGGACTGATCTCCGCCGGGGGTGGCGCCGCCCCGCCGAGCGGCTTGTCCAGGCCGACCTGTGCGATGCGCACGCCCAGTTGGGTACGGCTCGCCGCGCCCAGGGTCTCCGAGAGACGGGCGATGTGCGCCCGGCAGGTGCGGACGCTGATGCCGAGACGCTCCGCGATCACCGCGTCCTGGTGCCCCTCCGCGAGGAGGGCTGCGATGGAATGCTCCCGGTGCGAGACGCCCTCGATACGGGTGTCGGGCAGCGGCGCCGTCAGCGGGATCGCCAGCCGCCACAGCCGTTCGAAGACGGTGACCAGGTAGGCGATCAGCGCCGGGTGGCGCAGCTCCAGTGCCATGGTGCGGTCGGCGTTGGCGGGGACGAAGGCGACCGTGCGGTCGAAGAGGATCAGCCGGTCGATGACCTCGTCGAGCGTGCGGGCCTCCACCGCCGGGCCCATCAACTCCAGGTAGTTCAACAGCCCTTGGCCGTGCCGGGCCACATGCGTGTACAGGTCGCGCATACGCACGCCACGGCCGCGCAGCGCGAGCGCCCGGTGCAGCCCCTCGGACAGTTCGTGCTCGCGCCTGATGCCGCCCGGCTGGACGGTCAGCACCTCCGTGGTGCACGCCCCGGTCGCCTGGTCCAGGGCCGCCTGGATGCGGGCGTCGCCGTCCAGGACACGGATCGCCGCGCCCTCCGTGACGGCGGCGGACGGCGCCGGCCCGCCGAGGCCCGCGTACCACTCGAACGCGGCGACCGCCGAGCCCATCCGCCGCCGGCTCGCGCTCACCTCGTCGTAGAGGCCGTGCAGCAGCCGGGTCATGACCTCCTGCGGGGAGGTCGGCACCAGCCAGTCCATGTCGTCGGGGTCCGGGTGGAGCAGGGCCAGCTCCAGCAGACAGGGCACCGGCTCGGCGTCACGGCGGGGCACCCGGCCCCGGCGGACGGCCCGGGAGTACACGCGGTCCCCGGCCTCGCACAGCCGGTCGGCGCCGTGCGGATGGTCCTGCGCCCCGTGCCCGGCCATCGCCCGTCCCACCCCCGCTGCCCGCGGCCGTCGGCGCCGTAGATGTCGGTGCCGGTGCCGCCCGCGCCTGTGCGCCTGTTTTCCGCAGCGCAACTATGCGCGGCCCGGACCGGCTCCGCAACAACGGCAGGGGGCACGCGGTGTGCGTGCCCCCTGCCGTTGTCGCGGCGCCCCGGTGGGTTACTTCAGGCCGATGGAGCTGCAGGCGGACTTGTACTGCGCGGTGCAGATGTCGGACACCTTGTAGATGCCGTCCTCGATGACGGTGCTCTTGATGTTGCTCTTCGTCAGCGCGACCACCGAGACCAGGTTGGCCCGGATGCCCTTGTCGGTGGGGCTGTCGACCTTGTCGCGGGTCAGGGACTCGAACTGGATGTCACGGCCGCGGGCCTTGGCGACGGCCATCGCCGCGGCGGCGGCCGCCATCTGCGGGTAGGGCTTGTAGACGCTCATGTACTGCTCGCCGCTGACGATCCGCTGCACGGCCGGAAGCTCCGCGTCCTGGCCGGTGACCGGGGGCATGTCGTCGTCGCTGACGCCCGCCGCCTTCAGCGCCTTGATGACGGCGCCGGCCATGGCGTCGTTGGCGGAGTACACGGCGGAGACCTTGTCGGCGCCGCCCATCTTGGCGATCGCCTTGGTCATGTTGGCCTTGGCCTCCGCCGGGTCCCAGTCCTTGGTGTCGAAGTCCGCGGAGATCGTCACGCGGCCGTTCAGCTCCGACATCGCGCCCTCCTTGAACTGGGCGGAGTTCGGGTCGGTGGGCGAGCCGTTCATCATGACGATCTTGTCGCTGAGGTCGGCCGACCCCAGGGCCTCCACCAGGGTGCG
This sequence comes from Streptomyces sp. NPDC101166, assembly GCF_044768125.1. Lineage (NCBI taxonomy): Bacteria > Bacillati > Actinomycetota > Actinomycetes > Kitasatosporales > Streptomycetaceae > Streptomyces > Streptomyces sp. NPDC101166. The sequence continues at coordinate 247,260 of NZ_JBIWPF010000009.1, forward strand.
GCCCTGGACCTCGCCGACGAGCTCGTTGTCGAAGGAGACGTACGCGTCGATCGGGCCCTGGGCCAGGCGGTCGTAGGCGATGACCGGGATGCCCGCGTCCTTGGCCTTCTTCACCGTGTCCGCGATCGCCTTGGCGTCGACGGCGTCCAGCAGGATGATGTCGACCTTGTCGTCGATCATCCGCTCCATCTGGGTGACCTGGGTGGAGTTCTTGGCGTTCGCGTTGGCGTACTGGACGCTGCCCTTGTTGTTGGTGAGCTCGGCGACCTTGGCCTTGATGATGGGGTAGTCGAACTGCTCGTAGCGGGTGTTGGTCTCCTCCGGCATGAGCAGGCCCACGGTGAGGTCGTCACCCTTGGTGGGTGTCGCCTCGCCCGCTTCCTCCGTCGCGCCCAGCATGCCGCAGCCGGCGAGTGAGAGGGACAGCGTGGAGGCAGCCACGGCTATGGCGATACGACGCATTCGGGGGCTCACTTCAGGTGCGTTCCGGACATCGGGTGCGACATGCTGACCCAGGTGTCAGAAAAGCCAACGCGGCGGCGACCATCGGCGTCAAGCCAAACTACTTAACGAAGTAACAACATCACCCTCCGCTCAGCATGTGAAGACGCATGGAGACGACACGAAGAGTGCGTCATGAACCGACGGAGAACCGCGCGCTTCGCACGGGCATTTCGTCAACGCGCCCCGTGTCGGCGCTTCTTCAGCGGAACGCCGAGCTTCTCCGTGTCGGTCGCCGGCGCGGGGGCTGTGATCAACTCTGGGATGTGAGTGAATCTCAGGTCGTCGACTTCGATCCCACCTTCGTAGCCCTGTTCCGGCACGCGACACCGGATGCCGTGCCGAGAGTGGCGGAGAGGATCGGGGCTCAAGCCCGCTTGTCCGTTCTCGGCCAGAACCGGTACGCGCCTCCCGCGTGCCTGGGCGACTGGGTTGCCGCGCAGGGCACTGCCGAAGAAGTACAGGCGCTGTACACGACATGGGGTCTGAGCGCGCGGCAATCGCGACTCCTGGTGGAGCGCGACGACCTCCTGGACGACCTCGACGCCGGCCTCGTCGGCATGCTGGCCGCCGCCGGTCCGCAGGCGCTGCCCTCCGCCGCCGTGGAGCGGCAGTGGCGGGCGACCCCGGCCGGACGGTTCCGGAACCCCGGCGTCTTCGGATCCGACGCACCGCTTCCCGAGGTGGAGGAGAGGGTGCGCGCCCGCCTCGGCTCCGACGAGCGAGCCTGGGAGACCGCGTTCGACTTGCTGGCCGGCGGCTTCCCGGAGGATCTGCCCACGCTGCTGGAAGCCGCCCTGCGGTACGACTCCACCGTCCCCGAGCCCTGTCGGCACGTCGACCCCGGGGCCCATGTGAGCTGGCTGGCCCGCATCGCGCCCGGTGATCTGCCCCAGCGGCTGCTCGGCCGCCTCGACTCGTGGTCCTTGCGGCGAGCCGTCTCGGGGAACCAGCGCGTACCGCTCGCCCCTCTGATCGCCGCCATGGACAGCCCGGGGCTGTGGCAATCGATGCTGGGGCGTCTCCCCGATGCCTCGGGCTTCGGAGCATCCGCCGACGCGCAGGTGATGACCGCCTTCCTCCAGCGCGACGACCCCAGGCTCAACGCCTGGCTGCTCATCGACGCCACCCACCCGGAACTGCGACTCGCTCCCGCGACCCGGCTGGCCCTGCTGGAGGGACGTCCTTTCGGTACGAAGGCCCAGTACCCGTTGCCCCGCACCGACGCGGTACGCGCGCGCGTCGCGTTCGAGCCCCCCACCGCCTGGGACGACGACCTGCTGCGCCTGTGCTACGACTCACGCGAGCCCGGTCTCGCGGCTCAGGCGCTGCGCGCCGCATGGCAGGACGACGGGGAGGTGCTGACCCCGTACCAACAGCTGGTGGCCGGTATTCGTCTCTGGGCTGCCGGCCGGAGCGACGTCCTGACGTCGCTGATGTCCCACAGCGCGGCGGGGGTGCGCGCCAAGGACGTGGAGGACGCGTTCACCGAGGCACTGCGTCAGCACTCCGTGAACCCCCTGTACGCCGCCGCACGGCACCGCGGGCAACGAGGCGACGAGCATCTGGACGAGGCACTGCGGATCTGGCGACAGCGCGTCCCCACCTCACTGCGAGCGTCCGACCTGTACCGGCTCCCGCAGAACGAACTCGCCGCGGTGAGCCGCGCCATCACCGGCGACCGCTGGTACGACGTCGACTGGGACCTGGTACGCCGTCGGCTCGACGCGCCCCGGGCGAAAGCTCATCGCCGACGCATCCGCGAACGGTACGGCGTCCTGCTCGCCCGGGGCGACTGTCCGGCCGACGTCGTGCGCATCCTGGCCGGCACGGACCTCACTCCGCTCGAACTGCTGCGGATCTTCAGCGACCGGGACGCCGCGATCAGCGCACTGTCCACCCGCTGCCTCGCCACCTGGACGCCCGAATTCGGCACCGGTCTGCCCCGGGTGGTGGTGCAGGCCGCTGTCCCGCAGCCGGACTGGCATCCTGCGGTCACCGTCGAGGACGTGATCCGGCACGCCCGCCCGGCCGAGGGCGTCATCCAGCACGCCGGCTCCGACGCGGTCGGCCGTGTCGTCGCCGAGACTCTCGAGGAGATACGTTCCTCTCGGGAGAGCCTGGACGAGACAGAACTGTGGGTTCAGCTCCTCCGCGTCGTCCGGCACTGCACGGCCCCGGCGCCCGGTCTTCTGCGGCTGGCCGCGGAGCTGACGGCGGGCGGGAAGACGGTCGACGTGCTGCCGGCGGCCGAGTTCCTGGTGAGACCCGAAAGCGCCGACCTGGCCGACGAGGTCCGGCAACGGCTCGACGTGCTGCCGGAGCGCTGGACACGGGCACTACGGCTGCTGACCGCGGGTTTCGAGGGGCCACTGCCCGCGCTCCTCGATGCCGCACGACGTCACGAAGAGGAACTGCCGATTCCTCCGGGCCGCTCCCCCGCCGACCACTGCGCCCCCGCTCTGCTCCTCGAGCTCGCGCCCGCCGCCGTCATCGAGACGGTCGTGGCTCGGCTCGATCCGCCCCTGTGCGTCCTGCTCGCCCGAAGCTCCTCCAGCGCTGACGTCGTGTGCGCGCTGGTCCGTCGAGGCGACAGACAGGTGTGGGACACACTCCTCAGCGGGACGAGGGTGCCCAGCCCGCTGCACAGGGCAGGGGAGACGTCGCGCTTCGACTGGGCGCGGACGCGCGACGAGACTCTGATCCCCGCGCTTCTCGCGCAGAACGATCCCGAGCTCAATGCCCGCCTTGTCCGCGAGCACTTCGGATGGAGCCACTACGCCGAGCGCATCCGGGCGATCCTCTCCGGCACCTCGTTCGGCCCCAGCCCTGACCCCGTGCCCGTCGCGCCCGATCTGATCGCCGACTTCGCCGACTGGACTCCCGTGTCGGGCCGGAAGCTGCCGCCATGGACCGTCAACGAAGGCTTCTGGGACTTCCCCGAGCCGGTGCTCGCCTTCCAGGCACTGATGGCCGTACGCCAGACCAACTACCAGGATCCGCCCTCGACGACGCTCGCCCTGCGCCAGAGCCTGACCGCGGCGACGACGATCGCCGCGGCAGGCCGCTTCGACCTGCTGCGACACGCCGTCGACCACTGGCACATCCGCTATCCCTGGGGCGACCACCTCGACGAACGAGCGCTGTTCGAGGAAGCGGTGAACCTCCGCTCACCCGCGCCGCTCGAGGCCAGGCTGGAGGAACTGGGGTGAGCCGAAGGGCCGGGAGGCTTGCTGCCTCCCGGCCCTTTCAGTCGGTTCAGTCGGTTCAGTCGGTCTGTTGCTGGCGCTTGGGGCGCCATACGACCAGTGCGCTGGTCTGCTGTACCTCCTGGTACGGCACCAGGTCGCGGCGGTACGAGGCGTGCACCGCGGCCTCTCGCTGCTGCATGGCCGCCGCCGCGCCGTCCAGGGCCGACTGGAGTTCGGCGACCCGGGACTGCAGTGCGGCCACCTGGTTCTCCAGTTCGATGATCCGCTTGATGCCGGCCAGGTTGATGCCCTCGTCCTGCGACAACTGCTGGACGGTGCGCAGCAGTTCGATGTCGCGGGCCGAGTAGCGGCGGCCCCGGCCGGCGGTGCGGTCCGGGGAGACCAGGCCCAGGCGGTCGTACTGGCGCAGGGTCTGCGGGTGCAGGCCGGAGAGCTGGGCCGCCACCGAGATGACGTAGACCGGGGTCTCCTCGGTCAGTTCATACGGGTTGCGCCGACGGCCGTCCATGCCTCTCATGCTCCCTTCGCCGCCTCGAACAGCTCTGCCCGCGGATCCTCCTCCGCGGTCGCCTCGCGATACGCCTCCAGTGCGTCACGAGCCTTCCCCGACAGGTCCTTGGGAACACTCACCTCCACGGTGACCAGGAGGTCGCCGCGGGTGCCGTCCTTACGGACCGCGCCCTTGCCCCGCGCGCGCATGGTGCGCCCGTTGGGCGTGCCGGGCGGCAGCTTCAGCGTCAGCGAAGGACCGCCCAGGGTGGGCACCTTGATGTCGCCGCCGAGCGCCGCCTCGGTGAACGTCACCGGCACGGTCACCGTCAGGTTGTCGTCCTTGCGGCCGAAGACCGGATGGGCGCCGACGTGCACGGCGACGTACAGGTCGCCCGCCGGGCCGCCGCGCTCGCCGGGGGCGCCCTTGCCGCGCAGCCGGATGCGCTGCCCGTCGGTGACGCCCGCGGGGATACGGACCTGCATCGTGCGGGAGGACTTGGCGCGGCCGCTGCCCGAGCACTCCGTGCAGGGGTGTTCGGCGATCAGACCGCGGCCCTTGCAGTCGGGGCAGGGGTCGGTGAGGGAGAAGCCGCCGCCCGAGCCGCGCGCCACCTGCCCGGTGCCCACGCAGGTCGGGCACACGCGCGGTGTGCCGTTCTTGTCGCCGGTGCCGGAGCAGGCCTTGCACGGGGACTGGGAGGTCATGCGCAACGGGACCGTCGCGCCCTCGATCGCCTCGGTGAAGCTGAGGGTGACCTCGGTGTCGATGTCCTGTCCGCGCCGGGGCTGGGTGCGCGTCCCCGCGGCGCCGCCGCGGTTGAACAGTCCCCCGAAGACGTCACCGAGCCCGCCGCCGAAGCCGCCGGCGCCTCCCGCTCCGCCCTGGGCGCCCCCGAAGAGGTCGCCCAGGTCGAAGTTGAAGCTGCCGCCGGCGGCGCCGGGTCCCGGACGGAAGCCGCCGTTGCCGAAGAGGGCGCGCGCCTCGTCGTACTCCTTGCGCTTCTTGGGGTCGCCGAGGATGTCGTTCGCCTCGGAGATCTCCTTGAAGCGCTCCTCAGCCTTGACGTTGCCCTTGTTGGCGTCCGGGTGGAACTCGCGGGCGAGCTTCCGGTACGCCTTCTTGATCTCGGCCTCGGTGGCGTCCTTGGGGACGCCGAGGACCTTGTAGTAGTCCTTCTCGATGAAGTCCTTGGTGCTCATCCTCGACGCCCCTCCTTCCGTGTCGGTTCAAGCTCAGCCCTCGTCCGGGCCACCGCTCTCCTTGTCGTCGGACTTCTCGGCGTCCTCGGCCTTGGCCGCCTGGGCGCCGGGCTGGGGTTCGGCCACCGCCACCCGCGCGGGGCGGATGGTGCGCTCGCCGATCCGGTACCCGGGCTGCAGAATCGCCACGCACGTCGTCTCGGTGACGTCCGGCGCGTAGCTGTGCATCAGGGCTTCGTGGATCGTCGGGTCGAAGGGCTCGCCCTCCTTGCCGAACTGCTGCAGGCCCATCTTCGCCGCGACGGTCTCCAGCGACTCGGCGACCGACTTGAAGCCGCCGACGAGTTCGCCGTGCTCCCGCGCGCGGCCGATGTCGTCGAGCACGGGCAGGAGTTCGGTCAGGAGGTTCGCGATGGCGATCTCCTTGACCGCGATCCGGTCGCGCTCGACCCGGCGGCGGTAGTTCTGGTACTCGGCCTGGAGGCGCTGGAGGTCCGCGGTGCGCTCGCCGAGCGCGGTGCGCACCTGGTCCAGCTGGGCCACCAGTCCGGCTGTCTGGTTCGCGTCCCCGGCCGGGGCCGCCCCCTCCGCCTCAGCGGTGGAGTCGGCCTTCGGCTCGGCGTCGTCGGGGGTGGCGCCGGAGGGGACGTCGGGCTTCTCGTCGAAGCCCGGGGTCTCCTCCGTCACGCGGCACCGTCCTTGCGCTCGTCGTCCACGATCTCGGCGTCGACGACGTCGTCGTCGGCGGCCTTGGCGCCCTCGCCCGCGGCGCCCTCGGGGCCGCCCGCGCCCTGCGCGGCCTGGGCGTCGGCGTACATGGCCTGGCCCAGCTTCTGCGAGACGGCGGCGACCTTCTCGGTGGCCGTGCGGATCTCGGAGGTGTCCTCGCCCTTGAGCTTCTCCTTCAGCTCGGCGACGGCGCCCTCGACCTCGGTCTTGATCTCGCCGGGGACCTTGTCCTCGTTGTCCTTGAGGAACTTCTCGGTCTGGTAGACGAGCTGCTCGCCCTGGTTGCGGGCCTCGGCGGCCTCGCGGCGGCGGTGGTCCTCCTCCGCGTACTGCTCGGCCTCCTGGCGCATGCGGTCGACCTCGTCCTTCGGCAGCGAGGAGCCGCCGGTGACGGTCATCTTCTGCTCCTTGCCCGTGCCGAGGTCCTTCGCGGTCACGTGCATGATGCCGTTGGCGTCGATGTCGAAGGACACCTCGATCTGCGGGACGCCGCGGGGCGCCGGCGGCAGACCGGTCAGCTCGAACATGCCGAGCTTCTTGTTGTACGCCGCGATCTCGCGCTCGCCCTGGTAGACCTGGATCTGCACGGACGGCTGGTTGTCCTCGGCCGTCGTGAAGATCTCCGAGCGCTTCGTCGGGATCGTGGTGTTGCGCTCGATGAGCTTGGTCATGATGCCGCCCTTGGTCTCGATGCCGAGGGACAGCGGGGTGACGTCGAGGAGCAGGACGTCCTTGACCTCGCCCTTGAGGACACCGGCCTGGAGCGAGGCGCCGATGGCGACGACCTCGTCCGGGTTCACGCCCTTGTTGGCCTCCTTGCCGCCGGTCAGCTCCTTGACGAGCTCGGCGACGGCGGGCATACGGGTGGAACCGCCGACGAGAACGACGTGGTCGATCTCGGAGAGGTTGATCCCGGCGTCCTTGATGACGTTGTGGAACGGCGTCTTGCAGCGCTCCAGCAGGTCCGCGGTCAGCTGCTGGAACTGAGCGCGGGTGAGCTTCTCGTCCAGGTGCAGCGGGCCCTCGGCGGACGCCGTGATGTAGGGCAGGTTGATCGAGGTCTCGGTGGACGAGGACAGCTCGATCTTCGCCTTCTCGGCGGCCTCGCGCAGACGCTGCAGCGCCATCTTGTCCTTGGCGAGGTCGACGCCGTGGCCGGTCTTGAACTGCTGCACCAGGTAGTCGACGACGCGCTGGTCCCAGTCGTCGCCGCCGAGGTGGTTGTCGCCGTTGGTGGCCTTCACCTCGACGACGCCGTCGCCGATCTCCAGGAGGGACACGTCGAAGGTGCCGCCACCGAGGTCGAAGACGAGGATCGTCTGGTCGTCCTTGTCGAGGCCGTACGCGAGCGCGGCCGCGGTGGGCTCGTTCACGATGCGCAGGACGTTCAGGCCGGCGATCTCGCCGGCCTCCTTGGTCGCCTGGCGCTCGGAGTCGTTGAAGTAGGCCGGGACGGTGATGACCGCGTCCGCCACCTTCTCGCCGAGGTAGGCCTCCGCGTCCCGCTTCAGCTTCTGCAGGATGAAGGCGGAGATCTGCTGCGGGTTGAAGGGCTTCCCGTCGAGCTCGATCGACCAGTCGGTGCCCATGTGGCGCTTCACCGAGCGGATGGTCCGGTCCACGTTCGTGACCGCCTGGCGCTTGGCGACCTCGCCGACCAGCACCTCGCCGTTCTTGGCGAAGGCGACGACGGACGGCGTGGTCCGGGCACCCTCGGCGTTGGTGATGACGGTGGGCTCGCCGCCCTCCAGAACGCTGACGACGGAGTTAGTCGTGCCCAGGTCGATGCCGACCGCACGTGCCATGGTGATCTCCCTCCAGCTGACTTGAGTGCAACGGACTCAAGTGTGCACGACGGTTCCCGTGCGGTCAACAGACATGAGTCGAGCGGGCTCAACTCTTATCCGTTCCTTACACGCAAGGGGCCGCTGACCTGGGAGGAATCCATCCGCCGAGCCGTTCGCACGACCGTTTCGGCCGAACTGCGAGGGGGACTCACAGCGGACACAGGTTGACGCCGCGGACGCTGTCCGCCCCGCGCGGGGGCCTCACCGGCGCGGCGCGCGTCCACCTCGCCGACCCGGCGCACCTCGACCTCGTCCGCACGGCGTACGAAGCCCCGTCTCGCGCGGCGCGCGCCCGCCTCCCCCGCGCGGCGTACGGCGCCGTAGACCGGACGACCCTCCGCCTGGCGCCCGTCGCCGGCGCGCCCTTCGGCCCAACGCCCTTCGCCCGCGCGCCCGTACACCGGCACCCGCCACAGCCCCAGGACGACGAGCGAGGTCGCGCCCGCCACCCACAGCACGGCGTGGGCGTCCGCCCAGCCGGAATGCACCAGCACTCCCACGAGTACCCCGGCGAAGGCCGCGGCACCGATGACGATCGTCACTCCCTGGGGGGTGAGGCCGAGCCGCCGCAACCGGTGCGCGAGATGGTCCCGGCCGCCGCGCGTCAGCGGCCGGCCCGCGACGCGCCGTGCCAGCAGGACGAGGGCCGCGTCGGCGACGGCGACCGCGGAGAGCGCGAACAGCACGGCGGCGCCGGTGGCCGCCTCCTGCCCCGCGCGCGCGGACACGGCCGCCGCGGCCAGCACGAACCCGGCGAACAGCGAGCCGCAGCCGCCGAGCGCCACGCGCGCGGGTGGCCAGTTGTGCATCAGGAAGCCGGTCAGCGCGGCGGCCAGCACACTGAGCAGCACCGCGAGCCCGTCCATCACCTCGGCCGCGGCGCAGGCGCCCACTCCGAACGCGGTGACGACCCCGACCGTCCCGGCCACGCCGTCGGCATGGTCGAGGGCCCGGAAGGCGAGCGCCACGCACGCGATCCAGCACACGGCCACGGCCCCCTCGGCCGCGCCGGTGTCGCCGTACGGCACCACGAAGGCCGCAGCGATCACCGTACCGAGGGCGAGCAGCCAGGTCTTGAGCCGCCACAGGTCGGCGGCCAGTCCCAGCGCGGCGACCCCGGCGGCCGCGGCGAGCAGCGCGCCCATCCCGTCCCGCAGGGGCGCGTATCCGGTCCACTCCCCTGCGGCCACGACCAGGCAGGTGGCCAATACGACGGCGGCGCCCCCGGACAGGGGAACGCGCCGCTGCCGGTGACGTCGGTCGAGCAGCCCGAGCCGCAGCGCGGGCGCGCGCAGCAGCACGGCTAGGACGGCGGTGAGGAGCAGGGCGGTGGTGGCGGCGACGATCCCGTAGAGCACGGATATAAATTAGTCATGAATGTACCAATTTGGTACGAATAACACGGTCGGGATCGGAAGGGATTTCTGAGGTGACCCTCAGCGATTCAGATCACCCCAGGCCCGGCTACAGTGCGGCGGGAGATCGGGGTAGTCTCAGACGGACTGCATAAGTTACCGCTTAGTAATCTCGAACATCCTCCCTCGCAGGCCCGAGGAGCCCCCATGCAACTCGCCGCGATCATCGTGTCGCTGGTCCTGACCGTGGTCGGCGTCGCACTGCTCGCACGCGCGATCGGCCAGTTCGTCCGCTACTTCAAGCTGGGCCAGCCGGTCCCGGCGGGCACCCGGACGGACAACCCCTACCAGCGCAGCGTGACCCTGGTGAAGGAGTTCCTCGGCCACACGCGCATGAACCGCTGGGGCATCGTGGGCTTCGCCCACTGGTTCGTCGCCGTCGGCTTCCTCACCCTGCCGCCCACCCTGGCGCAGGCGTTCGGGCAGCTCTTCGAGGCCGACTGGACGCTGCCCGTCATCGGCGGCTTCCTGCCCTTCGAGCTCTACATCGAGTTCATCGGCGTGATGACGATCCTCGGCATCGCCGTGCTGATCGTGATCCGCCTGCTGAACCTGCCGTCCCGCCCGGGCCGCAAGTCCCGCTTCGCGGGCTCCAAGGCGGGCCAGGCGTACTTCGTCGAGTACGTCATCCTCACCATCGGCCTCGCCATCTACGTGCTGCGCGGCCTCGAGGGCGCGATCCACCACGTGGAGCACTACGAGGCGGCGTACTTCGCCTCGTACCCGCTGGTCCTGGCCTTCAAGGGACTGAGCGTCGGCGCGCTGCAGAACCTGATCTATCTCACCGCCATGGTGAAGATCAGCACCTCGTTCATCTGGATGATCGTCGTCTCGCTCAACACCAACATGGGCGTGGCCTGGCACCGCTTCCTGGCCTTCCCGAACATCTGGTTCAAGCGCGAGGCGACCGGCGGCACCGCCCTCGGCGGACTCCAGCCGATGACCTCCGGCGGCAAGCCGATCGACTTCACCGACCCCGGTGACGACGACGTCTTCGGCGTCTCCCAGGTCGAGCAGTTCTCCTGGAAGGGCCTGCTGGACTTCTCCACCTGCACCGAGTGCGGCCGCTGCCAGTCGCAGTGCCCCGCCTGGAACACCGGCAAGCCGCTCTCCCCCAAGCTGCTCATCATGTCGCTGCGCGACCACGCGCACGCCAAGGCGCCGTACCTGCTGGCCGGCGGCGGCAAGACCATGGAGGGCGAGGAGAAGGCCTCCGAGGAGCAGCTCAAGGACGTCCCCGCGGCCGCGCTGGCCGAGGCCGAGCGCCCGCTGATCGGCACGGCCGAGGAGAACGGCGTCATCGACCCGGACGTCCTGTGGTCCTGCACCACCTGCGGCGCCTGCGTCGAGCAGTGCCCGGTGGACATCGAGCACGTCGACCACATCGTCGACATGCGCCGCTACCAGGTGATGATCGAGTCGTCGTTCCCCTCCGAGGCGGGCACGATGCTCAAGAACCTGGAGAAGAAGGGCAACCCCTGGGGCCTGGCCAAGAAGCAGCGCCTGGAGTGGCTGAAGGAAGTCGACTTCGAGGTGCCGGTCGTCGGCAAGGACATCGAGGACCTGTCCGAGGTCGAGTACCTGTACTGGGTCGGCTGCGCCGGCGCCCTGGAGGACCGCGCCAAGAAGACCACGAAGGCCTTCGCGGAGCTGCTGCACATCGCGGGCGTCAAGTTCGCCATCATGGGCGGCGACGAGAAGTGCACCGGTGACTCCGCCCGCCGTCTCGGCAACGAGCCCCTCTTCCAGGAGCTCGGCATGGAGAACGTCATGGCGCTCAACATGGCGTTCGGCGAGGAGACCGACGACGAGGGCAAGGTCACGCCCGAGTCGAAGAAGCCGAAGTCGGCCAAGAAGATCGTCGCCACCTGCCCGCACTGCCTCAACACGCTCGGCAACGAGTACCCGCAGCTCGGCGGCGACTACGAGGTCATCCACCACACCCAGCTGCTCCAGCACCTGGTGGACGAGGGCAAGCTGATCCCGGTCACCCCGGTCGAGGGCATCATCACCTACCACGACCCCTGCTACCTGGGCCGGCACAACAAGATCTACACGCCGCCGCGCGAGATCATCGCGAGCGTGCCGGGCCTGCGCAACGAGGAGATGCACCGCCACAAGGAGCGCGGCTTCTGCTGCGGCGCCGGCGGCGCGCGGATGTGGATGGAGGAGCGGATCGGCAAGCGCATCAACAACGAGCGCGTCGACGAGGCTCTTTCGCTGAACCCCGACATCGTCTCGACGGCGTGCCCGTTCTGCCTCGTCATGCTCACGGACTCCGTGAACGGCAAGAAGAACGACGGCAAGGCGAAGGAGTCCATCCAGGTCGTGGACGTCGCCCAGCTCCTGCTGGAGTCGGTCAAGACCCCGGCCGAGGACGAGCCCCCGGCCGCCGCCGGGGAGACGGAGAGCGAGCCGGAGCCGCAGCCGGTGAAGTGAGCGTCCCCCAGGGCCCTTTGACACGCCCCCTGTCCAGCGCGTTCTCCGCGCGACGGACGGGGGGCGTTCGTCTTGAGGGCGGGGGGCGGGACGGGCCCGGGGCGGCCGGGGGTGGGATACGGGTGGGGGTACGGGTCTCCCTTAGGGGATGTCACAGGTCGGCCGCAAAGCCGGTACCGGACGGTAGGGCCCGGCACGTCGCTCCGCAGGACCAGGTACGTTCGAAGGCGTGGCTGGATTCAGGATCGGACGCGGCGGCCGGGACGGCCGCGCTGCGCAAGCGCGACCCCAAAACCCTCCGTACGGGCAGCAGGCGCCCCAGGGGCAGCCGCCGTACGGCTCTCCCTCGACGCCGCAGCGGCCGCAGTACCGCGGCGGCGGCCAGCAGCCGCCCCACGGCGGCGGTGGCGGCGGACAGTGGCCTTCGGCCAACGCCGGTGGCCGGGGCGGCGGTTACGGCGGGCACGGGGCGAGCGGCGGGCACGGCGGTTACGGCGGACCGGGCGGCGAGCCGGAGTACTTCGGCGGCGACGACCCTTACGGCGGCCCCGCGGGGGCGGGCGCCCCGCACGACCCGTACGCCGCGAACAACCCGGGTCACACCCAGGCCTTCTCGATCGACGAGCAGGACCGGTACAACCAGGGCGGGACCTACCAGGCCGGCTCCGGCGCCCCCGTGGGCCCGATCGGCCCGCGCCTGCCCTGGAAGGAACTGCTGAAGGGGATCGTCCTCTCCCCCAACCAGACATTCCTGCGGATGCGGGACTACACGATGTGGGGCCCCGCCCTGGTCGTGACCTTCCTCTACGGTCTGATCGCGGTCTTCGGCTTCGACGACACCCGCCGGGACACCATCAACGCGACGTTGTCCAACGCGATCCCGATCGTCCTGACGACGGGCGTCGCGATGGTGCTGAGCGCGTTCATCCTGGGCGTCGTCACCCACACCCTCGCCCGCCAGCTCGGCGGCAACGGCGCATGGCAGCCGACGGTCGGTCTCTCCATGCTGATCATGTGCCTCACGGACGCCCCGCGCCTGGTCGTCGCGATGTTCTTCGGCGGCGACGCGGCGTTCGTCCAGATGCTGGGCTGGGCGACCTGGGTCGCGGCCGGCGTCCTGCTCACGCTCATGGTCAGCCGCTCCCACGACCTGCTGTGGCCGAAGGCGCTGGGTGCCTCGGCGATCCAGCTCGTGGCACTGCTGTCGATAGTGAAGCTGGGCACGTTCTAGCGGCTTGCCGCACCCCTCAGGGACTCACATGAGGCTCCCCGCCTGTCTGTTCGGCGGGGAGCCTTCGCGTGGTCACTACGAAGCGGCTACGAGCGCGCAACGGATGAGGTCAACGCCCCCGTACGGGACGCCACTCGCCCCTACCATCCGGGGGAGGGGAGTCCAACAGTGCGCCGGTAAGGGGGACTTGTGCGGTCGACGACCTCACGGCCGGCGTGCCGGCGCTTCATCGGTTCCGCCGCGGCCTGCGTCGCCCTGGCCGCCACCTCGGGATGCACGGTCCCCATCGACGCCGTCGCCGGCGTCTCCGTGACCGAGGACGGACGTCTGCTCGGCGTCATGATGGTCTGCGGACATCGGATCGACGGCGCGACGCTCTCCGTGGACAGCGCCGACCCCGACAAGGCGGTGACGGTCGGCTCATGGACCGCCGAACGTCCCCTCACGCCCGGTCTCGCCACCTGGACCCTCGACTCCCCCGCGCCCGGCTGGACCGCGACCGAACCTCTCACCCCGCTCGCCGCCGGAACCACGTACCACCTCTACGGCTGGACCGAGGACAACTCGTGGTCGTCGCGCGACGCCTCCTTCACCCTCGCCGACCGGAACCGGATCACCCCGGGATCAGTCCGCTACCTCAGCGTCTCGGAGGACGGCGACGAAACCGCGGTCACCGTCCCCATGACCGAGTTCGAGGCCACGGCCTGCCGGAACATGTGACGCCACGGCGCCAGGCCGGGCGCCGGCAGGCACAGCAGGTCGGACAGCTTCGGTGTGCGGCTCGGCCGCTGCGCCCGGATCACTGACGGGGTCGCCGAGCGGCGGTACGTGTGGCGAGGTCCTCGTCCGTGATGGGGCGGACCACCCGGCAAGGGGTTCCGACCGCGACGGTCATCGGGGGAATGCTGCGGCTGACGACGCTGCCGGCGCCGATGACCGACCCGTGTCCGATACGAACGCCGGGCAGGACCACCACGTTGCTGCCGATCCACACCTTGTCCTCGATCACGATCGGTTCCGAGAACCGTCCGAAGTCGGCGCGTCGCGAGGGATGCACCGGGTGCCCCGTCGTGGTCAGTGTCACGCTGGGCGCGATCATGACGCCGTCGCCTATCCGGATGTCCACATCGTCGACGAACGTGAGGTTCACGTTCCCGAAGAAGTCGTCCCCGATATGGACATTGCTGCCGAACCCTGCGTGGAACGGCGGCAGCAGCACCGTGCGCTCACCGACAGAGCCGAAGATCGCGACGAGCAGCGATCGACGCTTCTCGGTTTCGCTCGGTGGTGTGTGGTTGTACTCGAAGATCTCCGAGGTGCGGCGCCGAGGGGCCTGGAAGGCCGCTTCCGACTCGGTGTAGACGAGCCCCTTGGCGATCCGGGCCAGAACTTCTTCCTCATGAGCATGCGTCACAGCGGAACGCTCCCTTCGGCCAACCCCTACGGCACGGGCCCACCGCGCCCCCGGTCGACCGCGCGCACCAGAGCCTACGTGCAGGGCAAGAGCCGCGCGGGGAGGCCCTCTTGGCTGAAGACTTCGACCGGGCTTTCCTGGTCCCGGGGGACCGGTCTCAGGGTGGGGAGGGGTCCATGGCAGACGAGTCTGACGTGCTGCTCGAACTGTGGAAGGGGCAGCGCGAGGAAGCTCGGCAGATGGAGAACCAACGAGCAGCACTGACCAACATCGTGATCATCGTGACGGCTGCGGCTCTTGGCTTCCTTACTCAGCAAGAGGGCCTTGGCGCGTCCACGTTGGGCCTGACGCTCCCCCTGTGCGCACTGGGCGCCTTCGGCGCGGTGGCGAGTGCGAAGTACGGAGAGCGTTGGGCCGTCCACTCCGGCCTCGCGGACAGCTTGCGTCAGGAACTGGGACTTCGCCACCCGGAGATCAACTTGCGCGGCCTCATCGCCGACAACCACGCGGAACACCGGGCCGAGTTCCCTCGGATCCTCAAACTGAGGATCTGGATCCTCTGGGTGGTGCTCCACGGAGCCATAGCCGTCGGGAGCCTGCTTCTCAGCCTCTGGATCCTGGTGACCTCAGCCTGACACACCCCCCAGAGGCGACGCGTCACTCGTCTCTACCGGTCCAAGGCGGCTGCTCCGCTCACCGCGCGCGGCCCGGCGAACGCGGCGTTGACGATCGCCTTGATGTACGGGAGGTCGTTGCCTGTCCCCGTCGGGTTCAGGGAGTACACCACGCGGTGCCGGAGGTTGCGGGTGGCGAAGACCCCGTTGTCCCAGCCGGGGCGGGAACCGGTCTTGCCCCACACGTACTCGCCGCTCGGGAGCTGGTGGCGCAGGAGTCCGCCGATGCTGTAGCAGGCCTGCTGCCCGACGCAGTTCGTGTTGCCGGCGGCGCTCTTCACGTTCGGTGTCTCGAACACCAGCTTCTGCTGGGCGGGCGGGAGCAGGCGGCCCCGGAACAGTGCGGTGATGAAGCGGTCCAGGTCGGCGGCGGTGGAGATCATGCCTCCCTCGGCCCACGGGTACGGGCTCTGCTCGGTCACGTCCTGCCCCTCGAGGTACACCTCCGCGTGGGGCGAGGGGATCGTGGGGTCGTCGGCGGCGGGCAGGCTCGTGTGCCTCAGACGCAGCGGCCGGATGATTCTGCGCTGCAGTTCGTCGGCGAAGGAGTGGCCGGTGACCTTCTCGACGATCAGGCCGAGGACGAAGGAGTTGAGTCCGTTGTACTGCTGCTCGGAGCCGGGTGCGGGCGGCGCGTCGGTGACTGCGGCGAACGAGTCGCGCAGGAAGTCCTCGGGCGTCACCGACTCGAGCTGCCATCCGGGTCCGTCGGCCGGGCCAGGCGTCCGGGCGGGCCTGGGCAGGCCGCTCGTGTGGTCGAGGAGCTGGCGCACGGTGACGCGGTCGTACGCCTCGGGCAGCACTTGGGGGACGTACCTCCGCGCCGGTGTGTCCAGGCCGATCCGGTGCTCGGCGACGAGTTGGAGCACCACCGTGTTGGTGAATGCCTTGGTGACACTGCCGATCCGGACATGAGCGTCAGCGGTGACCGGGCCGGCGGTGGCCACCACGCCGTCCCGTCTGACCAGCGCGCCCGCCACGACATCGTCGGGCAAGCGGTCGAGGATGTCCTGAACGGTGGGGTTCGCGGCCGCCGGGGCGCTGGAGGCAGGTGTGGCGGCCGCCGCGGGCAGGGCCGCGCCGGCGGTGAGAGCGGCGGCCAGGGCGAGGGTGGTGACGGCGAGGCGGATACGCATCGAAGCTTCTCTTCCACGGCGCTGACGGGAATTGCTGACAACGCCAACTCTGCTGCGTGCAGTCGCTGTCGCCCATCGGTGATCACCCTGATCACAACCCTGAACGGCCCCTGACCCATGCGAACTGGTGCCGCCGGCCCATCAGTTCGCCGGGTTGAGTGAGGCTACGGTCGCGAGGGGGGGCTGCGGTGGAAGGAGTCGATTGTCGGCTGTGCAAGACCCGCAGGTCAGAGCGCTTCCCTGGACGGGGTGACCGGCTCCCCCGACTTACGCACCACAGGCAGGACACTCCACGGGAAGTTGATCCATTCGTCCGTCCGCTTCCAGACGTACTCGCACTTCACGAGGGAGTGGGACTTCTCGTAGATGACGGCGGTGCGGACCTCGGCGACGGTCTCCAGGCAGAAGTCGCGCACCAGTTTGAGCGTCTTGCCGGTGTCGGCGACGTCGTCGGTGATGAGGACCTTCTTGTCGGAGAAGTCGACGACGTCGGGGACGGGAGCGAGCATGACGGGCATGTCGAGGGTGGTCCCGACGCCGGTGTAGAACTCCACGTTGACCAGGTGGATGTTCTTGCAGTCGAGGGCGTACGCGAGCCCGCCGGCCACGAAGACGCCGCCGCGGGCGATGGAGAGCACGATGTCCGGCTCGTAGCCGTCGTCGGCGATCGTCTGCGCGAGCTCGCGCACGGCGGTGCCGAACGCCTCGTAGGTGAGGTTCTCGCGTATGGGCGCGGTCGCGGACTCGTCGCTCATACCTGGGTCCGGTGGAAGTTGAGGTAGGACCGGGAGGCGGTCGGGCCGCGCTGACCCTGGTACCGGGAGCCGTACCGCTCACTGCCGTAGGGGTGCTCGGCGGGCGAGGTGAGCCGGAACATGCACAGCTGCCCGATCTTCATCCCGGGCCAGAGCTTGATGGGCAGGGTGGCGAGGTTGGACAGCTCCAGGGTGACGTGCCCGGAGAACCCCGGGTCGATGAACCCGGCGGTGGAGTGGGTGACGAGCCCGAGCCGGCCGAGGGAGCTCTTGCCCTCCAGCCGCGAGGCGAGGTCGTCGGGGAGCGTGATGACCTCGTACGTCGAGGCGAGCACGAACTCACCGGGGTGGAGGATGAACGGTTCGTCGCCCTCCGGCTCCACCAGCCGCGTGAGGTCCACCTGCTCGATGGAGGGGTCGATGTGCGGGTACCGGTGGTTCTCGAACACCCGGAAGTAGCGGTCCAGCCGTACGTCGATGCTCGACGGCTGCACCATGGAATCGTCGAAGGGATCGATCCGTACCCGCCCGGCGTCGATCTCGGCCCGGATGTCCTTGTCTGAGAGAAGCACGTCCCGAGGATACGCAAGGCGCGCGGACCGACCACAATCGGACGACTCCGCGCGCCGACCCCGCTACGGCCCGCTACGGCCTGTGACAGAGCCCCTGCTGCTCAGCTGCCTTACTGCCGCGTCACTGCTTCCTGCCGCTACCACTGCCGCTGCCGACGACGCTTTCGAGGGGCACCGGCACCACGCTGCGCATCCGCGCACAGCGAGGACACCGGACGAGCCGCCCCGGGCCGAGGCGCTCGGCCTTCTGCATCGGGAACGAAGCGGTGCTGAACACGTGCCCATCGGCACAACGGACGACGGTGCGCTCCATCAAGTCCAAGAGTCCCTTCCCCAAGAGCCACGTCCGGCTGCTGCCCGCCGGACAAAGGCCACACTACGGGACGTTCAGGACGGCTTCACAAGCGGCACTCCGGGACGCGGAACACCCCTGGCCGGCTCGACGCGCGGCCCCACGGTACGCCCCAACTCCGGCCACGTGTACCCGGATCCCGCCCTTGAAACGCACGCGGCGCAAGGTTCCCTCGAGCCCCTGGCTTCAGCGCGGTGGGCTCGGCATGGGGTACAGTGACGAGGCAATCGGACACCGGCCCGGCCGGCGTCTTACGCGGGTGTAGTTTAATGGTAGAACATCAGCTTCCCAAGCTGAGAGCGCGAGTTCGATTCTCGTCACCCGCTCCATGCGAAACCCCCAGGTCGGAGACCCCGGGGGTTCTTTGTTGTCTAGACCATTTCGGGGGTCCTGTGCCCTCTGCGTGCCCTAAGTGCAGGTCAGTCGCTCCCTCCAAGGACCCTCGGGCGCAGATTGGGTCGACGGGGCACACGGCCGTCTCGAATAACGAGACGCATTCTCGGTGGCCTGGGTCACAAGGTGGGCAAACGGGGGACCAGTCGCCGAAGCAAAGGGACTCGCCATCGCTAGGCCGTATCAGGGTGGTCGCTGCTCGGCTCACGCTTGGATGCCAAGCCCGACGCTGCACCTCCGTGACCATGCCGGAGATAGGGAGCCTCATCAGGGTGCCGCCGTAGCCTCGCGCGCCGCCAGGCGACGTCGAAGCTCATGCCCTCGTGGTCATTCCGCAAGATCTGCAACGCGCGCCAGCTAGTAAGTGGGGACAACAAGCAGCGGAGCACGGTGAGCCCGGATTGGTTTCCGCGCTTCACGCGGGCCTCCCCTGTGGGGCTTCGTGAAGCGTGACGGGAAGCTGCTCTGCCAGCTCCTTCTCCCCGTACTCCTCGAACATCCCGCGGACCGTACGCAGAAGGTCGCCTCGGTCTTCCGCACTGAGGTTGGTGAGGAACGTGTGCAGAAGCTGGGCAATCACCACCCATTGCGCCTGGGGATGCCATTGCTGGGCGTCCCGGACGATCTCGTTGATGTCGGTGCCCGGTGGCAGAGCACCGTGCTGCGCGTTCTGTTCCAGCGTCAGGTAGAGCCGGGCAGTTGCCGGCGTACGCAGGATTTCGTCCTGCATGAATCTGATCCGGGCTGCGGTCTGCTGTCGCGCGATGTCCTCGAGAGCTGTCTCGCGGCGTAGCTGGGCCATGCGCTCAGCGCTGGAGCGTGTGTGGTCGTCTACGTGTAGCGAGACCTGAGCCCGAAGGATCTCGATGCCCTCTGTCTGCCACGGCGTTCGCCGCCGCAGCTCGTAGTTGATGTCCTGCTCCGTGGCCTCCGCACGCAGAACGCTGCGCTGTTTGGCCATGTCCTGTGCCACCAGCCGCACTTGGCGTCCTGCGTCGTCGTAGGCAGTCGTGGTACTCGGGCCATCAACGGGACGGCACCATTCGACTCGCATGGTGGCGGTGAAGGTCAGTTCGTCGTCTCTGCTGTCGAGGAAGTCACAGAACTCGCGGATCCATGTGGGTCGTTCGGCTTTTCGACCCTTGGCGTCACCTCGGCGCATGAGTGGGCTCACGCCTCGTCCGAGCGATGGGATGCTCTCGGGTGGTACTTGGCGACGGATCGGCTGCGGTCGTGATCCAGAAGGTCCACCAGTTCGTGCCGCAGCCGTACCCGGTCCGCATCGACGCTCGGTGCAGGCGAGGGCTGCCAGGCGTACAGGAGATCACGCAGCCGATGGCGCAGTCGGCGCCCTAGTGCTGAGTCTTCCGTGCTGACGGCTCCGCGGAGTACTCCGAAGATCAAATGCTGAAGGCTGGGCTCACCGTGAGCCGCGTCCATCCAGAGATTCACAGCCTCTGTGGGCGCCTCCTCGTCAGCTTCGGTCGGCAGAAGAAGCGCGCCCCAACAGATGGACAGGTCCTCGTACGAGGGCTGGAATCCTCCCTCCTCTTTGTCTCTCAGGAGCAGTGAGGGCACCCTTTCTTCGGGTTCATAGCCCTGCGAGGCCAGTGTTGCGAGCGCAGCGAATGAGCGCCGGCCGGATGCCAGGCGGTCGGAGTTCGGTGCGCACCATTTGGTGATCGAGGTGAACAGACTCTTGCGGGCCGAGGGGTCGGACCAGATCGTTCGTACGGCTGCGCCGACTGCCTTCTGCACTTCAGAATCCGTTGAGCCCGCGGCGTATCCGAGACGGAGCAGCGCCTTGGCAGTGTTTCGCCGTCCAAACTCGCCCGCGCACACTTCCACGGTCAGCTTCTGCAGCTCCGGAGTGCTGCTTGCCTTGGACCACCGCAGAAGGAGCTCGTGTATGAACCGGCCCATCGTTGGGTGAAGGGCAGCGGCAGAAATCAGGTCGGTAGCCGCCGACCAGAGGTTCCTGTCCTTCTGCCAGGCCGAGATGATCTGTTCTAGAGGGTCCGGCTTCCGATGGTGAGTGGCCCACCGCACGGCGAAGGCACCTACTCGGTTGGCCAGCACCAACCGCTCTTCAGCAGTGAACGTTTCCAGGAAGTCCGTTGTCTTCGTCGTGGGCGCCTCGGCCATCCAGGACAGGAAGGTCTTGCGCGCTGGGGGACGGTCGATCCAGAAGTAGCTGAGGACAGCGTCGTCCCATCCAGGGCGAGCAAATTCGATGGTGTCGTTCGTCGGATCAAGATCAGCATCGATCTCTGACACCATCTCGACGACGCCAGGCTCTTCCTGCCCCTGCAGCGAGACCGGCTGCCCAAAGAGACGGCACAAGGCTGCTGTCTGTGCGTAGACGTGCGCAACGGACGCGTTCCGGAGCAGTGACGCGACGAGCAGGAAGTTCCGCTGGAAGCTGGTCCGCCCCTTCTTGCTATGCCACTCCAGCAGCTGCGTCCGCCAAGCTGTGCGCGCTTGGACAACGCTCAGGACCTTCGCGTGAAAACCGTCAGGGTCGGAATCCGAGACGTCTGCCAGCGGCTTGGAGCGTTCAGCCTTGAGAATGTGACCGACGGTCTCCAGTACGTCGGACGGTGACTGCCCTTCCAGCAACTTCGCAATGCGCTCATCAGCAAGCCAGCGTGACACGTCGAGGTCTGGGGGGGCCTCGGCCTTGAGCCATGCCTCGGCGACGGCACGGCCGTCTGGTCGCTTCAACGGTGGTACGACGTCGGCGGGTGCGTCGCCGCCGATCCGCTGCCATTGCTCCGGCGTCGTCAGCACGATCAACCGCGACGACCGGTTGAGAAGGTTCCTTTGGACTTCGAACAGAGACGCACCGAAGTCTGCGCTGACCTCGAAGGTGTCCTCGTCCGAGGGCAGTTCCAGCAAGTAGCCGGCGTTCTCTTCCCTCGGCAAGCGGTGCAGCGGAAACCGTCCGGAGGTGCCGAAGCTCAGGGGACCCACTTTGGCTGCGGTACGGAGTTGCAGGTCAGCCAGGAGGGCGTGAGCCGTGAAGGTCCGCCCTGCGCCGGGCTCGCGTAGGAGAACGAGCACAGCACCGGGGTTCTCAAGCGTCTTGGACGCTTCGTCGTATCCATCGGGTGGGGCAAAGACTGCGCGGACCGTGTCGAGATACCGCCTGGGCAGCTCCGAGTGTTCGAGCAGCTGTCCCAAGATCGCGGTCAGTTTGACTGCGTTCATCTCACCGAAGTTGAACAGCGCTTCCTGGCGCAGCTCGGCGACGGCCGCACGAAGGACGCCGCGCATGTGCTGGACGGCCGGGTCGTCTTCTGCGCCTGCCGCCTCCCGTGAGGGAACAACATCGCTGCCAGAGTCGCCGTGCGCGGTCTCGGTGTCGACGGCGCTCTCGCCCTCATCTTGATGGGCCTCCGGCGATTCCCTTTCCTGTTGATCAGCAGGGTTTCGCTCTCCCCACCCCCTGTCGGCCAGGTCGCCCTGCGGGGCTGGCACGGGCGGACGCCAACCGCCACCGTGGCGCGGCTGGTCCGACCAGTCAAAGCTGGAGTGATCGCCAGGCGTGGCGGAATCCACGTTCGTCCCCCCGTGGGTGATCGTTCGAGTCGCGGGCCTTGAAATACGACGGCTAAAGGAGGTCGTCGATCACGGCCCCGGTCGCCTCTCCGCCCGGGTGCACGACTTCGACGTCGTGCTCGACCTCGACATTCGCGAGGCGAGACACACGACCACCCCTGAAGCCAGTGGCCTTGCCATGCACGTCTCCGGCACGCGCCACCACTCGGACACCACTGGCCGGCCGTTCCTCACCGACGAAGGTGATGCGGCGCCCGTAGATGTCTTCGAGAACGGCCCGCAGCCGGCCGAGGTTGCGACGCAGCCGCTCGTCCTGACCGTCGATGAGCTGCTCGTTCTCGGCATAGAGACCCAGCAGCTCCACCAGGGAGTCCAGGCGCTCGGCACGCTCAGCAGTCAAACGCTCCAGTTCGAAGTCCAGAGGGCTCCCTGGGTCGCCGACGACCACGGCGGGCACCATCTCCGGTGGGCGCTCTTCGTCGGCGTTCCGACGCGCTGCTCGCCGGTCGAGAACCACCTCGGCACGGCGGTACAGGAACCCGATGGCCTGGGTAAGAGCGGAGGTGGCTAACACTGGGAACCCGAACGCATCGCTCAACGTCAATCCCCCCTCGTGATCCCCTCCACACCCATCAGTCACGGTACGGAGGCACATGCATCCAGAATGCGACGATCACGGCCCGCAGAAAGGGCGAGTGACTAGAGATGACCTAAACGTGACGCCGAGGTGAAAAGCGGAACGTGCTCTGCGAAGTGGGCCATACCTGCTGGAGATCCATTCATGGCCTGCACGTTCACCCACGTTCCGTCCTTGCTGGACCCTCCCTCGTGGGCGGCAAGAACGTTCCTGGGACTATGCACCTCTTCTGTATGGTTCGACCGAAACTCAGCTGTTGACAGCGATTGCACCACCAACAGGGCAGGCACGGCATAGCCCGCAGGGTCCTAGCCGAGCAGCTCGGTCAGGGCCCTGCGAACCTCGTCCGTCACGCTTCGCTTGCCCGCTCGGCCTCGGCTACCTCCCGCCGCTGGATCCTCACCTCGGCATCGATCCCCCGCGCTAGTTTCCGCTGATGCTTGGCCGTCGAGTGCTGGTAGATCAGCTGGGCCCGCTCCGAGGACTGGCCGGCGCGGACCATGAGGTCCTTCAGCTTGGCGCCGGTGTCGGCGGCGAGGTTGTTGCCTGTGTGCCGGAGGTCGTAGAAGCGGAAGTGCCCCGGCATCCCGACCTTGCTCCTCGCCTTGCGCCACTTCCGTCCAAAGGTCGAGCGGCGGAAGGGGGCGCCCTTTTCTCCGACAAAGAGGAGGCCGTCCGGCTCCTTCTCCGCGAACCATTGCAGGTGCCGACGCAGCTCCGGGAGCAGGAAGTCAGGCAGGTAGACCGTGCGCCTGCCCGCACGGGTCTTGGGGTCGCCGGTGACGCGCCTGCCGTTGGTCAGCTCCGGCGAAGCCTGCGTGACGCGCAGGGAACATTCGTCGAGATCGACACTGTGACGGCGCAGTTCAGCAAGCTCCTCCGGGCGGAGGGAGGCGAAGGCTCCGAGGAGGACCATCAGGCGCCAGCGCGGGCCCATCGCATCGGCGAGGTCGAAGACCTGCTCGATGGTGGCGGTGGGTCGCTCGTCGGCCTCCTCTTTGCCGGCGCCCTTGATGCGGCATGGGTTGGTGCGGAGGAGGTCGTCGTCGACCGCGGTCTGAAGGACGGCCTTTAGGAGGCGGTACGACTTGGCGACCGTGGTGGCGCCAGTCGCCTTCAGGCGCTCGGCTCGCCACGTGCGGACGGAGGGCGGGGTGATCTCGTCCAGGTCCTTGCCGCCGAAGGTCGGCAGGATGTGCAGGCGCAGCAGGCCCTCGTAGCGGTCGACCGTGGTCGGGGCCAGGCCGCGCTCCTCCAACCAACGCAGTGTGTACTTCTCGAAGTTGACCGCGCCGGCGTCCGGGTCCCGCCAGTGGTTGCGTTCGATGTCGGCCCGGGTGAGGTTGAGCCAGTCCTGGGCGTCGGACCTGGTCTCGAACGTCTCGGGGGCGGTGTACCGCTGCCCGTCCGGGCCGACGTAGCGGGCCTGCCACCGACCGGAGGGAAGCTTGCGGGTCGTGCCGAACTCTCGCCGCCGCTGCGGCTTGCGTCCCGCCATCAGGCGGCCCTCTCGTAGCGGGTACGGACACGACGGATCGGCTCGACGGTGTGCGCCTCGACGTACTCGGTGATCGCGGTCTCGGGGATGCGGACCGGGCGGCCGAGCTTCACGTAGCGGATGCGACGCTCGGCGATCAGGCGGCGGACGAAGCGCTCGCCCGTGCCGAGCATTTCACCAGCCTCGGCCACGGTCAGGAGACGGTCAGTCATTCGCCGTCACCTCCCGCGCGATGCGGGCGGCGCGTTGAGAGCGAGGAAGGGCAGGGGATATCACGGGTCGGCGCAAGGGCGTTGGGTCCTTTACACGGGGGCGGTTCGGGGTGGCAGGCCATTCGGCGCGCGTCACCTGGGCTACGCGGCGCGGATCCCTTGGAGGAGGGCCAGGGGTGAGACCCAGAGGGCCTGGGCGAGGGCGACGAGGTCGTCGATGTCGCAGCGCTGTTGGGCGCGTTCGATGCGGGACAGCATCGTGTTGGTCATCGGACGACCGAGGGCGGTGACGCGGGCGGCGAGCTCGCGCTGGGCGAGGCCGCGTTCGGTGCGGAGGATTTCGACTGTGCGAGCTGTCCGTATCCCGTCCGGTCCGATTTCCAGGGATCGTGCTGCCATGGCTCCATTTGTAGCTTCCATTCGCCGGTTTGGTTAACCGGGGACCGTCGGCTATGTTCCGCCGGGCGACGGGCGGGAGATGGCTCTGGGCTGGGATTTGGATTATCCGTTGGTCCGTTGGGCGTTTCCTTCTCCGCCCGACATTGCGCTCTGACGTGGGGTGTTGTGTTGTAACTTCGCGTCGCGACGGAAGTCAACGGCCTCTCGATGTGATCCCTCTGACTTCGCCTAACCGGGCATTATTTCGGCAACCGTTGATCCGGGTTTATGATTTTGGTGATGCCTCGCTCACAGTAAGCGTTCGCCGTCAGCTGTCTGGTTCCCTGGCGTAATGCTCGACTTGCGCGGCATGGATGTGGCTGTCTTGGCCATATGACGCCACCAGCCTTCCCCCGCGTCTTCGGACCAGGGCTGCGTGCAACTTCCTCCCTGTGCACTGCCCGACGAGGGCCGCACCTCCACGCCCTGATCTAGGAGCCGCCGCCCGATGAGCTACGACGCCCGTGAATGGGTGTGGGACCACAGCGCCAGTAAAGGCACCGCCCGCATGGTTCTTTCCCTGATCGCCGACCGGTGCCGCGACCGGCAGTGCGTCGCGTACGCGTCCGTGCCCACCCTCATGAAACGCGCCAACGCCTCCCGCACGGCCGTGCGGGATGCCCTGACCAAGCTGATCGCCAGCGGCGAGCTGGTCCAGATCCCTGACCGCAAGGGACCACGGGGAGAGACGTACTACCGCCTCCCGGTCGCCGCCCGATTCCTCGCCGATCAGGCCGCGGAGGGGCGTCGGAATCCGACACCCCTGGAGGATCAGATTCCGGCCCTAGGAGGGCCGGATCCAGACCCGACCGAGCACTGCGAGGGGGGATCGGAATACAACCCTGGGGAACGGAATCCGGCCCCCAGGGGGTACGGATCCCGACCCGACGGGGGTGCGGAATCCGCCCCCCAGAACAGTAGAGAACCGAAGGTGAACGGTAAGAGCAGCAGCAGCTCTGCCCCGCTCATCTCGGCCACCGAGTGGCAGGTCGACGACAGCGCCCGCACCTGGCTGGAGCATCATGGCCACGCAGACCGACTCGGCGAGCACGCCCTGCACGTCGCCGACGAGAAGTGGCGCACCTACCGGGCCACATGGGCACCCCGCCCCGCCACCGCATGGGCAGCCGACTGGCGCGCGTGGATCACCCGGGAGCACACCCCCGCCCCTGGCCGCCTCAACCTCTACGCCCTGCCTGGCGGCACGCCCGCATCGACCGGCGGCATGACGCGCTCCGAAGAGCACATGGCCGCCCTGCTCGCAGCCCTCGACGAACCGAACGGAGAGGAGTAACTCCCTTTGGACGTGCCCTCGCCACCGACCACGGATGGAGTGTCCGCGCGGTGCTCCTCGCGGCATCTGCGTGGCGCTACGACGTCGGTCCCGAACCGGTCGTACCCGGTCCCGACGAGCACCCTGGGGACCGTTTTTCGGTGACCACGCCGTCGGGGACCGGTCCCCTCTGAAGTCACAGCTCCGAGGGCCTTTCATGCCGGTCCCCATAGCGTCCTCAGCAACGGGGACCGTCCCCGCAGCAGCCCCGGGGACCGGGACCGTGCAGTGGAAGGGGACGGTCCCCGTGATTTCGTGTCAGGGGGACCATTCCCCTGAGTGGCGTGTCCCCATCCCCATGTGTCTGGGGATCGGTCGCCCTTGCTCTCACTACAACCACAGCCACGACCTCGACAGCGCCAACGCCCTTCCAGATCCCATCTCACAACCGCCGAATCGCTCCGGCCGCTGCCCTCGTCTGCCATCAGCCAGACGGCTCAGCTCCCCTTCCGAACACACACCGGAAAACCACACGTGCACGGCCACAACCATGAACATCCCAACCGGCAGGAGACGTCCACCGCCCCATACGACCGCGCAGCAAGTTGGGGCGGAAGCGTAGCTTCCGCCAACCCCGCCCCCGAGGGAGGCGGGGAGGACCTGCACCGGGGGCGCAGGTCCGGGAGGCTTCGACCGTGGGCGGATCGAAGCCGGGGCAGGAGGAGAAGCCGACCGAGCGCCGCAACCGCCGTGAGCGCGCTGTCCGCGTCCGTCAGCGTCCGAGTCAGCCGCAAGCCACGAAGCGCCTGTACTAGCCGAACACCCTTTTCAGCGAGGAGAGTTCACGTCAATCAAGTCCGCCGCCGTCCGGTACAATCCGTCCGCCGAGTTCCTCGCCCGCGCCGCGCTCGCCGCAGCCCGTGACCTCAACCGCACGAGCGCCGAGATCGCCGGCGAAAGCGAAGCGTTCACCGCGCTGCCCGACAGCCGCCGCAAGCTCGGCTGGGCTGGCAGCAACCACGACGCCCCCCCTGCTCCTACGCGGCGGTGACCAGCTTGCCAACGTCACCGGCGATGCCGCATGCGCAGACGACGTACAGGAAGGTTCTCTTGTCCGTTTCCTTGGTGGTGGGCTCAATCACGCGTCTGCTCCACAACGGTGAGCTTCTCGTTGGGCGGCCAGCTGATCGGCCAGCGCATCGGGCCCGATCCGGCTCAGTGCCCACAGGCTGCTGAAGCGACGGGCCCATCGCCAGAGCGGGTCATCCACAGGGGTGTGGAAAGGCAGCACGGGAATGCCGCGGGCGTCGAAGGGACCGGCGTCGAGGTAACGCAGGCCGCCGGTGCCGCACAGATAGTGGGTGCTGCCGACGGCTGCCGCGAGGTCGGCGAGACGCTCGGAGCGGCCTTTCCGGGTCGGGATCTCGCTGCTGTCCCGCACCTTCCCCGTCCAGCCGAGAGCGCTGAGCAGGGCGATCGTCGATGCCCTCGCAAGGTCGGCCACACGGTCCGAGTCATCGAGCGCGTCCAGCACTTCGGACACAGCACCCCAATAGGGGCTGCGGCCGTAGTACTGGCGGACGAGAAGTCGGACCGTCCGGCACGAACGATGCGGATCAACGAGCCGCGCCTGGCTGATCAGTGTCGGGCGCCCGTGGGGAAGGTGCGTCGGGAGCGTGAGCCACTGCTGCCGAGCGGGATCGTCCAAGGCGGCGAGACGGGCACGGTGCTGGTAGTCGCGCCGGGCGAATTGGACGTCGTCCAGGACGATCCACCAGTCCGCGGTGAACAGCTTCGCCAGCGTGGACAGCCGGGGAAAAAGGTTCGGCTGGTGGATCGCGCACACTCCGCCCGACGCACCGGCGCTGAGCGGCTCAGGTACTGATGAGGCGGCTGTCGAAGCCGGCGCCCAAGAGGCGCTGGTAGGCGTCATGCACATCCCCCGGTACGTCCTGCTCGACGGCGAAGCCGAGCTTCGGGTACTCGATCACCCGTTGCAGGTCGCCGACAAGCATGTCGACGACGAGCTTCTCGTCGCCGATCGACTTGATGTAGTCGTCCAACTCCAGTGGCTCGGAGGCGCACACCACCTCGACCTCGGGCCACAGCTTGCGGCAGGTCGCATACGAGCGGCGTTCCATGTACGGCTTGGAGATCAGCAGCAGTGACTCGACCTCCACCCCAGCATCGGCCAGCAGTTCGCGGGAGAAGGTGACGTTCTGGCCGGTGTTGGCCGCCTTCGCCTCGACCAGAATCGCCTCGTCCGGCACACCCAGGCTCAACGCGTGCTCGCGGTAGTGGACGGCCTCGCCACGCGGGAAGCGAGCGCGGGTAGTCGGGCTGTTACCCCCGCTGAACACCAGAACGGGGAAGAGTCCGGCGCGGTAGAGATCGGCAGCCCTCGTGGCCACGCCCAGGTCGTGGCTGCCCAGGCCGATCGCCGCCGAGCAGGGCCGCTGTTCGTGGCCCATCTGGTGGTAGTTCCAGATCAGCGTCGCGTCGGTGAACTGCTCGTCGGTGATGTGGCGCTGCTCGTGCTCCGGCACTGGCACTCCCTGACTCATCCCTGCTGGCCCGTTCTGATGCCCTCGATGCTGCGCAGCTGGTGGCTCAGCCCGTACTGGCGGGCCACCTGCCCCGCCTGATCGAGGACGGACAGCCCATCATTCCGGGTCGCCGCATCCGACAGAAGGATGTGCCCGTAGGCGGTGTCCAACCGCACCCGCTGCATCGGTGAGTCGACCGTGCCGGTGGTGCGTGCGATGTCGATGTAGTGCAGGGCCTTCTTCAGGTCGCCGGCGCCTCGGTGGGCCAGAGCCAGCTTCTGGTGGGCCACCGACCAGTCCTCCGGCTCACCCAGGTCCTCGAAGGCACGGGTGGCGGCCGTCATGACGTTGGTGGCGTACTCGTTGTCGCCCTCCTTGCTCAGCGCCGTACCCACCCAGAGCCGGGCCCTGGCGCGGTCGCGGAGGCTCAGACGCTCGTCCGCGGCGAGGAGTTCGTACTGGCGAGCAGAGGCTTCCAGCTGGCCGGACATTTCCTGGACCACAGCCAGAGAGAGCTCGATCTGAGCCACCCGGCGCGGGATGTCCAGCTCGGAGAACATGCCCCGAGCCGTCAGATAGGAGTGCCGGGCGGAGAGCGGGCCGAGGATCGCGCCCTGGTCCCTCTGCACGTCGCCGAGGAGTACCAGCGATCGGCTGTAGAGGTAGAGGCCCTTGTCGTCCAGGTGATGCGGGTCGTGACTGCCGAGCCAGCGGTTCAAGAGCGTGGTGGCGAAGGGGAAGTTCTGTCGGCTGACGCAGACGACAGCGCGCTCGATGTCCTCGGTCCAGGTCTCGTGGTCCGCCGGGCGCGCGCCCTTCCGCTCGGGGAACAGCCGTGCTTCGAACCGGGCTTGGGCAGCGGAGTCCGCCCTGGCGAGCGCGGTGTCGAGGATGGCCTGCGTGTCCGGACGCGGCTGGGTCTCAGCGCCGAGACTCTCCCACTTGGCGACCGTACGGAGCGCGACACCGAGGTGCTCGGCGAAGGTGCGCGTGCTCATGCGCAAGGCTGCGCGCAGAGCACTCGCCTCCAGGCCTGTCCATTGCTGCACGCTGACCACGGATGACCTCCCTCCGTCACGTATAGAAGCACTCTCGGTGACAATGCGGGGCGTTAAGTGCAACGGAAGTGCAACAGCAGGTCATTTCGAGGCCGTACGCGGCAGCCGATGCTGTGGGCATGGACGACGAACTCATCACGGAACGCCGCTCCGTCGCCTTCCCACAGGTCTTCGGCTACCTCCGCCATGTCGCGGGCGGCCCGGCCCGCCACATGGCGCTCGTCGGCTGCCTCACCGAGTACTGCCGCCAGCACGAGCTGACGCTGTGTGGCGTGTTCACGGACCGCGAGACAACGTTGATGGCTCGCTCCCCCGC
Source organism: Streptomyces sp. NPDC101166 (assembly GCF_044768125.1). NCBI lineage: Bacteria > Bacillati > Actinomycetota > Actinomycetes > Kitasatosporales > Streptomycetaceae > Streptomyces > Streptomyces sp. NPDC101166. The sequence continues at coordinate 277,161 of NZ_JBIWPF010000009.1, forward strand.
CTTCGTCGGTCTCGTAGACACGCTCGAACTGCCTGAGACCTACGGCGTCGTGGTCCCCGCGCTCAGTCACCTCGGCCCGAAGCGGCTGGTCAGCGAGCGGGAACAGCAGATAGCGGCGACTGGTGCCCGTCTGATCGTGGTCCGTCCCATCAGGCCGTCGACGGCCCGCGCGTCCGGTCTCGGCTCGAGCCCGGTCTCCGTTGCCAAGGGGGACACGTGATGTCGGTTCGTGCAGCGTTGCGCAGTGCACCCATGGTCAACGACGTACCAAGCCTCCGCATGCTCCGCGTCGGTGCCGGTTGGGACCTCGTATGTACCCCGGCGGAGACCGGACTTCTCGCGCTGGCTCACCTGCGGGCCACCGGTGCGGCCATCGGCCCGGTGCTCTACGACGGGCCCAACGAGCGCCTCTACTACGCCATCGCCACCGGCACCGCCGAGATCTGGAGCGACCTACCGGTGCGGCATCTCTCCACCGACTCGTGGCTCGTCGCACCAGGTCCGGAGCAGAAGGACGGCTGGTTGGGCGGCTGGTGCGAACTCCCCGACGACAACACCCTCACCGACGTCGAAGCCCTGCACGCTGCGCTCCAACACCCCTATGTCAAATCCGACCTCGACGAGGCGACATCGTGATGGGCCGCGCAGCGGGCCGACTGGCGCGCTACACCGGCCCACTCCTGATCATGCTGATCTCCGCCTCCTGCGGCTTCGTGATCGGCGTTGCGGTCTCCACCGTCCAGGTCAGCCCCTGAGTCCCCGTCCCTGCCGGACGCAGCCGATCGAAATGCTCCCCCTTCGAAAAGCCCCGGCAGGGGCGGGCCGCAAACCCCCGCCCCGGGCGGATCAACCGCCCGCATCCCTGGACAGGTCGAGCGCCGTCCGGGGCGGGTCCGCAAGACCAAGTAGTCCCACCCAACCATGAGGAGCAGCAATGCCGACCGACACGCCCACTGCCCCCACGACCGAAACCGTTCCGGCCGAACTGGTCAAGGCGCGACGCCGGATCCAGGCCGCCCGCGAACGAGGCGTCACCCCGTCCGACGGCGGCAGCACCGGCCGCACCGACGGCAACGACTGATCCGGAAGGAAACGCGTTGTCGCCGCTGAACCTGGCGGCCCACCTGGGCCAGGACGAGTTCCTGGCCCAGGTGCTCCACCGCCACCACCGCCATGTCCCAGGCGCCATCAAGGTCCCGACCGACCTGATCACCTGGGACGACGTCAACACGATCCTCTCCACCCACCGCCTGGAGCCGCCCCGCTTCCGCCTGTCCGTGGACGGCGAGATGCTGCCCGCCCACCACTACACCGCCCCGGTCGCCACTCGCCGCCACACGGTCTGGCAACGCCTGCACCCCGTCGAACTCCACACCTGCCTCACCGAGGGCGCCTCCCTGGTCATCGACGCCGTCGACGAACTCCATCCGCCCGTCGGCCGCGCTGCGATGGGGCTGGAGAGGTGGCTACGTACCGGGGTGCAGACCAATCTCTACGCGTCATGGACCCCCCGCGAGGGCTTCGGCGTGCACTGGGACGACCACGACGTCGTCGTCATCCAGATCGACGGGAGCAAGCGCTGGAAGCTGTACGGCCCCACCCGCACCGCCCCCATGTACAAGGACACCGACGAACCCGAGCCCCCGCCGGAGGAGCCGGTCGAGGAACTGGTCCTACGCCCGGGTGACCTGCTGTATCTCCCGCGCGGCTGGTGGCACTCGGTAGCCGCCTCCGAGGGCGAGCACTCCCTCCACCTCACTTTCGGCATCCAGACCACCACCGGCGCCCAGCTGCTGTCCTGGCTCGCCGACGACCTGCGCCGGTACGACGTCCTGCGCGAGGACCTCCCCGTTCACGGATCCGCTGCCCAACAGGCGGCATACCTAGATCGGCTGCGGGAGGAGTTTGCCTCCGCTCTGGGAGATCCGACTCTCATCGACCGGTATACGGCGATGCGCGACGGCACCGACCTGACCCGCCTGCGGCCGGCCTTGCCCCACATCACCGGCCTCTCCGCGGACCCGGACGTCCACGTCAGGCTGACCACCGCACGAGCCCGCCTCGTGCCCTCGGGCACCGGAGGCGGGGTCGTGTTCCGTGCCTGCGACAACGAGTGGGAGATGGCCGAGGAAGCCCGGCCGCTGCTCCAGCGCCTGATGTCCGCCGCGCCCAGCACCGTCTCCATCGGTGAGCTGGCCGCGGTGGCTGAGATCTCGGTCTCAGAGGTGGCGGCCGTCGTCTCCGAGCTGATGAACGGCCAAGCGATCACCGTGGAGGGACACGAGCGATGAGGACAGTAACCCTGGGCCTGGGCACTTACCGGATCCGCCCCTCCGCGCTGAGCGACGCCGTCGTGCGCGCAGCCTCCGCCCCCGTCGCCTCCTGGATCGACACGGCGCCCAACTACCTCGACGGGCAAGCCCAGTCACTGCTCGCCCCTTTGCTTGCCCGGCATTCGATCCCGGTCTCGACCAAGGTCGGCTTCCTGACCGATGAAGCGGCCAAGAACGCCTTCTCCGACGGTGCCCTCACCGACGAGGAGGCGGAACACGGGCACTGCCTGAGCACCCCGTACGTCCACTGGCAGTGCGCCCGCAACCGCACAGAACTCGGCCGCGACCGCCTTGACCTCGTCTTCACCCACAACCCCGAAAACGCCGACGGCGACCCGCACGAAGCCCTGCGCAACGCCTTCACGGCCCTCGAAGAGGAAGCAGCAGCTGGCGCCCTGAGCTCGTACGGCGTCGCCACTTGGGACGGCTTCGACACCGGCGCACTGAACATCCCCGATCTGCACCAACTGGCTGTCGAAGTCGCCGGTACAGAGCACCACCTGCGCGCCGTCCAACTGCCCGTGTCCCTCGTCACCGCAGACGCCCTCGCCCAGGCCCTGGACGGGGAGGGCCCCATCGCTCAGGCGCACGAACTCGGTTGGCAGGTGTACGCCTCAGCACCCCTGTTCGGCGGCGAACTCCCCCAGCTGGCCAGCCACGAACTCACCAACCTGCTGAACCCTGACCTCAGCACCGCCCAGGCATGCTTGCTGGCGGCAGCCTCCTGCCCCGGGGTGACAAAGGTTCTACTCTCCGCATCCGAACCTGCACACTGGGCCGAAGCCCACGCCGCTCTGCGGGAACCGGCCGTCCCGATCCCAACGCTGCGAAAGGTGCTGGATGTACTCGCCGCCGACTGACCCCACGGACCAGCAGCGCATGCGCCGAGCCTTCGTGCGCTCCGCGGAGTCACTGGGCACCACCGTCGCCGGCCCCGAGGCCTGGGGCTGGCACGGCCGTACCCTCAGCAGCCGCGTCGAGCACGTGGGACGCGGGGCCTGCTGGCTGAGGCTGCTCTCCGCTCCCCAGGACAAAGCAGCGGGCAAGCTTTGGGAAGGCAGTCGCCAGGCCGCCGCGCTCTTCGACGGGCACATCCGCAAGCCCCTGCTGTACGACACCATGGAGTTCACCCAGGACAGTCACGCGTACCAGGCCGAACTACACCAGTACATCGGCGAACCCGTCGTCTCGCCCAGCCCCGTCCTGCGCACAGCACTGGATCCGCCGACCGCGTGGTGGGACTCCCTGCGCAGCGACCTGGAGCATGTGAACAGCGTCGCCACGGGCCGCGTGGCCGTACGCCAGGAATGGGTGGACCGCAGCGTCCCGCGCTTCCTCGACATGCCGGCCCCCCGGATCACGGAGTGGGCGACGGCCCACGGAGACCTGCACACCGCCAACCTCACAGACGCCACTCCCTACCTCCTCGACTGGGAGGGCTTCGGTCTGGCCCCCGTCGGCTACGACGCAGCGATGCTGCTGGCCTACTCCCTACTTGTCCCCACCTTCGCGAACCAGGTTCGCGACACGTTCCCCGTGCTCAAGACGGAGCCCGGGCGTATCGCACAGATCATCGTCATCACCGAGCTCTTGCAGTCGGCCTCACGTGGGGACCACCCGGAACTCGTCGCCGCCCTCCGGCACCTGGCCGCAGACCTGTCCTGACCAACGTGCGCCGGGATCCGGGGGGTCGGTGCGTAGGACGATCGGTCTCCGGTCCGGCACAGCGGCTGTACGCAGCGCGGTCCATCCACCCGGTCGGTTCATCGACGCCTTCGGTACTCGACGATGACCTGCGGCCCGTAGACCATGATCAGGACTGCAACACCGGAGCCTGCGATCACATACCCCTCTATTGCTTGCGGGAGATCGAGCGACGCCACTGCGAACACGGTGGCGACTGTGAGGACCACGGCCACCGCGGCGCGCAGTGCGTCTCCCGTCCGGTATCTCACCGGCTGGACATCCTTGAGGTGCTCGTCGTCGAGCAGGCAGCCGATGCGGCCTTCCGCGTAGCGGCTCGCGATGGTCAAGAGCAACTCGCCAAGTTCCCGGAGTGCAGGCCCGGAATCCGTATCGAGCTTCCGCTCAGTCTCGTGGAGCTTGCTCACAACGAGTCGCGCATGCTGCTGCAGGACGGCGCGGCGATGGGAACGCAACGGAAGGGTGCCACGCGTCCGGTGCGCTCGTACAACGGCGTCCGCTACTTCCTTAAGTGCGTCGGAAACGGTCACCAGCTTGGCGACCTTCGCCTCACCGGTCGCTTGGTGAGCCTCAGCACAGGCACATATGGCGTCGACGAAATAGTTCGTTGGCCAATGAGCCCGGAATGCCGAAGGAGCTCCATCGGTCATGAAAGGGACGACGTACGGTGAGCCGCGGAGCAAGGCAGCGCACAGGTACCCGGACCCATATACGATGACTGCGACGACTCCTGCCATGGCCACAGAGACCACCACACTCAAGGCCGCGAGCCCCAGCAAGACCCCGTCCTGCCTTCCCACCCACTCGATCACGTTGGGTAAGGACAGCTTCGAGACCACCCGGTCGGATGGACGAGCGGTGAGCAGGCTGTACATCAGCGGGACCAGTACAACAGCGAGCACCCCCGACCAGACCCACGCCACCACGAAGCCCAGGGTGTCCCTGACTACCTGAAAGCGGAGTCGAACGGTGTAGATGCGCACAGAGACGCGCACTCTTCCTGGGATAGGCCGTCCAATACACAACTCGTCCAAGGCGCTGCGCAGCGTGTCAAGTTTCTTGCTTGCCACTCTCCTGCGCCGACCTGCACGCCAGGCATGTATAGGTCTGAGCATGCTTCGAGGATGCCAGTGGGATGCAACGGTCCTGGACGCCATTGATCCCTGAGCAGTGACCGACCCTTGCCACCACCACCGTTGTCAGTGACGGCCCATATCATCCGTTCACCCGTATAGCCAAGGTTCGGAGCGGAGCGGCACGACATGGCACGACAGCGTCCGTGGATTATCGAAGATTGCGCGATCGCCTCACCCGACCAGGACCGCTTCGACCATCAGTCAGTGAGTCGTGAGCTTCTCGACATCGTGCGCGGCTCAACCCAGCCGCTGGCAATCGGACTGCTGGGGCCATTCGGCAGTGGCAAGTCGTCCGTCGTACGCCTCCTGGCAGCGGAGCTCAAGGACGACCCGAAGTGGGCGATCCTGCACCTGAGCGCCGAGCGGCACAGTGGTTCCGCACGGGCGAGAGGGCTGCTCTACGGGCTGCTCGATGAGGCATGGCGGCAGGGACTCATCGGCCTCGAGCAGTGGAGAGCCGAGCGCGCGTGTCTCGATGGCGGGCGGCAGCGCACCGCACCGCGCCCTACGGCGATGTCCGCGAAGCCAGGGAAGCAGTCCTGGTACACCTACCCCGCGGCCGCTGGCGCGGCGCTGGGGTGGCTTCTGGCTTCCCTGGCCACGATCTGGTTGCTCGGCGTGGCCGTCATTGCCTTCAGCCACCTCGGCGGAATCGCGGCCGACGTGCCGGCCTGGACGTGGTTCGCTGCGCCCGGAGCCCGTCCGCTGACCACCGCTCTGTCAGGCGCCGCCGTCGTGGCGTGCGTTCTGGGCACCGCAAAGGACGGGGCGCTGTCCTCGCTGAGAAGGCACGAAATCACCCTCACCACTCCGCGCGCGGAGTCCACCGACGACTTGGAGCAGGTCTTCTCCGGCCTCATCGACACCATTGACCGTCGGCTGATCATAGCCATCGACGACATCGACCGCCTGGCGGCAAGCGAGGTCCTCGATGCCCTCACCACCGTGCGGAGCCTTTTGCTCACCGGCACCTACCGCAAGCACCCGCCGGTCTTCCTGCTGTCCTGCGACGAGGACATCATCCGCGAAGCCATCGTCGGCGTGCGTCCCGGCCTGGCACACCGACCCGCCCAGCAATCCGGCCACAAGGGGGACTCTGTGCCGACTAGGGCCGCCGAGCGCAAGGCGACCGAGGAAGCCGCGCAGGAATACCTGAATAAGCTGTTCACGGTTCGCCTCGTCCTGCCCGCCCACCACGACGCGGACCTCAGGCAGTACATCGAGCACCTTCTCACCCACCCAACCCCTCACCAACTCGTGGTCCGTCTAGGCGGGATCACGGCAGTGCGGGACGTGCTCGAGACTTTGATTCACCCGGAAGTCCGCGATCCCCGGCACGCCATCCGGCTACTCAACGCGTTCCTAGCCGACTATGGGCTCGCCATCCGACGCGAGCAGAGCAACGGCGCACCAGCTTGGATCGCCTCTGGCGAAGTGACCGGCCACCCCATCACCTTGGCGCGGCTCACCGTACTGAGGCATGACTACCGGGCTCTTTACGACGCCATCTGTGCCGAACACAGCCTGCTCGCTCTCCTAGATGACGCCCTGCTCGGCTCTGCCAGCGCACTGTGCGACCCGCTTCTCACCGCGTACACCGTCAGCGAGAAAACGGACGATTCAACGAACAGCTCCCAGAGCGACTCCACGGAGACAAGCGACTCCCTAGACACCTCCCAGGACGACAACGACATACTGCCTCGTCTAGACACCGCGAGACACCCAGGCTTGCGCTATCTACGTGCCACATCTGCCAGGGCACGGACAGGCCGCCCCGCACACCTGATGCCGCTACTCACCTTGGGCTCCACCCCCGCCAGCCGCGCCCTGGGGAGCGACCAGGCTGCAGCCATCCAACGCGAACTCCTCCAGCGCGACGCCGACGCACTACGTGACCGCCTGACAGCGACTGGGATGCGCGAACGGGTACTGCTCGCCGCCACCCACTCCCTCGAGTCGGCGCGCCCTGGCCAGGACCTCGACAACACTGTGGCCGCAGCAGTCGAAGCCCTGTCGCGCATGCCCAGCCTCGCGCACCACCTCAACTCCACGACTGACCCGGTCGGCCGCGCTCTGCTCAACCTGACCGACCGCATCGCCAGCCGACGCACGGAGACGCGCACGCCGATCGCGGCCCACCACCTTGCCGGCATCCTCGACCTCGTGCCGCCCGCCCACCTGCCTTCCCTCTACACCAGCCTCAGCACGCCCCCTCCTGCCGAATCGGGGAACACCCCCGCAGCGGAGCAGCCCGCCTTCGCCTGGGCTCAGGCCCTAATTGGTCTGCCCACCGACCAGCACAGCCGCCAGCTGCGGCCCGCGCTGGAGGCATACTTCCGCACCCTCGCCCGCACCGGCGGCACCGACGAACTGAAAGCCTGGCTTGTCGACTACAACGAGGCATCAGTCGAGCAGCGCATGCTATGGCCTCAGGATGCCTACCGCGCCCTGCTGGCGATGGCCACTCGTGCAGCAGACGGGTCGACCGTGCAAGAGACGCGCCAAGCCGTCGAGGCGGCGACTAGTTACCACCTGTGGCAACGTCCCGTCATGTTGGGCGTTTTGACCTGGCTATCGAGCGACGATGACCCACTACGTGTGCACGCTGTGGAGCTCCTGCGCCAGCGCACGGTGCCCGCTGACGAGTGGGGGAGCGCTACGGGTGCCGATACCGCTTTCGGAGCGACGCTCGCCACCGAGCTCCTCGAGCACGCCGCAAGTTTCCTCACCGACGACGAGGACGCCGCGTCCTCCGAGCAGACCGCCGAGCTTCTCCATCAATGGCTGCGGCTCCTCGGGGACCGCACCACCCCCAGCGGCCGCCAGGTCAGCGCCGTCGTAGCCGAGACTCTCGCCCAGACTGCACACACGTGCAGTCAGCTCGCTGCGGCGGCGGCCCGGCTCCTGCCCGACCTGCAGCAGCAGGACGCAGCAACCTGTGCCGTCGCCATCGCCGAAAACATCGCGACCCCGGCAGCATCGGACGACGCCGTAGCTAACTCACTCGCAGAAGCCCTCCTGGTATTCATGCAGGTCAGGACCGACGATCCCACCGCCCAGGAATCCGCTCGGACCAGTCAGAAAGCGTTGACAGCCGGCTTCACCGTCGACGATGTTCGGGGCACTTTCGCTCGCCGACACCTCGCCGCCGTCATGAGCACCGACGCTGGCCGAGAAGCGGGAACCGCGCTGGTCGACGAGTTCACGCCGCGCCTCACCCAGCACCATGTCGCTCTTAGTCGGGATCTCTTCTCCTGTCTCCATACACTGCTCGACAACCCCGCGACTCGCGAAGCCCGGCTCGGCCAGGTGTTGCAGCACCTGTACAACCGGATGAGTACGCAACCAGCTGAGAACGCAGGCTTCGCCGCCCACTACGCAGCGGACCAAGCCGTGACAACACAGTGGCTCACCTGGATCACCCAGCACTGGACACGCATCCCCAACCACGAGCGCTCATTGGCTCTGGCGGCGGCACACCGTCCGGACCTCGACCGAAGCAACGGACTCCCTGACCTGCTCGCCCAGCACCTTCTGGACACGACCGAAACCGAGCCCTGGCAGCACGCCGCAGACCTCTGGCCCACAATCGACCCCGATCGCCAGGCGGCCCTGCTGGTAGCCGCAGACGGCCGCTGCCCCACCCTCGCCGAGCAGACAGCCCTGGCATCAACTGACGTCCTCATCGTGGCGCTGAGAACAGCGAATGTCACCGCGCTTCCGGCGCTCCTTGGCCTCATCTCCGCAAACCCGCAGGCCACCCAGGCAATCTGTGACTACCTCGACGACGCTATCGCAGGACGCGAATGGGCCGAAGAGCACGCGGTCTTCCTCGCCACCGCCTGCCCCGCCCCCGGCCCACTCTGGGAAGTCCTCCTCACAGCACTCTCCAAGGGCCCCAGCACCGTCGAACGCGTCAGCCCACTCATCGCCGCTCTCCTCATGCAAAGCCGTGCCGCCGCTCCCCGCTCCATCGTCGACGAGATTGCGCCCGTACTCCGCGAGGCAACCGTCGCCAGTGCCACCGCGCTCGGCCACGCTGTCCGCCCTGCCCCCGAACTAGCAACGGCGCTACGGCGCACCTTGCACGGTCACAGTAAGACGGCCGCAGAGAAAGAGCGGACAGCTGCCTTCAAGCAGGCAGCTGGAATCCGCTGAAAGTGCACCGAGCCAGATGAGCTCCCCTCCACCGTTCCAGGAGTCCGCATCACCACATACCCCACCGGGCCCACAGGGCGTTACCCGGCTCACCAGGCTGCCGAGACGTACCGTGCCAAGGCCTCCCGCTGCCTCTCCTCGTACGAATACTGGTTGATCACTGGCCGATGCGGGGACGACCCAACCGGCCTCGCCGGACGTGTCTATCGCCCTGGGCTCCGCGGACCTAGCCGACCGGCTCGGCGTCTCCCAACGACTACGGCTGAAGGAGGATTCAGCCTGTGAGCAGGGTGGAGGATGCTCAGTCGGATGTCCGGTGCTTGACCGGCGGAAGGCTACTTACCCGAGAAAAAGGCGTTCAGCAGCATCTCGATGACAACCAAACCGACGCCGGCGATACCACCGGCTGTTGCGCTCTGGTAGAGGATCGCCACGACCACCACGGCGGCGGCGATCGCCGCCGGCTCCGGAACTCCATGCCGCGCTGAAACGATAACGATCACCGCGACAAGAACCGCTGTGATGGACAGTCGCAACGCGTCGCCCATGCGACGGGGTGGCTTGAGGTCGCCCTCGTCCAAGAGTGCCCCGAGCCGCCCCAAGGCGTACCGCTCGCTGATCGTCAATGCCAAGCGCCCAAGGTCGCGCGCCGCCTTCTGAGGCTCCTTGTCCAACTCGGCCTCCGCGCACCGCAACGCCTCTACGACCTGGGCCGCATGCGCCTTCAATGGCCCGTTGCGCCGCGAGAAAACGGGGATAGTCCCTCGCGCAATACGCGCCCCTCGCACACGCAGTACCGGGAGACGTAGTGACACCGAGCTGAGGTGATGATCGCGGTTTCCCGAGGAGCGCACGATGTCCGCGCATTGCCCAACCAGACCGACCCAGACGCTGACGCGCTCGAAGGTGAAGCCCCCTGCGCCGCACATCCGGGCGGCGGAAGCCATAACGAACCGCAGCGGGTACACCGCCAGCAGCAGCGCAACCCCACCCGCGCCTATGTCGCCAAGAGCCCACTCAGCCAGAACCTTCGAATCGCTGTAGTACGGCACCTGTTCGGCGAGCTCATCCGCTCTCTCTAAATCGTCCGCAAGCGTACCGACGATCCCGCGTAGGCAGACGTAGGCGAACACGGCCCACAGCACCCACGTTCGCACTTGCCGTTGGTGGTACCGCCGCAAGGCCACTCGAACCGGTCCTGGTACGGGACCGATACCGAGCACCTCGACATCCTCGCGCAGCTTCCGTATCGCCTCGTCTGCCTGCCGCCGGTGCCGTGCAGCAAGGCGAGCTCCGATCCAGCCCATCACCGGCCGATCATTACACCGGCTGGTCACTCACCGCTGGACAGCGGGCAGACTGCGCCCCGTTCGAGCCGGTGCTGGAGGGATCCGGTCCCCAGAACCGGCCGCGCAAGAAGCCCGACAGCCGACAAGGCTTAAAACCCGGTGCAGAATCCCGTCGATCACCTGCTGTTGGCCCCGCAACCTGCCACAACGCCCGTTGCAGACCAGCGGGGAACGGCCGCAACCGCTCCCACTCGGCGTCTGTCAGATCACCCCGCCCCATGTCCACATCAACGACTCGGACGCGGAACTGCCACATGATCGGCCGGACAAGTCACAGCGGCGTGGAGCCGGCGGACACCGGCGCCATGACGATGCCGTTGGCGTCTGGTTTCACTTTCGCTACTTTACCGATCACGTGACTATTAAGGGGAAGCGTGATCGTCGCATTCTTACGGGGGCTGGTCTCCCTTCCGCTCGGGGTCGTGGGTTTATGGATCCCCGTCCTCACGACGCGATATCTGCGTGCCCGGACGCCTTCCATGGTGACAGACGAGCCCGTACGCGCTGGTACTCCGTGGGCATGGTCCCTGGGGCTCCGAAACAGGCGAGTCCGCGAGGCAAATCGGGTCTACGTACGGAACCTGTGTGCCTACTACGATTGCTCGCACCGGGATCTGTGCCAACGCGTTGTGGTCCACATACCGTCCAGCCCGGTTGAACTGCGTCGTCGCGCGCTGAACCGTCGAGACTCCTCGGTTGGCCACATGCTCTACGCCGCACGCCACGCTTGTACGGGTTTCGGCTTCGAGACGGAGGCCGTCGACTGGCAGGCGATAGCTGGCGCGCAGTTACCTCCCCCAGCCCTGCGGGCCTACGCCCGCGAAGCGGTGGGCGCCGTCCTGTTCCTGGTCTCGTCTGGGCTGCTGACGTGGTATGTCACCAGTCCTTCGGCTCCGCACTGGCTCAGCTCGTCACCAGCATCCACCACTGCGTCCGACCGGGCGGGGGCTGCTGGCGTTGTTGTCGGCTTTCACGGCATCCTTGCGGTGTGGTGGCTTCGCCGTCGATGGACAGCGCGCTGGCGTGCATTCAGATATTCCGGAGCGGACGCCCCGGTGTTCGTCGGCCTCGGGCTCCTCTTCGCCACATCCGCTTTGGCCGGTGCCGAAGCCGGTCGTGAACGCGCTCGCTTGCTGAGGGACGTGCACCGCATGGGCGCAGCACTTGCCAAGGCGGTCGTCGTAACAGGCCGTTGTGCGGCTGGCATGGCGCCCCATAGCCGGCATGTGAACGCGACGATGAATACCGACACCGGGTCGTTTGCCCTCGGATTCGCTACCAACAGAGGTCTCGACCGCGCCACGCGTGTCCGGCTGAGGGCCGCGATGGAACCGCACACGCGTCGAGTGGCCGATGCGTTGTTCGGCTTGGTGGAACAACTCACCACGGGCAAGCCCGATGCACCTAAAAACTTGGCCGCCGCCGCGCTGCACATCGTGCAGGCATGCGCTCATGGTCGCTACCTGGCACTGCTACCCGAGGAGCTGCTCGGTGAGGACCCCGGGCGCGACCGCGTCGACGGCCGTCGTCTTGCCTTGGTCGTCCTTGGCAGTCTCGCCGTCGCAGCAGCAGTCAGTGCAATCACAGTGCGTCTCATCGGCTCGTTGTTGCCTGCGTGGCTCGGATTCGCCGTCTTCGCTGCGGTGTTTGCCGCGGCCCTGTTGTTCGCTTATGGGCAGAACGGGGCTGCCGCCCGGGTCGCTCTCGTCCGCGACACTCTTGCTGTGCTTCCCGGCGGCGGGGCGCCGTAGTCACGGACTGTCTTGGCCATCACAAGGGCACAAGTTCAGGGGCCGGACTACGGTCGCGGGCCTCGTCTGCGCGGATGCGGAAGACGGCCGCGCTTCCTCCACGGGAAGCCCCGCGAGGCATGGATGGTTCCGTAGAGTTCCCAGCACTCGATGAGCCCAGACCTGAGCAGACCGGACACGCCCGGACCTCGCCGCCGACGACGAGCAGCTGCTGCCAACGCATCATCAACCCGGCCACGTCCTGCCGGGAGGGAACCCGCAGGTCCGGCGGAAGCCGGCGCTTCAGCCACCGCGCTCACGGAATGTTCCGCCGACCGAGGACGCCGTGCCCATAGCGTGCCCTTAAGAGCGGAAAACCAGGGTCAACAGCAGTGCGAACCGACCCGCCCGACCACCCCAGGAGATGGCGTCTGCCGAGGTCAGATACGTAGAACCCATCCAAGCGCTTCCCAAGCTGAGAACGCGAATTCGATTCTCGTCACCCGCTCTTCTTAAAGCCCCAGGTCAGCGGCCTGGGGCCTGCATATTGATGAGCCGTCGCTGCGTTTCGCGGGCCTCCCGCCGTCGACGATTGGGCACGCGGAGGGCACGAGTTCCTTGAGGCGGCAAGCCGCCCGCGTCGCGGCACGGCGCTGACCTGATCTTTGACGTAGCCGAGGGAGAGGTTCGTACGGTCCGAGCCCTCAGCCCGCCGCCCGGACAACACCGGACACTCGCCCCACACCGCACGTCGTCGTGGGTGGATGCGAATCTCATGCGGAGGCGGGCACTTGACCGCGCAGGAGCCTGCATCAGAGCGGAAGGTCCCCAGGGAATACCCGAGCGGCCACCAGCCCGCTTCGTTTGTCGGCCTCATGGCGACTGCAGCTACACCACTGACGTCCCCACGCCGTTTGGCGCAGCGTGACCAAGCTTGCCGACGTTCCTGCGATGCCCTACGCGCGGACGACGACCACCCTGGCCATGGGCGACTAAGTTACGGACGGCAGGGCGGAGGACATCCTGGGGCAGAGCAGGGCTTCATGTGCAGAGGCCTGGCCGCCTCCCCTCAGCCAGGCGCGTCCGTTGAGGCCTCAGCACGGTGCGTGGTCAGGTGCGTCCCTGCCGTAGATGGCGGGAAGCGGCGAGGCAGGAGGACAGCCATGTCGCTTCATCGCGGTTGATGATCAGGTCCGCAACGGTGATCATCCCGTCCATCGGGCCGTCGAGCCGAATCGAGTGGTCACCGACGAGGAACATCTTCCAGTCCGCGTCGCTGTGCCAGAGCCGCGCGGTTTTTTGGCCCCGACGCTGGGCGAACACGAGTTCCTCTCCGTACTCGTTCATGAAGTATCCGACGTAGTCCTTGTCGGTGATCTCACCGCCGCACAAGCGGGCCAGGAGCGGTTCGATCGCGGGTGGTGTGTCGGTCATGCGGCGGACTCCTCGTCGGGGTCGGGGTCTGCGTCCTGCTGTGCCGATGACAGAGCCAGCACGCGGGAGGCTGAATCCAGCAGGGTCTCGTATGTGATCACTTCTATGCGCGCCTGGTGTGTGTTGTAGGTTCGCAGCGTCTCCGCGATCTCCTGGGAGGTAACGCCCCCGGTCACGTACCGTGAGTGTCCGATCACGACAGTCGCCGACGCCCGGCGGGTGTCAACTCCGTGCTCGGCCAGGATGCTCGGGCGGTTCTCGTCCATGGTCCGGAGGTAGTTCTGCGCCTGGGACACCGCGCGGTGCGCCGGGGCACCCAACATGAGGTGGCCGGAGCGTCTTATAACCAGGTCCTTGATGTTGGCGCGCTTGAGCTCCACGACGTGCAGGGAGCCGTCGCCGCGCAGGAGCGGGATGTCGAGGATGGCGTCCGGGGTGTACTGCCGGCGTGCCAGCTCGGCCACGTAGGCCCCGCCAAAGATCCATTCCTGGTTCTTCAGACAGCCATGGAGGGCGCTCTCGGAGCTGTCCGGGTCCTCCACCGCGGTACGCAGGGCCGCCAAGCCGACCTGCCTGGCCCGCAGTTCGAGCAACTGGGCCAGCATGCCAGCGTCGACATCGGCCAGGACCTCGCTCATCATCCGGGCGGCCCCGGCGGAGGCGGGCCGGGGCAGGTTGCGGAGGACCATCTCCATGTGTCCGTATTCCTGGAGTCGTCTCACCTCCTTGGTGGAGAGCCGGATCCCGCCCTCGCCGTCCCCCAGGCCCAGGTAGTCTACGGACTGGGCTATGCCGCGAAAGAGGTCACGGGCGTCGGCGGCGCTTGCGCCAGGCTTGTCGCGGCACAGGACGTCAAGCGCGGCGACCGCCCTGTCCGCACCCAGTGCGGCCATCCTGCGCATGTGTTTCTCGCTGCGCTGTCGGGCTTCGTCGTCGTAGTAGTTCTCAAGAATGTCAAGGAACAGTTCGCCTCCGGCATAGGCGGCGAAGCGCTGAAAGCGCTGGGCGAATGCAAAGTCGCCTTGGAGGATGGCCTCTTGGGCCACGTCCTCCAAGGCGTTCACCAGCGGCCTGCCCTTGCCGTACGTCCCACCGAGGCCGCCCATGATGTGTAGCACCGCGTCGACGCGCTCCCGGACGCGCGCGTCCTCAGTCAGTTCCCGTGCCGTCTGGACTAGTTGCCAGAGCGTGAACCCGGATCGAAATGTCGTCACGCGGGCACACTAGGGCCGGCCACTGACAATCACGCGCCAGCAGTCTCTGTGCACGCGCGAAGGCGTTCCCCGACTGAACGTCCGACCGAGTCCGGCTCGACACCGTGCCCGTCGAGAACGCACCGTGCCCACCAGTCTTCGCGCCCCGTGCCCATAGCGTGCCCGTAAGAGCGGACAACCACGGTCAACAGCGGCGCGATCCGGACCGCACGACCGGCCGAGCAAATGCCATCTGCGCAGGTCATAGACATGGGGACCAGTCGAGCGCCGTCGCTTCCCAAGCTGAGAGCGCGAGTTCGATTCTCGTCACCCGCTCCATAGCTGAGGCCCAGGTCAGAGACTTGGGCCTTTTTGCTGTCCGTTGCGATCAGTTACCGCGTGCCAGATTCGTGCCAGAACGCTGATCGCCGGGTTCGTCCGGCGGATCGTCTGGCACGGCCGCAGCTTCCCGGCGTGCCTTGCGCACCGTCGCGTCGAGTCCGGCAGCGACTTCCTGCTGTCGTTCGTCGTCGGAGTGCTGGTAGATCAGCGCGGCCTTCTCCGACGACTGGCCGGCACGGACCATCGTGTCCTTGAGAGACCGCAACGCGAGCCTTCCGCCGCTTCCGGCCAAAGGAGCTACGTCGGAACGGAGCGCCCTTCTCACCGAGGAAGACCAGCCCTTCCGGTCCCTTGCCCGCGAACAGCTCCATGTGAATGCGCAACTCAGACCGCAGGAACTCGGGCAGGAACGCTGTCCGAGTTCCCGCCTCAGACTGGTCTCGCCGGGGGCCCGACGGCCGTTGGTCCGCTCCGGCTCGGCGAGTCGAACGCGATCAGCCGCAGTTCGAGCCGTCCGGGCTTGGTCGGGTGGATGTGGACGGCGTGAGCGGCCCATGCGTGCCGCAACCGGTCGGCAGAGGCGATGAAGTCCTCGGGAGCCTGTCCGGCCGCCATGCGCAGCCGCATGACCAGTCCTGAGCCGGTCGGCCGCGGGAACGACCGGCGAGGCGGTACGGGACCCGCCTCCCGGCCGACCATTCGGGCCGTGGCCCGGCGGACGGCGGAGGCCGGGACGGTCAGGCCGCAGGCGTCCATGGTGGCCCGGTAGGGGGTGACCACGCGCAGGGCGACCAGCGGATACCCGACGAGCCACCAGAACGCGGCCGGCAACCGCCGACGCAGCACCAGTAGCGCGACACGAGCGACCAGGCACAGCGTCAGCGTCCACAGTGTGTCGGTCACGGCGGTCAGCCCTTCACCGGCGCGGGACTGGTGGCCATGACCGCGTCCGCCCGGTAAGCGATGCCGTGGCGCATGCGACCGCCGAACTCGCTCTCCCAGGGCCGGGCGACGAGGCCGGACAGGAGTACCGGAGCACCCATCACCAGGCCTTCGCCGATACCCGGCTCGGGAACGGTGACCTTGATCATGTCCGAGCCTCCCTGCGCGATGAACACCAGCTCCAGGACCATCAGCCGCTGGTTCGTCGTCGGTCGACGGCGACCTCACCGGTCTGACGGTCCTTCACCTTGACTTCCGGCAGCTTGGTGACGAGCAGCGTTGCGGCCGAGACGTCTACGGGGATGACACGCATTTCTTGAACCTCACTCGTCGGCAGTGCCCCGCCGGGCTCTGCTTGGACTGGATACCCCCTAGACAGCACAGGGAGCGGTCCGCCCTGACTGACTAGGGGAGTTGACGCCAGCGATAGACCGAAGCCCCATCGCCTGTCCAGGGGGTGTCCAAGCGAGCCTTGAGTGACGTGACGGTGCTGGGGCGGAGGCGACAGCCGTCATGCCCCCATGACCTTGAGAGAAATGCACACCAAGCTGACGTCGATATGTGCGGGAAATCGACTGCCGTGCGCCGGGGCAGATTTCTAGTCTGACGACACGGCGGTGTGGCGGACCAGGGGGAGCCGACGGTGGGGACAGAGAGGCGAGTCTGGGGACCCGGCAGCGGCATCGAGTCCCCGGTCTGGGCGCCTGTGGTAGTGCGAGCCGTGTTGCTCCTCCTCGCGGTGTACAGCCTTGTTCGCTGTTTGTCCTGGGTGGAGGAGGAGTACCAGGACACAGTGCGGTACAGGAACGCTTCCGTCTGCCCGGCCGGCCAGACGTCGGGCAACGCCATGGACGACTGCGTCGAGCAGGTCACGGCACAAGTCATCGACAAGAAGGAGGGGAGGAGCTGCACGGCGGACGCCAACGGCAACGTGTCCTGCACCATCCCCACGTACGACCTGAAAGTCCGCCATTTACGAGGCCCCGAATCGCTGACAGTCAGAGAGCGGACGTACCGTGACGTGAACGTCGGAGACCCGGTCGTGCTGCGCTTTTGGGACGGTGCCGTGGCACGGATGGAAGCGGGTGGCCATACCGAGACGTATTACTCGCATCCCAAGTTCCAGTTCGCCTGGGCGCTGGCCGTCGTTTGGATGGTCTCGGGAGCAGTGTTGGCCGCACTGGCGATTGCCGCTGGTTCTTCACTGGGCTACTTCCTGCTTGCATGGCTGCTGCTGGCCCCTGCAGCCACTGCAATCGCGTTCGAACTGCTATCCGGCCCACTGAAGTTTGGACACTGGCTCATCGCCGTCCCGCTTGGCGGGGGCGGACTGTGGTTCCTGATCTTCGCATGGTTGGAACGGTCGGAACCGGACTGGTCGGAGGTAAGACGCCAGTACTAAGGGCTGTCCCGGGACCGCCCTTAGGCACTGTTTCTCGGATCTCCGTACGCGAGCGCAGTGTTGAGGTCAGGCTGGCTGGATGGGACGCGGTGACCTGACGAACGCAGAATGGGATCGGCTCGAGTCGTTCTTACCTCGTGGTGGTGCCCGTGGCGGCCGGTGGAGTGATCACCGGCGGGACCCCTGGGGTCAAGCGAGCTTGAGCGGCCTGGCAGAAACGGAGTCGCCGGAATCGCCTCGACCCGCAACGCTGTTGTCGTGACCGCTTCCGTCCCCTATAAATCCCACGGCGCTCCGCGGTCGGCGGGCCGCGGTCGGCGCCACCGAGTTCGGAGTTCCGGAAATGCTTTTCGACATCACTCGCAGCGAACTCGTCGACATCTTCGGCGAGGACCGGATCGCGACCCTGCCCGCCACCGCTTTCCCGCCTTCCCTCGCGGGCGCCGAGGGCGCCCGCCTTCTGCAGACCGTCGGCGTCCCCACCGGGACGCTCCGGCTGCGTGAGCCCGACGAGGACTCCGGCCGGCTACCCCTCGTCCAGGACATCGTCGACGCGGAGAACTTCGAGGACGCCTCGGAAAACGCGGGCGAATGGCCCGTCATCGGCTGGCTGTTCAACGCCCACCTCGCCCTCGACCCTGGTTCCGGCAAGGTGCACGCCCTCGACTCCGACGAGGAGACCGTGGTCGAACTCCACGCGGACGTCTCCTCCCTCGTTCAGGTCACCCTCCGGTTCCAACGCCTGCTCGAGGAGTTCACCTTCAGCGGCGACGAGGACGAGGAGGAACCCGATTTCGAGCGCCTGGAGCGCGAGGTCGAGCGCATCCGCGAGGACACGAGCGGCATTGATCCGCTCCCCTTCCAGGACGACGAGACCGTCTGGTCGGTGGTCGGCGAGGAGATTGCCGCGGGCCAGCGCTTCAGGGGCAACAGCCCGGGAGTCCGCTCGCTCTACGGTTGATCGCTGACTGACGTCGCCCACGAACCGTGTTCCTAGGCAATGTTGCTGATGTACGCAGAACCGACGGACGTTCCAGATCAGCCCGGGAGGCGAAGCGGTCCGGTCGACCCCGGCCGGCTGCAACCTCCTGCTGTCGGCAGATCAGCGCGGCCGCCTCGGAGGACTGGCCGCCGCGGACCATCGCGTTCTCGGGGACGACGGCACAGAGGCCCTGAACCCAGACAGCTCACAGCGCGATGGCCTGCGCCAGATCCGCATCAGCAGCCGCCCGGCACACTACGACGCGCCTCTCTGGCACATCGCGTGAACAGAGACGGTCTGTGGCTGTCAGTCGAACTACCCGATTCCGCGCGACCATGCTGGTCGCAGCCATCAACGAGTGGCTATGACCAGCACGCTCGCACCTAGCCGTCGATGTCCAAGGCTGTCCCGTACAGCCGCTCCACCCTCAACCGAATGACGATCCTGCGCTCGGCGACCAGCTGCTGGAGGAACGCGTCTTCGTCCTCCGGCTTCGCGGCCGTCGGGATCATCGCGAGCAGTTCCCGCCCGACCGCGTCGCCGGGAACCGTCGTGATCTCGGAAGCCTCCGCCGCGCCCTCGGCGACGGCGAACGACCAAACGTCGCCACCCTGCACGTGCAGCGCCGCGCGCGGGTTGCGCTGCAGGTGCTTGACCTTGATGCGGTCGGCCGTGGTGGACAGCCGCACGATGCGTGCCTCGGGGTCCCAGCTGTAGAGCATGGTGGTCAGGTGCGGATGGCCACTTTGCTTGACCGTGGCGAGGGTCCCGAACTGTTGCCCGGCAAGCAGGTCGGAGAGGGCTTCGTCGGACAGGGAGCGAGGCGCTGGTCCTTGAGTCATGCTGTGATCAACTTCCTTGACCTCACCGGCATTCCACGCCCCTGTGCCACCATCCGCTTTCGCAACAGGCCCTGATACGGCAGCCGATCCGGCGTCCATAGCGATGATGCCAATCACGCCTCGGTCGCACCCTCCCCAAGGCCGCTCACCGATGCCCGGGGCGCATGCTCGACGGCGAACGTGCAGGGCAACCAGGTCAGGCCCTGGAAGTTGGGTCGGCCTGCCTCCCATCCGCCAGTGGTAGGCCGTGCCGCCGACGACGATCCGTCGTGATCCCTTGCGGACCAGTGTTATGACACCCCTCTTGAACACTGAAGATGCGGCCCAGCCCCCGCCGTTTGTCTCAGTTTCCGTCTCGTCAAGCGCCGTTCGCGGCCGTTCAGACGGGACCGGAGACGGAAGCCGCCCAGACAACCGGCCGCCCATGAACGCAGATGAACGGCCCTGTACGCGCCCCCCACGCAGCACCACCACAGTTGGAAAGCGTGCGTGTGCCCTCGGCGCGCGGCGGTCAGCGCTCGCCCCACAGCAGCCGTTCACCACGCGTACTGCGCACCTGGACGCGGTCGGCGTCCACCTGGCAGACGGTGCCGTAGAACGTAGCGTCGGGGAGGTCTACCTTGACGGTGTCGTAGACCCCCATGTCATCCTCGACCGGCCGAGTCCACGCCTTCGCACAGTGATCGCAGACGTAGCCGACCACATCGCGTCCCTCGACAGTCATCGGCTTGCCGGGCGGACCGCTTCGATGAAGCACCGAGGGCACGGGTCGGCGGTGTGCGCGCCTGCTGTTCGGGACATCGCCCGATCCTGCTGTACAGCAACGAAGTACAACAACCCCAGCAACCGCCAGCGACCGACACCGGCCCGCACGAGCCTCGCCGCAGCAGCCTGGGGGGTTGTCCGGTGGGGCCTGGCGACGGCGGTGTTCCGCTCATCGGCAGGGTCGTCAACGACTCCGAGAGCTGGTCGGCGTGCGCCGGGCCGGCTGCCGCTTCCATCGCCGTCGGGGAGCTGTCGGAGCGATGGCATCGATGCCGCCGCCGAAGGAAGTCGCAGGCGTCCTCCGGCACCCAGTCTGAGGCAGCCCGCACGACAACCGCACCAGAGCGGGGAACAGCGGGAACGAGTACTTGACTGCCGAGGGTCCTGCGTCAGAGGGGAAGGTCGTCGGGGAGCACCCGGAACGCCTTGTAGCGGCCCAACGGGCGTACGGCCCGGAAGTATCGTCGGTCGAGGGTCAGGATCGCGTCCGTGTCGTAGTCGGCGGCGAGGGCCACGTTCACCGCGTCGGCGAGGTCGAGGTCCAGCGCGCGGTAGCGGACACGGACGGACTGGGCGGCGCCCAGGTGGTCCTCCGTGATCTCCGGCATGACGACACGGCCCCGGCTCATCCAGCGGCGCAGGTCGTCGACCGCGCTGAGGGCAGCCTCCCTGCCGAGTTCACGCGTCGCCACGTGGTCCAGTTCGGCCAGCAGGAGCGGGGACATGACCAGCAGGCCCGCCGCCATGATGGCCTCGTTCGCCGCCCGGTGTTCGGGGTGAGCCGAGTCCAGGGCCGCCAGCAGGCCGGACGTATCGGCGATGACAATGATCACGCGGCGGATCCGGAGCCCGATCCGGTCTCACGCCGGACGGCCTCGGTGACCGTGTCGCGGATCTCCGGCTTGGACAGCGTATGCCCCGGCCCCTCGAAGGTGCGTGAGAACAGCGGCTCGTCCCAGACCCGGTTCGCCATGGCTGCAAGGTGGATGCCCTGGCGGATGATCTCGGCCTCGCTTATACCTCGACGCTTGGCGGCCTCCTTGATGATGGCCAGGTCCTCGGGGTCCGCGTAGACGTTGGTGCGCTTCATGGACATGTACCAAGAGTAGTCCATGTACCGGATTGATGTATCAGTGGCGGAGGCGGAGCGCGATGCCGTCATCGCTCGGTTGCACCCTCTCGAGCACTTCACCGGCCGGCTGCCGCCGATGCCCCGCGTTTCCGGCGTTTCCCACACGGTGTGCCCCGGACGAGGGTGATCCACCCTCGTCCGGGGCACGGTCCGGCAACGGAGGCTCAGTGCGCGGCGCGGCGGGCCAGCGCCCCGCGCGAGCGGGTCACCAGCGCGGCCAGCAGGGCGGCGCCGAGGGGCACGGCCACCAGGAGGGCGGCGAGTGTCTCCCAGGGGACGACGATCGGCACGTACGGCGGAGCGTCACCGGCGCCGCCCCAGCCCTTGTCGAGAGCCTCCTGGTAGAAGCGCATCTGCTCGCGCTCCTCGGTGAGCCGCAGCCCGACCGCGGGCAGGACACCGGCAGCCGAGCCGAGGACCACACCCATCGCGGCGACCACACCGCACTGGAAGCCGCTGAGCGTGCGGCGCACCCGGGGCGGGGCGCCGACCGCGGCGAGCGTCTTGAGATCGGCCTCCGCGTCGGCCTGGGCGAGACCGGTGGCGATGCCGGCCGCACCGATGGTGACCAGGCCGGCGAAGACGGTCAGCGCGAGCAGGACGAGCCCGTTCTCGTCGACCCAGCCCTGCTCCACGGTGAGCTCGACGTCGCTGCCGAGCTTGGCGATCTCGGCGTCGAGCTTCTGCCGCTCCTCGGTGCTGGGCATCCGGTCGGTGCTGAAGAAGGCGCCGAGAGGGACGGTGGTCAGCCGGGCGGCCTTGGCGGCGGCGGGGCTGAGCACGCTCTGCAGTCCGTAGGACTCGGGCGAGCCGGCCACCTGGTAGGCGGGGAAGGACTTCAGCTCGCCCGGGACCGGCTTGTTCTGTTCGGCGGCGTGGTCGGCGGCCTTCGGGTCGGTGATCAGCTTGATGCCGACGGTGCCGTTCCTGTCGACCTGGGGCTTGTGGAAGCTGAGGAGCTTTCCGTCGGCGAGGGCCTTGGCCGCGCCCGGGTCGTCGATGCCGAGGACCTTCAGGAGCGGGGCGTCGGCGATGAGGAGACCACCCTCGACGTAGATGCCGTTGCCGTCGCGCGAGAGGCAGCGCCAGTCCTTGGCGAGCGCGCGCCGCTGCTCCTTGGTGTACTTCTCCGCCGGGTCGGAGCCGTCGGGGGTGCTGACCCACAGCGGGCACTCGTTGGCCGGCGGGATGACGACCTCGAAGCGGCCACAGCCCTCGCCCTCGCCGTACGGGGCGCAGCCGGGCTTGCCGACGGCGATCCGGAACACGTCGGCGCGGACGTCGACGGGCAGCGTCCGCTGCACGGCGTCGCGGACCTCGGGGACGTCCCGGCCGCCCTCCTCGGTGACGAGCGCGGCGACGGCCCCGTGCGGCAGGCTGGCCCGGTACTCGGCCAGACTCTGGGCGTCGCGGCTCGCGGCGTACGTCGAGACGGCGACGCTGCCCGCGACGGCGGCAAGGACGGCGGCGACAGCGGGTGCCGTACGGCCCCGGTTGCGGACGGCGTCCCGCAGGGCGAGACGCGGCGAGAGCGGCAGCCAGCGGCCGGCCCGGCCGAACAGGCCGACCAGGGCGGGCGTCATGGCGACCACACCCAGCTCGGCGATGGCCGAGCCACCCGCGACCAGGATGAACTGGTCGGAGACGACCGAGCCGTACAGGGCGATGGCCGCGCCGAGCAGGAAGGCGCCGAGGCCGATCAGCGGCAGCACGCGGTTGCTGCGGCGCACACCGCGACGGCCGGTGAGGGAGGCCAGGACGGTCTGCCGGGAGGCGGTGACGGCCGGGACGATCGCGGAGAGCAGGCCGGTGAGGACGGCGAGCGCGGCGATGGCGAGCAGTTCCAGCGGCTTGACGTTGAAGCCGCCGAACCGCTGCCCCAGGTAGTCCTCGAGGAACGGCTGGAGGGCGAAGGTCAGGATCAGGGCGAGGACCGTGCCGACCAGGGCCGCCGCGACGCCGATGACGAGGCCGCCGCTCAGCATGATGGCCCGGATGTGGCTGCGGGCACCGCCGTTGGCGCCGACGAGGCCCAGCTGGCGGCGGGAACGACGGGCACCGACGGCGAAGGCGGGACCGGCGAGCAGGCAGATCTCCAGCATCGCCAGGCCGACGACCGTGCCCACGGCGGCGAGCGCGGCGGCGTCGGCGGCCCCGCTGCTCGCGTAGTTGGCCCAGCTTTCCTTCTGGTAGAGCGGCACCTCGGAGTCGGCGGGCGGGTCGAGGGCCACGGCGCGCGAGGTGACCAGGACGCCCTTGGCGTTGATCGCCTGGACCGTGTTCCACGTGAAACCACCGGACTTCTTCACCAGGTAGGTGGTGGAGACGTCGGGCTTCGGCAGTCCGGCCTTCTCGACCGCCTTGGCGTACGGCGCGAGGAAGGCCCCCGGCAGGGCGTCGACCTGCTGTGCCGTGAGGTCGCTGGGCAGCTCGTACGAGCCGCTGATCACATAGGTGCGGTCGAAGCCGCGGGCGGTGAGGGTGGAGCCGACGGACAGCCCGCTGCTCTCCAGGAACCGGGTGGTCGCGGCGATCTCGTCGTTCTTTTCGGGGAAGCGGCCCTCCTGCAGCCGCATGATGCCCCGGGCGACGGGATCGGCGGCGGCCAGCTCACGTACCTCGGTCTGGAGCAGACCGTGACTGGTGGTCAGCTTGGCGCTGCCCCTGCTGTCGGTCAACACCGTCGAACCGGCCGGGATGGTCTTGGTGACATCGGTCGGGCCGTCGGGCCAGGACTTGCCCGGCGAGTCGTAGTCCCCGGCCGGGGTGTGCTGCTCGCCGCTGGGGTCCTGCAGGATGGCCACGCCGGCCGTCCGGGCGTCGGAGAAGCGAGCGTCGGCGGCACCCAGGGTGCGCTCCATCCGCTGCGCGGGGGTGAGTTCGGCGCTGCGCACGGTCAGGTCCAGGGCGCTCACGCCCAGGATCGGCAGCGCGATCATGGCGAGGACGAGGAAGCTGCGGCCCTTGGAACGCCAGGCGTCACGGCGGGCGATGCGGACCGCGGCCCGCCAGGAGTGGAACCAGGTCGTCACCGCTGGGCCGCCCGGCCGGTCAGGAGCGACTCGGCGTCGCTGCGTACGGTCTGATCGACGACGGCGCCGTCCCGCAGGAAGACGACCCGGTCGGCCCAGGCGGCGAACCGCGGCTCGTGGGTGACCATGATGCCGGCGGCTCCGGCGTCGCAGCGGGAGCGCAGCAGGGCCAGCACGGACTCGCCGGTCTCGGAGTCGAGGGCGCCGGTGGGCTCGTCGGCGAGGACGAGCCGGCGGTCGCCGACGAGGGCGCGGGCGATGGCCACGCGCTGCTGCTGGCCGCCGGACATCTCGTCGGGGAACCGGTCGGCGAGATGGCCGAGGTCCATCTCGCCGAGGGCGGCGAGGGCCTCGGTGCGGGCCTTGCGGGCCGATATGCCGTCCAGTTCGCGGGGCAGGGCCACGTTCTCGGCGGCGGTGAGGGCCGGGATGAGGTTGTAGTCCTGGAAGACGTAGCCGATGCTGCGACGGCGCAGGGCGGCGAGCCCCTTGATGCCGAGGGCGGTGACGTCGGTGCCCTCGACGAAGACCTGCCCGGAGGTGGGGGTGTCGAGGCCGCCGGCAATGGTGAGCAGGGTGGACTTGCCGGAGCCCGACGGGCCCATGACGGCGACGAGTTCACCGGGGTGGACGTCGAGGTCGATGCCGCGCAGGGCGTGCACCTCGGTGGCGCCGGAGCCGTGGACGCGGGTCAGGTTCTGCAGACGCAGCACGGGCTGTTGCTGTGTGGACATGGTTCCCCCTCGGGCGTACGCCGGTGAACGGCCGGACGTCGGTGCGACGGACGGTCGTCGGTGCGACGGACGGTCGTCGGCGGTGCCGTGCGTACGGTATGGGTCTGGTCGGGTGGTTCGGAGTCTTCAGGTGGTACGGGTGGGTCGGGTGGAGCCGGTGGACTCGGTCGGCCCTGTGGATCCTGGTCGTTCGGGTGCTCAGGGCCGGTCGTGAAGGGCGGACATCACGGGCGGTGGCGTGCGGCCCCCTCTGCCCCGGCCCCCGCCCGCGCCCCCGTCCCCGCCGCTCCCGGCGAGGCCGGCTCCGGCCCCGCCGGGGCGGTCGACGAGAGACGGATCAGCCGGGACTCGCAGTGGTCGAGCCAGCGCGCCTCGGCCTCGGTCTGGAAGATCAGCTGCTCCAGGACGAGGAGCCAGGCGATGTCGTCCCGCTCCCGGGCCCCGTTCTTCTCCACGGCGGTGAGGGCCTGCGCCTTCAGCCGGGTGTAGTCCTGCATGGCCTTCACGGTGTGCCGGCGCTGGGACTGGATGACGTCACGGATGTCGACCCCGGGCGCCCCGACGGCCATGGCCAGCTTGATGGCCAGCTCGTCACGGGCCGGGCTGGTGCGGTCGACGGGGTTCTCGAACCAGCTGCGAAGTTCGACGCGACCGTTGTCGGTGATCGCGTAGAGCGGGTGGCCGGCCTCGTCCTCGCCGTCCTGCACGACCATGCCGTCGCGTTCAAGCCGGCTGAGCGTCGTGTAGACCTGACCCACGTTGAGCGGCCAGGTGGAGCCGGTGCGGGACTCGAACTCCGTACGAAGCTGTGAGCCGTAGCGCGGGCCGTGTTCCAGGAGGGCGAGAAGCCCGTGGCGGATGGACATACCGAGTATGTATACCGAGTAAGTCCGGGTGGACAAGCGTCCTGAGGCGGACGCCGGAGGTCCGACTCAAGAGGGACCCGGGCCGTCGCGAGCCGCTCAGCGGCGGCGCGTCCGCACCCCGAGAAAGCCGATGCCGACGCCCACCAGAGCCAGCCCCACGCCCAGTGTGAACACGGGAATCCAGCCGGTCGGAGCGGTCGAGGGGGGCCTCGGCACCGGTCCGGTAAAGCGGCCGCCGACAGCTCCGCGGGCGAGCTCTCGGCGGCCGGGGCGTCCGTCTCAGGTACCGCCTAGACCCCTTCGTCCGACTCCTCGGCGGGCTCCTCCTCTGTTGCCGTTTTGATACGAGCGGGCTTCACCGGGCTCGCGGAGGACGGCGAGCCGAAGGGGTCGGCCGGTCGGCCGGGCCGCTCCCGGCCCTCCCCCGCCGGCCGCCCCGTGAGGGAGGCGGAGTCGTTGGGCGCGGGCGCGTCGGGCGGCCCCGACGGCTCGAGGGCCGCCGGCGGGCGGGTCCGGCGGGTCCGGAGGAAGGCGACGCCGACGGCGGGGGGACGGGCGATCGGGCGGGGTGGGTGCGGCGGTCGTGGCCGCGGAACCGTTCGAAGCGGGCGTGAGCGGGCGGTGCGGGGGAAGACCGTCGCCGTGGCCGGGCGCGAGGGGGCCGGCGGGCGCGGGACGGACGGGATGGTGGGCGGCCCGGAGGGGCGCCTCACGGCGGCGGCCTCCGGCCCGAAGGCGCCGGCGCTCCGCACGGCGCGGGGCGCGGGGCGCGCCCCGCGCCCTCGTGCCCCTCGTGCGCATCGCCCTCGTGCGCATCGGCCTCGTGCGCATCGAGGCCCAACGAGTCCTCAACCAGCAGCAGACTGCGAGGCCGGCTGCAACCTGCTGCTGTCGGTCGTCGGAGTGCTGACAGATCAGCGTGGCCGCCTCGGAGGACTGGCCGGCGTGGACCATCGCGTCCTTGCGGGGCATCTACCGGGCAGGTCCACAGACTGCCCGACGCCGGAAGCTCACGGGGCCGTGGTCACTCGGGCCGAAGCCGCGACACCCCGAAGCTCACGCTTGGTCGGCGACGCGCGTGTAGGTGAGGAACAGCGCTCCGCTCTTCAAGACGGTGTGGTCGGTGAGTTCCCAGCGACAGGGGTCGAAGGTGGCCTTCCGGGAGAAGAGCGGGATCCCCGCGCCGATGGTCAGGGACCCCACCTTGAGGATCAGTTGATCGATCTCGGCGTACAGGGCATCGGCCAGCTCCGCGCCCCCGATGAGCCAGATGTCCTTGCCGCCCTCTTGCTTCAACTCCCTTACCTTGGCCACCGGATCGTCGGCTACCAGTTCGACGGCAGGGGCCGGGCTCTCGGACAGGGTTCGTGAGAAGACGAGATGACGCAGGTGAGGGTAAGCGTCGGTGATCCCGGCCGCGAGGCCGATCTCGTAGGTGCGCCGTCCTTCGAGGACGGTGTCGAAGCGTGTTCCTTCGGCCGTGACGGACAGTGCCGCCCGGGCTGGGGCGGGCAGCGTCTCCGGGTACTCGGTGACGATGTGCTGGAGGTAGTCATCGGGGATCGGCCAGAAGCCGTTCGGGCCGGTGGGATCGGCGCCGTCCGGCCCGGCGATGAAACCGTCGAGCGTGGTGGCTATGTAGTAGACGAGCCTGCGCACGGATGGCCTTTCGTCGATCGGCTGCAATGGTGCGGCTCGAAGCGACCGTTTCTCGCGCCGAGTTGACGGCCCTTCGATCGCCTGGCGATCATCGCATGGCCTGTGGCACCGCAGTGAGATCCGGGAAAAACTGTGCCTGAAGGTCGTGCCACAGCCGTGCCCCGTCCGTGCCGGATGCTCCGGGGACTCCTCGTGCGCGGTGTGCGCCGCGGGCCGGCGGCAGGCGCGGTCACCTGTGGGCGGCGCGGTTCATCTCGACGACGTCCTCCAGGGTGGGATCGGCGCCGAGGGCGGCGAAGCGCTCCGCCATGCTGTCGCGGACGGCCGCATCCTTGACGCGGTCGGCTGCGGCCAGGGCTGCCGGCAGTTCGTCCAGGGTCAGTTCGGTGCAGTAGGCGGGGCCCATCGGCTGCTGGCGCCAGGAGTCGGCCAGCGCTCCCGCGTCGTAGGGGTCGAAGCCGGTGTCGTCCACCAGGCGCACGGCCACCCGCTTCGCTTCCTCGGAATCGCCGGCGACAGGGAGGGCGATGCGGCCCGGAGTGCCCGCCGGGACGCCCTTCGTGCGCTGGGTTCCGGCCAGGGCGGCGTTCCATGCCTTGACCACGGGGCGCCCCAGGAGTTCGGAGGTGTACACGCTCTCCATGGCGCCGTCCTCCACCGCCTGGATCCGTCCGCTGAGGTGCGGGTAGTAGTTGGAGGTGTCGACGACCACCGTCTCCGCGGGGACGGAGGCGAAGAGATCGGCCAGTTGTCCCGCCACTCCGAAGGGGATGGCCAGGATGACGGCGTCCCTGTCCTTGACCGCGTCGTCAAGAGCGACGGCGCGGGCGCCGGTCTCCAACACCTCGGGCGCGACGGCCTCGGGCCCGCGGGCGTCGGCCACCTGGACGTCGTGACCGGCTGCGCCGAGCTTGTGGGCGAGGTTGCCGCCGATCGCTCCGGCGCCTATGACGGATATTTTCATGATGTGTCCTTTCAAGAGACGCACCACCGGCGAGACCATCCCCGGCACCACCGCTCACCCCCCGATCACTGCCGTCGGGGTCAGGCACCCTGCATGAGTGACCAGGGCGCTGTGATGCCGAGCTCGGGTCGGCGGTTCCGGGGGTCAGGCCACCGCGTTGAGCAGGTCGGCCAGTGCGTCGGGGCGTTCGAGGGCGATGAAGTGGCCCGCCTCGGGGATCTGGGTGAAGTCGGCGGCCGGAAGCAGTTGCCTGTCGGCTTCTCGGTCCGAGGGGCGGGACCAGTCCTTTTCCCCGTAGACGAGGTGGACGGGCGCCTTGATCCCGGGGTAGCGCGAGCGGGCCGCGATGAGGCTGGGCAGGGCCTGGTACACGGCGCGGGCGACGGCCGGGTAGCCGGGGCCGGCGCCCACCTGAAGGAGTTCGTCCACGTAGTCCTCGCGCAGCGCGCTCTTGTCGCCGAGGCCGCCCTGAAGGATCTTGCGCAGGGCGGGCTTGGGCTCGACCCCGGCGATCACGGGACCCACGCCAGGCGCGAGGACGCCGCCGACCACCACGCGGGCGAGGAGGCTCGACCTCGCTATTCCGCCGCGGAAGTCGTAGGCGTTCACCGCGACGACGCGTCGTACCCGCTCCGGGAGTTCGGCCGCGGTGGTCAGGGCCAGCACCGCCCCCATGGACTCCCCGGCCAACGTCACGTCATGCAGGTCGAGTTCGGTCAGGAGCCGCTCGACGCCCGCGCGCATGGCCGGTTCGTCGTACGACGCCCCGGGCACGATCTCGGAGTAGCCCATCCCCGGCAGGTCGAGCGCGTAGACGGTGTACCGGTCCGCGACCAGCGGGACGAGGTGGCGGAAGTGCTCCGCCTGGGTGCGCACGGTGTGCAGCAGGACCAGGGGGGCGCCGGTGCCCGCCTTGAGGTAGCGCAGGGCGCCCTCGCGACCGGCACGTCCCGCTCGCGGGGCGATGGTGTGGCTCGTGGCCCCCGGGATGTGGATCGTGGGGCGTGACTCGCGGCTGGGCATCTCGCCTACTCCTTGTGTGTGAAGGGGCTACTTCGCCAGCTGGGCGTAGAGTCCGGCCAGTTCGCCGGCCAGGCCCGCCTTGACCTGGCGCGAGATGTCGTCGGCGAGCACCTCGTAGGCGCCCGTCTCGATGCCGTCGAGGGCGAGAGCGGCCACGTCACGCGGGTCGGACTTGGGCGCGTCGACGCCTGCCGCCAGGTCGGTGTCGACGTAGCCCACGTGCAGTCCGGTGACGGCGATGCCGCGCGGCTGGAGCTCCAGGCGCAGGGAGTTGGTCTGCGACCACAAGGCCGCCTTGGAGGCGCTGTAGGAGCCGCCGAGGGCGATCCACGAGAGCACCGAGTGCACGTTGAGGAGGTGTCCGCCGCCGTTGCGCTCGATGACCGGCACGAAGGCGCGGGTGACCAGCAGCGGGCCGTAGAAGTTGGTCTCGAACTCCCGGCGTACGTCGTCGAGCGGGGCATCGAGGAAGGAGGCGCCGACCGAGGCGCCGGCGTTGTTGATCAGCACGGTGACGTCCCCCGCCCGCGCGGCGGCCGCAGCCACGGAAGCCGGGTCGGTGACCTCCAGTGCCACCGGGACGGCGTCCGGGTGCGTGACGGTGCGCGGGTCGCGGGCCGTGGCGTAGACCTTGCCGGCGCCGCGCGCGTACAGCTCCTCCACCAGGGCCTTGCCGATGCCGCGGCTGCCGCCGGTGACGAAGACGTTCGCGCCCTTCAAAGCGGTCATGACTCTCTCCACAGTTTGAAAACCGATCGGTTTCCATCAAGGTAAACCGATCGGTTTTCGAGTGCAAGCCCAAGTGGCCTCCGATCCACCAGGGCAGCCACGCCGCGACGTTCGGCGCCGGTCGCACGCCGTTGACCCGCGCTTGCGCCATGGAAACCGATCTGTTTACCTGAGTGGAAACAGATCGGTTTCCATCCCTGGGGGCCGATGACCGACGACCAAGGGGAACAGTGAGTACCGCCTACGACCGCGGGGCACCCGCCTCCGGAAAAACAGACTCGGGCCGCCGCGGCTCACACGCCGTGCGCTGGTGGGTGCTCGTCGTGCTGGGCACGGCGCAGCTCATGGTCACGCTCGATGCGACCGTCGTGAACATCGCGCTGCCCGCGGCCCAACACGACCTCGGCTTCACCGACGGCGACCGGCAGTGGGTCATCACGGGTTACGCCCTGGCGTTCGGCAGCCTGCTGCTGCTCGGCGGCCGGCTCGGTGACCTGTTCGGCCGGCGTACGACCTTCGTGACCGGCCTGATCGGTTTCGCGGGCGCGTCCGTCCTCGGCGGCGCGGCGGGCAGCTTCGGCATCCTCGTCACGGCACGTGTGGCCCAAGGGCTCTTCGCCGCGCTGCTCGCGCCCGCGGCACTCTCACTGCTCAGCGTGACCTTCACCGACCCGGCCGAGAGGCCGAAGGCGTTCGGCGTCTTCAGCGCGCTGGCCGGTGCAGGCGGCGCGGTCGGGCTGCTGCTCGGCGGCATGCTCACCGAATGGGCGTCGTGGCGCTGGGTGATGTACGTCAACGTCGTCTTCGCGGCCGTCGCGCTGGTCGGTGCGGTGCTGCTGCTGGCCAAGCCGGTGGCCACCGAGCGACCCGCACTCGACATTCCCGGCACCGTCGCGGTGAGCGCGGCGCTGTTCGCCGTCGTCTACGGGTTCGCGCACGTCGAATCCACCAGCTGGACCGACCCGGTCACCCTCGGCTCCCTGACCGCCGGCGTGGTGCTGCTCGCGGTGTTCGTCTGGCTGGAGTCCAGGGTCGCGCATCCGCTGCTGCCGCTGCGGCTCGTGCTGCACCGCACCCGTGGTGGTTCGTTCCTGGCGGTGTTCGTCATCGGCATGGGGATGTTCTCGATCTTCCTGTTCCTGACCTACTACCTGGAGGCCGGCATCGGCTACTCGCCGATCAAGACCGGTCTGGCCTTCCTGCCGATGGTCGGTGGCATCGTCGCCGCGTCGACCACCGCGCCTGCGCTGCTGCTGCCCAGGGTCGGCCCCAAGATCGTGGTCAGCGCCGGCTTCCTGGTGGCCGCATCCGGCATGGCCCTGCTGACCCGGCTCGGGCTGGACAGCACCTACGTCGCCGACATCATGCCCGGCATGATCCTGCTGGGGCTCGGCCTCGGCGGGGTGATGAACACCGCGTTCCAGGGCGCGACCTCAGGCATTCGTCACGAGGACTCGGGCGTCGCCTCGGCGCTGATCAACACCGGCCAGCAGGTGGGCGGCTCGATCAGCACGGCACTGCTGACCACCGTCGCCTCGTCGGCCACGACCGACTACCTGTCCTCGCACCGGCCGGGCGCACTGACCACGGCCCGGGCCGGGGTCGAGGGCTACACGGCCACCTTGGCGTGGGGGGCCGGGTTCTTCGTGGTCGGTGCCGTCCTCTCGGCGCTCCTGATACCGAACAGGCCTCTGGCGCCGTCGGAGGGCGAGCCCGTGATCGCCCACTGAGCCTGAATCCACCGTGGCGGGAGCTCCCTGCGCCCGACCACGGTGGGGGCTGAATGCCCGAGGCCGATGGGCACGCCGTCCATGGGGGGCGGCGGCCGAGCACTGTAAACCGATCGGTTTTCAGTGGGCCGGAATCGAGTTAACCTCGCCGTATGACCACCGAAGCGAAGTCAAGCTCCCGAGAGCGACTGCTTGAGGCAGCGGCCGCGCTCAGCTACCGAGACGGCGTCAACATCGGCGTCGACGCGCTGTGCAAGGCGGCGGGGGTGTCGAAACGCTCCATGTACCAGATGTTCGAGAGCAAAGGCGCACTGCTGGCGGCGAGCCTGGAGGAACACGCCTCCGCCTATGTGACGACTCTGCTTCCCGCGGCGGACGACAACCGTCCACCCCGCGAGCGGATCCTGCACGTCTTCGCACAGGCGGAATCGCAGGCGGTCTCACCCGACTTCCAGGGCTGCCGATACCTGGTCGCGCAGATCGAGCTCAAAGACCCGGACCACCCCGCGAGCCGGGTCGCCCACCGGGTCAAGGAGAACCTGACAGCCTTCTTCCGCACCGAGGCCGAACGGGGCGGGGCGAACGACCCGGACCTGCTGGCCCGGCAGCTGATCCTGGTCTTCGACGGCGCCAGCGCCCGCGCGGGGATCAAAGCCGACACACCGACAGGGCTCCTGGCTCCCACCGTGGCCGTCCTGCTCGATGCGGCGGACATGCGCTGACGCATCGCGCGACGAGCGGTCGCGGCGACCGACGCACTCGGCGGGTCGCAGCCCGCCTCCGGGCCCCGGGCTCCCACACCAGCCGGTTGCATCACCCGACTCGTCCGGACAGCACACCTAGCGCGGCGTGTCGTCGCCGTCGAGGTGTTCCGCGAGTGCTGTCGCCGCGGCCTTGAGGTCGGTGTGGATCGTCCGCTCGTCGGCCGTCAGGTCCTGTTGTCTGCCGACGACCGACACGGCGGCCCTGATGTGTCCGGCGGCGTCGCGCACGGGGACGGCGTACTCGGTGACGCCGTGTTCGAACTCACCATGCGCCGCGACGACGCCACGGACGCGGTCACGGTCGTTGGCTGCGGCGACCTCCCGCGCCGAGTGGGCCGCGTCGGGGCCGCCGACGCCGATCAGTTCGTAGCCGTCGAGCAGATCGGTGATCTCCTCGGCGGTGTGGTCGAGAAGCAGCGCGCGGCCGGCGCCCGTGCACCAGCACGGGGTGACCAGACTCGCCCCGCCCGGCCACTCCTGGGCGAGGCCCGCCGCGGACTCGGCGCGCAGCAGCCGGACTTGGACGCCGTCGCGGACGGAGAGCCGTGCGCCGGCGCCGTGCTCGACGGCCAGGCGGCGCAGGAGCGGGCGGCTGCGGCCGAGCAGGCCGGGGTGCAGGGACGCGGCCGTGGCGAAGAAGGCGCTGCCGGCACGGAGCGTCGAGTCGTCACGGCGTTCCAGGAAGCCCTTGTCGCACAGGTCCTGGATGGTGCGTGAGGCCTTGCTCCGCTCGACGCCGACCTCGTCGGCGAGCCGGCTGACGTTGAAGCCGCCCCGGCCGGAGGCTTCACGGTCCAGGGCCGTGTTGACGATCCGGAGGGCCAGGCGCAGCGAGGAGGCCGTTCCCATGCCCGGTCGCCGGGATGCGGGGCCGTTCGTCGTCACCTCCGCACTATAGCGATTCGGTGATCAGCGGCCCCGGGCGGCGGCTAGGGCGTGTTTCGAAAGTAGCGTCGTCCGCCCGGAGGGCGGGGCTCGCGGCGGCGATGGGGGCACCTCCCGCGCGAGTTCGGTTCGAGCGTGG